>JAGXGW010000073.1 GCA_024636555.1 Paracoccaceae bacterium | reverse complement strand
CCGCCCGCCAGCACCAGATCACCCTTAATGATACCATCGATCACTGGTCCGGTCGCCATCAGCCGCGTACGAAACCGGTAGGTCGGGCCCAAAGCATCCAGCGCATAGAGCGCTGTGATCGCCTTGGTCACGCTCGCCGGCGGGAAGCCTTCGGCGCCCTCGCGCGCCTCCATGACCGTGCCGGTGGTCATGTCGATCACAGCATAGCCTACACGCCCGCCAAGGCGTGCGGCATCGATCAGCGCGCCGGCATCGGGCAGTTGGCCCAGATCGCCGGGCCGCAGTTGCGGGCGCAGCGATACGGCAGGCGCACCCGCCTGCGCGCAGCCCGCCATCGCCGCCGCAGCGCCGCCCAAAAAGAAACGCCTGGAGAATGGATGTGTCATGCGGCGGATCTAATCGCAGCGGGCCGCAAGCCGCAATCGCCTTCTGCCGCGCGCACGCTCACGATTGCGAGGGTTACGGGCACGGCGCATCACCAACTGCCCGCCGCGCGCAGCCGGGTCGAGGACAGCGCCATCATCGGCACGTTGGCAAAGCACCAGGCAGGCGCCTTGATCCGGCCAATTCTGCGCGCCTCGCCGAGGGGCACGCGCGCATGCTCGTAGACGCGCGCCGCCACCGAGGCGCGCGCTGCCAGCCGCGCGCCAGGCCGCGCAAGGATGCCGATCGGCACGCTTTCCATGATATCGCGCCAGTCCTGCCATTGATCGAATTGCACCATGTTGTCGGCGCCCATCAGCCAGACGAACTGCACATCCGGTCGTGCCGCACGCAGCGCCGCGAGCGTATCTGCGGTATAGCGCGCGCCGATCTGCGCCTCGGCGTCGCTGATATGCACGCGTGGATGGCGCATGATGGCGCGCGCAGCCTCCATCCGCCGCGCCAATGGGGCAGGCCCGTGCGCCTTCAGCGGATTGCCGGGGCTGACCAGCCACCAAACCGCATCGAGGCCAAAGAGCTTGAGCGCCTCGCGAGTGATATGCACATGGCCCGCATGCGGCGGATCGAACGAGCCGCCCAAGAGGCCGATCACACTGCCCCGCCGCGCAGGCGGCAGGCAAAGGGGGCGCCGGGTCGGCATCATCACCGCAAACTCCTAAAATTCGTCAATTTTTCTAACCACAAAGCGTGATGAAGGCCACCGGATATTAACGGCGCTGCATCACGGTCCCACCTGACTGAAAAGAGACGGGCAAGAAGTGGGTAAAGGCGTGTCGCGCAGAAATTCGGACCAGATAGAGGGCTACCCGCCCGGTGCAGCCGCCGGGCGGGACCGCACCGATGCGCCGCCATCGACCATGCCGGACGGCACGGCGGGGCCATGGCTGACCGGCCTGATCCTAGATCATGCCCGCGACGGCATCGTTCTGTTGGACATATGCGGGCGCGTTTTGTGGATGAACCCCGCGCTCGAACGGATGCTGGGCTGGAGCTTGGACGCGATGCGCGGACGCAACCCGGCCGAGTTCATCAGTCCGCCCGAGGCGCGCCCCGGCCCGGAGGTGCTGGCGCAGTTTCGCTATGATCCGCAAAGCACGCTTTTCGAGAAACACCGCGTCACGCGCCATGTGCGGCGGGACGGCACGCCCTTTTGGAATCAGCAGAGCCATGCCCTGATCGATCTGGGGCCCGGCGACGCGCAAAAGATGGTCGTGGTGACCTGCCGCGACATCTCGGACGAGGTGCGCGTTCAGACGGCGCTGTGCCGGATCAAGGACGATCTGGAGCATTCGGCAAACCACGACGACCTGACCGGCCTCGGCAATCGCAAGAAGCTGTCGCAGTTCCTGCAATCCAGCACCGCCCGCACCAGTCTGCGGGCCGGATCAATGGGCGTTCTGCAACTCGATCTCGACCGGTTCAAGGACATCAACGACACGCTGGGCCACGCGGCGGGCGACGCCGTGCTGGTCCATGTCGCAGGCGCGCTGACCGAGGTCGCGGGCGAAAGCGATCTGGCCTGCCGCATGGGCGGCGACGAATTTCTGCTGATCTGCCCAGATATCGGCGACCGCGCGCGCCTCGCCCGCCGGGCTGACGCCGTACTGGAGATGGCCGGGCGCCCGCTGGGATGGCGCGACCAGATCATTCTGCCCGGCGTCTCGGTCGGGGCAAGCATGCCTGGATCCGGCGACGG
Organism: Paracoccaceae bacterium; assembly: GCA_024636555.1. Taxonomy (GTDB): domain Bacteria; phylum Pseudomonadota; class Alphaproteobacteria; order Rhodobacterales; family Rhodobacteraceae; genus Seohaeicola. The sequence continues at coordinate 23,788 of JAGXGW010000073.1, read as the reverse complement.
CATCGCGCTGGATGGCGAGGCGCTGATCCGGCAGGCCGATCAGGCCCTCTACAGCGCCAAGGAGGCCGGACGCGGCCGCGCGATCCTCTATACCCCCGAGCTGGGCCGCCGTCACCGCGACGAGCAACAGCTGAGCCGCGATCTGAAAGACGCTGTCGAGCAGGGGCAGTTCTGCGTGCATGTGCAGCCTATCGCGCATCTGGGCCAGAATCGCGTGACCGGCTGCGAGGCGCTGTTGCGCTGGGATCATCCGGTGCGCGGCCTGCTGCCGCCCGCCGCCTTTCTGCCCGCCGCCGAGCAGGCCCAAATGCTGAACGAGATCGACTATCTGGCGATGAACGCCGCACTCGATGCGCTGGCGGAATTGCGCGTGCAGGGATTTGCAGATCTGGGCATGTCGCTGAACGTGTCCAGCTCGATCCTGGCGGATGCAGATTACCTCGCGCTTCTGGACTGGGGGCTGCAGTCACGCGGCCTGCCCGCGCAGTCGGTTTGCATAGAAATTCTCGAGATGACTATGATGAACCGGGGCGCACTGGACGTGACCGCCGCCGTGACGCGTCTGCGCCGACTGGGCGTGCGCGTCGCGCTGGATGATTTCGGCACCGGCTATGCGGGCCTTGCGCATATGTCCACAGTGGAAATCGACGCGATCAAGCTGGATCGCACGATGATCTGCCGCCTGGGGCGCGACCCGCGCGCGCGGGTCATCACACGCTCCATCATCCGTCTGTGCGCGGTCCTCGGGATGGACGTGATCGCGGCAGGCGTCGAGACCCAGGGACAGCTGAGCATATTGCGCCGCGCACAATGCCCGCAGGTGCAGGGCTACGGCCTTGCCCGCCCCATGGCGCCGGCCGAGCTGGCGGATTGGCTGCGCGCACGCACGCCCTTCGCCGCGCCCATCACAATGCCCGATGCGACAGATCCGGCTACAGAGACGCCCTGCACCACACTGGATAGCGAGGACCGCGCGCAGGGCGCACGCGGCGGACCGGCCCAGCGGCGACGGCGCGATACATCCAATTGAATTCGCCGCGCTGCGCGGTTACATGGCAGATGAACTCACATTCGGCCCCGCTCGACCTCGCGCGAAACCGGGCCACGTCACGCCGGGCCGGTGCGCCCGACCACAGGAAAGAGTAGCGTCATGGCAGCCAATCAATACGTCTATCACATGCAAGGCGTCTCCAAAGCCTATCCAGGCGGCAAGAAATGCTTTGAGAACATTCATCTCAGCTTCCTTCCCGGCGTCAAGATCGGCGTCGTGGGCGTCAACGGCTCGGGCAAGTCGACCCTGATGAAGATCATGGCCGGCCTCGACAAGGATTACACAGGCGACGCATGGGCCGCCAAGGATGCGACCGTCGGCTATCTGCCACAGGAGCCCAAGCTGGACGAGAGCCTGTCGGTCCGCGAGAACGTCATGCTGGGCGTCGCGCCCAAACAGGCCAAGCTGGAGCGTTTCAACGAGCTGGCGATGAACTATTCCGATGAGACCGCCGACGAGATGGCGGCGTTGCAGGACGAGATCGACAGCAACAACCTGTGGGATCTGGACAGTCAGGTCGACGTCAGCCTCGAGGCGCTGCGCTGCCCTCCGGACGACGCCGACATCGCGGGCCTTTCGGGCGGCGAGCGGCGCCGCGTCGCGCTGTGCAAGCTGCTGCTTGAGGCGCCCGACATGCTGCTGCTGGACGAGCCGACCAACCACCTTGACGCCGAAACCATCGCATGGTTGCAGAACCACCTGATGGCCTATGCGGGCACGATCCTGATCGTCACCCACGACCGCTATTTCCTCGATGACATCACAAGCTGGATTCTGGAACTCGACCGTGGCCGCGGCATTCCCTACGAGGGGAATTACTCAAGCTGGCTGGAACAAAAGGCCAAGCGCCTGATGCAGGAATCGCGCGAGGATAAATCCAAGCAGAAGACGCTGGAGCGGGAACTGGAATGGATGCGGCAGGGCGCCAAGGCACGGCAGGCCAAATCCAAGGCACGGATCAACGCCTATAACGATCTGGCCAACCAGTCGGAGCGTGAAAAGCTGGCCAATGCCCAGATCGTCATTCCGAACGGCCCCCGCCTTGGCAACAAGGTGATCGAGGTCGAGGGACTGAAGAAACACATGGGCGACAAGCTGTTGGTCGAAGACCTGAGCTTCTCCCTGCCGCCCGGCGGCATTGTCGGCGTGATCGGCCCCAACGGCGCGGGTAAAACCACCTTGTTCCGCATCCTGACCGGACAGGAACAGGCCGATGAGGGCACTGTGGAATACGGCGATACGGTCAAGCTGTCCTATGTCGACCAGAACCGCGACGATCTGAACCCGAACGAGAACGTCTGGGAAGCCATTGCCGACGGCCAGGACATCATCAAGCTGGGCGATGCCGAGGTGAATGCGCGGGCCTATTGCTCGGCCTTCAACTTCAAGGGCGGCGACCAGCAGAAAAAGGTCTCGCTGCTGTCGGGTGGCGAGCGTAACCGTGTGCACATGGCGCGGCTGCTGCGTTCGGGCGGCAACGTGCTGCTGCTCGACGAGCCGACCAACGACCTTGACGTCGAAACCCTGCGTGCGCTGGAAGATGCGCTGGTGGATTTCGCGGGCTGTGCCGTCGTCATCAGCCACGACCGTTTCTTTCTTGACCGGATCTGCACGCATATCCTCGCCTTCGAGGGCGATGCCCATGTCGAGTGGTTCGAGGGCAATTTCGAGGAATACGAGGAAGACAAGAAGCGTCGTCTTGGTGCCGATGCGCTGGAACCCAAGCGGATCAAGTTCAAGAAATTCTCACGCTAAAGTGTTCAGCCAAAGCGGCGGATTGGCCCAAAGGGCACACTCTGTCCGCTTTGGGGCCGCTTGACCCTTGGTGAGCCCCGATTCTCTTGAAAGGCATGCAACACGGTGCCACATCTGGTGGCGTGCTACAAAGGATATGACCTCAAGATGATCTCTCGCCGCCATTTCGTCGCCGCAACTCTTGCCGCCGTTGCCTTTCCGCAAACCGTCTTCGCGCAGGCCAGAAGTTTTTCTCTCGATCCGCGCTTCGCACCGCAGGATGTAGGAATTGATCCGAAATACGGCCCCGGCCAGCTTCTGGTGCTGCCACGCGCGCATTTTCTCTATCTCGTCACCGAGACAGGCCGCGCGCGCCGCTACGGCGTGGGTGTCGGTCAGGCCGGGCTGGATTTCACCGGTACGGCCACGATTGACGTGAAGAAGAAATGGCCGACATGGCGGCCGACCAATGAGATGATCGAACGCGATCCACGCGCCTATACCAAGTTCATCGACAATGACTATGTGCAGCCCGGCGGCCCAGGCAATCCGCTCGGCGCGCGGGCGCTTTACCTGTTCCAGAACGGGCGCGATACCTACTACCGTATCCACGGCACGACAGAGCCCGAAAGCATCGGTCGCTCGGTGTCCAATGGCTGTATCCGCATGATCAACGACCATGTGATCGACCTGTACGAACGCGTTCCAACCGGCACGGTGGTGACGGTTCTTTAAGGCATCCGATTGCTTGGCACAGGTTAAGGGGGCTCCGACGAGCCCCCTTTTTCATTCAACGAACCGCCGGATCACTTGAATGCAATGCCGCTTTTGACGCCGAGCTTGCGAAATAACATGGCAGCAGGGCAAAAGCCAGTCAGCGCGGATTGGAACAGGTTCACACCGATGAACACGGTGAACCACATGAAAAGCGGCGAGACCAACGCGGTCAGAACCACGCTGAGCAGCACCATGATTCCGGCAAACATCAATACGCTACGGTCAAGTGTCATGGCATTCCGTCCTGAGATAATGCAGCACCCCCGTGGCGCCGCGTTATCCAGAGCATACACCTGAAACAAATTACATTCAAGTATTGGAATACATAAGCTTCCGGGTGAGAGAGCAGATCAATTCAGCAAGAGCGACCAGACCAGATAGTTCGGCACCAGGAACGCAAAGGCGATGCAGAACAGCTTGGCCCCGTGCACAATCGCAGGGAATAGCCCGCGCCCGTTTGAGGCGTCTCCGAAGCCCGACATCCCCGCCATAAGAGCGTAACCACCGGCCATCTGCGCCATATCCTTGCGCCGGATCGAGGCCATCGCTGCTTCTGTCACCGCAGCCTGACGCTGTTCCTCTTCGTGCCGTGACATGTTTATCGCTCCGTCCATCCCGAAAACTCCCTATTTTTACAAAGCTTAGTAGATGCGTTCCGCAATGAGTTTGTCGAGTGCTGAATGGAAAAACTCCGGCAAGTTTTCTTCAAATACCCTGACAAGATTTTCGACCCTGCGCACCAGCGCTGCGATTCATCTTGCAAGTTACGCCAACACCTGTCATACGGGTCGGGCTACGTTATTCTTTTTCGACCACTGTCTTCCGTCCAACGGCGCTCAGTCCTTCGATCCAGACCGACCAACGCCAGGCCATCGCACTCTGCGGATGGCGACTTAAGACAGGAGACCACGGATATGGCCACTGGCACCGTGAAATGGTTCAACACCACAAAAGGCTTCGGCTTCATTGCACCCGATGGCGGCAGCAAAGATGTGTTCGTACACATCTCGGCAGTCGAGCGTTCGGGCCTGACAGGCCTCGCCGACAACCAGAAAGTGACCTTCGACATCGAGTCGGGTCGTGATGGACGCGAATCCGCGACCAACCTTTCGCTGGCATAAAGTTTCGCCCTTCGGGGCCGGGACGATGACGGGCGTGCAGTTCACCTGCGCGCCCGTTTTTCATTTTGCAGCAATGCTGCGGGAGCTGTTTGTGATAACGGCAACACGCTCAAGCAGCGTCACATCGACATCGCGCCCAAAGGCAGATCCGTCGGTTTTTGGCAAAAAATCGCCAAAACAACAGAAAAACACACCGTTTACGCTTTCAGATTCCCTCTTGAAACGACTCCGGCCCCCTCACATAATCAATAGCGCGAGTTTATGACTATCGAATAGCCTGCTCCTTCACAGGTCAGTATCTCGATTATGCACTGACGAGCCGGGCTGCCGCACAGGGCGGGCAGTATAACTGTAGAGGAGATGCGGTATGGCCACTGGCACCGTGAAGTGGTTCAACACGACAAAAGGTTATGGTTTCATTGCACCCGATGGCGGCAGCAAAGATGTATTTGTGCATATTTCAGCCGTCGAACGCTCCGGTTTGACCGGTCTGGCCGACAACCAGAAAGTCTCGTTCGATATCGAGCCGGGCCGTGACGGTCGTGAATCGGCAGTGAACATCTCTTTGGCCTGAGCGCCGGACCGAAACATCCTGTTGCGGGCCCTGCTGTTGGGCCCGCTTTGCATTTGCAGCGCTCAGTTGGACACGGCGCGCGCTGATTCGGCCGCAGCGATGAGTTCCACGACGGAGGGGCCCATCGCATCCACGATCTTGCGCACACCTTCCGCATTGGGATGGATCCCGTCAGGCTGGAAATAGGCGCGCGCGGCGGACAGGTCGCTCTCTTCCAGCCCCGCAAAGAAATTCCCGAAATGAAGCGCCTCATATTCCTGCGCCAGTTCGGGCCAGATCGCATCGAACGCATTCTTGAACTCGGCACCATAATTGCCGGGCGCGTCCATGCCGACCAGCAGCACGGGGATATCCGCCGCCTGCGCCGCCTGCAGAATGCCCTCGATATTGGCGCGCGTGAGCGCCGGGTCCAAGCCGCGCAGCAAGTCATTGCCGCCCAGAGCCACAATCATGCCGTGGGTTTCCTCGCTCAGCGTCCATTCGATCCGGGACAGACCGCCTGACGTGGTATCACCTGACACACCGGCATTCACGACACGGACCTGCTGCCCCTGCTCTTCCAGCCAAGCGCGTAGTTGCGGGACAAAGCCGTCCTCTTCCGCCAGCCCGTAACCTTGGGTCAGGCTGTCCCCGAAAGCCACGATCGACAGGGGCGCGCGTGTCTGTTCTGCCTGCAAAGGCAGCATAAAGGCTGCCAGCAGCAGCACAAAGGCGGCATATACCTTGCCCGCTGGGACCAAGGCCCCATATGACAAAAAACGAATAGAAAGCAGGCGCATTCCCATGACTTCTCCGGTTCTTTCGCTCACCGATGCTGCATTGTCGCTTGATGGCAATGCGGGTCGCGTTGATATCCTCCACGGCATTTCGCTGGATGTCCAGAAGGGGGAAACCCTTGGCTTGGTCGGTCCGTCGGGATCTGGCAAGTCATCTCTCCTTATGTTGATGGGCGGGCTCGAGCGCGCCACCGGGGGCCGGATCACGGCATTGGGTCAGGATTTGACCGACATGACCGAGGACCAGTTGGCGCGCTTCCGTCGGGATCATATGGGGGTGGTCTTCCAATCCTTCCACCTCATCCCGACGATGACGGCGCTGGAAAACGTGGCGACACCTCTGGAACTGGCAGGCCACCGCGATGCTTTCGCGCGTGCCAAGGCCGAGCTTGAGGCCGTGGGTCTGGCCAGCCGTGCCGATCACTATCCCTCGCAGATGTCGGGCGGCGAACAGCAGCGCGTGGCGCTGGCCCGCGCCTCCGCGCCGCGCCCCGATATCCTGCTGGCAGATGAGCCGACCGGCAATCTGGACGGCACAAACGGTGCGGCGATCATCGACCTTCTGTTCGGCCTGCGCGACAAGCACGGTGCAACGCTGGTGCTGGTCACCCATTCCGACGAACTGGCCGCGCGGTGCAGCCGGATCATCCGGCTGCGGGACGGACGCATCGACACGGAAGAAAACTCCGCTGCCGAGGCTGCGGAATGAGCCTTCGTATCGCGGCGCGCTTTGCGGCACGGGAATTGCGCGGCGGCCTTGGCGGCTTTCGCATATTTCTGGCCTGTCTGGCGCTGGGTGTGGCCGCGATTGCCGCCGTCGGGTCAGTGCGCGCGAGCATCGAGGCCGGTCTGGCCCGCGAGGGCGCGGCCATTCTGGGTGGCGATGCCGAGATCGATCTGACCTACCGCTTTGCCACGCAGGACGAACGCGCCTGGATGGAGACGATCGCCGTCGCGGTCTCGGAGGTCACGGATTTCCGCTCGATGGTCGTCGCCGGCGAGGGCGAGACGGCAGAACGCGGGCTGACGCAGGTCAAATCCGTCGATGCGGCCTATCCGCTGAACGGGCGGGTCGCGCTTGCGCCCGATATGCCGCTGGGCGAAGCACTGGCCGGGGAAGATGGCCTTCCCGGTGCAGTGATGCAGCAACTTCTGATAGACCGGATGGGGCTGCAGATTGGCGATACGTTCCGCCTTGGTACGCAGGAGTTCCGCCTGATGGCCTCGCTGTTGCGCGAGCCCGACAGCGGCGCGGACGGCTTTGGCCTTGGCCCGCGCACCATCGTGTTGACCGAGGCGCTGGCCGAGGCCGGGTTGCTGACCGAAGGCACGCTCTATTCCACGAAATACCGGCTTTTACTGCCCGAAGGCAGCAATCTGGACGCGCTGGAAGCGCGCGTCAGGGCCGAGTTCGAAGGTGCGGGCGCACGCTGGCGCGACAGCCGCAACGGTGCGCCGAACGTGGCACTTTTCGTGGACCGGCTCGGATCGTTCCTGATCCTTGTCGGGCTGTCGGGCCTTGCCGTGGGCGGTGTTGGCGTCTCGGCGGCCGTGCGCGCTTATCTGGCGGGAAAAACCAGCGTTATCGCCACCTTGCGGACATTGGGCGCAGACCGTGCCACGATCTTCCAGACCTATTTCCTGCAAATCGGGGCGCTGAGCATCCTTGGCATCATGCTGGGGCTGATCCTCGGTGCCGCCATTCCGATGGCGCTGGGTCCTTTTCTCGAATCGCGACTGCCGGTGCCTGCGGTATTCACCATCCACCCTGCCCCCTTGATGGAGGCGGCCATCTATGGCGCGCTGACCGCGCTGATCTTCACCCTATGGCCGCTGTCGCGCACCGACGAAGTGCGCGCCGCCACGCTATTCCGCGATGCGCTGTCCTCCAGCCGGAGCTTGCCGCCGACGCGGATGCTGATCATGATCCTTGTCCTGCTGGCAGCCCTGATCGGGACAGCCATGGCCTTTTCCGGGGCCGCGATGCTGACGCTCTGGACAGCGGGCGGCATACTTGGCTCTTTGATCCTGCTGAGTTTGACCGCACGCGGGCTGCGCGCCCTGACAAAGCGGCTGCGCGCCACGGCGCGGGGTCGTCCGGTTCTGCGTTGGGCACTTGCGGCGATCGGCGGGCAGCGCGACGAGGCGACATCGGTTGTGCTGTCGCTGGGCCTTGGCCTGTCGGTTCTGGCCGCCGTCGGTCAGATTGACGGCAATTTGCGCAGCGCCATCGACCGCGATCTGCCGGAGGTGGCGCCCTCCTATTTCTTCGTGGACATCCAGCGCGACCAGATGCCCGCGTTTCTGGACCGGCTCGAGAATGATCCTGCCGTCTCACGGATCGACTCCGCCCCAATGCTGCGCGGTGTGATCACGCAGATCAACGACCGTCCGGCGCGGGAAGTGGCGGGCGATCACTGGGTCGTTACGGGTGACCGCGCTGTGACCTACGCCAATGCCATCCCTTCAGGCACGCGTATTCTGGCAGGTGAATGGTGGCCCGACGATTACGACGGCCCGCCGCAGATCAGCTTTGCCGAGGAAGAAGCCCGCGAGATGGGTGTGGGGCTTGGTGACACCATCACCATGAACGTGCTGGGCCGCGATATCATCGGCACCATCACCAGCCTGCGCGAGGTGGATTTCTCTACCGGTGCGATGGGTTTCGTGCTGACGATGAACGAAAACGCGCTGGCTGGCGCGCCGCATACCTTCATCTCCACCGTCTATGCCGAGGAAGCTGCCGAGGCCCAGATCCTGCGCGATGTTGCCGGATCGGCACCCAATATCACGGCGATCCGCGTGCGCGATGCCATTGATCAGGTCTCGGACGTGCTGGCCGGACTTGCCGCCGCCACGTCCTATGGTGCAGCGGCAACCTTGCTGACAGGCTTTCTGGTGCTGATCGGTGCCGCCGCAGCGGGGGAGCGCGCGCGGACCTATGAGGCGGCGGTGCTAAAGACGCTGGGGGCAAGCCGCGGGCGCATCCTGCGCAGCTTCGCGCTGCGGGCGGCGCTGCTGGGCGGTGCGGCAGGTGTGGTGGCTCTGGCGGCCGGAATAACAGGCGGCTGGGCTGTCAGCACCTTCATCATGCAGACGAGTTACAGTATCAACTGGCCCTCGGCGCTGGCTATCGTTGTCGGCGGTATTTTGGCGACGCTACTTTCCGGCCTGGCCTTCGCATGGCGCCCACTGGCCGCGCGCCCCGCGCAGGTGCTCCGCGCAAGGGAGTGATGTTGCGGCAAGCGACATGACAACGCCGCCGGAGGTTTCCTTCCGGCGGCGTGTTTGTTTCGGTCGCTGACTTACTCTGCCGCTTCGGCATAATCCGTCATCGGCGGGCAGGTGCAGACCAGATTGCGGTCGCCCCACGCGTTGTCGACGCGGTTGACGGGGGGCCAATATTTGTCGACACGGAAGGCACCCGGAGGGAAGCAGCCCTGTTCGCGGGTATAGGGGCGGTCCCAATCGCCCACCAAATCCTCGACCGTGTGGGGCGCGTGTTTCAGCGGGTTGTTGGCCGGATCGCTGCGGCCTTCTTCGATATCGGCAATCTCGCCGCGGATGGCCAGCATCGCATCGCAGAAACGGTCCAGCTCGGCCTTGGTCTCGGACTCGGTGGGTTCCACCATCAGCGTGCCCGCGACAGGCCAGCTCATCGTGGGCGCATGGAAGCCGCAGTCGATCAGGCGTTTGGCGATATCGTCCACGGTGACCCCCGCACTTTCGGCGAAGGGGCGCACGTCGATGATGCATTCATGCGCGACGCGGCCCGTCGGGCCTTTGTAGAGGATGGGATAGGCCCCTTCCAACCGTTTGGCGATGTAATTGGCGTTCAGGATCGCCACCCGCGTCGCCTGTGTCAGACCTTCGCCGCCCATCATCAGGCAATAGGCCCAACTGATCGTGAGGATCGAGGCCGACCCGTAAGGCGAGCCCGAGACCGGGCCTTCCGTGCCGCCCGTCATCGCATGGCCGGGCAGATAAGGCACCAGATGCGCCTTGACGCCAATCGGCCCCATGCCGGGGCCGCCGCCGCCATGCGGAATGGCAAAGGTCTTGTGCAGGTTGAGGTGGCTGACATCGCCGCCCAGATCGCCGGGGCGCGACAGGCCCACCATGGCGTTCATATTGGCCCCGTCGATATAGACCTGACCGCCGTGATCATGGGTGATCTTGCAGACCTCGATCACGGTTTCCTCGAACACGCCATGGGTCGAGGGGTATGTGATCATGCAGCCTGCCAGATTGGCCGAATGCTTTTCCGCCTTGGCGCGGAAATCATCCAGATCAATGTCGCCATTGGCCGAGGATTCCACCGGAACCACTGTCCAGCCGACCATCTGCGCCGAAGCCGGGTTGGTGCCATGGGCGTTCATCGGGATCAGGCAGATGTTGCGATGCCCCTGCCCCTGCGCGCGCTGGTAGGCGGCGATGGTCAGAAGCCCGGCATATTCGCCCTGCGCGCCGGAATTGGGCTGCATCGACATGCCGTCATAGCCGGTGACCTGACAGAGTTTCTCGCTCAGATCCGTGACGATATGGGCATAGCCAGCGGCCTGATCCAGCGGCACGAACGGGTGCATGTCGGAGAACTCGGGCCAGCTGAGCGGCATCATTTCCGCCGCCGAGTTCAGCTTCATGGTGCAGCTGCCGAGCGGGATCATCGCGCGGTCCAATGCTAGATCGCGGTCGGCCAAGCGGCGCATGTAGCGCATCATCTCGGTCTCGGCCCGGTTCATGTGGAAAACGCCGTGGGTCAGGTAGGGGGTCTGGCGCACCAGCGCATCGGGCAGGGCGAAACCGGGGGCGATGCCTTCATCCTTGCGGGTGATGCCGAAGGCGCGCCAGACGGCTTCGATCGTGTCGGGGCGGGTGACTTCATCCAGCGTGATGCCGATGCGGCTTGTGCCCGCGGCGCTCAGGTTGATGCCTTCATCGACCGCCGATTTCATGACGGCGGCTTGCAGCGGGCCAACATCCACAGTGATCGTGTCGAAGAAATGGCTTTGTTCGACAGTAAATCCCGCCTCTTCAAGACCGCGCGCCAGACGCACGGTCTTGCGGTGGATGCGCTGCGCGATGGCCTTGAGGCCTTCAGGGCCGTGGAACACGGCATAGAACGATGCCATGACTGCCAGCAGCGCCTGCGCGGTGCAGACGTTGGACGTCGCTTTCTCGCGCCGGATATGCTGTTCGCGGGTTTGCAGCGACAGCCGATAGGCGCGGTTGCCATTGGCATCGATGGAGACACCGACCAAGCGCCCCGGCATGGCGCGTTTGAACGCGTCGCGGCAGGCCATATAGGCCGCATGTGGCCCGCCATAGCCCAAGGGCACGCCAAAGCGCTGCGTACTGCCCACGGCGATATCGGCCCCCATCGCGCCCGGTTCCTTGAGCAGGCAGAGCGCCATGGGATCGGCGATGACGATGCCGATGGCCTTGTTGGCGTGGAGTGCATCCATCTGCGCGGTGAAATCGGTCAGGGTGCCGTGGGTGCCCGGATACTGGAAGATCGCGGCAAATACCTTGTCGGCTGGCAAATCCTCGGGCGCACCCACGATCACCTCGATTCCCAAGGGGGCGGCACGGGTCTGGATCACGCCGATATTTTGCGGGTGGCAGTTTTCATCGACGAAAAAGGCCGTGGCTTTGGACTTGGCGACGCGCTGCGCCATGGTCATGGCTTCCGCCGCCGCTGTTGCCTCGTCCAGCAGCGAGGCGTTGGCGATTTCCAGCCCTGTCAGGTCGCTGACCATGGTCTGGTAGTTCAGCAGCGCCTCAAGCCGGCCCTGGCTGATTTCAGGCTGATACGGCGTATAGGCCGTATACCACGCCGGATTTTCAAGGATATTGCGCTGGATCGCGGGAGGTGTGACCGTGCCGTGGAAGCCCTGCCCGATCAGGCTGGTCAGCACGGTGTTGCGCTTGCCGACCTGGCGCATGTGGTAGAGAAGTTCGCGCTCGGAACGCGGGTCTTCAAACGCGAGCGGCTCTTTCTGCCGGATCGCGGGGGGCAATGTGTCGTCGATCAACGCACCCAAATCGGCCGCACCGACCACTTCGAGCATATCGGCCATTTCAGAGGGCGACGGCCCGATGTGGCGACGATTGGCAAAATCATAAGGCTGGTAATCGGTTGGCTTGAAGGTCATCGCCCGGTCCCCTTGTATGTCCGCTCGGTATTCACTTTCGACCTGTCACGCGGGGCATGTCGCGCCCGCGCTTGTGTCGGCTTTTCCCGTCAAAGCCTGACACCGGTGCACCAGGCACACAGGATCAGGCCGCTGAGCGGATGCGTTAATCAATCAGCTCGTTATAAGCATCTTCGTCCATGAACTGGTCCAGCAAGGACAGATCGTCGATCTTCATCTTGAAGAACCACGCCTCTCCGGTCGGATCGCTGTTCACCTTGCCGGGTTCGTCCACGATCACGTTGTTGATCTCGACAATCTCGCCATCCAGCGGGGCCGCGATATCCGAGGCCGCCTTGACGCTTTCGATCACCACGATCTCGTCACCCGCGGCGACCATCGTGCCGACCTCCGGCAATTCCACAAACACCACATCGCCAAGTTGCGTGCTGGCATGTTCGGTAATCCCGACAACGACCAGATCGCCCTCGATCCGCAGCCATTCATGATCTTCAGTGTATTTCATCGCTTTCGTCCCTTTTGATTGGCGCTGATGACATGGTTTAACGTTTGAAATTCGCAGGCGTGAACGGCAGAGCCACCACCGCAACCGGCAGCCGCTTGCCCCGCACCTCGCCGTACAACTGCGTGCCCACAGCGGCATGATCGCGTGCGACCAGCCCCATGGCAACAGGCGCGCCCACTGAGGGACCAAAACCGCCGGATGTGACAGTGCCCACCGCAACGCCACCTTCGGCCTGCACGAAAAGCGGCACGCCCTCACGCATCGGGGCGCGTCCCTCCGGCCGCAGGCCAACGCGGGCGCGCGGGGCGCCTTGCACCTGCTGGGTCAGGATAAGCGCCGCACCGGGAAACCCGCCCTCGCGCGCGCCACTCGTGCGGCGCACCTTCTGGATCGCCCAGCCCAGACCTGCCTCGATCGGCGAGGTCGTGGCGTCGATATCATGGCCGTAAAGGCAAAGCCCCGCCTCCAGCCGCAGCGAATCCCGCGCGCCCAGGCCGATAGCCTCCACCCGCGCGTCCGCCAGCAAGGCCCGCGCCACATCTTCGGCCTGCGCGGCGGGCACCGAAATCTCGAAACCGTCCTCGCCGGTATAGCCTGACCGCGACACCCAGCACTCCGCGCCGGCAAGCTCCAGATCGGCCACATCCATGAACCGCATCCCGCGCACGGCACCGTTCAACGCGGCCAGCACATCCTCGGCTTGCGGTCCCTGCAAAGCCAGCAACGCGCGGTCCTCGATCACTTCAAGCGTGACATCCGCAGGCAGCCCCGCCTGCATCAGGGCGATATCCGCCGCCTTGCAGGCCGCGTTGATCACCACGAACAGGTGATCGCCCCGATTGGCCAGCATCAGGTCATCCTCGATCCCGCCCGCATCATTGGTGAAATAGCCGTAACGCTGCCGGTTCACGCCCAACCCCGCGACATCGACAGGCACCAGCGTCTCCATCGCTGCAGCGATAGTGGCGTAATCCGGCCCGCGCAGGATCACCTGACCCATATGGCTGACATCGAACAGACCCGCTGCGGCGCGCGTATGCAAATGTTCCTTCATCACGCCCCGACCGTATTGGACCGGCATGGAATAGCCCGCGAATGGCACCATTTTGGCACCCAGTTCCACGTGGAGTTCTTCCAGTGGCAAATGCCAAAGCTCGCTCATCGTCACCCTTTCGATGCGCCGCGCTGACCATGTGAATCAATCAATCGGCATCCTTTCCCCGCGCGATCCGCAGGTCTTGATGCCCCCTCTGTCCTGTTGCCTGAGATCGTTATCCCGTCGGCGGGCGCGCAGGGCACCACTCTCCAGAGTCCTTCATGTCAGAGCGGTCCTTGGGCCTGAGAGTTTCCGGGGCGGTTGCTCCTTCGGCACCGGAATTCCGGTTCTCCCGATCTGACAGGTTCAGCCTTAAACGAGTCGGTTCATTCCGACAAGTGGTCGCTTTCCGGCATCGTCGGAAAAACCTGCACTCAGGCGCGGCAAACCATCGGCTGCATGATTTCGAGCAGACGCGTATTGCCGCAGACCAGAGCATCCAGCGTGATCTCGTCAAGATGGGCGTAAAAAGCCTCTGCCGCATCGGCGACCGCGATCTTCAGCCGGCAGGCATCGATCAACGGGCAGGTATTGTCCACATCGGCGAAACACTCGGCAATCGGCACCTGCGATTCCAGCGCGCGAAATACCTCTCCGATCTCGATCGTGGCCTTCGGCCGGCCCAGCATCAGCCCGCCATTGCGCCCGCGCCGGGTCCGCAGATAGCCAAGCTGGCCCAATTGGTTGATCACCTGCGCAAGATGGTTCTCGGATGTGTTGCAGCACTGCGCGATCTCGGATTTCGTCACCAGACGCCCTTCATGCACGGCGCAATACATCAGCACACGCATAGCCAGATTGGTTCGCTTCGTGATACGCATATCGCCACTTTCCGTGTTTTCAGATGGCTCCCAACCTGCCTGCTTTCACAGATGCACGAAATGATATGGATCAACCGAAAAGGCTTTGTTGTATGCAGGATGTGTTTTTCTTCGGATATGGCTCGCTGGTGAACCGCGACACCCATACCTATGGCCGCGCCCATCCCGCAAGGTTGCCGGGTTGGCGGCGGACATGGCGGCACACGCCGTTGCGTCCCGTTGCCTTTCTGACGGTGGAGCCTGACAGCAGCAGTTCCATCGAGGGGCTGATCGCCGCAGTCCCCGGCGCGGACTGGGCGGCACTGGACCTGCGCGAGGCGGCCTATACCCGCCAGCCCGTGTGCGACCATGTCGACCATCTCCTGTCGCCGCGCCCCGCTGTGTCGGTCTACACCATTCCGGCGGGGCGCTATAGCGCGCCAAGCCGGCAGCATCCGGTTCTGTTGAGCTATCTGGATGTGGTCGTCCAAGGGTATCTGCGCGAATTCGGGGCCGAGGGGGTCGCGCGTTTCTTCGCCACGACAGACGGATGGGACGCGCCAGTGCTGGATGATCGCGCCGCGCCGATCTATCCGCGGCACCTGCGCCTTGCTCCATCCGAACGCGCGCTTGTCGATGATGCACTCGCGCGGCTTGGCGTGACGATCACCACAACGCCGCCGCCCGGCCTGTGAACGAAGGCGTTCTTCTTGCCTGAAATATCCGCGGGGGAATGTCGGCCGCAGGCCGGCATGGGGGCAGCCAGCCCCCTGCCCGCCCTGATGGTTTAGCCGCGTGCGCGGATCACCTGCAACAGCGGCATCAGCGCGGCCATATCGGGGCCATGCGCCTGTCCGGTCAGGGCCAGACGCAGCGGCATGAACAGCCCCTTGCCCTTGCGCCCCGTCGCCTCCTTGACTGTCGTGGTCCACTGGCTCCAGCTTGTCGCGTCGAACGGTCCTTCGGGCAACAAAGCCAGCGCCTGCGCCACGAATGCGCGGTCTTCGTCCGCGATCACAGGCTCCGCGCCGTCGCGGCAGAGCGCCCACCAGCCAGCCAGTTCGGCCCGCGTGGTGATGTTGTCCCGTGCCACCTGCCAGAACTGCGCCGCCAGATCGGCAGGCACGCCCAAAGCCGCGACATCATCGGCAACAGCCTCCAGCGGGAGCGATTGCAGATGGCGCGCGGTCAGCGGGAACAGGTCCTGTTCGTCGAACTTGGTCGGGGCCGCGCCGAAACGCGTGATGTCGAAACCCTCGATCAGCTCCGCCATGTCGGCCCGCAGCTCGACCGGATCGGACGAGCCAAGCCGCGCCATCAGCGACAGCAGCGCCATCGGCTCCACGCCCTGTGCGCGCAGATCCTTGATGGACAATGCGCCCAGACGTTTCGACAGCGCCTCGCCCTGCGGGCCGGTCAGCAGGGAGTGGTGCGCAAAGCTGGGCACAGTGCCGCCCAGCGCCTGAATGATCTGGATCTGGGTGGCCGTATTGGTCACATGATCCGAGCCACGCACGATGTCGGTCACACCCATATCGGTATCATCAACGACCGAGGCCAGCGTATAAAGCACCTGCCCATCGGCGCGGATCAGCACCGGATCAGAGACGGAGGCGGCGTCGATCGAGATATCGCCAAGGATTCCATCGGACCATTCGATCCGTTCCTGATCCAGCTTGAAGCGCCAGTATCCGGCACGCCCCTCGGTGCGCATCGCCTCTTTCTGCGCCTCGCTCAGATCCAGATGCGCGCGGTCATAAACCGGCGGGCGGCCCATGTTGAGCTGCTTCTTGCGCTTGAGGTCCAGTTCGGTCGGGGTTTCGAACACCTCGTAGAACCGGCCCATTTCGCGCAGTTTGTCAGCCGCCTGTGCATAGCGGTCCAGTCGCGCGGACTGCCGCTCGATCCGGTCCCACGTCAGGCCCAGCCATTCCAGATCGCGCTGGATCTGGTCGACATATTCCTGCTTGGAACGTTCCTGATCGGTGTCGTCGATCCGCAGGATGAACGTGCCGCCGGCCTTGCGGGCGATCATGTAGTTCATCAGCGCGGTACGCAGGTTGCCGACATGGATATAACCGGTGGGCGAAGGGGCGAAGCGGGTGGTTGTCATGGAAGGGTCTCCTGTTGGAACGTGCTCTGTCACAGGCGCGGGGATTTGTCCAGAAAGCGCCGAGCGCGCCCGGCACCTGCGACGGGCCTTGCTGTGACGCACATCAACTGATTGCGAGCGCACAGGTCGCCCGTCGCATTCGTGCTAACCTCACCCTACCTGACACATAGAGGAGCCCGAGATGACCCCGCCCAAAATGTCCCGCAGATCCGTCCTGGCCAGCGCCGCCACCCTGCCGCTTGCCGGTATGGCCGCAACGCATGCCAGTGCAAGCGCCCCGCTGACGGGGCCGTCACGCGCGCCCTACAACCGCATCAGGTTGGGTGGCTTCGATGTGACCTCGCTTCTGGCCGGAACCCGCACCGTGCCCGATCCGAATACGATTTTCGGCCTCAACGCCACGCCGGAGGAATTTGCAGCCGCCTCCGAGGCGGCGATGATCCCCACCGACCGCGCGTTGTTTTTCTTTACCCCGACCGTGGTCAATACTGGCGCGGAGCTTGTCCTGTTCGACACTGGCCTGGCGGCGGAAGGGATCACATCGGCGCTTGAGGCGGCAGGCTACACGCCCGACCAAATCGACGTGGTGGTGCTCACCCATATGCACGGCGACCATATCGGCGGCCTCATGCACGATGGCGCGGCCACCTTCCCGAATGCGCGATACGTGACAGGCTCGGTCGAGTTCGACCATTGGAACGGCACCGACAACGAAGGCTTTGCAAACAATGTGCGCCCCTTGGCCGACCAGATGGAAATGGTGGGCGACGGGGCTTCTGTCGCCTCCGGCATCACGGGCATGGCGGCTTTCGGCCACACGCCCGGACATATGACCTATATGATCGAAAGCGACGGCCAGCAGCTTTTGCTCGGCGCCGATTTCGCCAATCACTATGTCTGGTCGCTGGCGCATCCCGATTGGGAAGTGCGTTTTGACATGGACAAGGCAGCCGCCGCCGCGACACGCCGCAATATCCTAGACATGCTTGCCGCGGACCGTATCCCGTTCATCGGGTATCACATGCCATTCCCCGCTTTGGGATTTGTGGAGACCCGCGACACGGGCTTCCACTATGCGCCCGCAAGCTACCAGTTCGTGATGGACAGCTGATCCAGAGTACCCAAGACAAGCTGTTCTGAGCGTGGCGCGTTACCCTTCCCCTCGGGGGTGGCGCGTCTTTTTTTATGGGGCCACCCGCGCGGCCACGCGGCCGTGCAGGGTTTCATGGCTGACATGAACCGGGCCGCGACACTGCCCACCATATAGGTCACGCGCCCGCCTGCGAGCGTTGCGCCGATCTGCCAGTCTTCATCCAGCACCACCAGATCGGCGCGCTGGCCCTGCACCAACTGGCCACGGTCCCGTAGCCCCAGCAACTGCGCCGGCCCCGAGGACACAAGGCTCCACGCAGCGGGCAACCCGATCCGGTCCGCCAGTATCCGCGCCGCCAGCCGTGGTGCGGGGTAATAGTAATCCGAAGCCAACGCGTCACACAGCCCCGCCTCCACCAGTTCCTGCGCTGATACGTTGCCGGAATGCGAGCCTCCGCGCATGACATTGGGCGCACCCAGCACGATCCCGTCACCGCCCGTGCGCGCTTCCTGCGCGGCAAGGCGCGTTTCGGGAAATTCGGACAGGCGCACGCCGCGCGCACGCCAGTCCACGCGCCCCTGCGCTGTGGAATCGTCATGACTGCCCAAAGTCACGCCTTGCGCGCGCAACCGCTCTGCCAGTTGGGCAACCGCATGCGGCACCGCGTCGGACTGCGCGTGCAGCCGTTGCATCAGCGCCAGATAGTCATCGGGATTGCGCCCGCTTTTCAGCGCTTGCCCCGTCAGGCGCGCCGGACGCTTTCCCGCAGCCAGCGCCTCGTGGGGCAGATGGTCGTTGAAGACCAGATAGCCGATGCCGAAACGGGCAACGGCGGCTTCGATTTCGGGGTAATCCGCAATCATATGCGTCTCGACCCGCAACTGCGCCCGCATATCCGTGCCAAGGCCGCGAAAACCATCCAGCGCCTCGAGAAAGCGCTGCGCGAAAGCGGGACCGCGCAAAGCGCCTTCCCAACTCCAGAACTGGGCCAGCATCGCGGTGGTGATCCCGTTTGCCGCCAGTTCCGCCTCGGCTGAGGCAAGCCCGTGCCCCAGGTCGCGCATGGCACCGCGACGCGGGGCAAGATGCCGCTCGAACGCATCGCCATGGGCGTCGATGATGCCGGGCAGCACACGGAAACCGCTCAGATCGACGCGGCGCGCTTGCGCCTCTGCGGTGATCCGCCCCCCGGCAAGCGACAGTGGCGCAGGGTCCAACCCGTCGGGGCGCAACACTTGCGCGCCGGTCATGGTCAGCGACAATGTGGCGGTCATTCCAGCACCGGCAAATCCGTGACCGGCAGATCCATCACCGCATCACCCCAAGAGATCGACCGGTCAAACGCGCCGGTCTCCAGAAAGGCCCGTACCTGCGCGATCACCTGCGGATTGTTCATCATGAACGTATGGGTCACATGCAGCACGATATGATCGGCCATACCCTCCACCTTGGTGGATTCGACCGAGACCTTGCCATCATCGTTACCCTCGATCATGGCCGAGAAGACCGGATTCAAGGAACGGTCCCCCGCGATCACGCCCAGTTCAAACTCGACCGGCGGAAGCTGTGCGGGCACGCCTTGAGCATCGGTCCGCAATTGCAAACCGGCGGGTCCGTTCAGCCATGCAAAAGCCTCAAGCTCTCCCAGTTCATCAACCAGTTCGGAGCCTGCATTGGGCGGGGCCAGCATCACGACACGGCCCAGATTGTCCGGCTTGTTCCCGACCATCCAGAAGCGGGTCAGGATGCCCCCCATCGAATGGGTCACGATATGGGTGGTCCTGTCGCCGCATTCCGCCAAGGCATCGGGCAACACGGCATTGGCAAGATTGCGGATGTTTTCCTCTGTCGAGGGATAGCCCGGATTGACGACCTTGTAGCCATCGGCGCTCAGCACCTGGTCCATCACCAGGAAGGACACTTCCGATCTCGCCAGCCCGTGCAACAGGATAACGCAATCCGTCTCGGCGGAATGGGCGGGCACTGTCGCCAGACCGCAGGCCGCACTTGTCGATAAAACAATGAGTCCGGTCACGTATTTCGAGCTGTGGTTTTTCATGGGATACAGATAGTCACCTTTGAGATGCTGCAAAAGCCCAAACGCCGCGAGGTCATATGACAAACCCAAGATTGGCGGCACGCGCCGTGATCGTGCAGGACAACCGCCTGCTGCTGGTCAATGCCTATCGTGATCCGCGCGCGACATTGTGGTGCGCGCCGGGCGGTGGCGTCGAGATGGGCCAGTCCCTCCCCGATAACCTCATCCGCGAAGTGCATGAGGAAACCGGCCTGACCATCAGCGTCGGTCCGCCCTGTCTGGTGAACGAGTTTCACGACCCCGAGCGCCATTTTCATCAGGTCGAGGTGTTCTTTCGCTGCCGCATCACCGCGGGGGCATTGTCGGATGACTGGACCGATCCGGAAGGGATCGTGACGCAGCGCCGTTTTTTCACGCAGGCCGAGGTGCTGGCCCTGCATCTGAAACCCGACAGCTTGCCGCAGATCGCATGGGCGCGCGGCTTTGCCTATGATCCGCTGGAACGGATCGTGCCGGTGTGACGCGGGGCCGTCGTAAGCGTTTGCACGATCAGGCTTGAAAAAACGCCGCCGGATAGGTCAGATCGGCGGTCACACCGGCCATGCCGGGACGGATCGGGTAAAGCGATGTCTGTGCAACCGGAAACGGCGAGGACAGGTTTTCGGCAGCCTTCGCCGAGAACCCGAACCGGCGGTAATAGGCAGGATCACCAAGTACGGCGACAGCCTTGGCCCTGTTCTGGCGGGCCTGATCCAGACCGTGACGGATCAACTCTGCGGCAATGCCGCGACGACGGTTGCGCGGATGCACGCACAGCGGTGCCAACGCCCACCAGCCTGCGGGCGCATCCAGCCGCGCAAAACCGATATGACCGCGGATGGCGCGTTTTTCGATCCAGATCAACTCGAGCCGCATGTCTCCGGCATCGCGCAGACGCTCCAGCAGGATCGCCTCGTCCAGACGCCCGAAAGACAGCGTGAGCAACTCCGCCACCTCCGCACGGTCCTCCGGCAATAGAAATCTGAGCGTCATGTCCTGCGGCTTTCCCCTTTCGCACCTGCCTGTCCGACCAGACACCATCTTGACGCGAATAGTGCGGGACAGGACAAGATTTCGTACAGCCAGACTGGCGTTCAGGCTATCAAAACACCCGTTTGCCCGAATTTCAGGCGCTATCTTTCGCGGATCGCCATTTGCGGGTCGCGGGCATTGCCGCCAGCAGGACACCGCCCAGCACGAGCACGGATGCCATGGCAAACCGCAGGCTCAGCCCTTCGCCCAAAAGGGCCAGCCCGCCCAGGGCTGCGATTACCGGAACGCAAAGCTGGGCCACCGCGGCACGCGAAGCTCCCAGATGCGGCAGCACACTATACCACAACGCATAGCCACAGCCCGAGGTGACCGCGCCAGAGACCACCGCCAGCAGCAACCCTTGCCCCGATGCGCCATCAGGGATCACCGCGAACAGCACCACCCCGAACGGCACCGCGAAGACGAAATTCCCCGCTGTCGCGCGCAAGGGATCTGTCGCATTCCGGCCCAGCAGGGAATAGATGCCCCAGCCGAAAGCCGCCGCCGCCATCAGCCCCGACCCCAGCGGATCAGGCGCACTGACGCCCGCGGGCCAGAGCAGCCAGACCAAACCGCCAAAGGCCAGCACGGCCCCTGCCCAGCGCCGGGGCGGGACTGTTTCCCGCAGGATCAACGCGCCCGCAAACATGGTGATCTGCACACCGCCGAACAGGATCAACGCACCGACGCCCGCAGGCAGGGTGACATAGGCAAAGGAAAACCCCAGCACATAAAGCGCCAGACTGGCCGCACCGCCTGCATGCCATACCGGACGCGGCCCGCCGTTTCGCATCAGCACGATCAGCCAGAGGCACACCGCCCCCGAGACCAGCCGGATCGCTGCAAAGGCGGCGGGGCCGGTGGTCCCGTCCTCCAGCGCCATCCGGTTCAACAGGGAATTGGCCGCAAAGGCCAGCATGGTCAGGGAGGTGAGCAGGAACAATCGCATGCAGAACCGCTAAACCATTTGCGCGCCGGACAGAATAGGAGATCTCATGATGGGGCCAACCCGCTTCGCTTGATCCCGCACATGATGGCAGTCTAGGCTGGCGGCGCAGTTCGTCTTGCAGCAAGGAATGCAAAATATGCCGATGGTTCGCATCCGACGCAGATCCCGTGCCCGCAAATACGGTTTGCCGATCGTCGTACTCCTGATTGCGCTGTCTCTGTTGTACCTGATCAGCGCCACGCTCGGCTTGCACAGGGTTGCAAGCCAGCTTCTGACGGTGGGGACCATCTCGCAAATGGTGCAAAGCGATGCTCCGGTGACGGAACCCGGCCAGATCGGGTATCGCGGCGATCCCACGACCGCGCTGGGGCTTGCCTTCGAGACGGTCGCGATCCAGACCGAGCTTGGCCCCGCCGAGGCGTGGCTTGTGCCGGAGCCTTTCAGCCCCAGCGCACCGCAGCCGCATCTGGCGGCCATCTATGTACATGGCATCGCGGGGGCACGGGAAGACGGGTATCGCTACCTTCCCATGCTGCACGAGGCGGGGCTGCCGACATTGCTGATCAGCTACCGCAATGACGACCACGCGCCCGCAACCCCAGATGACAGATACGGTTTCGGGCTGACGGAATGGCGTGATCTGGAGGCCGCCGTACTGGCCCTGCGCGACCGTGGTTACGGCGAGGTGGTGATCCTTGCCGACTCCGTGGGCGGTGCCATTCTGGGGCAGTTCCTGTCCCGCAGCCCCGAGGCAGAGCGTGTCAGCGCCATCGCCCTCGATGCGCCCGCGCTGGAATTCCGCGCGGTATTGCATCACCTTGCAAGAGGCATGGGCCTGCCGCTGCCCGGTGTCGTGGCGCGCTCCACGCTGATGGTGTTGCGCCTCTCGCATCCCGCCAGGCTGCACGAGGCGACGGTGACGGGGCGTTACGCGGGGTTTTACGGCCCCATGTTCCTTGCCCATGGCAGCGCCGACAGGGTTGTGCCGCAATGGTCCAGCCAGCATTTGCTGGACCTGCGCGCCGGCTCGGATGCAGGTGCTGTGACCATCGCGCATCTGACCGGAGCCGATCACCTGCAATCCTACGCCGAGGACGAAAACGCCTACAAAGCCGCCTTCCGCGAGTTTCTGGCGCTGACCGGCCAGCCCTGATCAAGTGGGCGCTGATCCTTCAAACACCAACAAAAAAGGGCCCGCCAATGGCGAGCCCTTTCCTGTTCTACCTGTGGGGCAGATTACATCATGCCGCCCATGCCGCCCATGTCGGGCATGCCGCCGCCGCCGCCGGCACCCTCTTTCGAGGGACGATCAGCCACCATCGCTTCGGTGGTGATCAGCAGACCGGCAACCGAGGCCGCGTCCTGCAGAGCTGTGCGGACAACCTTGGCCGGGTCGATCACGCCGAACTTGAACATGTCGCCATATTCTTCGGTTTGCGCGTTGAAGCCAAAGGTCTTGTCGTTGCTTTCGCGGATCTTGCCCGCAACAACCGAACCGTCCACACCGGAGTTTTCGGCGATCTGACGCAGCGGCGCCTCGATTGCCTTGCGGATGATCGAGATACCGACATCCTGATCGGAGTTCGCGCCTTTCAGGCCGTCCAGAGACTTGCCTGCCTGGATGAGGGCGACACCGCCGCCGACGACGATACCTTCCTGCACCGCAGCGCGCGTTGCGTTCAGTGCGTCATCGACGCGGTCTTTACGCTCTTTCACTTCGGTTTCGGTCATGCCGCCGACGCGGATCACAGCAACACCGCCAGCCAGTTTGGCAACGCGCTCTTGCAGCTTCTCACGGTCATAGTCGGACGTGGTTTCTTCGATCTGGTTGCGGATCTGAGCCACACGGGCTTCGATCTCGGCCTTCGCACCAGCGCCGTCAACGACAGTAGTCTCGTCTTTGGTGATCGAAACCTTCTTGGCAGAACCCAGCAT
>JAGXGW010000072.1 GCA_024636555.1 Paracoccaceae bacterium | reverse complement strand
GGAGATATCCATGAACACCAGATCGGGCTGGAATGCGGGGCAGATCGCGACAGCCTCCGCTCCGTTGCCAGCGAAGCGAAGCTCGATTTTCAGGTGTTGCACCATCCGCGAGAACACAAGCTGGTTGGTCATGTTGTCCTCGGCTGCCAGCACCCGCATCAGGCGTGAGGCCGGTGCGACCGGTCTCAGGTCAGCGGGGCCTCGATCCTGATCCAAAAGCAGATCAAGCGGGGATTTCTCCACGTCACTGGCGCTTGAGGAAGGCAAGGCCGTGTCACAAAGCTGGCCCAGCGCGGCGAACAGCGCGCGTCGTGTTGTCGGTCTTTGCAGGACGGCGTGCAGATGCCGATGGGCGGGGTCCTGCTCGGCAAAAGCCGAATTTGCTGTGAACAACAGGATCGGCACCTTTGATCCGGTCGCGCGCACCGCAACGGCCAGTTCCAGCCCGTCCATCTCGGCCATCGCGTGATCGGTCAGGATCACATCGACATTATCGTCAAGCCGCGCCAGTGCCTCGCCTCCCGAGGCGCAGCCTGTCACCATGATCCCCATCGTCCGCAACTGGCGCGTCAGAATCTCGCGGTTGGCCTCGACCGGGTCGACGACAAGCGCATGGCGCAGCCCTTTGACCGGCAAGGACAGACCTGCGGTGCCCGGATCGCCGACACCTGTATCGGCCACGGGCAAGGTCAGACGGAAACCGAAAACACTGCCCTTGCCCTGTTCTGAATCCACCCATATCTGCCCGCCCATCATCGAGATCAGTCGCTGCGTGATGGCAAGGCCCAGCCCCGTGCCCTCGAAACGGCGGTTGCTGGCATCCTCGACCTGATTGAACTCCCCGAAGACGTGCTGGATCTTGTCTGCTGCGATCCCGATACCTGTATCTTCCACCGTGACATGAATCTGTCCATCTGCCCCTTCCCCGTCCTGCATCCCGACGACACGGACAAGAACATGCCCCGACAGGGTGAATTTCACCGCATTGCCGATCAGATTGGTCAGCACCTGCCGCATGCGTCCCGGATCGCCCACAAAAACCGTGGGCAGGAAGAGATCATAGTCCACCAGAAGCTCCAGATCCTTCTGGCGGGCGCTGGGTTGCAGCAGCAGGATCACCTCGTGGATGGCGCGCTCCAGATCGAAGGGTTCAGGATGCAGGACCAGACGCTCCGCCTCGATCTTGGAATAGTCGAGCACGTCATTGATGATCACCAGCAGCGCCTCGCCCGAACTGCGGATCGTATCGACATATAGCCGCTGCTCCTGCGTGAGTCCGGTATCGCCCAGCAGTTCCGACATGCCGACAACCCCGTTCATCGGCGTGCGGATTTCATGGCTCATATTGGCGAGAAACGCTGATTTGGCGCGGTTTGCCGCTTCAGCCCGCTCGCGCGCTTTTTTTAGGTCTTTTTGATAGTTCACGGTTTCGGTGATGTTCAGCGCAAGGCTGACCACGTCACCGCCCTTGCCGCGCTGGTCGATCAGCTTGATATATTGGCCGTTCCACAGCCTGACCACTGTCGGCTCGGGCGTAGGTGCCTCCCATCGGCGTTGCATCATCGCGCGCCATGCGGCGGGGCTGTGCTCTGCTATATTGACGATCCCCTCCTCGGTCAGAAGTTGCAGGATGCGCGAATAGGTGATGCCCGGGCCGACCTCCTCGAGATCTTCGAAGACCGACAGATAGGCATGGTTGGCGGCGATCATACGATCATCAAGGTCGAAAAAAGCGAATCCGTCCTGAATCGTCTCGATGGAATGCCACAGCCGACGCTCCGCGATCTCGACCTTCTGATGGGCTACATTCAGATCCGATTTCACGCGTTCGTTCTCGTCCTGAACGGTCTGGACCTGCGCGCGTGTTTCGTGAATCTCCTCTGACAGCGCCTTGGCGTGGCGGCCCAGCTTGCGGTTCGCGGCGAACAGTTCCGCCTGCTTCAGTTCAAGCATACGTTCGGCAGCAAGGCGGGCGCGGCGTTCTTCCGCCAGCTTGTTGACAAGACTCATGCCTGTCCTTTCTGGATGAGCATTACGGGGGCAACACAGATTTTCGCCAGCATCGGTGAACAGGGTGAATTCCGGGTAAACAGCGCACCGGGCTTCATCGGAATCCTTGCGCGTCAAAGCACCGCCATGCTTTGATGCGCCCAACACAGGAGTAAGCCCGATGCCGCGTTTTTCCCGCCATAGTGTCACTATATTGTTTACGGCGATCCTCGGTCTGTCCGGCATGAGCGCGGTGCCCGTTGTGGCGCAGGACATTCTGCCTGAACGCAGGGTGATCGTGACGCAGGACATGGATTTCCCCGGCAGTGATCTGCAACCCTTGTTCGACACAACCTTGTCCGCCTGCCGCACTGTCTGTTTGTCTGATGCCGCGTGCCGGGCTTTCACGTTCAACACGCGGTCCAATGCCTGTTTTCCAAAATCGGCCGTCACGGCGCGCAGCCCCTATCAGGGCGCAATTTCGGCCGAGGTGCGCGACACTGACAGGCAGGTGCTGCAAACAGCTGCGCAAGCTCAAGACGATCTGGAGTGGCTGGGAGATCAAAGCCTGAGCGCAGCGCATGATCTGGCGCTTGAGATCGGCGTGATGCATCCCGCTGGCGGGTTCGATCTGGACCAGATCCTGCAAGCCGCGCTGGAGCGGGCAAATGCCGGAGATCAGGCCAATGCCGCCTTTTGGATGGGCGCTGCGGTATCCTTGATGGATCGTAGCGATCTTTGGGTGGAATATGCCCGCCTGACCGCGCGGATCGATGTGCAGGCCTACGATCAGCAGATACGTCTGCGCGACCGCGCGGTCAGCGCTGCGATCAACGGCTATCTGCGCGCCACAGGGCCGGCACAGCAGGTCAGTGCGCTGGAAGTGCTGGCGCAGTCTCTGGAGACCGCCGAGCGGGGCCGCGATATGATCCCGGCGTTGCGGCTGGCGCAGAGCATCGCGCCGCGCAGCGATCTGGACCGCAGGCTTGAGGAGGCCGTGGGCAAATACGGCTTTCGTGTTGTCGGCAACAGCGTCGAGAGCGACAGCGCAGCACCCCGCCTTTGCGTGCAGTTCTCGGACCCGCTGGTCAAGGCCGGACAGGATTACACGCCTTTCGTGGGCCTGCCGGATGCCACCCTGTCGGTGATCGCCGATGATCGCCAGCTTTGCATCGACGGGGTGCAGCACGGCGAACGTTACCGCGTCGTCCTGCGCTCCGGCCTGCCTGCGGCCAGCGGGGAGAGCCTGCTGCGCGAGGTGGAGCAGGTGCTGTATGTGAGAGACCGCACCCCCTCGATCATCTTCCCTGGACGCGCCTATGTACTGCCGCGCAGCGCCGATGCTGCCTTGCCGGTGCAAACGGTCAATCTGGACGAGATCGACCTGACCCTGCGCCGGATCAGTGACCGCAATCTGCTGCGCTCCATGCAGGACAACTACTTTGGCAGCACGATGCCCGAATGGCAGGCCCGTGGCTTTACCGCCGAAATTGCCGAGGACATCTGGACAGGCACGGGCGAGACCGGAAACGCGCTGAACCGCGACATGACGACCCGCCTGCCGTTGGGGGATGTTCTGGCCGGTCAGAAACCGGGCATTTACGCGCTGACGGCCACCGTTCCGGGGGCCGATCCCTACAGCGATCCGGGGGCGACGCAATGGTTCGTGCTGTCCGATCTGGGGATTGCGACCATGCTCGGCAATGACGGTCTGCATGTCGTGGTCCGCAATCTGTCGGATGCCGCAACGCTTCAGGGCGCGCAGGTGAGCTTGCTCAGCCGCGCCAATGCGGTGATCGCCGAGGCCGAGACTGACGGGCAAGGCTATGTGCGTTTCGACGCTGGCCTGACGCGCGGCACCGGCTCTGCCGCGCCTGCGATGGTGGTTGTCAGACAGGGCGAGGACGCGACGCAGGATATCGCTTTTCTGTCGCTGACCGATCCGGCTTTCGATCTTTCCGACAGGGGCGTGGAGGGGCGGGCTCCGGCACCGCCGATTGACGTGTTTCTGACCACGGATCGCGGCGCTTACCGCGCGGGCGAGGTGATCCATGCCACGGTGCTGGCGCGCGATGATCAGGCCGCCGCAACGCCCGGCCTGCCGGTGACTGCCATTCTCACCCGTCCCGACGGGGTGGTATACTCCCGCACCTTGTCGACTGAGGATGCCGCAGGCGGGCATGTCTTTGCCCTGCCTCTGGGTGACAGCGTGCCGCGCGGCGCATGGCGGCTGGATATCAAGGCCGATGTGGATGCCCCTGCCCTTGCAAGCCGCACCGTGCTGGTCGAGGATTTCCTGCCCGAACGGATCGATTTTGACCTGACCTTGCCGGATGGCCCGCTGCGGGCAGGCGATACGCCCCCGCTCAGCGTTGCGGCGCGGTATCTCTTCGGCGCGCCCGGTGCCGATCTGGCCATCGAGGGGGAGGTGCTGCTGCGCGGGATTGACCGGATCGAGGCTTTTCCGCTGTACCGCTTCGGTCGCCATGACGACCCCGTCAGCCCACGTAGCCGAGTGCTCGAGGTTGCGCGGACGGATGCGGACGGCTTTGCCACCCTGCCCCTGACCCTGCCCGAGGTGCAAGCTGCGGGCAGCCCGCTTGAAGCGCGCGTGACCCTGCGCGTCAGCGAAGGCTCGAACCGGCCGGTCGAGCGGGAACTCACCCGCGCGCTGACACCCGAGACGCCGATGATCGGCATCCGTCCGCTGTTCGACGGCCCCCTGCCGGAGGGCAGCGCCGCCACCTTCCACGTTATCGGTCTGGCCCCTGACCTGACACAGGCGGAATTGACCGTGCGCTGGACGGTGAACCGGGTTGAGACGCGGTATCAGTGGTATCAGCAATACGGCGAATGGCAGTGGGAGCCTGTGACCACCCGCACCCGCATCACCACAGCCGAGGATGTGCTCGGCGATGCACCTCTGGAGATTGCCGCCGCCGTGGAATGGGGGCGGTATGAGTTGGTCGTCGAGACGCGGGAGGGCGATTATGCCGCCTCTTCCATCGGGTTCGACGCGGGCTGGTATGTTCCGGCTGACACCGCCACGACACCCGATCTTCTGGAATTGTCGCTGG
The DNA here is from genome assembly GCA_024636555.1 of Paracoccaceae bacterium. GTDB lineage: Bacteria > Pseudomonadota > Alphaproteobacteria > Rhodobacterales > Rhodobacteraceae > Seohaeicola. The sequence continues at coordinate 17,179 of JAGXGW010000072.1, read as the reverse complement.
ACAAACCCGCCTATCGCACAGGAGAGACCGCCATGCTGCGGATCGTGCCGCGCCGTGCGGGAATTGCCAGCATCGCGGTGATGTCGAACCGCCTGATCGAGATGCAGACCGTGGAGGTAGCGGAGGGCGAGACGCTGATCCCGCTGACGGTGACAGATGACTGGGGCACCGGAGCGTATGTCACCGCCACGGTGATCCGGCCCATGGATGTGGCCGCAGGCCAGATGCCTGCGCGTGGACTTGGTCTGGCCCATGCCAGCATCGATCCCGGCGCGCGCCAATTGCAAGTCAGTATGGACGCGCCCGAGGCTGCCGATCCGCGCGGGCCGCTGGATGTAGCCGTGCAGGTGGAGGGCATCACCCAAGGCGAGACCGCCTATGTCACGCTCGCGGCGGTCGATCTGGGAATTCTCAACCTGACGGCCTTCACCGGCCCCGATCCTGCCGCGCATTACTTCGGGCAGCGCCGACTGGGGATGGAACTGCGCGATATCTATGGCCGTCTGATCAACAGTCTGGACGGTGCGATGGGACAGGTCCGCTCCGGTGGCGATGCAGGCGCGCTGATGCGGTTGCTATCCCCGCCCCCGACCGAGGAATTGCTGGCGTTCTTCAGCGGTCCGGTGACCGTGGGCGAAGATGGGCGGGCCGAGGTCAGCTTTGACCTGCCTGCCTTTAACGGCACAGTGCGCCTGATGGCTGTGGCGTGGTCCGCCACGGGCGTAGGGCAGGCCGAGGCGGATGTTCTGGTGCGCGATCCAGTTGTGGTGACGGCCAGCCTGCCACGTTTTATGGCCCCCGGCGATAACAGCCGCCTGCTGCTGGAGATCACCCATGCCGATGGTCCCGCAGGGCGAATGGGGCTGGATATCCTCGCCGATGGTGTGGCGTTGCAAGGCTCCGTGCCCTCCGGCCTGACATTGGCCGAAGGCGAGACACAACGGCTGGCCATTCCGTTCAGCACAGATGCGCCCGGCGATCACAGCTTGCGCGTTGCCTTGACCACGCCGGACGGGCGGCAACTGGTCCGTGATCTGACCCTGCCTGTGCGCGCCAATGACCCCAGCGTGGCGATGACCGAGCGGCTGTCGCTTGCCGCCGGAGAGAGCCTTCATCTGACGGCAGCCACCTTTGACGGCTTGCGCGCAGGAACCGGAACGCTGACGCTGAGCGCGGGGCCTTTGGCGCGGCTGAACGCGCCTGCCTTGCTGACCATGCTGGACAGTTATCCCTACGGCTGTACCGAACAGGTGACCAGCCAGACCATGCCGCTGTTGTCCATGCAGAGCATGGTCGAGGCGCTGGGGCTTGGGGATCGTGACCGGATCGACGCGCGGATCGAGCGGTCGATCGACCAGATCCTGACACGGCAATCCGGCAACGGCAGCTTTGGCCTGTGGCAGGCAGGCGCGGGAGATTTCTGGCTGGACGCCTATGTGACCGACCTGTTGTCGCGCGCGCGCGCCGCCGGTCATGCCGTGCCAGAGACAGCCTTTCGGCTGGCGCTGGACAACCTGCGCAACCGCGTGAATTTTGCCCCCGATTTCGACGCGGGCGGCGAGGATCTGGCCTATGCGCTGATGGTGCTGGCCCGCGAAGGCGCCGCCAATATGGGCGACCTGCGCTATTATGCCGATCAGAAGGCCGAGGCGCTGGCAACGCCTTTGGCGGCGGCGCAACTTGGTGCGGCGCTAGCCCTTTACGGGGACCAGACCCGCGCTGACAGATTGTTCAGCCGCGCCGCGCGCATGATCGCGGGCACAGATGGCCGCGAAGCGCCGGTCTGGCGGGCGGATTACGGCACCCGTCTGCGCGACACAGCAGGCGTTCTGGCCTTGGCCGTGGAGGCGGGCAGCACAGCCGTCGATACCGCCGCGCTGAGCCAGCGGATCGGCAGTGCCGCGCAGCCCTTCTCGCCGCAGGAGGCATCGTGGTCGCTGCTGGCCGCGCATGCCTTGGTGGGCAATCCCGATGTCGCGGGGCTGGAGGTGAACGGCCTGCCTGTGACTGGCCCTGTCCTGCGGGCCAAGGCCGATGATCTGGCCTTTGCCCCGCTGGCAGTGCGGAATGTGTCATCGGCTCCGATGGATATCACGCTGACCACCTTCGGTGTGCCAACGGGCCAGATTGCCGCCAGCGGCTATGGCTACCGGATCGCGCGGGATTACTACGATATGGACGGCGCATCGCTTTCCCCGACAGAAGTGACCATCGGCTCCCGTATGGTTGCGGTTCTCACCGTCACCCCCACCGATGACAGCGGTGCCCGCCTGATGGTAAACGATCCCCTGCCCGCAGGGTTCGAGATCGACAATCCCAACCTGCTCAATGCCGGGGATATCGCGTCACTTGACTGGCTCGACCCTGCTTTTGCAGAACATGCCGAGTTCCGGTCTGATCGTTTCATGGCGGCTGTGGACTGGCAATCGGAGCGGCCCTTCACGCTGGCCTATATCGTGCGCGCCATCTCTCCGGGGTCTTTCCACCACCCTGCGGCTTTGGTCGAGGATATGTACCGCCCCGAATACCGTGCGACTACGGCATCCGGGCGCGTGACCGTGTCGGACTGACGCGGTGCGGTGCCTTTGGCCCTTCGCGCTGGCGGGCATGCTGCTGAGTGCAGCCATCACGCGAGACGCGGCGGATAACTGGATCGGGTCGACGGTTCTGCCCTCGACATTGCCAGCCACATCGGTCGAGATGCGCGACCGCAACGGCGATCTGCTGCGCGCCTATACGGTAGCGGATGGTTTGTGGCGTCTGGGCCTGCGCCCCGATCAGGTCGATCAGCGCTTTGTCGATATGCTGCTGTCCTATGAGGATAAAAGGTTCCACAGCCATGCTGGCGTGGACCCGTTGGCCCTGTTGCGGGCAAGCGCTCAGGCTTTGTGGCATGGGCGGATCGTGTCGGGCGGCTCGACCCTGACGATGCAGGTCGCCCGCCTGCTGGAGGCGACAGGCACTGGCCAGTGGCCCGGCAAGCTGCGTCAGATCCGTGTGGCGCTGGCACTTGAGCGGCAGTTGAGTAAGGCGGAGATCCTCGGCCTTTATCTGACGCTTGCGCCGTATGGCGGCAATATCGAAGGGGTGCGCGCTGCCAGCCTGACCTATTTCGGCAAGGAGCCTGCCCGCCTCACAGCCGCGCAATCTGCTCTGCTGGTGGCGCTGCCGCAATCGCCCGAAGCGCGCCGCCCGGATCGTGCCCCCGCCGCCGCCCTTGCCGCCCGTGATACGGTTCTGGCGCGCTTATCCGGCAATGGCACGCTGAGCGCCGAGACCGCGCAAGCCGCTTTGAGCGAGCCTGTGCCACAGCAACGCATCGCGTTTCCTGCTCTCGCCCCGCATCTGACGGATCGCGCACGCCGCCTCGCGCCGGAGCAGTTGCGCCACGATCTGACACTGGATGCAGGTCTGCAGCGCAAGCTGGAAGCCCTTGCGGTTGAGTCCCTGCGCCATCTGGGGCCGCGTCTGTCCATCGCGATGCTTGTCGCGGATCATCGCAACGGCGCCGTTCTGGCCTCTGTCGGATCGGCGGGGCTGGCCGAAGATGCGCGGCAAGGGTTTGTGGATATGACCACGGCCATGCGCTCGCCGGGGTCGACCCTCAAGCCGCTTGTCTATGCGCTCGCGTTCGACAGGGGGCTGGCACATCCCGAAACCCTGATCGACGACCGCCCCGTCGCCTTTGGCCGCTATGCGCCGCAAAATTTCGACGGGCAGTTCCGCGGCGATATCCGCGTGTCCGAGGCGCTGCGCCTGTCGCTGAACATCCCCGTCGTGCGGCTAACGGAGGCTTTGGGACCGGCCAATCTGATGGCAGGGCTGTCCCGCGCGGGTGTGCGAACGGCCCTGCCCGGCGGTCAGCCGGGGCTGGCGGTGGCGCTTGGCGGGGTCGGTGTCAGTCTGGAAGGATTGGTGCAGCTCTATGCAGGACTTGCCCAAGGTGGGCAGGCGGTGCCGTTGCGCTCGTCCATGTCCGGGGACGCCGCCGCTGTGTCCCGCATCGTGAGCCGCAGCGCGGCTTGGCAGGTCTCAAATATACTGGCGGGGATCGCGCCACCACCGGGGGCCGCGCAGATGCGGCTGGCCTACAAGACCGGCACCTCCTACGGTCATCGCGACGCATGGGCCGTGGGGTTTGACGGCGCGCATGTGATCGGTGTCTGGATCGGGCGGCCCGATGGCACGCCGGTGCCGGGGGCCTTTGGCGGCGATCTGGCGGCACCTGTGCTGTTTCAGGCTTTCGAGCGGCTGAAACCCCGCGCTGATCCGCTACCGCCACCCCCGCCAGAGACGCTGATCGTGCCGAATGCCAGCCTGCCGTTGCCGCTTCAGCGCTTCGGGACACGCAATGCGGCGATTGTCGATGCTCCGCGTCTGGCCTTTCCGCCGGATGGCGCGCGCCTGCCGCTGCACGGGCAAGCGCTGACCGTCAAGCTGCGCGATGGCCTGCCGCCCTTCACTTGGCTGGCGGACGGCGCACCGCTTGTCGTAGGTACGCATCGGCGCGAGGCCGCGCTGGAGGGGTTGGGTGCGGGTCATGTGACCCTGTCGGTGATCGACGCGGCAGGCCGCGCCGATCGTGTGCGTATTGTGGTCGAGTGAGTTAGAACCGCTCGATGGCCAGCGCGATGCCTTGACCGCCGCCGATGCACATGGTGATCAGCGCGCGCTTGCCGCCGATGCGTTCCAACTCGGCCAGCGCCTTGATCGTGATGATCGCGCCGGTCGCGCCCACCGGATGGCCCAGCGCAATAGCGCCGCCATTGGGGTTCACGATGGCAGGGTCCAGCCCCAGCGCACGGTTGACGGCAACAGCCTGCGCCGCAAACGCCTCGTTGCTCTCGACCACATCGAAATCGCTGGCTTTCAGGCCGATTTTGGCCAGCAGCGCCGTGACAGCAGGGACGGGGCCGATGCCCATGACTTCGGGGCGCACGCCTGCATGGGCATAGCCCAGAATGCGCGCGCGCGGCTTCAGTCCGGCCTTTTCCGCCGCATCGGCGCGCGCCAGCACCATGGCCGCCGCACCGTCATTGATGCCCGAGGCGTTGCCCGCAGTGACCGATCCATCTTTCTTGAACACGGCTTTCAGCCCCGCCAACGCCTCGAGGCTCGTGGCTTTGGGATGCTCGTCCGTATCGAAAGCAACTTTCTGACGTTTCACCGTCACCTCGACCGGCACGATCTGGTCACGGAAACGCCCCTCCGCAATCGCATGGGCGGCGCGTTCCTGACTGGCCATGGCAAAGGCGTCCTGATCCGCGCGGGAGATGCTATGCTCGCCCGCAACGTTCTCGGCGGTGACCCCCATGTGCCCCGATCCGAACGGACAGTTCAGCGTACCCAGCAGCATGTCGAGCGTGCGGATATCGCCCATCTTGGCGCCCCAGCGCTGATCCGGCACGATATAGGGCGCGCGGCTCATGCTTTCAGCACCACCGGCCAGACCGAACTCAGCATCACCCAGCATCAAGGACTGGATGACCGAGACGATGGCCTGCGCGCCCGATCCGCACAGGCGGTTCACGTTCATGGCTGGCACTGATTCAGGGATGCCAGCCTGCATGGCGGCAACGCGCGACAGATACATATCCTTGGGTTCGGTGTTGATCACGTTGCCAAAGACGACATGGCCGATCTGCGCGCCTTCAACACCAGAGCGCGCCAGCGCCTCACGCGCGACGATGGCGCCCAGTTCGGTGGGCGGTACGGCGGCGAGCGCGCCACCGAAGGTGCCAATAGCGGTGCGGGCTCCATCGAGTATGACGATATCGGTCATGGTTATCCTCTTGTCATTTGGATTTGGTCATGCGTTTGGTTTTTCCCGTGAACGGCGCGGAGTCAATCCTCGGCGCGACAGAAACGTCCCGTCAGGGCACCAACGGGCGGCGACCATCGGCCTCGAGCGTCCAGACACGCCCCTGCTCGAACACCGCAACAGCAAGGGGGCGGCCATATCCGGCACCACCGTCCAGATTGATCCGGTTGCCATAATGCACCGGAGCTTGCAGCGCAGTATGCCCGTGTATGACCAAAAGCGGATGTGGCTCCAGATGTTCCAGAAACGGCCCCCTGATCCAGAGCATATCGTCCTCGGTCTGGTGCTCCAGCGGGACACCGGGGGCGATGCCCGCATGGACAAAAAACAGATCATCCCTTTCATGACAAGGCAGCAGGTTTTGGAGGAAGGCAAGATGCGCGGCGGGGACAGCCTCGCGCGCCGCCTCTCGCAAGTCATCTGCCGGACGCCTGTGGATGCCCGTCACCCCGTAGGAGGCCAGCGTTGCGTCTCCGCCCAGCCGCTGGTGAAACCAGTCTGCGCCTGACAGGATCCGCGCATCGTCCAGACGGCCATCCTCCAGAAATCGCTGGAACATCCGGTCATGATTGCCCTTGAGCACGGTCCAGTCCCGTCCCGCCGCCTGCCCCTGCATCAAGGTCTCGATCACCGCGCGACTGTCGGGACCACGGTCGACCAGATCGCCAAGACTGACGAAGGGCGCGTTCTCGCCACCATCTGCCGCGATCCGTTCGAATGCTGTTTCCAGCTTGGCCATCTGACCGTGGATATCGCCGACGACATAGACGGGTTGGGACATGGGGTTGCCTTTGCTCTGGATCGTTCCAAAGAATAACGCGGACGCGCCCGGATCAAAAGGCGCAGGCCACGGCACATCAAAACGCCGCCCCCGGTCAGGAGGGCGGCGTTCCGGTTCAGTCTACGTTCCGCAGCGATCAGTTCACGTCGAATTGCAGCGGCTTGACCTGTTTGAACATGCCAGTGTCGTGCAGTTGCTTGATGACGGTCTCGTTCACCTCTTCATCGACATAGAGAATGGCGATCGCCTCGCCTCCCGCAGCCGAACGGCCAAGCGTGAAGTTCGCGATATTCACGCCCGCCTTACCCATGGTCATGCCCAGCATACCAATGATGCCCGGCACATCCTCGTTCGTGGTGTAGAGCATGTGCGCGCCCACCTCGGCGTCGATATTGATACCCTTGATCTGGATGAAGCGCGGCTTGCCATCGCTGAACACGGTGCCCGCGATGGAACGCTCGCGCTGCTCGGTCACGACGGTCACTTTGACATAGCCGTCAAAGGCGCCCGATTTGTCCTGATTGGTGGTCGAGATCTTGATTCCGCGTTCTTTGGCGATCACGGGCGCGCTGACCATGTTCACATCCGGGTTCACGTTTTTCATGATCCCCGCGACCACGGACGAGTTCAGGGCGGCAAGGTTCATCTCGGAGACAACACCGTCGTACAGGATGTTGATCGCCTTGATGGGTTCTTCCGTCATCTGGCCGATAAAGCTGCCAAGATGGCCCGACAGCCTGACCCATGGTCCCATGACCTTGGCTTCCTCGGCCGTCACGGAGGGCATGTTGAGCGCGTTGGTCACGGCCCCTGTCAGCAGGAAATCCGCCATCTGCTCGGCCACTTGCAAGGCCACGTTCTCTTGCGCCTCGGTAGTGGCAGCGCCCAGATGCGGGGTGCAAACCACATTGGGCAGGTTGAATAGCGGGTTCTCGTTGGCGGGTTCTTCGGCGAACACGTCAAAGGCGGCACCCGCGACATGGCCGGAGGTCAGCAGATCGGCCAGCGCCTGCTCGTCCACCAGACCGCCGCGCGCGCAGTTGATGATCCGTACGCCCTTTTTGGTTTTCTCGAGGTTCTCGCGGCTCAGGATATTGCGGGTGCTGTCGGTCAGCGGCACATGCAGGGTGATGAAATCAGCGCGCTTGAGCAGGTCCTCAAGCTCGACCTTCTCGACATGCATCTTTGCGGCTTTTTCATCCGACAGATAGGGATCATAGGCGATCACCTTCATATGCAGGCCGCGCGCACGGTCACAGACGATACCGCCGATATTGCCCGCACCGATGACACCAAGGGTCTTGCCCGTCAGCTCGACCCCCATGAACTTCGACTTTTCCCATTTGCCCGCATGGGTGGAGGCAGAAGCTTCGGGAATTTGCCGCGCCACGGCGAACATCATCGCGATTGCATGTTCGGCGGTGGTGATCATATTGCCGAACGGCGTGTTCATGACGATCACACCTTTCTTGCTGGCCGCTTCCTTGTCGACATTGTCGACACCGATCCCGGCGCGGCCCACGACCTTGAGGTTCGTTGCCGCTTCCAGCACCTTTTCGGTCACTTTGGTAGCGGAGCGGATCGCCAGACCATCGTAATTGCCGATGATTTCCAGCAGCTTTTCCTTGTCCTTGCCCAGCTTGGGCTGGAAATCGACGTCGATTCCACGGTCGCGGAAAATCTGCACGGCGGCGTCGGACAATTCGTCGGAGATGAGAACTTTGGGAGCCATTTGCGTGGTCCTTTAATAAGATGACAGGGGTGGGATGCGCGAAAGGCGCGCATCCTGACATTTTGGATCAGCGGATCAGGCGGCTTGGGCCTGTGATGCGATCTCGGCCTCAAAGGCCCATTCCAGCCAAGGCAGCAGGGCCTTGATATCGGCGGTTTCCACCGTGCCACCGCACCAGATCCGCAGACCTGCAGGGGCATCGCGGTAAGCTCCGATATCCAGCGCCACGCCTTCGGATTCAAGCCGCTTGGCCACAGCCTTGGCAAAGGCCGCGCCATCCGCGATCCGGTCATCGGTGAATTTCAGACAGACGGACGTGTTGGACCGTGTGGCCGGATCAACCGCCAGATTGGCAATCCATGGGCGGCTTTCGCAGAAATCCCAGATCGCAGTGGCATTGGCATCGGCCCGCGCCATCATCCCCTTGAGGCCGCCGACGGATTTGGCCCAATCGAGAGCAACCAGATAATCCTCGACTGCCAGCATCGACGGGGTGTTGATCGTCTCGCCCACGAAAATCCCCTCGATCAGCTTCCCCTTGGAAGTCAGGCGGAAGACCTTGGGCAGCGGCCATGCGGGGGTGTAGCTTTCCAGCCGTTCCACCGCGCGGGGCGACAGGATCAGCATCCCGTGTGCCGCTTCGCCGCCCAGCACCTTTTGCCAGCTGAATGTGGTTACATCCAGCTTGTCCCACGGCATGTCCTGCGCGAAAGCGGCGGATGTTGCATCGCACATCGTCAGGCCCTTGCGGTCCGACGGGATCATATCGCCATGCGGCATCCGCACGCCGGAGGTGGTGCCGTTCCATGTGAAGCAGACATCGTTGTCATAGTTGAGCGCGGCCATATCCACGATCTCGCCGTAAGGCGCCTCGTGCACGGTCGCCTCGATCTTGAGCTGTTTGACCGCATCGGTCACCCAACCCGCGCCAAAGCTTTCCCATGCGACCATTTCAGTCGGGCGTTCGCCCAGCATGGTCCACATCGCCATCTCGAACGCGCCGGTATCAGAGGCGGGCACGATGCCGATACGGTAATCGGCAGGCACGCCCAGAATCTCGCGTGTGCCCTCGATGGCCGCCTTCAGTTTTGCCTTGCCGACGCCTGCACGGTGGCTGCGGCCCAGAGGCGCGTCTGCCAGCAGATCAAGCGAGAATGTGGGGATTTTGGCGCAAGGGCCGGATGAAAACCGCGGATTGGCCGGCCGCGATGCCGGTTTTGTCGTCGTCATTGATGCTATCCTTCCAGATAAGCGCCCCCCGTTGGGGAGGGGTGTCCCGCCGTTGGAAATAGAAGGGTTCGGGAGCTTTCACAACGGGGAAAATGCGGCTATAGCGCCGCATCCCGCGCAATTTGCGACATCACCATCCACGATCGGAAACTTGCCCATGTATATCGCCACGGTTCTCTCCCATCCTCAGACGCGCAATCTCGAAGGCAGTCTGCTGGACAGCCTGCGGAATGCATGGGGTGGCGGGGATGTGGTCTGGCTCAACCCTGACGAGGCGGCAGAGTTCGCATTGCCCGCCATGCCGGACAATCGCTGGCAGGTCTGGCAGGATCTACAGGGCATGGGGCTGGATCTGGTCGTGCAGCCCGCACAAGGGCGGCGCAAGCGGATGCTGCTGGCCGATATGGACAGCACGATGATCCAGCAGGAATGTATCGACGAACTGGCGGATATGGCGGGCGTCGGCGCGCATGTGGCGGGCATCACGGCGCGGGCGATGAACGGGGAGCTGGATTTCGAGGCTGCATTGCTGGAGCGTGTCGCGCTGTTGCGGGGGTTGGATGCGGATGTGATCGCGCAGGTGTTGCGCGAGCGGATCACCTTCATGCCCGGAGGCGCTGCGCTGGTGGCCACGATGAAGGCGCAGGGCGGTTACGCAGCGCTTGTCTCGGGCGGGTTCACATCCTTTACCGCGCGTGTGGCCGAGGAACTGGGCTTTGACGAGAACCGCGCGAACACGCTGCTGGTGGATGGCGGCAAGCTGACAGGCGATGTGGCACGGCCCATTCTGGGGCGGCAGGCCAAGATCGAGGCTTTGGAGCAGATCAGCGCAAAGCTGGGCATCGCAGAGGCCGATGTGATCGCGGTGGGCGACGGCGCGAACGATCTGGGCATGTTGCACCGTGCGGGCACTGGCGTGGCGCTGCATGCGAAACCCGTTGTGGCCGCGGAATGCGACGTGCGGATCAACCACGGTGATCTGACGGCTTTGCTGTTTATTCAGGGCTATTCGCGGTCAGAGTTCGCAACACCCTGACCGCGCTGGCCGCGCTTGTATCGTTCAGGCAAAAGCTGCGCCGGGACGGATCATGCCGGTCTCGATCCCGCGCCAGTTGCGGATCGGTGCGTTCAGGCGTTTGTGTGTGGCAGGGTGATCCGCCTCCAGCAGGCCCAACCGCACAAGGATCGCTGCAATGGCGCATTCCGCGCCGCGCGTGCCGCCATCGGTCACCTTGAGCGCCACGCCCAACTGCCGCTCGGGGATGATGGCGATGAAAAACGCCTCCGCCCCGGTTTTCAGCGCCACGCGGCCATCCATCGCGCGCATCAGTTCGGTGCAGGCGCGGCCCTCGCCCGCGACAAGCGCGGGATGGGCCACCATGGCCTGCACCAGCCGCGCCGCAGCGCCTTGCTGCCCCTTGGCCCCCTCTTTCGCCGCCGCGAAAAACGCCATCGCGCGCGCCATGCCGTGCAGGGTTGTCGCAAAATTCGGCGCGGAACAGCCGTCGATGCCGTAGCCCGGACTTGTCTCGCCCGTGACCTCCTCGAACGCGTCGAGGCAGGCGCGCTGCACCGGATGGTCAGGCGCCACATAATCGGCGCCGCCCCCGAGGTGGCGGTTCAGCGTCAGAAAACCCGCATGTTTGCCGGAACAGTTATTGTGGATCTGGCAGGGCTTTGCGCCAGTACGGATCAGCGCATCCCTTGCAGGCACGTCAGCAGGTTCCTGTGCACCACAGCGAAAATCATCCTCGGCGCATCCGATGTGATCCAGCCAGTCGCGCACGGGGTCGGTGTGGATCGCAGCGCCCTGATGGCTGGCGCAGGCCAGTGCCAGATGGTTGGGCCGCAGCCCCGCCGCATCGGCCGCCCCGCTGGTGATCAGGGGCAGCGCCTGCACCATTTTGGCGGACGAGCGCGGCATGATTACCGCCTCCGGATTGCCCCACGCATCCACGATCTGTCCTGCGGCATCGCAGATCACGGCATGGCCGGAATGCACGCTTTCCAGAAATGGACCGCGCCAAATTTCGGCCATCGGAACTGGGGATGTCATGGAGGTCTCCTTTGTCAACTCTGCGCGATCTGGGACCGGCATTTTGCGATTTTCCGCCAACCGGTCTTTCGTCTGTGGCAGAGTTCGGGTTAATGTAGCAAGGTCGAATAGAAAGAGGGACGCGGGTGAATGCCGAAAACGGCGGGCCGGTTCCATCTTGTAGTTGGGGCGCATACAGCTTGGAGGCTGGACATATGACATTTAAATTCGTGCGTGGTTGGGTCCTGTCAGGCGTCGGGGCCGCAATGATGCTGGCCGCGTCTGGCGCGTGGGCGCAGCAGACAAGCACAAATCAGGTCGCTGCGGAAACGGATTGGAGCGTGTTTGAAGACGCAGATCCCAAAGAGTGCTGGGCTGTGTCATCGCCGAAGGAAACCGTCAACACCCGCGACGGTCGTGTCGTTGCGGTGCAACGCGGCGAAATCCTGTTGATGACATTCTACCGTCCGGCAGCCGGCGTGAATGGCCAGGTCACCTTCACCGGCGGTTATCCTTTCGCATCGGGATCGACAGTCAACATGAACATCAACAACAACCAGTTCGAATTGTTCACAGAGGGTAACTGGGCATGGCCTGCATCAGCCGAGGATGATGCCCGCATCATCACGGCGATGAAGAGCGGGTCGTCCGCCGTGCTGACAGCACGGTCCAGCCGTGGCACCGTGACCAAGGACACATTCTCCTTGCTGGGTTATACGGCGGCTTCGGACGAGGCGGCGCGTCGCTGCCAGTGAGCGGCTTTTCAGACCAATGACTGGGCGGTCCTGAAAGGGGCTGCCTTTTCTCTTTGAAACTTGCCTTTGGAATCGCGCTGCGAATCCTGTATGTGCCGTGTCTGTTCTCAAGGATACCTGCTCTCATGACCGCCAACGCCCCGATCACCCAGGATGTAATGACCATCCCGCGCAAATTGCCCGACGGGCCTGTCAACCTTGTCGGCCTGACGCGTGACGGGATGCGCGCGGCGCTGATCGCGCATGGTACGCCTGAAAAGCAGGCCAAGATGCGTGTGGGGCAGATCTGGCAGTGGATTTACCAGAAAGGTGTGCGCGAGTTCGAGCAGATGACCAATCTGGCGAAACCTTACCGCATTGAACTGGCACAGCATTTCACGATTGCGGTACCTGAAGTCGTGACGCGGCAGGTATCCGAGGATGGGACCCGCAAATATCTGGTGCGGATCGCCGGCGGGCACGAGGTCGAGGTTGTCTACATCCCCGAGGAGGGGCGCGGCACGTTGTGCATCTCCTCTCAGGTCGGATGCACGCTGACCTGCTCGTTTTGCCACACAGGCACGCAGAAACTGGTGCGTAACCTGACCGCGGCCGAGATTATCGGGCAGGTCATGGTTGCCCGTGACGATCTGGGCGAATGGCCCGAACCGGGGCGCAACCCCAAGGACGAACAGCGGCTGTTGTCCAATATCGTTCTGATGGGCATGGGCGAGCCGCTTTATAATTTCGACAATGTGCGCGATGCGATGAAGATCGCGATGGACCCCGAGGGCATCAGCCTGAGCCGTCGCCGCATCACCTTGTCCACATCGGGCGTGGTGCCCGAGATCGCGCGCACGGCGCAGGAGATCGGTTGCCTGCTGGCCGTCAGCTTCCACGCCACCACGGACGAGGTGCGCGACACGCTGGTGCCGATCAACAAGCGCTGGAATATCGAGACGCTGCTGGCCGCGCTGCGGGATTATCCCAAAGTATCCAACTCGGAGCGGATCACCTTTGAATATGTGATGCTGGCCGGGGTGAACGATAGCGACGAGGATGCCCGCCGTCTGGTCAAGCTGATCGAGGGGATTCCGGCCAAGATCAATCTGATTCCGTTCAACGAATGGCCCGGCGCGCCTTATAAACGCTCGTCCGGCAACCGCATCCATGCCTTTGCCGACATCATCTACAAGGCAGGCTATGCCAGCCCGATCCGCACCCCGCGGGGCGAGGATATCATGGCGGCCTGTGGCCAGTTGAAATCCGCCACAGAACGGGCGCGCAAGTCACGCGCGCAGATAGCGGCCGAGACCGGCCTGAGTTGAGCGTACGGGCTGGTGTGGTAAGACGGGGTCCCTTATCGTCGCGCCAAGCCGTGAACAATCTGCCTTAATTGTTTCGCCTTGCCCCATAATCGCCCGGTTCTGGCAAAATTGAGGCCCAATTTTCTGAACACAGTGTTTCCTGTAAGAGTTTATTCAACAGGAGACGAGAAGATGTCGGTTATTCAAAGCAACGATGCGTTTTTGGCTGTCCAAGTGCTTGATCTGGTCCTCGCCGAACGGCGCAAAGCACTGTCGCAGCGCGAGTGGAACCATCGGTTGGCCGGATATGGCTACAGCCTCAAGCAATCAAGCGACGGTGTTGTTGTGACAAACCTGCGCACCGGATCAACTGTCTGCGCCATCCCCGGCGAAGCCTCGATCTGATACCAAAAATGCGTTGAAATTTATCAACCCGGTGTCAAAGCAAAATCATATCGCGCTGCTGGCTCAACCCTCTAACCGCGCGATGATAAGCGGATTGCGTTGATCGTTGGAGAACAGCAGCAACGCGCCTGTCTCGTCGATATCAAAACGGCTCAGTCGTTGCAGCAGCGAGAAAAAATGCTGCTCCTGCTCCATCAGCGGAGCCACACAGGCCATCCGCGTGGCTGCCGGCGGCCCGATGCTCAGACCCTCGCCGCTGAGATCGAAGGCCGCGTTGAAACGGTTGCATCCGCCCTGCCCCGAAAGGCGGCGCGTGATTGCGTCAAATTCCAGTGTCAGCCGGGAATCGTCGATGACATCCGTACCGTCGACCTCTTCGACAACCCATTCCATGCCCGCAAGAAGATCCATCGACTCCCCGCCGCAGCCTTCCAGCACGGTGTCCTGCCACGTCACGCTGACGGTCTGCGGATAGGGCGTGCCTGACATCAGGTCGCGGCAGATCGTCTCGGACAGGCGCAGCACCATACCTGCGCCGGCCATGTCGAACACGAAATCCGACCCTTCCAATCCGGCCTGCGGCAACCGCGCCTGAACCGGCGTCATGCCGATATTGGGGATCAGTTCCACCAGCCCGCCCGCAATGGTCAGTGACCAGAACGGCTCGGTCCCGCGCGCACGGTAGGGTTGGTCAGGCTCGGGCGGAACGGCGACGCATTCCGGCAGGGTTTCCCCGGTCAGCGACACAAGCGCGGTATCGCCGCGCGACCAGTAGAAAATGTCGGGATTGTCGGGGTCTTCAAACTTCGCGCCCGAGGCTGCGCGCACCTGAGACAGGATAATCCGGTCCGTATCTGTCTCCAGAACGGCACGGTTCTCGAAAAAGCCTACCCGAAGCCGCTCCTCACCGCAGCGCAAGGTGCTGGCAAAGCCCATCGGCTGATAGGGGCTCAGCATGATCTCGCCCAGTTCCACCGGGCTGTCGCCCGGCAAAAGGGTGATCGCATCGCTGACCCAGATCGGCCGCCCCTCGGAGACGACAGCAGCCCGGATGGTCGCACCGACGGCATCGGGCAGGGTCATGGAAAAGGGCAATGGCACCTGTTTGCCGCCTGACTGGAAGCGGGACTCGGCCAAGAGCGTATCCTGCAAGCCGCGCGCCTCGATGACGATCTCGGCGCCAGCAGGCAAAGCGCTGCGCGCCAGATAGGTCAGCGAACCTGCAACGGGACGCGCCTCGAGCCCTGTCGCAAAAGCCGATAAAACCAAACAGGAAGACGCCAAAGCACGGATCATAAGAGCCCCTTTCCAATCACTTTCACCCTTATCGGTTATTAAAGCCGGGCGGCATAGTGGCTCAATCGTTTTGCACCGGAACAGGCAAGGATCAGCGCGCGCCCTGCCGGATCACTCCGGATTAGCGGCCCGGAATCTCGTCGCGCTTTTCGCCCGCACCTTCCCAGTTTGCCA
Organism: Paracoccaceae bacterium; assembly: GCA_024636555.1. GTDB lineage: Bacteria > Pseudomonadota > Alphaproteobacteria > Rhodobacterales > Rhodobacteraceae > Seohaeicola. The sequence goes on along the minus strand of JAGXGW010000072.1, from coordinate 1,664 downwards.
TAAGAGCGACAGCCTCTTCGGCTGTTTCGACGAAACGGAACAGGTCAAGATCCTCTTGCGAGATGGTTCCCGCATCTGCCAGTGCATCCCAATTGATGATCCGCTCCCAGAAGTCCTTTCCGAACAGCAGGAAAGGCACGCGCTTCATGCGCCCGGTCTGGATCAGGGTGAGCGACTCGAACATCTCGTCAAGCGTTCCAAACCCGCCGGGGAAGACGCAAACAGCGTTGGCGCGCATCAGGAAATGCATCTTGCGGATCGCGAAGTAATGGAAGTTGAAGGACAGATCAGGCGTGACATATTCGTTCGGCGCCTGTTCATGCGGCAGCACGATATTCAGCCCGATGGAGATGCCTCCGGCCTCCTTGGCACCACGGTTGCCCGCCTCCATCACGCCGGGGCCGCCACCTGTGGTGATAATATTGTTGTGCCCACCGGTCTCCAACGCTTCTTGCGTGACCAGAAAGGCGAAGCGCCGCGCCTCCTCGTAGTAGTGCGACAGATCGGCAAGCGTCTTGGTTGCGGCACCGTCCTTTTTCGCGGGCTCCGGAATCCGCGCGCCACCGAACAGGACAACCGTGCTTTCAACGCCGTATTCATCCAGCAGCATTTGCGGCTTGAGCAATTCGAGCTGCAAACGGACCGGGCGCAATTCCTTGCGGAACAGGAAGTCCTCATCCGTAAAGGCAAGGCGATAGGCGGCAGAGCGGGTCTGCGCGGTGTCAGGCACGCCGTGGGCGGTTTCGACATCTGTCGGCGCATCACGGAACGAGCTGGAGCGGTCGTCTCTCATCGGGATCTCTCTTTTGCGGGGCTTGAACCGTGACTACCAAACACGGCATGGCAAGGCCAGCGGTGACGAAGGCCAGCCTTACCGCCCCTCCACGACAGCCCAAATGATTGCACGCCGGAAGACTTGGCCCTATAGCCATGCCAACCCGATTTTCGTCAAGGAGAACCTGCCATGTCCAATGCCGCTCTGGAAACCGCCATCGAAGCCGCATGGGAGGCGCGCGACAGCATTTCCTCCGCCACCACGGGCGAGGCGCGCGACGCCATCGAGGCAACGCTGGATGCGTTGGACAGCGGCACATTGCGCGTGGCCGAGAAACAGGCTGACGGGCAATGGCATGTGAACCAGTGGGCCAAAAAGGCCGTGCTGCTGGGCTTCCGGATCAAGGATATGGAAGTGCATGACGGCGGCCCGCAAGGCAGCGGCTGGTGGGACAAGGTCGACAGCAAGTTCAAAGGCTGGCAGGCGGCGGACTGGAAGACTGCCGGTTTCCGCGCCGTGCCGAACTGCGTCGTGCGCCGGTCGGCCTTTATCGCCAAGGGCGTGGTGCTGATGCCGTCTTTCGTCAATCTGGGTGCCTATGTCGATGAGGGCACGATGGTGGATACATGGGCCACCGTCGGAAGCTGCGCGCAGATCGGCAAGGGCGTGCATTTGTCCGGCGGCGTCGGTATCGGCGGGGTGCAGGAGCCGATGCAGGCCGGCCCCACGATCATCGAGGATAACTGCTTTATCGGCGCCCGTTCCGAAGTGGTCGAGGGCTGCATCATCCGCGAAGGCTCGGTGCTGGGGATGGGCGTCTTTATCGGCAAATCGACCAAGATCGTGGATCGCGAGACCGGCGCGGTCATGTACGGCGAAGTGCCTGCGG
>JAGXGW010000071.1 GCA_024636555.1 Paracoccaceae bacterium | reverse complement strand
TCAACAACCGGCGCCTGCTTGGCCCCATCGGAAACATCCCTCCAGCAGAGGCTGAAGAGAACTTCTATGCACAGCACGACGTGCTCGATATGGTCGCGTGAAATGAAGCTATAGGTCTCCGGTGAAACCGGGGCGATTCAGGATGGAACGCCCATGGGGGCGTTGGACCCTTCGCATGCTGTGCTCTTCAATCTTGATCCCGACGTTATTGCCAACCTCGGAAATGGCGCACGTCTCGTCGATGGCCTGTTCGGCGCTGGAGGTCAGGAAGGAGACATCGGGTTCTTCTCTGATGCCCGGGCGGGCTTCAGCCTGGTTCGCAGCATTGACACATTGGACTTCGGCGGGGCAACAAACCTGTTGAGCAACGCTTTCTATGTCGACAACTTTGGTACCGCGTTTTTGGACGACTCCATGATACCTGATGGGCTGTTCTGGGATGACAACGGCGATGCAACAGATGAATCCGCGCTGGTCGCCTGGAACAATATAGCAGGGGGTGGTTGGACCTACGGCAACCTTGAAGTGCCCGCGAATATTGATACGCGTCTGGCAGAACTTGCGGACGCGCTTGGTGTAACGGTCGCCGGACTGGGGTATATCCCAGGTGGACTCGTTCCGGCGGAGGTCGTCGCCGTTGCCGAGGCAAACGGTTTGTTTGCAATCGACAAGATCGAGGATCTGCGCAACGCCAACGTGAACTACACGATCACGGTTCGCACGGTGGACGGGAATGAGTTCATCATCCGGACAGCACCGCGGTTTGCACCGATTGTCGAATCCGCCGGTAGCGATGCCCAGTTCTTGGTTGCCGGGTCGCTGGATGCGGCCAACGTGCCCTTTCTTGGCGCTGATGCAGGGTATCTGGCGATCATCGACAGTGTGATGGACGTTCCGACCGTGGCTGCACGCCAGCAGGCGCTGGCCGAACTGGGCTTCAATGCGGCGGCTGGTATCTACGGGTCGGCCTATGCGCTGGGGACGGATCAATTCTTTGCACTGAGTGGTGGTCTTGGTGCCGGTGACGCGATCGGTGAGGAGGCCTCGGTTTCAAGCAAGGGCGCGATGTGGTCGCTTGATGGGATCACGCGTGGTTTTGTATCGCTGGGGGGACGTGTGTCAGATACCCATCCTACCGCCAACAACTTGGGGTTCGAAACCGAGAGCGCCAGTGTCTGGGCTGGGATCGAACGCAGTGTGAACCCGACCACGGCAATCGGCGTGATGCTGGGCGGTGGTCAGGCCAATACCGACATGGATCTGGACGCGGGTTCGGTTGATGTTGAAAGCCTTGGACTTGGCGTCTATGCGCGCGGCACCATGGGCGGCAATGGCCGCTACAAGACGATGCTGGGCTATCAGAACCTTTCGCTGGATACCGAACGCAATATCGGAGTGCTGGGCGCGACCGCGTCGGGTGATACCGATGGAGGTATGTTTGTGGCAGGGGTCGAGGCGGACTGGCTCAAGCCGATGAACACATGGCGCTGGGGTCCGACCGCCTCGCTGCAATATGTAAATGTGTCGGTTGACGGCTACACCGAAACCGGGGCCGGGTTGGGCAACCTGACGGTCGGCGACCAGAACACCAATTACCTGCTGGCCAGCGCCGGTCTACGTGCCGAAGCCGATTATCAGGTGCGCGGAGGGCTGGTGAACTCGTTTGCCTATGCGACAGTGACTACCCAGAAGGGCGGCGATGATGTCATCACCACCAATTTCGACGGGCTGCCCGGTTTTGGTATGCCTGTGGACGCGCAGGACGATACCTGGGTCGACTTCGGTGTCGGCATCTCGACCACTTTGGCGAAGTCCGGCACATCCGAAACAACGCTGGGTGCCGAATACAAGGGCGCATTCTTCGGTGACGGGTTTGAGAGCCATGCTGTGCGGATGTCGCTGAACGTCAAGTTCTGAAAAAGGATCGGGCAGCTCTGGCTCGCCCAGACTGCCCGATGCCCATCTACACGTGGACAGACATCCTTTGTGCCCGCGCACTCAACGCATGTCAGGTCAGAACAAGCCATGGTCTGAGCGGCGGTTACATCACCACGAGGGGTGTTTTCTGGCCGAACAGAAGCTTTGCATACAAGAAGAACGCCCGCAGAACGATCGGGCGTTTGTATCGAACCGGATCCGGAAATTGAGTTCAGGCCCCGTTGCCGTCACCGCCGCCGTTGCCACCTCGAAGTTCACGCGCAACTTAATGGCCGTTCAGAGCGAAAAAGATCCCTAAGGCTCCGACAATGATAAGGCTCGAGGCCCACACGACATCTAGGTTGAACCATGTGCGCGACAGGAATTTCAACCCGAAGAAAAAGTAAATCGCAGCAGCGATGACACCCCCTGCAACCGTCATGGCAAACGTGTGCGCGAGTGCCACCAAAAAGGCCGAGCCGATATTCTGGCTCATCAGACCGCGTGCAGCTTCATGTCCGGCATCTTCAAGATTTGCGTCGCAAATCCCGAGGTAGATCGGCACCAGCATCAGTCCGGCACCGTGCGCGAGAGCTGCAAGAAAAGACCAAAGAACCAGACGTGAGGGCGGGACTCTTGCCAAGAACCGCGGATGCCGACGGTTCATCAGCAGATAGATCCCCGTTGCGATCACCAGTGCGCCCGCACCAAGGCGCAGCTCGGTCTCCCAGCGCAACAAGGTCGTCATCATCGAGAAGGGGAGCAAGATCGCCAGCATCGCCATCAGATGGCCCAAGGCGAGCGCTGCCAATGCTTTTGCAAAAGCTCTGTGCCGACCCTCCATAAGTCCGGCCGACACTGTCAGCGGCCAACCCATGCCTGGATTGACGCCATGATAGATGCCAGACAGAACGACGGCCCCCCAGAGGGCCGTCATCGTGCTTGCATCGGTCTCCATTCAGACGTTCGGGTAGCAGAAACTGTCGGTCGAGCAGTCGCCGCCTTCCAACCGGATCTGGTGCGCACGGTGGCCCTTTGGGAAATCGACGTAGAAATCCTTATCCAGCGTCAGCCCGCCGTCCTTGCCCACATGCGCCATGACCATCTGTCCACCATCCTGACCCGGATAGAACTGGTTGTCCCAGGTCGAATAAAGGGAGTTGGTCCAGTAGACCCGCTTGCCATCCCGGCTGATCTCGACCATCTGCGGACCAAAGGCGAATGCGCCACCGCCGGGATGTTTGGTGCCGCGTGCGATTCCGCCCAATTCGACCTTCCCGGCAAGGAAGGGATTCATCGGGTCCGAAACGTCATACTGGTGCATCTCCCCCAGTCCCCAGCAGGCGACATAGAGGTATTTGTCATCAAGGCTTAGGTCGATATCGGTGACCAATGGCGGCACGGCCCCGAAACCCTGCAACAGAGGTGGCAGGTTCGCGGGATCCTCAGGACGTGGATCGATGGTGATGGATTTTTTGGACTGCCATGTGCCATCTTCGCCGCGCCACCATGTGAAGATCGCACCTTGCAGATTGGTCGTGTCCACGACAACGCCACAGAAGCCATAGGATTTCTTCGGGTCATGCGCGGGCCGGATCTCTAGAGCCATCTGGAAGTTTTCGCCGAAATCCATGGTCTGAATGTTCTTGCGCTTCCGCAGGTCCCAGAAATGGATCGAGTGACCGTATTTATTGGATAGCAAATCTTCGGCCACGATGCCGTTTTCGAACTGTGGCGGCAGGCCCCATTCGGAACTGACCATGTAATCCTGCGGCAGATTCCACCAGAAATCGTAATGTTTGTCCTGCTTGCCCCGGTCCATTTCATACTGACCGATGATCTCGAAGGTTTCGCAATCCATGATGAAAATGCCCGGCGGGCCGTCCGTACCATCCTTGCCACCACCGCCGAGGGTCGAGACGTAGATACCTTCCGGACCGCAATGAATGGTATGGGGGCGCGAATAGCCGGTTTTTGCGAATACCTCTTCTGGTTCTATGATCTTGTGGATTTTCAGATCCAGCGGATCCTTGGTGTCGATGACATAGATGCGCGAAGACCTGATCCCCGGCACGATCAGGTAGCGCCGCTCCAGAAAAGCATGACCTGACATCGGAGACAACGAAGACGAGCAGGCATTCCAGCCGAAGTGATGAAACTCATCACCTTTGTTGGGCATCAGAAGTTGATGCACGATGGTGCCGTAGCTGTCAGATTTCGGGTCAAGATCAATCACCGCGATCCCGTCAGGCTGTGACCCGTCCGGACTGAGCATTGCAGTGAAGCCGTAATTTTCAACAGGGGCCTGCATGGCAAGCTGTGCTGTCGCGTGAAATGTCGGATCTGGTCGCAAAGTCATATCGTCCTCCCTCGATTGAAACACCCCTTCGGGGACCGATGCTCGTTGCCTTTTTCTCCTCTTTTTGGATTGGCCGTTGCCTCCTCAAACTCCGGCCACGTCGCACAGTTGAGTAGCCGCGCTCACGCGGCTGCCTCACTCTATCAGATGTTGTGCCATTTTTATGCTGTAAACTGGTCCGACGCTGCAGCGGGGGACACGACAATGATGCGTGCGGTGATATTGTCATGTTGAACTGCCGCTGCTGAAAAGCGCTGGCCTCGCACGGCCTCTTTCAATGAGCGTCACGACTCTGGCAATTTAGCCTGACAGTGACGGCCTTACTGACCCATGCACGGTCGCGATAGCGCCTTCCATCTCGCTGTTATTCTTGCCGCGCTGAGCCATTCCTGTCCGCGGCGAGCCACTTTGAATTCGCGCGTGCAGCGTGGCGCGACTTGTCACCCAGAGCCGTCTTTAAGCGATTTCCGTATGCGAATGCCCGCATCGCCGAACCGGACACAGGGTTGTGCACCAATTTCTGCAATCATGCCTGATTGGGCGTTGTATTCGGGCGCAATGCGGAAACACAGCCATCGCCAATCGTCCCACTGTCCAGCGCATGTGCGACTCCCCCCATCAGGTGCTGTTGCAGGATGGCGCGGGCGGCCCCCGCGTCACGCGACATTGCCGCATCCAGCAGGGCGCGATGCTCGTCCGAGGCCACATCGCCACGGAAAGACAGCGCGATCATCTGATACCTGAGATATTTATCGAAATTCGCGCCGTGGAACTGTCGTAGGACGCGGGACCCGCAGGCGCTGATCAAAGCTTGGTGGAATTCCCAGTCAAAGCGCTTCCAGTCCGGCAGGACACTCCTGTCCCCTGTCCGCATCCGTTCCTCCATGCGCGCCAGACGATGATAAGCAGCCATGACGTTGGCCTCCCATTCCACATCGCCACGCGCAAAGGAATCCTGCAACGCCTGCCCCTCGATCAGAAGACGCAACTCGGCCAACTCGCGCAGGTTCGCCGGCGAAATGGGTGCCACCTCAAAGCCGCGCTGTCCTTCTGCCAGAACCAACCCCTCTGTCGCCAACCGGCTGAGAACCTCGCGCAGCGTGCTGACCGAGGCGTTGTATCTGCCCCGTAACCCATCCAGCTTGAGCTTTTGCATCGGTGCCAGCGTGCCGCTCAGAATGTCGCGCCGGACGCTGCGCCAGATGGACCCGGCAACGGTCTCCTCGGCAATGTCGTGACTGTCGGTCGAATCCTGCGCACCCCGTTCCAGCTTGCCCCCCGCGGCGGTGTGCGAGACGCAGGCCGTGATGTGGTGGTGCAACACACCGCAGGCCAGATCGGCATCCCGCGTCAGTGCCGCGTCACGCAACGCCAAATGCTCGACAGCGGCAGGTTTGCCGCGAAAAATCACCGCTATGATCTGATACCGCAAATACCTGTCGAAAACGGCGGAATGGGCGCTCAGCAACTCCTCTGACCCGCAGGCCGAGATCAGGGCATGGTGGAAGCCCTTGTCGTAGTGTTTCCAGAGGGTTGCATCCTGCGCCTCGCCCCGCTGCATCCGCTGCTCAATGACATGGAGCATGTGATGCGCCCCCATGACGCGCCCTTCCCACTCTAGATCACCCGCCTCAAAGGCACGCCGGATCGCATGGGCCTCGAATAATTCGCGCAACTCGGCGAGGTTCTCGAACTCGTGCTGCGAGACGGACGTGACTGAAAACCCCTTCTGGCCCTCGGCAATCACCAGCCCCTCACCGGTCAGGCGGTTCAGGATCTCGCGCAGAGTGCTGACGCTGGCGCCATAGGTTTCGCGAAGGGTGTCCAGACGCAGGCGGGCGCGGGGCGAGAGCTTGCCATGGATGATGTCCTGCCGAATCGCGCGGTAGGTATGTTCGCTGGCAGTGTCGATCATGATGCCCCTGAACTGCGGCCACGGAAATGGTCCGTATCTTGTCTCATGCAGGTTACGATCAGACAACTGCCAAGAAAAGATGATATTTTGCTAAATCTCATACCAATATAAAATATGCGGTTGATTTACAAATTATAGGCTTTAGTCTCGGCCTCGGTTGGGCTGGAACTTGCCCGCTCATGGGATGGACAAGAGGGAGGACATCATGAAACTGAACTTTACACGGCGCGTCATGTTGATGACGGGTGCCGCGGCGCTGCTTGCCGGTAGTCTGACGGCTGGTCATGTAGCAGCACAAGACAAACCCACGCTGCGTTTTTCGGCGGTCTTTTCGGACCAGGATATTCGCGCCGATATGATGGCGAAATTCACTGACGCCGTCTCCGACCTGGCCGCAATGGAAATGCATTATGGTGGCACGTTGTTTGGTCAAGGCACCGAACTGGTGGCCTTGCAACGCGGCAATCTTGAGATGGGTAACATCGCACCGCAAGATATCGCCAACCAGATTCCGGCATGGTCGATCCTGACCTCCGCATACCTGGTCCGCGACCCCGCACATCTTCAGGCTTTCTTCGCCTCGGATGCGGGTGCCGAGATGAAGGCTATGGCCGAGGAGCAGTTGGGCATTCACATTCTTGGACCGACCTATTTCGGCTCGCGCCATCTGGGCCTCAAGCCTGAGACCAAGATCAATACGCCCGCCGATCTGGCCGGGATCCGACTGCGGATGCCGCCGGGCGAGGCCTGGCAGTTCCTGGGCGAGTCGATCGGCGCGAACCCGACCGCCATGGCCTATGCCGAGGTTTACACCGGCCTCCAGACCGGCGCCATCGACGGGCAGGACAACCCCTTGCCCAACGTGCAAAACATGAAGTTCTACGAGGTGATGTCGCAGATCGCGCTGACCTCGCATCTGGTGGCCTTCGACCTGCTCACGATCTCGTCCAGCGCATGGGACGCGATGAACGCCGAGCAACAAGCTGAATTTCAGGCTGCCGCAGACGAAGCGATGGCTTGGTCCGCCGCCGAGCATCAGAAGCGCGAGGCTGAATTGGCCGAGTTCTTCCGCGCAGAAGGACTTGAAGTCTATACCCCCGATGTTGATGCTTTCCGCGCCTTCGCGCAGGAAAAATACCTGAACTCGCCGCTCTCGGCCAGCTGGCCTGCTGGCATGGTGGACCGGATCAACGCTCTTTGATCCAACCCGCACGAGGATCGGCCCCCTTGGCCGGTCCTCGACCCTCTCGAAAAAGGCATCACACATGAAACAGTCTGCCCGCCAGATGTTCCGCTGGCTCAGCCTCGCCGCCGAGGCAGTGGCCGCGCTGATGCTGGCCGTGATGTTCGTCTCCTTCCTGATCACGATCCTGTTCCGGTATGTGCTCAACTGGTCCTCGGGCTGGGCCTCCGAACTCAGCTCGGTGATGTGGGTCTGGCTGGTCCTGTGGGGCGCGGCCTTCGTGCTGCGCGAACGCGAACAAATCCGCTTCGACATCATCTACGGCTCGGTCCGACCGGCCGTGCGCCGCGCCTTCACCGTATTCAGTGCCGCCGGCGTGGTGGGGCTGTTCCTGCTCTCGCTTCCCGCGGTGTGGGACTACGTGACCTTCATGAAGGTGCAAAGCACCTCCTATCTACGGATCCGCTACGACTGGCTCTATTCGATCTACGTCATCTTCGCGGTCGCCGTGATCCTGCGATACCTCTGGCTCGCCGCCCGCGCCGTGCGGGGACATGATCCGGCAGCCCCCTCCGAATTGTCCGATAAGGAGCACTGAGCGTGGATCCCTTCTCCGCCGCCTTGGGCATGATCTGCCTTCTGGCCTTGCTTGGCCTTCCCATTGGCTTGTCGATGATCTCGGGCTCGATTATGTATCTCTACTTGCGCGGACAGGACCTCGGACTGGTCGCGGAACGCTTGCTCAACAGCATGTTCACGGGCTACGTCATCCTCGCTGTGCCCTTGTTCATCTTCGCGGCAGAGCTGATGAACACCGGTTCCATGACCGACAGGCTGCTGCGCTTCTGCAATGCCTTTGTGGGCCGTTTCCGGGGCGGGCTGGCCCATGTGAACATCGTGCAATCCCTGATTTTTTCCGGCATGTCGGGCTCGGCCTTCGCCGATGCGGCGGGCACCGGGCGCATCATCGCCAATATGATGACGCGCGACGGCCGCTACACCAAAAGTTTTGCCGCTGCCCTGACCGCCAGTTCCGCCGTGATCGGGCCCATCGTGCCGCCCTCGATCCCCATGGTGCTCTATTCGCTGGTCTCGAACACCTCTATCGGGTTCCTGTTTCTGGCGGGTGTCCTGCCGGGCATTCTGATGGCGCTGATGCTGATGGTGCTGGTCGTGATCCAGTCGCGCCGCCAGAACTTCCCGGTGGAGGCCCCCACGCCCCTGCGCGACCTGCCGGGGATCACCGCAAGTGCCTTTCCGGCGCTGCTGATGCCGGTGGTGCTGCTGGGCGGGATTTATTCCGGGGCGATGACTCCGACCGAGGCGGCAGCCGTAGCCGCGGCCTATGCCTTCCTCGTCTCGGCCCTGCTCTACCGCTCGATCACGCCACGCAAACTGTATAACTCCCTGACTGCCGGCGCGCGCTCGTCTGCCTCGATCGGGATGCTGATCGCGGGGGCGCTGGTCTTCAACTATGTGGTGACCGCCGAGAACATCCCCCAGACCCTGCGGGTCTATCTCGAGGGCTGGAACCTGACACCGCTGCAATTCATGTTGATGGTCAACATTGTCCTGCTTTTGTTGGGGGCGATGCTGGAAGGTACGGCCATCCTGCTGATCATCGTGCCGGTGTTCATTCCGACAGCCGTAGCTCTGGGCATCGACCCCGTGCATTTCGGAGTCGTGGCCGTGGTCAACATCATGATCGGCCTGATCACCCCGCCCTACGGTTTGCTGATCTTCATCATGCAAAGCATCACCGGCGCACGCCTCAAGGACATCTTCGCGGATCTTGTTCCCTTTATCGGGTCGCTGATCCTTGTGCTTGCGGTGCTGACCCTTTTCCCAGATCTGGTTCTCTGGCTGCCGCGGCAGTTCGGATACCAGGGCTAACTGACCGAAAGGCAACCCAGTGTCCGCAGCAATCCACATTCTCAACGGTCCCAATCTCAACCGGCTTGGCACCCGCGAGCCCGAAATCTACGGCGACACCACCCTGCCCGAGGTCGAGCAGATGTGCCGCGAGGCGGCGGTTGGACGCGAAGTGATCTTTCAACAGTCCAACGCGGAATATCAGATCATCGACTGGATCCACCAGGCGATCGACACAAAGGCTGTGGCCATCATCATCAACCCCGCCGGTCTGACCTTCACATCGGTGCCCATCATGGACGCGCTGAAGATGTTTCCAGGAGTGGTGATCGAGTTGCACATAACCAACATCCACCGCCGCGAAGCGGTGTATCAACATTCGCTGATGTCAAAGGTCGCGACAGCGGTGATAGCCGGGCTTGGACCGCAGGGTTATCGTAGTGCTGTCGAAGCGGCCTGCCGCATGACCACGGAGTAGGCGGATGCAACGCAACCTCCGCCTTGGACTGATCGGCGACAATATCGGGGCCTCGCGCGCGCCGCTGCTGCACCGTCTGGCCGGGGCGCAACATGGCATGGACGTGACCTATGACCGGCTTGTTCCGCGCGAGATGGGCAAGGATTTTGACGCCCTGTTCGACCATGTGGCGCAGGCCGGCTATCGCGGGATAAACGTCACCTATCCCTACAAGGAAAAGGCGGTTCGGCGCGTGCGGATACCGGACGCGCTGGTGCAGGCCATGGGGGCGGTGAATACCATCCTCTTCGGCAAGGACCAGCCCGAGGGGTTCAACACCGATTACTCGGGCTTTCTGTCCGCCTATCGGGCCGCGCGGGGTGATCATCCTCCGGGGGCCGTTCTGGTGATCGGGGCGGGTGGCGTTGGTCGCTCGCTGGCATTTGCGCTGGCGGGACTGGGCGCGCGCGACCTGCGGATCGCCGATCTGGACAGCACCCGCGCCGGGGCGCTGGCCGATTCCCTGCGCGGCAGCTTTCCGGATCTGTCCATCACGCTTGGCGACAACGCGGCAGTGCTTGCCGCGGGCGCAGAGGGACTGGTCAATGCAACGCCCGTCGGGATGGTTGGCCACGAAGGCAGCCCCTTGCCCGCCGCGGCGATGCCCATGCAGGGCTGGGCTTTTGATGCCGTTTATACGCCGGTCAACACCAGGTTTCTGGGCCACGCTGTCGCGGCTGGCCTGACTGCCATCTCGGGCTATGAGCTGTTTATCGGCCAAGGCGTCGATGCCTGGCGGCTTTTCTCGGGGCTGCCGCTGGACGAGGCCCGCCTGCGCGCCGATCTGACCTCAGAGGTTGCAGTATGAAAACCGGGATTGCCACCGTCTCGATTGCAGGCGATTTCGCTGCGAAACTCCAGGCAATTGCCGCGGCAGACTATGACGGGATCGAGATTTTCGAGCAGGATTTTCTGGCATCCGACCTGTCGCCTCGGGCGGCCGGGCAGATGGCGCGCGATCACGGGCTTGAGGTTCTGCTGTTCCAGCCGTTCCGCGACTTCGAAGGGCTGCCAGACCCCCTGCGCGCGCGCGCCTTTCGACGCGCCCGACGCAAGTTTGCCCTGATGAACGAACTTGGCACCGATCTGATGCTGATCTGTTCGTCGGTGCATCCGCAATCCCTGGGCGGCATCGACCGCTCGGCCCGGGATCTGGCCGAGCTTGGGGATATCGCTGCCGAATACGGCGTCCGTGTCGGATACGAGGCACTGGCCTGGGGGCGGCATGTCGATGATCATCGCGACGCATGGGAAATCGTGCGTCGGGCGGACCACCCCAACATCGGCCTGATCCTTGACAGTTATCACACCTTGGCGCGCAGGATCGACCCCGACACCATCCGCCGCATACCGGGCGAGAAGATCTTTTTTGTTCAACTGGCCGACGCGCCGGCGATCCAGATGGACCTGCTTTACCTGTCGCGCCATTTCCGCTGCATGCCTGGCGAAGGGGATCTGGACATAACCGGCTTCCTGCGCGCGGTTCTGGCCACCGGATACGACGGACCGCTGAGCCTTGAGGTTTTCAACGATCAATTCCGCGCTGGACTACCCCGGCTTGTCGCGCTGGATGGGCATCGTTCATTGATAAATCTCATGGACGGCGTCCACCGGGCCGAGCCGGGCCATGCCGTCGATCTGCCGGACATGCCAGCACCTGCCGCAATCGAACGGGTCGAATTCATCGAGTTTGTCACAGCGCCGACAGATGCACCCCGGATCGAAGCGCTTCTGGAAACCCTTGGGTTTCGCCTGACAGGGCAACATATCTCAAAAGCGGTACGAAGGTTTCAACAGAACGGCGTCAATATTCTGGTCAATACCGAACAGCAAGGCTACGCCCATTCAGCTTTCCTCAGTCATGGCACCTGTGTCAGCGAAATTGCCCTCGTGGTGCCAGATGCCGCGCAGACATTTTCCAGAGGCAAAGCGCTTCTGGCGGCGCCTTTCGGGGATGGACCCAATCCGGGCGAGCTTGATATTCCTGCACTGCGCGGCGTCGGCGGCAGCCTGTTGCGTCTGCTGGACGATCACAGCACCTTGTCCGGCCTTTGGGACGTGGATTTCAGAACCATCGGGCCAGCCGACGCGGGTGCGGGGCTGCTGGCAGTCGATCACATCTCGCAGACTATGCCCTTTGACGAGATGCTGAGCTGGACACAATTCTACACCGCGCTTCTTGCGGCGCAGAAATCGCCGATGGTCGATGTGGCCGATCCCGAAGGGCTTGTGCGCAGTCAGGCGATCAAATCGGGCGCGTTGCGGGTTACACTGAACGGGGCCGAGGCGCGGCGCACCCTCGCCACGCGGTTTCTGGCGGATTCATTTGGCGCCGCCACGCAGCACATCGCATTTGCCTGCGATGACATCTTCGCCACGGCGCGCGCGCTGTCGGACACCGGCTTTGCAGTGCTTCCCATCGGCGCGAATTACTATGACGACCTGGACGCGCGCTATGATCTGCCAGCCGACCTGCTGGACCGTCTGAAATCTGGCAACATCCTGTATGATCAGGACGAGAACGGACAGTTCTTCCAACTCTACAGCCGACCTTTCGGTGACGGGCTGTTCTTCGAGATCGTGCAGCGCACAGATCGATATGAAGGCTATGGCGCCTCAAATGCCCCGTTCCGCATCGCGGCACAGGCGCGTCTGGGCAAACCAGTCACAATTCCGAAACGGTGAATTGGCGCGCAGGCGGACAAATATCCATCTCTTATGAAAATGCGAAGCGTGACGCATTCACCGGCGCAGGCAAGGCAGCGTTTGCCAAGCACTGCGCCTTTGCCCGCGCCGGTGAAGTCAATTGAACACGGCACGCTTCTATCCCGATGGCTCGCCGCCCGGTGTTCATACCGTGCGGGTTGCTGTCTGCTGACGTGGCGTCCATGCGAAAAAGGGCATCAACTGGCAGGCCCGGCTTGCGCCCCGGTCAAATCCGAGTATTAGACTCGGAAAAGCCAGCGCCACCGCCAGCCGCATTTCATTGACAAGACAGTGACAAGGAATGGTCGGCATGACGCGCGATTTTCCCCGCCTTCCGGCGTCGGCCGGACCTGCATTCATTGCCGCGGCCTTTCGGGCCCGAGCGAAAGGTGCCGTAAGGGCTCATCGCAAAATGCCGGGTCTGTGGGGGGGCCGTTCAACCCCGTCGGCCGGGTGCAGCACCGCCCCGGTCGGGCTCGCCCCTCTGACACAGGCCGCGCAACCGCAAGTTTTGCACCGGGGCGATACCGTTCCCCGCATCGCGCCGGGCGACCGGGGCGCGGGCGGACTGCGGTGTGAATATCATTTCTAACGGAGACATCATGCAGGCAGCTCTTGCAACACTTGACCTTGACGGCCCACGCGCCCTTGAGGCGTTCCGCCGCTATGCACAAACCGACGACCGCCGGGTCGAAGGGCGGGGAGCGGGTCTGCTGATCCACCTGCACCGCGGGACGTTGTCGGTGACACCGCAGGACGACGCCACGCGCCTTTGCGTGCAAAGCCCGGATGCCGTCGGGCTTCAGCTTATCCGCGACATGCTGGCTCAGCGTCTGGACGCCTTTGGCATCGCGCCGCACTGGGATGAGGACCGGACTGGCAGCCGTCCGGGCAATCAGTCGCTGGCGCGGGTCTTGTCGGTCACGCGGATTTCGCCCTCGTATTCCCGTGTAGTGATCGAGGGTCCGGATCTGGCCCGGTTCGACGGCGACGGGCTGCATTTCCGGCTACTGTTCGGCCCGGCCGGCGCAGACTGGCCGGTGACCGACGCGAATGGCGTGACCCGATGGCCCGGCGAGGCCGCCGCCTGGCACCGGCCCGTCTATACCACGCGGCAGATCGAGGCCGACAGCGCGGGCGCGCGCGGGATCAAGACCAGCGCGGCGGCGCGCCTGACTTTTGATGTGTTCCGCCATGATGGCGGACGTGTGACCACCTGGTGCGACAGTGTGGCACCCGGCACAGAGGTGGCCCTGACCGGCCCCGGCGGGGGCGGTTTGCCCGATGCCGCCGGATGGGTCGGGCTGGTCGGGGACGAAACCGCGTTGCCGGTGATGGCGCGCATCCTCTCCTCGCTTCCCGCAGGGACGCGGGGCGAAGCGGTGCTGTTCATCCCCGATGCGCGCGACGCACAGGACATAAGCCACCCGGACGGGATCGCCCTGCGCTGGGTGCTGCGCGGCGGGTCCGACAGTCCGCTTGCCACGCTCCGCGCGCTGCCGGTTCCGCAAACCGACCGTTATGTGTTCTTTGCCGGGGAACGGTCCGATGCAGTGTTAGCCCGCGCCTGGTTACCCGCACAGGGGTTGGCGCGGGGGGAATACGTCTCTGCCGCCTACTGGTCCAGGGGCTAAGCGGTGCGCGGCGCGGAACATCCCACAGGCGACCCGGGCCGGGCACAGCGACCGCACGGGGACGTGGCATGACCTTCATGCCCCGCATGATCGCGCAGACCAGGGCCATCCGCACCCTGCGTCCCCTGTCCTGGCGGCGCTGGCCCGGTGTGATCGCCGATGTCTGGCATGTGCAGGGCAACACCGGCGGCGGCGGGTTCTACTGCGCGCCCGATCCCCGGCTGGTGGTGTTCCATTCCGGCACTCCCCCGCTGCGGTTGCGCACACACGATGGCACAGCCTGGCAGGCGGCTCCCGGCGCATTTTACATCCCCGCAAATGTGCCGCTCTGGAGCGAACTGCCGGAGGCGGGGCGGTTTTCCCATCTGGACCTGCATCTGGACGCCGTCCCGCTAGCCCGGCGAATGCAGGCCATGGCACCCCATGCAGCGATGGACACAGCGCGCTTTGTGGGCAGTTCGGACCGGATCATGGCGCTGTCCGCCATGATCGCCCAACAGGTCGAGCATCCCACCCGCCCCGACATGATGACGGACGGGCTGCTGACGGCTCTGCTGGCCGAGGTGCTGGATCTGCCGCCCCCCGTGACCGAGGCCGACCGTGGCGGGCTGGCGCCCTATGTGCTGCGCCGTCTGGACGATCACGCCCGCGCGCGGCTGCACCGGCGCATCACGGTCACGGAACTGGCCGGTATCGCCGGTCTGTCAGAAAGCTGGCTGACCCGCGCCTTTCGTCAAAGCCTCGGACAGACGCCGCAACGGTGGCTGATGGCGCTGCGACTTGAGGCCGCGCAGGCTATGATGGCAGAGCCGTCGCGCACCCTTGCGGACATTGCCGCCGCGACCGGTTTTGCCGATCAGGCGCACCTGACCCGCGCCTTTCGCGCCCGCCACGGACAGACGCCCGGCAGTTGGCGGCGGCAAAGAATTGTCCCGGAATCGTCAAGCCACGCCGGTTCGGTTCAAGCCTCAACGTCAATCCCGAGTTAATTTATCGGAAATCCTCAGGACTGGACACCGATATGATTCTCTCTCTCCGAATTACCCTGGCGACGGGCGCAAGTGTACTGGCGCTGACCTCTGCCGCGCAGGCGCAATCCACCGCAGACCTCTACGATCTGGGAACGCTCGTGCTTGAGGGTGCGCCGGTGGATCCGTCCGATCCGGTGCCCGGCTATGTCGCGGCCACGGCGCAGACCGCCACCAAGACCGGCACACCGGTCCTTGAGACGCAGCAGGCCATTTCCGTCATCACCGGCGAGCAGATCGAGGATCAGGGCGCCACGACGCTGGGCGATACGCTGGGCTACACCGCCGGTCTGACCGCGCAGCCCTTTGGCACCGATCCGCGCTTTGACGCCCCGACGATCCGTGGCTTCAACGGCGCAGATGCGCAATATCTCAATGGCCTGCGCATCCTGCGCGACTTTGGCGCGCCCTCGTTCGAGATCTATGCCCTGGAGCGGATCGAGGTGCTCAAGGGGCCGGCCTCGGTGCTGTATGGCGCGGGCATCCCCGGCGGGGTCATCAATCAGGTGCAGAAGCGCGCGCAATTCCTCAGCTTTGGCGAACTGGGTGTCGGTGTGGGCGATCCCAAGGCGACCGAGGGCTTTGTGGACTACAACCACGCCTTTTCCGAACGCTTTGCCGCGCGTGTCACCACGGTCGCGCGCGACAGCGAAGAGGATGTCGAGGACCTGACCAACACCCGTCAATATCTGGGTCTGGCCACGCGCTGGGATATGACCGACGCCACCACGCTGCAATTTCTGGGATCCTGGCAAAAAGACACGCCGCTGACGCCTGCGGGCGTGCCGTTCGATCTGATCGGCGACGCCGATGACGAGGATCTGCGCGAATTCTATGCGGGCGATCGCCGCGATGACGACAGCGACCGGCGCACCGTGAACCTGGGGTTCGAACTGAGCCACGAGTTCAACGAAACCTGGGGGCTGGACGTGAATTTCCGGCATCAGAAATTCGACTGGGACTATACCGGGTTTTACGTCAACAACGCCGTTGCGGACGGCGACACCATCACCCGCGGCGGCAATTATCAGTTCGAGGACAGTTTCACCAACAACCTTGACGTGCGGCTGCGCGGATCGGCGCAGACCGGCGCGGTGGCCCATGACCTGCTGTTCGGCCTGGACCTGCGCCGCTACGGCGTCACGAACCGGACGGATTTCCTGTATGCCGATCCGATCAGCTTTTCCAATCCGTCTTACGATGGCGCCAACCTTTCGGCGCCCTGGTATACAGCCATCGACGATCTGACTCTGGAACAGGTCGGCGTCTATGCTCAGGACGAGATCAGCGTTGGCCGCTGGCGCGGCTCGCTCGCGTTGCGCCACGACTGGGCCGAACAGACCGGCACGACATTCACCAACTTTGCCGGCACGTCCGAGGCCGATCAGTCGGATCAGGCGACGACCGGGCGGGCGGGCCTGTCCTATGTCTTTGACAACGGCGTTGCGCCCTATCTCAGCTATGCCACCTCGTTCGATCCCGAAGTGGGCAGCACGATCGACGGCAGCGCGCTTGAGCCGACCACGGGCAAACAGTGGGAACTGGGCGTGAAATGGCAGCCGCTGGGCTTTGACGGCTTCTTTTCCGCCGCGCTATTCGACCTGCGGCAGGAAAACCTGTCCGCGTCCGTCACCGAAAACGGCATCACCGGCACCCGCCAGATCGGCGAGGTCCGCTCGCGCGGGCTCGAACTTGAAGGGACTGCCGACCTTGCCAATGGCTGGAATGTCCGCGGTCAGTACACCTGGAACGATACCGAGCAGACCAAGGGCGACAACGAAGGCAACAAAATGGCCAATGCGCCCGAACACAACGCCAGCCTCTGGCTGAACTACGGCTTTGCCACCGGCAGCGCGCTGGACGGGCTGCAACTGGGCGGCGGCGTGCGCTATGTCGGCGAACGCTATGGCGATGCGGGCAACCTGTACGAGATGGAGGATGTGACGCTGGTCGATCTTCAGGCGTCCTATGCGATCAACGCGGACATGGACCTGTCGGTCAACGTGAGCAACCTGGCCGACAAGGCCTATGTCGCGAATTGCGGCAGCTTCGGATGCTACTATGGCGATGGCCGCACCGTTCAGGCCCGCCTGACCTACAAGTGGTAGATCCGGCAAAACAGATCGGGCGCCGCGCGGTCCTGCGCGGCGCTTTGGCGTCGCTTGCAGTCGGAGCCAGTGCCAGTGTCGTGGCGGCGGCCAGCGACGCGCCGCGCCTGGCCGCCACCGACTGGGCCATGCTGGAAACCGCGCTGGCGCTGGGCCTGACCCCGGTGTCGGCCTGCGAGCTGATCCGGTTCCGCGCCGATGCGATGACCCCCACGGTGCCCGCACCGGTCGTCGATCTGGGCCTGCGCGGCGCGCCTAATTTCGAGCTTTTGCAGCTGACGCGGCCCAGCCTTGTGTTGTCGTCACCCTGGTACAGCCAGATCCGGGGGCGGCTGTCGGCCATCGCGCCGGTGCTTGACCATGCGGTCTATATCCCCGGCAATCCGCCCTGGCCCGCAGCGCTGTCCGCCCTGCATGTCCTGGCGGAACAGGTCGGCCGGCCGGACGTGGCCCATGCGGTGCAGGCGCAGGCGCTGGACGAGATTGCGGCACTGCGCTCGCGCCTGGTCCCGTTCCGCGACCGGCCCGTCTATGTGATCGAGATCGGCGATGCCCGCCATTTCCGCGCCTTCGGGGATGACAGCATGTTCGGGAATGTCCTGACCCTTCTGGGGCTTGAAAACGCCTGGACGGACCGCACGGCGTTTTCCTTTGCCGCTCCGCTGCCGCTGGAACGGCTGGCCCGCCGTCCCGAGGCGCGCATTCTGGCCGTATCGGGGATCCCGCCCGAGGCCGCGCCGGGTCTGCGTCGATCGGTGCTGTGGACCCACCTGCCCGCTGTGGCGATGGGCCGGTTTGCCACGCTGGAGTCCGTTAATGCCTTTGGCGGCGTACCTGCCGGCCTGCGCTTTGCCCGGCTTCTGACCGCGGCGCTGAGCGAAGGCCGCGCCGGATGAGACAGATCGCCTTGCCGCTGGCCGCCGTGCTGGCGGCTGCCCTCTGGCTGGCCACGGCGCAGCCCTTTCTGAGAGGGGGCTGGCCGCTACCGCCTTTCGATCCGGGCGACATGCGGCTGGACGGGATCCTGCTGGCCTACGGGCACATGCCGCGCGGCGTTGTGGCCCTGCTGGCGGGGGCCTTGCTGGGTCTTTCGGGGGCGCTGTTGCAGACGGCTCTGCGTAATCCCATCGCGGATGCGTCCACTCTGGGCATCTCATCCGGCGCACAGCTGGCACTGGTGGCCGTTACGGTGCTGGCCCCCGGCTGGCTCGGTTGGGGGCGCTGGCCCGTTGCGATGGCGGGCGCGGCACTGGCGACCGCGCTGGTCATGGCGCTGGGGCGCGCGCGGGCCTTTCACCCCGTCACCATGGTCATTGCCGGGATGCTGGTGTCGTTGCTGGCGTCCTCGCTTGCGGCGGCGCTGACCCTTGCGCAGGGGCAATACCTGTTTTCGCTGGTAGTCTGGAACGGCGGATCGCTGGTGCAGACCAGTTGGGGGCCGACCATTGCCCTGACGGGCATCCTTGTCGCCGGGGCGCTGGCCACCCTTCCGCTGGTTCGCCCGCTGGGCGTGCTGGGGTTGGACGCTGAAAGCGCCCTTGCGCTGGGGCTGAACGTGGGGCAGATCCGCGCGCTGGCCGTGGTGCTGGCCTGCGTGCTTGCAGCCAGTGTCGCGGCGGCGGTGGGGCTGGTGGCCTTTGTGGGGCTGGCGGCACCCGCGCTGGCCCGTGCGCTGGGGGCGCGCAAACCGGCGCAGGTTCTGGCGCTGGCCCCCGTCACCGGCGCGCTGCTGTTGTCGGTCTGTGACGGTCTTGTGCTGATGGTCGCCGGCGCGGGGGGCGAGATGTTTCCGACCGGAGCCGTGACCGGACTGATCGGCGGGCCGCTGCTGTTGTGGATGCTGCCGCGCCTGCGCGCCACGCCTCCGCCTGCGCAGGATATCTGGCTGCCGCGTCTGCGTCGGTCGAGACCGCTGCTTGTCGGTCTTGCGCTTCTGGTTGCCGTTCTGCTGGTGGCGCTGGTGATGATCG
>JAGXGW010000070.1 GCA_024636555.1 Paracoccaceae bacterium | reverse complement strand
CTGGTGTGAAAGGTTCCTTGCGGTCGAAGTCGTAATACCAGCCGGTGTCGATCACGGGGCCGATG
Source organism: Paracoccaceae bacterium (assembly GCA_024636555.1). GTDB lineage: Bacteria > Pseudomonadota > Alphaproteobacteria > Rhodobacterales > Rhodobacteraceae > Seohaeicola. The sequence continues at coordinate 60,321 of JAGXGW010000070.1, read as the reverse complement.
GTGACTTTGACATCGGGCCAGATCTCCTGCACGGCGCGGGCCATCACATGGGCCAGATCGTGGCGCACCAGTTCCAGCGCCTGGGCGCGGTCGGCCATCGTGTTGATGGCGATCTTGGCATCAGCGGTGATCGGCCATTGCAGATCCCAGTGCTTGCCGTCCAGCGTCGCGCTGATGGCCTTTTTCGCCAGCGATTTCGAGATATCGGCGGCCACATCGGCAGCGGTGACGCCTGCGTCATAGCTGCGTGCATTGCCATCGGGAAAAGTCAGGGAGATTTGTGCCATATCGGCCTCCTCGTCGGTTTGGCGCCCACGGAACGCCCGGTTGCGGGTTATTTGTTGCGCGGTCTATGTGACGGGCAGGCGGGGCTAAGTCAAGCAGGGCGAAGGGGCCTTTTGTTCAGCGCCCGACTGCGGCAATGTCGTGGGGCCATGATCATTGCACTGATCATCACAACGAAAAGGGGCAGCTCATGCCGGATTATCTGGACACAGATCAGGGGCGGCGCATCGCCTATCACCGCACGGACGGCACAGGGCCGGGCGTGGTGTTTCTGGGCGGTTTCCGCTCGGACATGACGGGCACCAAGGCGCAATATCTCGAGGAATGGGCCCGCGCGCAGGGGCGGGCGTTTCTGCGGTTCGATTATTCCGGGCACGGGCAATCCTCCGGTGCGTTTGACGAGGGCTGCATCGGTGACTGGATGCAGGATGCGATGGCGGCGGTGCAGGCGCTGACCGAGGGGCCACAGGTGCTGGTCGGCTCGTCCATGGGCGGCTGGATCGCGCTGCTGCTGGCCCGCGCCATGCCGGAGCGGCTGGCGGGGCTGGTTACTATCGCGGCGGCACCGGATTTCACCGAAGACAGCATGTGGGCCGGTTTCGATGCCGAGCAACAGGTCACGCTGGAGGGAGAGGGGCAGATCGCGCTGCCGTCTGAATATGGCGAGGCACTGGTGATCACCAAGCGGCTGATCGAGGATGGCCGCGACCATCTGGTGCTGCGTGATCCCTTGGCGCTGCCCTTTCCGGTCAGGATGCTGCAAGGCACGGCGGATGCCGATGTGGACATGTCGCTGGCGCTGCGGCTTCTGGATCACGCACAGGGCGCGGATATCCGCCTGACGCTGGTAAAGGGGGCCGATCACCGATTCTCGGATGCCGCCTGTCTTGAGATGATCACCGCTGCGGTGCAGGATGTCAGCCACGCCGTCTAATGAGTTGGAAGGTCGACATTATGGAGCCACGCATCAGCCTGATCACCTTGGCGGTGACGGACAAGGATCGCGCCAGCGCCTTCTATACAGCACTGGGTCTGCGCCGCGCCGATAGCGAGGAAGGGATCGTTGTGTTCGATCTGCTGGGACAATCGCTGGCCCTCTATGCACGCGTCGATCTGGCGCGTGACATGGGGGTGAGCGTGGTGGAATTGGGCGCCGGCGGTATGACGCTGGGCTACAACACCCGCACGCGCAACGAGGTGGCGCAGGTGCTGGACCGCGCCAAAGCGGCGGGCGCGCGCATCCTGAAGCCCGCGCATGACGTATTTTGGGGCGGGTATATCGGCTATTTCTCCGATCCTGACGGCCATATCTGGGAGGTGGCGTTCAACCCGTTCTCGCCTTTGTCCGAAGACGGCGCATTCCGCTGGGCGGGCTATGCGCAGGACGCGCCGCAATCCGGTTGACGCCGCAGCCCGATCTGTCAACCTGACCACCCCGAAACCCTTGACTGCAAGGCGCTGTCCAATGTCCGAGACGCTGGTTCTGCTGCCCGGTATGATGTGCGACGCGCGGCTGTTCGCGCCGCAGATTGCCGATCTGTCGCGCGATCACGTGGTGACGGTCGCCCCGATCACGCAGGGCGAGCGCGTGGAGGAGATCGCCTCGGCCATTCTGGACGGCTTGCCCGCGAGATTCGCGCTGGCGGGGCTGTCGATGGGCGGGATCGTCGCGATGGAGCTGCTGCGCCGCGCGCCGGAACGGATCACGCGGATCGCCCTGATGGATACCAACCCATTGGCCGAGACGCCGCAGACCGCCGCCGCCTACGAGCCGATGATCATCGGCGCAAGAGCCGGACGGCTGGACGAGGTGATGCGCGGTTTCATGCGGCCCGATTTTCTGGCCCCCGGACCGCAACGTCCGATCGTGCTGAACAAGGTGTTCGAGATGGCGCGCGATCTGGGACCGGAGATCATGGTGCGGCAGGTCCGCGCGCTGCAACGCCGCCGCGACCAGCAGGCGGTTCTGCGCAAGTGCAAGGTGCCCGCGCTGGTGTTGTGCGGCGCGCATGACACGCTGACGCCGCTCAAACGCCACGACTTCATGGCCGAGCTGATGCCCTCGGCGCGGCTGGAGGTGATCGCCGACGCGGGCCATCTGCCGACGCTGGAAGCACCCGAGGCGGTGACGGCGGCGTTGCGCGCATGGCTGAAGCAACCTTACGTGCTGCAATGAGCCGCCGTCGTCTCTTCGCCCGCGCGGATGCGGTCACGGCAGAGAAGCACCCGCCTGATCAGGCAGGTGCCATTGCGGTGGGCGGTCGCAGCCGGGCCGGGCTGACGTTTCCCGGCGGGCAGGGCGATCATGTCTGAACGGAAAAAGGTCTATTTGCTCCGGATCAAGCGCATGAACCAGCGGTTTCTGGTGCGGGTGCGGCGACGCGTGCCTGTCGGGCTGCGGCTTGTCCTCGGAATTTTGCTGATGACCGGGGGGATTATGGGGTTTCTGCCGGTGCTGGGCTTCTGGATGATCCCTCTGGGCATCGGGGTGGCCGCACTTGACGTCAAGCCGCTGATGGTGCGGTTGCGCGCGTGGTGGGCGGCGCGGCGCAAATGAAAAGGCCGGACACCCTGGCCCGGCCTCTCGTCTCGCGCGCTGCGACGCTTACTTGGCAGCAGCGTTCTTGTTCGCGGCTTTCGGTTTTGCCGTCGGTCCGCTATTGGCATCAATGAATTCGAGCACCAGCGGGCGGATATTGTTGCGCCAGCTTTTGCCTGCGAAGATCCCGTAATGGCCTGCATCGGGCTCCACATGGCTGGCTTTCTTGCTGTCAGGCAATCCGGTGCAGAGTGCGAGTGCGGCGATACACTGGCCGGGGGCCGAGATGTCGTCTTTCGCGCCTTCCACCGTCTTCACCGCCACGTCGGTGATCTTGCCGATATCCACAAGGCGGCCATTTACGGTGAATTCGTTCTTCGCGATCTCGCGATTCTTGAAAATCCGCTCGACCGTGGACAGGTAGAACTCCGCCGTCATATCCATCACCGCCAGATATTCGTCATAAAAGCGGTTATGGGCATCATGGTCCGAGGCCTCTCCGCGCGCGGTGCGCAGGATCTGCTCGCGGAAGGCGCTGGCGTGGCGGTCCGAGTTCATCGAGATAAACGAGGTCAGTTGCAGCAGGCCGGGATAGACCGGACGGCCGACGCCCTTGTGCTGGAAGCCGACCCGCTGGATCATCGACTGCTCCAGATGGCCCATGCTGACACGGTTGCCGAAGTCGGTCACATCCGTGGGCGTGGCGTCGGGATCGATCGGGCCGCCGATCAGCGTCAGGCTGCGCGGCTGGGCCTTGGGGTCTTCCTCCGCCAGATAGGCGGTGGCGGCCAGCGTGAGCGGTGCGGGCTGGCAGACCGCGATCACATGCGTGTCCGGCCCCATATGGCGCATGAAATCCACCAGATAGAGGGTGTAATCCTCAATATCGAACTTGCCTTCGCTGACGGGAATGTCGCGGGCATTGTGCCAGTCGGTGATATAGACCTCGCAATCCACCAGCAGGCTTTTCACCGTGGAGCGCAGCAGCGTGGCATAGTGGCCCGACATCGGTGCCACCAGCAGAACCTTGCGCGGCCGTGGCTCGCGTCCGGCGATGCGGAAATGGATCAGATTGCCGAACGGCTTGTCGATCACGGTTTCGATATGCACCAGATGATCACGGCCATCGTCGCCGGTGAAGGTCCGGATTCCCCAGTCGGGCTTGACCACCATGCGCTTGTACGCACGCTCGGTCACCTCGCCCCAGGCTGCCATCCACTGCAAAGCAGGATTTGGCACCATGCTGAAAACCGGATAGGATGCCAATGACAGGGCGGAGGCACCCAACCATTGGTTCGTATTACGCATCGTTTCCATAAGGTCGTAACTGGCCATGTAACGCATTGGCGTCTCCTTGCTGTACCGTACGCAGGTATGGGACTTAATGCCGCTGGCCTCCCTGACTGGGCGACAAAATGCTGCGTAGCAGCGACGATACGAGGAAATGATGAACATGACAACTGATCAGGCTGTTTCGGGCGAAAATTTAGAGCGTTTGAACACGAACCTCGCGAAAGTCGAGGAATTGTCGCAACGCCTTGTGTCGGCGATGTCACAGCGCAAAGCCGCGAATCCTACCTTGAACGCACCGGATCAGGAAATGTTCACACAGGCTGTGGGCACCTACTGGAGCCGGATGATGCAGAATCCGGCGCATCTTTTCGAGACCCAGCTCGAATACTGGGGCCAGTCCGTCAAACATTTCCTCGAGGCGCAGCAGGCCCTCGCCAGCGGCAAGCTGCAAGCGCCCGAGGACAATACCCCCGATGACCGCCGTTTTGCGAATCCGCTGTGGAAGACGCATCCGTATTTCAACTTCATTAAGCAGCAGTACATGATGAACGCGCAGGCCATCGAAAAGGCCGTGGCCGAGATCGAGGACATGTCGCCCAAGGAAAAGAGGCGGCTGGAATATTTCTCGCGCCAGATCATCGATATGCTCGCGCCCACGAATTTCCTGTCCACCAACCCCGATGCGCTGGAGCGTGCCGTGGCCACGGATGGTGAGTCGCTGATCAAGGGGCTGGAAAACCTGGTGGCCGATATCGAGGCCAACAACGGCGAGATGCTGGTGCGTCTGGCCGATGACACTGCCTTTCAATTGGGCGAGAACATCGCCACCACGCCGGGGCAGGTGGTCTACCGCAACCGCATGATGGAGCTGATCCAGTTCAACCCCACGACAGACAAGGTCCATGCGATCCCGCTGATCATCTTTCCGCCGTGGATCAACAAATACTACATCATGGACCTCAAGCCGGAGAACAGCCTGATCAAATGGATCACCGATCAGGGCTTTACGCTCTTCATCGTCAGTTGGGTCAATCCGGACGAGACCTACCGCGATGTCGGGCTGGAGGATTACATCACCGACGGCTATCTGACGGCGCTGCGCGAGGTCAAGGCGATCACCGGACAGAAACAGGTCAATGCGGTGGGCTATTGTATCGCGGGCACCACGCTGTCGATGGTGTTGTCGCTGCTCAAGCATCGCGGGGACACCTCGATCAAATCGGCGACGCTGTTTACCGCTCTCACCGATTTTTCGGAACAGGGCGAGTTCACCCCGTTCCTGCAGGATGATTTCATCGACGGGATCGAGGCAGAGGTGGCCGAGAACGGCGTTCTGCGCTCGTTCATCATGTCGCGCACCTTCTCGTTCCTGCGCTCGAACGACCTTGTCTACGGGCCGGCGATCAAAAGCTACATGATGGGAGACTCGCCCCCCGCTTTCGATCTGCTCTACTGGAACGGCGACGGCACCAACCTGCCCGCCAAGATGGTGGTGGAGTATCTGCGCTGGCTGTGCCAGCAGAACCGCTTTGCCGATGGCGGGATCGAGTTGATGCAGGACCGACTGCATCTGGCCGATGTCGATCTGCCGATCTGTCTGGTCGCCTGCGAGACCGACCACATCGCCGCATGGAAAGACAGCTATCGCGGCGCGCAGGGCATGGGATCGAAGAACCGCAGTTTCATCCTGTCGCAATCGGGCCATATCGCGGGCATCATCAACCCGCCCTCCAAGAAGAAATACGGCCATTATACCAACGAGGATATGAGCCTGCCCGCCGATGACTGGAAAGCTGGTGCCGATTTTCACGAGGGCAGCTGGTGGCCGCGCTGGTGCGAGTGGCTGGCGAAGCGATCAGGCAAGAAAGTTGACGCAAGGGAACCGGGTGATTCGTCCCATCCGCCGCTGTGTCCCGCTCCCGGAACCTACGTGCGCACTGCTGATCCTTCCGCAACTGACTGAATATCCACAACAATAAAAAATGCTGCATTGCGGCATAGAAAAGCTTGAAATGCCGCGCTGCAGCATGCATATTGGGTTCAGCTTCAAGAACCGGGGTGGGCCCGGAGAGCGAAAGGATCAAGACAATGGCTAAGACACAAGATTACACCGCAATGATGAAAGACGCGATGGGCGCATTCCCCGTCGACACGAAATCCATGGAAGACGCGTTCAAGACGCAGGCGTCGCTGAACGAGAAACTCTCGGGTCTGGCGCTGACAGCGGCTGAAAAATCGACCGAGATTTCCACCAAATGGACAAAAGATACGCTGGCGAAGCTGTCGGACATGACCAAAGTGAAATCCGAGCCCGCAGATTATGCCAAGTCGATGACTGATTTCGCAACGGCGCAGGCCGAAGCATCTGCCGAATACATGGCAGCTTTCGCCGAAGTGGCAAAGAAAATGCAGATGGAAACAGTCGAGCTGCTGATGGCTGCTGGCAAGGACATGACCGATGAGGCCACTGCCCATGCCCAGAAAGCGGCCAAAGACGCGACTGCCGCAGTCAAGAAAACAGCTGCGAAATAAGATCGCGACCTGACGCATCCTCTTCTCCTCCCTGGGATGCGACACGCGTGGGCGGGCCTTTGTGCCCGCCCTTTCTTTTTGTTCTGCAACCGCATAAGCTGCATGCTGTCGCTGCATCAAGGGAGGGACGCCCATGGCCGAAGACAAGAAAACGCTTCTCATCAAACGTTACGCCAGTCGCCGTCTGTACAACACCGAAACCAGCGATTACGTGACGCTGGAAGACATCGCCGGCTTCATCCGTGAAGGCCGCGAGGTGCAGATTGTCGACCTCAAATCAGGGGACGATCTGACGCGCCAATACCTGCTTCAGATCATCGCGGAACACGAAAGCCGGGGCGAGACGATGCTGCCGGTCAATGTGCTCACGGATCTTGTCCGCAGCTATACAACGCAGGCCGGATCGGTTGTGCCGCAGTTTCTGGCAATGTCCTTTGACATGCTGCGCGACGGGCAACACAAGATGATGGAAAATATGGCCAAGGTCAGCCCCATCGCCAAGATGCCCGGTTTCGAGGCGATGCAAGCGCAGCAGGAAGCCTTCATGAAGGCGATGACCGGCGGCATGAAAGGCGGCTGGCCCGCTGGAACATCCGGCCCCGCGCGCGAGGATGACGGCTCCGATCAGGATGACGCAGGTCTGGACGAGATAAAACGCCAGTTGCACGACCTGCAGACAAAACTCTCCAAGATGGGAAAATAAGCCCGTCATGGTCGACAGCCCCGGCCGGATAACCCTCTGGGGGATCGAAGTTTTCGTGGCAACCGCCGAGGAAGGCAGCATCTCGGCGGCAGCGCGCCGTCTGGGTGCCAGCGCCTCGGCGGTCAGCCAGCAACTGACCAATCTGGAAGGCGCGATCGGGGCCACGCTGTTGCAGCGCAATTCCCGTCCCGTCACCCTTACCCCCGCAGGCGAGTTGTTCCGCCGCCGTGCCGGCATCATCCTGAACGAGGCATCACTGGCGCGCGCCGAACTGGCGATGGCCGATCTGTCCGCCCTCACACGGTTCCGGCTGGGGATGATCGAGGATTTCGAGGCCGATGTGACCCCGCGCCTGCTGACCGATCTGGCGGCAGGGCTGAAAGGGTGCCAGTTCCTGCTGGAAACCGGTGCCAGCCATTATCTGCATGATCAGTTGGACGGGCGCGCGCTCGATGTGATCGTCGCCGCCGATATGGGGGCCGAGGCGGACTGGATGGAGCTGCACCCGCTGCTGACCGAAGGTTTCGTGGTGGCCGCGCCCAAAGGCGCGCTCAAGGCGGACAGGGATGTGCTGCGTCAACTCAAATCCCTGCCCTTGGTGCAATATACCACGCGGCATTACATGGGCCGGATGATCGCGGCGCATCTGGCGCGGCAGAACCTCACGCTGGCGCATCGCTTCGAACTGGACAGCTATCACGCCATCCTTGCTCTTGTGGCGCAGGGCGCGGGCTGGACGATCCTGACTCCGCTGGCCCTGATGCGGGCGCGGCGGTTGGCCGACCGTCTGGATGTGTTCGAGCTTCCCTTCGCGCCGCTCTCGCGCACGATCTCGCTGACCGCCCGCAAGGGCGTGTTGCAGGACATGCCGACACAGGTGGCGGCGCAGTTACGCCCGCTGCTGCGCGATATCATTGTGACGCCCGCGGTTCAGGCGCATCCCTTCATGGCGGATCATTTGCGGATATTGTGACCGCTCAGGTGCCGTAAGCCCGCAGATTGCCCATCACATCCTGCGCAGCCGCCACCAGCGCATCGGCAATCGCATCCAGTTCGGGCTGTTGCAGGCGCGCAGGCAGGCGCGTGTCACAGGCGCGCATCAGCATGGCGCGGGTCTGCGGCAGGGCGGGGATATCCCCCAGAAACTGCCAGTTCCAGAAGGCGCGGGCATTATCCGCACTCAACCCGAACACCTGCACCTTGACGCCGCGCGCGGCGGCAGCGGCGGCAAAGGCGAGCATCTCGGCATCGCTCATCCCCACCATATTGAACTGGATGGAATCCGGCGCGCGCTCTTCGGGGGCCAGCTTTTCCGGTACCTCGATCCACGGCGACTGGTTAAGTCTGGCCGCGACATGGTCATGGTTGCGCCGCCCGTCAGCCACGCGGCGGGCCATCTCGCCCAGTTGGGGGCGGATGATTGCCGCACTCAGGTTGTTCAGGCGCAGGTTATAAAGCGGCAGTTTGTTCTGCCAGCGGGCAAAGGCGGCCTCCAGATCGGCCTGATCCTGTGGCGCATGGCCGCCGTGCTTTTTCCAGTTATGCTCGTAGGCGCCGGACATGATCACGGCGCGGGCCACCAGATCGGCATCATCGCTGATCAGGATACCGCCTTCACCGGCATTGAGCAGCTTGTAGCTCTGAAAGGAAAAACAACCGATCTTGCCGATAGAGCCGATGATCCTGCCATGCCATGTGGTGCCCAGCGAATGGGCCGCATCCTCGATCACCGGAAGGCCGCGCGCATCGCACAAAGCCATGATCGCATCCATATCCGAAGTATGACCGCGCATATGGCTGATCATCACGGCCTGCACATCCCCCAGCTTGGCGGCGAAATCATCCAGATCGATCCGGTAATTTGTGCCCACCTCGCACAGCACCGGCACGCAGTCGGCATGCACGATGGAGGAGGGCACCGCCGCAAAGGTAAAGGCCGGAATCAGCACGCGCGCCCCGCGTGGCAGGTCCAGCGCCTTGAGCGACAAAAACAGCGCGGCGGAGCAGGAGGATACCGCTAGCGCATAGCGCGTGCCCATCAGCGCCGCGAACTCCTGTTCCAGCAGCGCCACGGGAGAGGCTTCGGTCGTGTAGCGGAACAGGTCGCCCGATTGCAGCAACCGCTCGATCTCGGCCCGCGCGGCAGGCGGAATCGGTTCGGCATCATAGGTGTTGGGGGGAAGGGCGGCAGGGGAATCGAGCGACATGCGTTTCGGCTTTCCTGAATACTCTTTTCAGGATTTTTAAACGATCCCCGCTGTCACTCAAGTCCCAAATGCGCGCATGAGGGTTTTTGGCGGATATGTGGCTCAGATCCCCAAGCGGTCGCGCAGGGAAAACCATGTCATCGCGAGGATCAGCAACGGGTTGCGCAGGGCAACTCCTCCGGGAAACGGCGTATTGGGGATGCGCGCCATCGTGTCGAACCCCTCGGCCTGACCGGCAATGGCCTGCGCCATCAGATAGCCCGCATGGGTGGCCGTACCGACCCCGTGGCCCGAATAGCCCGACGCGCTCAGGATATTGGGGGCGACGCGCGCCAGATAGGGCAGGCGCTTCATCGTGATCGCCAGTGTGCCGCCCCATGCGTAATCCAACCGCACATCCCTCAGGTGGGGGAAGATCTCGGTCATCGGCTTGCGGATCTTGGCCGCGAGATCGCTCGGAAAACGGTAGCCATAACTTTCGCCGCCCCCGAACAGCAGCCGCTTGTCGGCGCTGAGGCGGAAGTAATTCACCACGAATTTGCTGTCGGCCACCGCGATATCACGGGTCAGCACGCGCGCGGCGTCATCGCCCAGAGGTTCGGTTGCCCCCACGAAGTTGTTGATCGGCATCACACGCGCCGCAACCTTGCCGTTCAACCCGCCCAAATACCCGTTGCAGGCCAGCACGACATGATCCGCCGATACTTGCCCGCCGCTTGTCCGCACCGTCACGCGACCGCCCTCGTCAAGGCCGGTGACATGGGTATTCTCGAAAATCCGCACGCCCGCCGCCGTGGCCGCGCGCGCCAGTCCCAGCGCAAAGTTCAGCGGATGCAGATGGCCCGCCCCCATATCCAGCAGCCCGCCGTGATAGGCAGGCGAGGGGCATAGCGCCTGACAGGCCGCCGCATCCAGCGCTCTGACCTGATCATAACCGTAATCGCGCTGCAACAGATCGACGTAACGGTGCAGATCCGCTGTTTCGCTTGCCGAGAACGTGGTCCATGCGACGCCGGGTTTCAGATCGCAATCGATCTCGTGTTTCTCGATCAGACCCTTGACCAGATCCTTGGCTTCCTCGCCAAGCGCCCATAGCCGCTGCGCTTCGGCCTTGCCGAGCATTTTCTCGAGGCTCGCCTGATCCTGCCGCTGGCCCGATCCCAACTGCCCGCCATTGCGCCCCGAAGCGCCAAAACCCACGCGATGCGCCTCGAGCAGCACCACGTCAAAGCCGCGCTCGGCCAGATGCAGGGCCGCCGACAATCCGGTATAGCCTGCGCCGACCACGCAGACATCGGCGCGCGTCTCGCCTTGCAGGGCCGGGTGGCGCGGTGCCGGATGGGCCGTGGCGGCATACCAGCTTGGCGGATACTCTCCCTGCCGGTCGTTGGAAAAAAGCAGATCCATCGCGCATCTCCCACGGGGCCAAGGCGCGCCCGTTTCTTCTTGCCAAAAATATCCCGGGGGAAGCCGCAGGCTGGGGGCAGCGCCCCCGACCACGCCCGCGTAATCCGGTCCCCTCTTAAGCCTGCGCCTTACACGTTCAGCAGCAGGTGCTCACGCTCCCACGGGCTGATGACTTGCAGGAATTCCTCGTATTCCGCGCGTTTCACGATGGAGTAGACGCGGGCGAAATCCGGTCCCAGCACCGCGTGCAAATCCTTCGCGTCCTCGAACAGGTCCAGCGCGTCGCCCATCACGCGCGGGATATCGCCCTCGCCTTCATAGGCGTCGCCCTTGAACTGCTTGTCGGGCCAGTTTTCCTGCATCATGCCAAGATAGCCGCAGGCAAGGCTGACGGCGATGCCCAGATAGGGGTTGCAATCCATGCCCGCGAGCCGGTTCTCGACGCGGCGTGAGCCGGGGCTGGACAGCGGCACGCGGATGCCTGTCGTGCGGTTGTCGCGGCCCCATTCCAGATTGATCGGGGCGGCGTGGTCCTTCACATAACGGCGGTAGCTGTTCACATAGGGCGCGAGCACCGCAATTGCCGAGGGCAGGTGCTTCTGCATCCCGCCGATGAAGTGGAAAAACGCATCCGTCTCGCCACCCTGCGGGCCGGAAAACAGGTTCTGCCCTGTCTCCATATCCAGCACGGAATGGTGGATATGCATCGCGCTGCCCGGCTCGTCGGCGATGGGTTTGGCCATGAAAGTGGCGAAGCAATCGTGGCGCAAAGCCGCCTCTCGGATCAGGCGCTTGAAATAGAACACCTCGTCGGCCAGCTTGATCGGATCGCCGTGCAGCAGGTTGATCTCCAACTGGCCCGCGCCGCCTTCCTGCGTGATCCCGTCGATCTCGAAGCCCTGCGCCTCGGCGAAATCGTAGATATCGTCAATGACAGGGCCGAACTCGTCCACCGCCGTCATCGAATAGGCCTGACGCGCGGCGGCGGGGCGGCCCGACCGGCCCATCATCGGTTCGATCTTCTTGGCCGGGTCCAGATTGCGGGCGACGAGATAGAATTCCATCTCGGGGGCCACGACAGGCTCCCAGCCCTGCGCGTGATAAAGCTCGACCACGCGGCGCAGCACATTGCGCGGCGCATAGGGGATCGGCGCGCCCTTGCGGTCAAAGGCATCGTGGATCACCTGTAAGGTCCAGTCGCCAGTCCATGGTGCGGCGGTGGCGGTGCTCATATCGGGGCGCAGAATCATGTCACGCTCGATGAATCCTTCCGCGCCTGCAGCCTCGCCCCAGTCGCCGGTGATGGTCTGGAAAAAGATCGAATCCGGCAGATGGAAGTAATCCTGCCGCGCGAATTTGCTGGCAGGCACAGCCTTGCCGCGCGCGATGCCCGGCAGGTCCGAGATGATGCATTCCACCTCGTCGAGGCGGCGGTTCTCCAGAAAAAGGCGCGCGGATTCGGGAAGACGGTGGGTCCAGTCGGTCATTGTGTTGCGGTCCTTTTGAAGAAGGCCGCCATGCGGTCTGCAAAGCGGGTGGCATCCAGTGGCCGGTTCAGTTGCGCTTTGGCCTCTGCGATCTGGTCGGCGGGCACCACTCCGGGGGCGCGGTGGGTGATCAGCGCCTCGAGCATGGACTTGCTGAATTCGGGATGCGGTTGGATGGTCAGGATCGTATCACCGATCGCCATTGCGGCATTGGCGCAGAACGGGTTGGACGCCAGCACTCGCGCGCCTTCCGGCAAGGCGACAACCTGATCCTGATGCCATGCATTCAGCGTCAGGGGCGTGCCCTCGAAATCATAGGTGGTGGGGCCGACAGCCCAGCCGCCGGTATATTTCTCGACCTTGCCGCCCAAAGCCTGCGCGATGATCTGGTGGCCGAAACACACCCCGATCAGCGGCTTGCCCGCATCGCGGATGGCGCGGATCAGCTCTTCCAGCGGCGCGATCCACGGATGATCCTCGTAGGCCCCGTGTTTGGAGCCGGTGATCAGCCAGCCGTCCGCCGCCTCCGGACCATTGGGAAAGACCATATCGACCACGTCATAGGAGACGAAGTCGAAGTCATGCCCACCCAAGATACGGGTGAACATATCGGCATAATCGCCGAGGTCCCCCCTGACCTCGTCAGGGGAATGGCCGGTTTGCAGGATGCCGATTTTCATGGATCACCAGATTTTGGATTGGTCGGAATGGTAGCCAAGCCCCCTTTGCACTGCAAGAGGGGCACTGCAAGGGGGCTGGCTGGGCTATCGCCTGTCAGACCGTGTCGAGATAGATCTCGACCCGCTCTTCCGGGGTCAGTTCGCCCATGTAATGCAGCTCCTGCCGCTTGGTCAGCACGAAGTTGCGCACCAGTTCGGGTGGAAAGACACGCGCGATCTCCGGGCTGGTCTCGAAGGCGTGGATGGCATCTGCCCATGTCGTGGGCACCTGCGGCAGATCCAGCGCATAGGCATTGCCGGTGACCGGCGCGGGCGGCTCGTTCTTGTCGTCCATCCCGTTGAGCGCGGAGCCGAGGATCGCGGCCAGCATCAGATAGGGGTTCACGTCGCCGCCGGCCACGCGGTGCTCGATCCGCCGCGCCTTGGAACTGCCTGAGGGGATACGCACCGCCGCCGTGCGGTTCTCGTAGCCCCAGCAGATGCCTGTGGGCGCATGTGCGCCCGGAACCATCCGGTCATAGCTGTTCCAATGCGGTGCGAAAACCAGCGTCGATCCGATCATCGCGTTCAGGCAACCCGCCACCGCATGGCGCAATGTTTCTGTGCCATGAGGGCCGCCATCATCAAAAATGTTGTGCCCTTCGGCGTCCAGAACGGAGAAATGTGTGTGCAGGCCGGAACCTGCGTAATCTTCATAAGGCTTGGCCATGAACGAGGCGGCAAAGCCGTGACGCCGCGCCAGACCCTTGACGAGCATCTTGAACAGCCATGCATCATCGGCGGCGCGCAGCGCGTCGTCGCAATGCATCAGGTTGACCTCGAACTGGCCCAGACCCGCCTCGGAAATGGCGGTGTCGGCGGGAATGTCCATTTCCTCGCAGGCCTCGTAAAGGTCGGTGAAGAAGGTATCAAAAGCATCGAGTGCCCGGATCGACAGGGTTTCCGCCGCCTTGCGTCGCTTGCCGGAGCGGGGGCTGACGGGCACTTGCAGCTTGCGGCCCGAATCGTCGATCAGGAAGAACTCAAGCTCCACCGCCACAACGGGCGTCAGGCCGCGCGCCTTGTAGCGGTCCACCACGGCCCGCAGCGCATGGCGCGGATCGCCCTCGTAGGGGCGGCCATCCTCGCGGAACATCCAGATGGGCAGCAGGGCGGTCGGCCCCTCCAGCCAAGGCATCGGCAGAAAGCCGCGCTCTGTCGGTTTCAGCACACCATCGGCATCGCCGGTCTCGAAGACGAGCGGGCTGTCGTCGATATCCTCGCCCCAGATATCGAGGTTCAATACCGACAGCGGAAAGCGCGTACCTTCATCGACCACCTTGTCGGCAAAGCGCGTCGGCACACGTTTGCCGCGCGCCTGCGCGTTCAGATCGGCAGCGGCCACGCGGATCGTGCGCACCTCGGGGTGCTTTCTCAGCCAGTTCTTCATCGTCTCACCTGACGGGTTGAGGGCTGGCGCAGTCCGGCCGGTCGCATCACGCGCATCCGGAGAGGTGTCAGGTCCATGCCCTTGGTCCTTCGTTTATGATCAAATTTCTGGAAGCGGGTTGTAGCAGTCCGAAACACAAAATTAAGCGGCCCGGATCACACCCGAAAAATATGATCAAAAGTGTGATACTACCGGATCAGATTGGGACGCAAGCGAATTTTGCGTCGTTGATCTGACGGCAGGTGCCTGTTGAGCCTGCGATTGACCAATCCGAACAGACCGATGATCCCCAATGTCAGCAAGATGAAATAGGCCGCCAGAATGGGATAGGGCACGAAAGGGTTGAAGGTCTGGTCGGCAAAGTAGCGCGCATAATAAAGCGCGTCACCGCGTTGCTGCTGCGCGGGAAAGCCCGAAAAGAACACCAGCGTCGTGGCATGGAACAGAAAAATCGCCTCGTTGGTATAGCTTGGCCACGCCAGCCGCAGCATGGTGGGCCAGATCACCCGGCGAAAGCGCGACCAGCCGGACATGCCATAGGCATCCGCCGCCTCGACATCGCCGCGCGGAACGGATTGGAGCGCACCGTAGAAAATCTCGGCGGAATAGGCGGCGGTGTTGAAGAACAAAACCACCAGCGCCCCCGCCCATGCCGAACTGAACGGGTTGAAGAACGGATGCACGGATTTCAGGCTGAGGAACAGAAAATAGGCAAAGAAGAACTGGATGAACAGCGGCGAGCCGCGAAAGATGAAGATGAACCATTCCGAGGGTTTGCGCAGCCAGATGATCCGCGACCCTTTGCCAAGCGCCAGAACCGTTGCCAGAAAGAAGCCCGCGATCAGGGCGATGACGCCGAAATAGATGTTCCAGATCAGGCCGGAGCCGATCAGGGTGAATTGCTGGCACAGGGTAAAATCGGCCCGCGGCAGCAGGCGCTCGCCGATGCCGATGCTGCGCAGCCCGTAATCCATGATGGTCTGGACGCAGCTCATGCCTGCGCCTTTCGCTGGGATTCGCCGCCCATGGTGGCCTGTCCGAGGGTCAGGCGGCCCATCACGCGGTTCAGTACCACTTCCGAAAGGCGGGTGAAGGCGAGGTAGAAGACCAGAAGCGCCAGAAAATACCACATCCGCCAGTCGCCATGCGGGTAATCGGTGAACCGCGCCGTCTTGGTGCCGCCCAGTTCGCGTGCCCAGTAGACGATGTCCTCCACCCCCAGCAGGAACAGCAGCGGCGTCGATTTGATCAGCACCATCCACAGGTTCGACAGGCCGGGCAGGGCATAGACCCACATCTGCGGTACGATGATGCGCCAGAAGGTCTGGCGCTGCGTCATGCCGTAAGCCTCGGCGGTTTCAAGCTGCGTCCTGGGCACCGCGCGCATCGCGCCGAACAGCACATTGGCGGCAAAGGCCCCGAACACGATGGCAAAGGTAAAGACCGCCACGAAGAAGCTGTAGGTCTTGTGCACCCATTGCGGCGAATTTCCCAACGGCACCTTGGCGGACTGACAGACGATGAAATCATTGCCCTGCCGGATCGGCTGGTCCCAGTCGGGACAGACGATGAGGTGTTTGGCGTATTCCAGCCCCTGATCCAGCGCGATCACGAAGAACAGGAAGAACGCGATATCCGGCACGCCGCGCACGATGGCGATATAGCCCTTGCCGAACAGGCTGAGCGGCAGCAGGCGCGAACGCGCCGCCGAGGCCCCTGCAAAGCCGAATGCCAGCGCTGCGGGCGCGGTGATCGCCAGCAGCACCAGCACGGTGCCGAAAGCATAGTAGAAATTCATGTGTTTGCCGGTCGTCAGATAGCAGGCCATCCAGGCCAGATCGGACAGGCTGTCGGGATCTGTGCAAAAACTGAACATGGGAAACCCTGACGCGGCGCGTTACATGAGTATTTTCAGAACGATGAAGCAGGGGACGCCGCGCCGATAGCGGGCGGCATCCCCTTTGATGCCGGATCAGAAGGTGGCGGCGTCCTCGCCGAACCACTTGAGGATCAGCGCGTTGAGTGTGCCGTCATCTTTCATGGTCTGGATGGCCGCGTCGAATGTATCGCGCAGCTCTGTATCGGTCTGGCGCAGACCCATGCCGATACCGCCGCCGAGTTGCACATCCTCGCCCACGAAAGCCAGAGAGCCACCGGATTCCTCGACCAGCGGCACAAGGTAGTCCTTGTCGGCAAAGACGGCATCCGCTTCGCCGTTACGGACGGAGGCGACTGTTTCCTCGGGTGTCGCGAATTCCAGCAGGGCTGCGCCGCTTTGCGCCACGTAGCCTGCCTGAATGGTCGAGGCCTGCGCGGCAACGACGCCGTTTTCCACATCCGCATCCTCTGTCAGGCCGACAAAGGCGGAAGCCGCGGGCGGCATGTAATTCTGCGTGAAGCTGATCACCTCGGCGCGTTCCGGCGTGATGCTCATGCCAGCGATGATGGCGTCATAGTTGCCCGACACGAGGTTGGGGATGATCCCGTCCCAGTCGGTGGTGACCCATTCGCAGGTCAGTTCGGCACGGGTGCACAGCTCGTCACCCACCTCACGCTCGAACCCGTCAACCTCGCCTTTGTCATTCAGGAAGTTGTAGGGAGGGTATGCGCCTTCGGTACCCAGCCGGACGGTCTGGTCCTGGGCCAGTCCCATGCCTGCCGTCAGTGCCAGTGTGGCGGTCGTGAGGATCAGTTTCTTCATCTTGAGTCTCCCTTGGTTGGATTGTTTGTCCGGGCGCGTGTCCCGGTTTGAAAATGTGCCGGACCGCGCGGATCACGCAGGCACGGAAGCCGAAAGAAATTGGCGCAGACGGTCGGTTTTGGGGCTGCTGAACAACTGGTCCGGCGCGCCCTGTTCCTCGATCCGGCCAAGATGCAGGAACACAACGTGATCCGATACATCGGCGGCCATCCGCATGTCATGGGTGACGATCATCATGGTGCGCCCTTCGGCGGCGAGATCCTTGATCACCTTGACGACTTCCTGCTCCAGCTCCGGGTCGAGCGCGGATGTCGGCTCGTCGAACAACAGCGCCTCCGGCTCCATGCATAAAGCGCGCGCGATGGCGGCGCGCTGCTGCTGTCCGCCTGACAGTTGCGCCGGATAGGCATCGCATTTCTCGCCAATGCCGACCTTGTCCAGATAGCGGCGGGCAGAGGCCTCCACCTCGGCGCGGTCGCGTTTGAGCACGGTCACCGGCGCTTCCATCACGTTTTGCAGGATGGTCATGTGCGCCCACAGATTGAACTGCTGGAACACCATGCTGAGATTGGTCCGTATCCGCAGCACCTGTTTGGCATCGGCGGGTTGCCGGTTCAGGCCGGTGCCACGCCAGCGCACCGGCTCGCCCTTGAAGAGGATCTCGCCCTGCTGGCTGTCCTCAAGCAGGTTGAGGCAGCGCAGCAGCGTGGATTTGCCCGAACCGGAGGAGCCGATCAGCGAGACGACATCGCCGCGCCGCGCCGAGATATCAACGCCTTTGAGCACTTCGAGCGCCCCGTAGGCTTTGTGCAGGTTGCGGATTTCGATGACTGGCGAAGCGTCGGTCAAGGGCATGTCCATCATTCGGGCAGGTTTAGCGCTACAATAGGGCCGAAAAAATGCACCAATGCAACTTTCAAAACGAATGCAACGGTGCCAATCCGCCCGAATTGACCCTTGGTAAGCCCCATGATGCACAGGCGTTGCACATTTACGCGCCGTTCGCTTGGTGCGCTCAGCTTGCGTCACCGTCGCCCGGCATCGGAGGCGTGGGAACAGCAAGATAATCCGCCTCCGCAATGGTGCAGAGCCCTTGCAGCATCAGCGCTGCGCGACTGTCGGGATCAAGGCTGACGATGGCCTCGCGGATGGCAAGGCGCAACGGTGCGGGGTCCTGAGCGCGAGCGCAGATATAGGGCAGCCCCGGCGTCGGCTCCGTGCAGGCGAGGACACGCAGATTGCGCGCCGCAGGCTCGAAGCGTTGCGCCAGTTCCCATGTCACAGCGTCAATCGCGGCCAGTGCGGCGCGGCCCTCGGCAACCGCACGGATGGAGGCGCGGTGTCCGCCTGTCGCCAGATGGCGCGTCAGGTGCAATCCCTGTGCTGCGAAATATGCGGCCGCAGCAGCCCAACCGGATTGTGAGCATGCCTCGTTATAGGCGAAAATATCTCCCGCATAATCAGACAATTGGACGCGATCATCCTGCGCGTTGACCACGAGGACGCTGTGGTAATATCCCGCTTTGTTGCCGGGCAGGCCGTAATCCGGGGTGCCGACCAGCGTGACATGGCCGTGCAAGCCGGTGCGGTATGGCATGCCGCAGGTCTGGGACAGCACCAGATCGGGGCTGCACCAATGGGCATGATAATCGGTGAACCCGCGCGTGAGCGTGGCAGGCCCCGTGCCCAAGGCATCGCGGATCGCCTGCCAGTACCTGTCCTGATCGGCCTGCACCTCGGGCCAGTCGTACATCGGCAGGCTGGCGATCATGCGCGGTTCTGAACCCGCTGGCGGGCCATGGCGCTGTCGGGGTCGCTGACGCCGAGCAGGCCGGAGACCATGCGGACCAGCGCATCCTCGGCATCGTCGCGCGCGCCGTCGGTCAATGCGACTTTCCACAGCGCCTCGATGACCGAAACACGCTCGTCATAAGGCACCGCCTCCTTGATGGCGCGGGTGAAGCGGACTGTATCGGGCGCCTCGCTTTCCAGCACTTCGGCATCCTTGCGCAGCGCGACAGCCTCATGCGGTGTCAGGCCGAAGCGCGACATCAGGATACGGTCGATTTTCTGGATCTCCTCGGGAGCATATTCGCCATCGGCGCGGGCCAGCCTGACCAGAAGGGCACTGAGCGCAAGCCGTGCATCCTCGTCCGGCAGTTTGCGGTCAGGGGAGGGTTGGGTCAGGCGTTTCAAAAGATCGGCAAACATCAAAGCGTCTCCGTAGGGTTGGGGTATTCGGGGTATGGCGCGACCAGATCAGCCTTGTGACCCGCCGACGCGGGTCAGCACTTCGCGCATGTCGTCTTCGTCCAGTCCAAGCAGCACACGCGCCTCATGGATTTCCTCCATCTCCTCGGTGTGGGCGGTGCCATCGGCCAGCATCACCTCGCACAGCGCCTCAAGCGCCGCAAGCCGGTGCGCGTGATCCAGCCCTTCGCGTATCAAAGCGGCAAACGCATCTGTATTGGGTGCGCGCATATCCAGTTTTTCGCAGGTTGCCCGCATTTTGGCGGCCGCGACGGGGTTGAGATCAAACATACGGGCAAGCAGCCTGTCGATCTGCCGGATCTCGGACAGTTTGTAGCTGTGATCCGATTTGGCAACCCGTACCATCAATGCCCCAAGTGCAAGCTGTGCATCGGGCTGTGGCAGGGGCGCATCTTGCGTGGCGCGGAACGAGTTGATCAGTTTTCGGAGCATAGCGTAACACTAGCGTGGAGCGTTCCTGCTGCCAAGGCAAGGAGGTGACATGCCAGCGGAGTGTTGCAGAACACCTTGGGGCGCGGCACCAACTGCAAGCGATGACCCAATTCCGCCTTAATTCAAACCGGCTTCAATAGCGCGTCAAAACCCCTTTTTGGCGATAGGGATCAATTGTCGGTGAAAAAAGTCAAGGTTGCATGGTCTTGTCATATTCGCTCCCCAAAATGATCCAGATGCGCGTTGATATTGAAAGCTCAACAGTATGCGGGGGCAATTTTCATGACTGAGGCGAGCAGGACGGTTGCGGCGGAGTCTCAATCCACCGAGGAGACATCATCGGCGGGATCGCGGCAGGCTCTTATAGAGTTCGATTGGGAAGGTCATGAACTGGACCCGTTGCGGCGGATGATCTCGCGCACGGGCGTCGATCTGGAAACCGCGCTGCACGTGTTTTTCAACGGCACGCCCGGACGCTTCAACCTGATCGCCCAGTCGGACCTGAATCCGCTGTTTCGGGCGCGTTGCAACCTGCTCGACTCAATCCATCGCCGCATCGCTTGCGGATTCTATCTTCCGGATACCGAAGACGGGTTGGGGCGCGCGCGCCCCATGCTTGAGGACTGGATCGTGGAGCAGGAGAATGATCGCACCAAGGGCAGGGTTGGTCGTTGGGTGTTTGACCATGCTATGCTGGATGTGTTCCCGGCCACCGCCGTGCCGCTGGTGCCGGAGCCAGGCCCGCTGCATGAAGCGCTGGTCGTCGGGTTTCACCGGCGCTTTGGCCGGATGATCCGCAGTGATCGCCAGATCAAACCAGCCAGCGAACTCGACAATTAAGCACGCGGCTGCATTGTCAAACTGGACGGCGCAAAGCGCGGCCTGACGTGCTCAGCCCGTCAGGTCCGCCCGGTGGATCAGGGATCACACCAGTCGTGATGTTTCCATCGCGGCGCGCACGAAATCCGCGAACAGCGGATGCGGTTTGAAGGGTTTGGATTTCAACTCGGGGTGAAACTGCACGCCGATGAACCACGGATGGTCCTTCCACTCCACGATTTCGGGCAAACGGCCATCGGGTGACATGCCGGAAAAGCACAAACCGCAGCTTTCGAGTTTCTCGCGATAGCGGATATCCACCTCGTAGCGATGGCGGTGGCGTTCCTCGATCGCGGTGCCGCCATAGACACGGGCAACCAGCGAGTTTTCGGACAAAGTCGCGTCATAGGCGCCCAGCCGCATGGTGCCGCCCTTGTCGTCACCGACCTTGCGTTCCACCTTGTGATTGCCCTGCACCCATTCTTTCAGGTGGTAAACCACAGGCTCGAACCGTTTTTTGCCCGCCTCGTGGTCGAATTCTTCGGAGCCCGCCGTTGCCAGTCCTGCGACATTGCGCGCCGCCTCGATCACCGCCATCTGCATGCCAAGGCAGATGCCCAGATAGGGGATTTTGCGGGTGCGCGCGAATTCGGCGGCCTTGATCTTGCCTTCGGTGCCGCGCTCGCCGAAGCCGCCGGGCACCAGAATCGCATGGAAACCTTCCAGATAGGGGGCAGGGTCTTCGGTATCGAACAGCTCGGCATCGACCCATTGCACATTGACCTTCACACGGTTGGCCATGCCGCCGTGGGTCAGCGCCTCCTTGATCGACTTGTAGGCGTCTTCAAGCTGCGTGTATTTGCCCACGATCCCGATATTCACGGCCCCGTCGGTATTGTTGATCCGGTCCGCCACATCCTCCCAGACAGTCAGATCGGGGCGCGGGGCGGGGCTGATCTGGAACGCGTCGAGCACAGCCTGATCCAGCCCTTCGCGGTGATAGGCCAGCGGGGCTTCGTAGATCGACTTGAGATCATAGGCCGCGACGACGGCGTCTTTGCGAACGTTGCAGAACAGCGCGATTTTCTCGCGTTCCTTCTCGGGGAACGGATGCTCGGAGCGGCAGACAAGAATGTCGGGCGCGATGCCGATGCTTTGCAGTTCCTTGACGCTGTGCTGGGTCGGTTTGGTCTTCAACTCGCCGCTGGCCGCCAGATAGGGCAGCAGCGTCAGATGCATGAAGATGCACTGCCCGCGCGGGCGATCATGCGAAAACTGGCGGATCGCCTCGAAGAAGGGCAGCCCCTCGATATCGCCGACAGTACCGCCGATCTCGCAGAGCATGAAATCGACCTCGTCCTCACCGATGGCAAGGAAGTCCTTGATCTCGTTGGTGACATGCGGGATGACCTGAATGGTCTTGCCCAGATAGTCGCCGCGGCGCTCTTTCTCCAGCACGTTGGAATAGATGCGCCCCGAACTGACGGAATCGGTGCGCCGCGCGGCCACGCCGGTGAACCGCTCGTAATGGCCAAGGTCCAGATCGGTTTCGGCACCGTCATCCGTCACGAAAACCTCGCCATGCTCGAAAGGCGACATCGTGCCGGGATCGACGTTCAGATAGGGATCAAGTTTGCGCAGGCGGACGGAAAATCCGCGCGCTTGCAGCAAGGCTCCCAGCGCCGCCGATGCCAGACCCTTGCCCAGCGACGATACAACGCCACCCGTGATGAAAATATAGCGTGCCATCGGTTGGCATCCCCCGTCGTTCAGGCTGCATCTTTCAGCGAATAAGCGCCTTTTGCGGACATATCCAGCCGCAGCACCACGGGATTTGACCCATAGAGGATTCGCGGACAAAAGGCAAGCTGGCCGCAACATGATGTTGCGACGAGCGGTGGTGTCTCAATCCCTTGTGGGTCAGTCGGCGCGCGGCACCAATGGTGCATTGTCACCCGCCGGAGGGGGCAGCAGATCGCCCGCAGGGGCTGCCGGCTCGGAGGCCGGTGCCCGACGCTCGGCGCCGATCCGGTCCAGCACCGATGTGCCCGACGCTTGCTGTGCCGCAAAGATCGTCAGCGTGATCGACGTGCAGATGAAGGCAGCTGCCAGAATCCATGTCACCTTGCCAAGTGCGGTTGCGGCACCGCGGCTGGACATCGCGCCGCCACCGCCGCCGCCGCCCATGCCAAGCCCGCCACCCTCGGAACGCTGCATCAGCACAACGCCGATGAGCGCAAGCGCCAGAAGAAGGTGGACGATGAGAATGACGTTTTCCATGGACGTTCGCCTGACTGGATGGGGTGGGGTATGTTCTGCCGTGCTATCTAGGCAATTTGCACCCAAGGGGCAACCCGCGAAACAGGATCATCACACCGGCGATCCGGAAAAGCCGGGAAAGCGCGGTCTTTGCCGCCTGTGGGCATAGTTTCCGGTTTCAAGTGTCCGCGCGTGTCGATATGACGAGCACGGGTTTGATCCAGAGCGGAAAAGGACAGGCAATGGCGAATGTGGTGGTAGTCGGCGCGCAATGGGGCGACGAGGGCAAGGGCAAGATTGTCGACTGGCTGTCGGAACGCGCCGATGTGATCGCGCGGTTTCAGGGCGGGCATAATGCCGGCCATACGCTCGTGATCGACGGGACCGTGTTCAAGCTGTCCATCCTGCCCAGCGGAATCGTACGCGGCGGCAAGCTGAGCGTGATCGGCAACGGCGTGGTGCTGGACCCGTGGCACCTGATCAAGGAGATCGAAGGTTTGCGCGGGCAGGGTGTCACAATCACGCCCGAGACGCTGATGATCGCGGAGAACACGCCGCTGATCCTGCCGCTGCATGGCGAGCTGGACCGCGCCCGCGAGGAGGCTGTGGGCGTCGCCAAGATCGGCACCACCGGGCGCGGCATCGGCCCTGCCTACGAGGACAAGGTGGGCCGCCGTGCGATCCGCGTGGCCGATCTGGCCGATCCCGAGACGCTGGAGACCCGGGTTGACCGCGCACTCGTGCATCACGATGCGCTGCGCCGTGGTCTGGGGATGGCGCCGGTTGACCGTGCGGCGCTGATCGCGGCCCTGATCGAGATTGCCCCTGCCATTCTGGAATATGCCGCCCCCGTCTGGAAGGTGCTGAACGAAAAGCGCAAGGCGGGCAAGCGTATCCTCTTCGAGGGCGCACAGGGCGCGCTGCTGGATATCGACTTCGGCACCTATCCTTTCGTGACCTCCTCCAATGTGATCGCAGGACAGGCGGCCACGGGCGTGGGCCTTGGCCCCGGTGCCATTGATTTTGTGCTGGGGATCGTCAAAGCCTATACGACCCGCGTTGGCGAAGGCCCGTTTCCGGCCGAACTGCATGATGCCGATGGCGAGCGTCTGGGCGAGCGTGGCCACGAATTCGGCACCAATACGGGGCGCAAACGCCGCTGCGGCTGGTTTGATGCAGTGCTGGTGCGCCAGACCTGCGCCACATCGGGCGTGTCGGGCATCGCCCTGACCAAGCTGGATGTTCTGGACGGCTTCGAGACGCTGAAAATATGTGTCGGCTACGATCTGGACGGAGAGCGGATCGACTATCTGCCCACAGCCGCGAACCAGCAGGCCCGCTGCACACCGATCTACGAGGAAATGCCGGGCTGGAGCGAATCGACCGAAGGCGCGCGAAGCTGGGCGGACCTTCCCGCAGCGGCCATCAAATACGTGCGCCGGGTGGAAGAGTTGATCGACTGCCCCGTCGCGCTACTGTCCACATCACCAGAACGCGAAGACACGATCCTTGTGACGGACCCGTTCGAGGATTGATTCACCAGACCGGAGAAAACAGATGGCGCTGAGTTACAAGGCCCGCAGACGGTGGTCACTGGTCATTTTGCTGGTCGGCCTGCCGCTTTACATAATTGTCGCGGTAAATGTGGTCGGTCTGATCGACAGGCCCTCCATTCTGGTGGAGCTGTTCGTCTATGTGGCGCTGGGCTTTTTGTGGATGATGCCGTTCAAATTCGTTTTTCGTGGCATCGGTCAGCCCGATCCCGATGCGCCGAAGGATGAGGAGCCGCATTAAGCGAGCAGCCATTCCTGATCTTCGTTTTGCACCCTCAAATGAAAAAGGCGGACCGTGCGGCCCGCCTTTTTGCATGTCTGGGTTATGGTTCAGCCGACGCGACGTGCATTCGGCTTGAACCCGATATCGTCGGAGGCGGTGAAAAGCCCGCCGCGCATCTTTTGCAGCTTGCCTTGCCGCAACAACTGCCCCAGCGCGCGCAGCCCGTCTTCGCGGCTGAGGCCGTCCGCCGCCTGTCGGGCTTTGGTCATCAGTTGCGGGCGCGAAAACTCGTCGTTGCCCTCGACATGGACAAGATAGGCCGCGGCGGCTTCCAGCAGGTCGGGCAGCGCGGTGGCCCCCATCTTTTTTGCGAAATCGGCAAAGCCGCCTTCGGCCACGGGGGCGGACACCGGCACCGCACCTTCTTCGCCGTCTTCCGGCAGCGCGGCCAGCGACACACGGCGCGGACGCACCGGCGCTGTCGGCCGATCGGCTGTGAAATGCCCCTCGGGAAGGTCGACACGCTGCTCCGCCACCAGTTTGAGCGGCGCAGGACGCGTTTCTGCCGGACGCGGCCTTGCGGCTCCCACGTCAGCCACGGGACGGCGCGGGCGGACCACATCGGCCAGATCCTCGCGGAACGCGCTGGTCGCGGGCGTGCGGTCCGGCAGCGTGCCGGCCGACTGCTCGGCCTTGGTGGCGGCAACCGCCTTGCGCAGATGGGCAATCGCGTTGCGCTTGCTCTCATTCTCGGGCTCCGTCAGGGCGGATTCCGCCTTGGCCATCAACCGCGAGACATCATCCTCGGTGCCGGACTGCACCAACCGCTCACGCGGGTCGCGCAGCACCAACGGTGCGTCAGGCGTTGCGGCGTCTGTCCGCGCTTCGCCTGCCTCGTCGTCCTCATCCTCGAAAAGCGACTGCAAGTCGCCCTCGTCTTCGTAACCCTCCTCGAAATCCTCGTCATCCAGTGATGTCAGGATATGTCCGTCGGCGTCACGGTCGGTCTCGAGAAGTTCCGCTTCGACGGCTTCAAGCTCGCGGCGCAAGGCCTCCTCGTCTTCGGCGCTCAAGTCGTGATGCGGCTTCAGCTTCGGCATGTCGCGCCGGATCTCGCTGCGCGCCTGCGCGGCCGTATCGGCGTGATCCATCCCGGCCTCGTCCGCCGCGTCATCCGCCGCGGCAACCAGTTCACCCCTGGCGAT
Source organism: Paracoccaceae bacterium (assembly GCA_024636555.1). Classification (GTDB taxonomy): domain Bacteria; phylum Pseudomonadota; class Alphaproteobacteria; order Rhodobacterales; family Rhodobacteraceae; genus Seohaeicola. The sequence goes on along the minus strand of JAGXGW010000070.1, from coordinate 34,296 downwards.
GGCGGCATCGAAAGCGGCCCGCTTGACGGTGAAGACACGCGCTGCCTCGGCCACGGCTCTGGACCGGGCGATATCGCTATCGTCCTCGTCCAGTTCGGCCGCAATGGCTTCTTCTTCGTTCAGTTCAAAGGTGTCCAGTTCAAACGTGTCCAGATCGTCCTCGTCCAGATCGTTCTCGTCCAGTTCGTTCTCGTCCAGATCCTCATGGAATGGCGACATGGCGTCACGGGCTGCAGCAGTCTGAATTTCTGTCTCGGTCTCGGACAAGGGTTCGTCGTAAAACCCGTCCTCATCCACCGCGACCGCTGACAGGGCCGCCGCATCATCCGTTGAATCGCGATTCGCGGCATTGGTCCCGGCAGAATCAACGCTGTCGCCGAAATCTACAGGATCGGTGGCGATCCCATTCGCCGCCACGGATTCGTCATCCCAATCATCCGCGAAAGGCTGGGCCGTATCCGCCTCTGCGGCCGGGCTATCCTGGGCGAGGCGGCTCAGAAGGGATGCGATCTCGTCATCATCCCCGGCGGTGTCGTCATGGGACTGTTCATCAAGCTCCAGCGCCGTCTCCATCGTCTCGACAGTGTCGGACAGGAAATTCTCGGCATGTTCGTCTTCGGAAAAGCTCTGTGCTTCGGTAATGGCGGCCGATTTGGTCACAACATCGCGGATTCGTTGCAGCTTTGCCGCCACGCTGTCGGGATCGGGATGCGGCACGGGCGTTGGACGCAACGGCGGGGTTGCCATCGCGGGTGCTGGTGCCGGGGCCGGGGCCATAGGAGGCGCGGGCGCCTCGGCAACGTCTTCCCATTCCTGTTCGGGAGACGCGGCTTTTGCGGAAGGCGCGCTGACAGGCTGCGGGGCGGGTGTTGGTTGCGCAGGCGCAGCCTGCACCGGAGCTTGGGCCGGCGCACCAGAGGTGGACGGCATCGCGGCGGTCGCAGATTGCGGCGCGGTGAAAGGCGCAAGTGGCGCGGCCATCGCACCGTAAGGCGCGGCGCGCAGCACGATGTTGCCGCGTTCCTCGCGGGCCTCGACCCGGCGGGCGATCTCGCGCTCGGCGATCCGGGCCAGCATCTCGGCGTCGGGCACTGGCGGTTCCGCCCCGAAATATCTATCCTCAGAGGCCAGATCACGGAAATATTCCGCAATGGCCTTCATGGTGTCGAACGAGTCGTCAAACCCTTCGAGCGTGCATGAAAATGTCCCGTATGAGACAGTGAGGATCTTGCTGTTGCTCACCATTGGCCACTCGCTTTCTTTTGTCCTTAATGAAAAGGTTTACCATGTGATCGGCGTCCAAACGTGATCGAATCTTCGATATTAACAGTATCATTTTGTGTTCACATTGTGATCTGTTTCCTGAAAGTGCGATAATCCCGATATGAGAGATATCATTGTTCACGCAAATGAGCCTGTCACTTTGGTCGGTGGCGGCCCGACAGACGCCGAAACGCTGTCGCTTGCCCTGAGTCTCGCCCCCAGACTGGTCGCGGCAGACAGCGGCGCGGCGGCAGCGCTGGCGGCGGGCCATGTTCCCGAAGCGGTCATCGGCGATATGGATTCGCTTGCCGAAACCGACCTCGCCCTGATGCCGCAAGAGCGGGTTCACCGGATCACGGAACAAGACAGCACCGATTTCGACAAATGCCTGACCACGATCCGCGCGCCTCTCATCGTAGGACTGGGCTTTACCGGTGCAAGGCTGGACCACCAGTTGGCCGCTTTCAACAGCCTCGTGCGCCATCCGCGCCAGCGCTGCATTCTGATCGGGTCGCAGGAGATCATCCTGCTGGCCCCTCCGGCGCTGCGGCTGGATCTAGACAAGGGCGCGGTGCTGTCGCTGTTTCCGATGGGGGCGGTCGAGGGGGCATCCGAGGGGCTGGAATGGCCGTTGCGGGGCCTGAACTTCGCGCCGGACGGGCAGGTGGGCACATCGAACCGTGTGACGGGGCCGGTCTGGCTCGCCTTCACCGCGCCCAAGATGCTGCTGATCCTGCCACGCAGCGTGCTGGGCCAACTGGTCGAGCGGATGCTGGCGCGTCCTTATGGCTGGGGCTGAGGGGCGACGGCGGGTGTCGCCAGCGCCTTGCTGAGGCTGCGTTCGCGCAGCACGATATAGAGGCCGGACGCCACCGTGATCGCGATGCCGAGCGCGGCCAGCCCGTTGGGAAGATCGCGCCAGATCAGCCAGCCGATCAGGGTGGCAAAGGGAATCTCCAGATATTGCATCGGAGCCAGCGTGGCCGAGGGCGCGAAACGCAGCGACCATGTCATGAACAGATGCCCCAGCGTGCCCAGCAGTCCGACCCCGACCAGCAGCGCCCAGTCTTGCGGCGAGGGCGCGACAAGGCGCAGCGCCTCCGGTCCGCTGCCGCCGAAGACCAGCAGCAACGGCAACAGCACGGCGCTGGCCATCAGCCCGCTGACCGCCTGAAGCGCCACCGGATCGGTGTCGCGCGCCACCAGCCGCGTGACCAGAATGAAGGCGGCAAAGACGACAGCCACGCCCACGGGTAAAAGAGCAGGCCAGCCGACGGCGGCAAAGCTGGGCTGGATCACCAGTAACGTGCCGATAAAACCGACGATACAGGCGATCAGGCGGCGGGGGCCGACCTCTTCCTTCAAGATCGTATGGCCAAGCAGCAGCAGCACGAAGGGCATGACGAAGGCAATGGCGATGGCGTCGGCGAGCGGCAGGTATTTCAGCGCGCTGAACATCAGCGTGATGCCCGCGATATGCAGCGCGGTCCGCAGGATCACCAGATGCAGCATCCGGCCCCGCAGCCGCCAGATACGTCCCGTGGCCAGCACCAGTGGCGTCAGGAGCAGCGCCTGAACGGCAAAGCGCGCGAGCACCGCCATCATCAGCGGCACCGTCTCGCCCAGTATCTTGGCCAGCGCATCCGCCATCGGTGCCACGGCGCAAAACCCGAACATCAGGGCAATGCCCAGCATGGGGCGATCGGGGGGGTGCACGGTACTCATGCGCGCCACGCTAGGACGGGGCGCAGAGATTGGCAATCGCCCGGCGCTCAGATGCGGGTGATGCGGGCGCTGCGTTCCTGCACGCGCTCGCGGTGAAAGATATAAAGGCCGGAGGCGGTGATCACCGCCATACCGGCAAAGGTCATCGCATTGGGCAGATCGGCGAAGAATATCCAGCCAAACGCGACAGCGCTGACGATCTCGAGGTAATGCAACGGCGCGACCGTGGCCGAAGGCGCAAAGCGCAGCGCATAGCTGATCATCAGATGCGACAGGGCCGAGGCTGCGCCCACCGCCGCCAGAAATGTCCACTCTAACCCTTCAGGCCAGACAGGGCTGATCGTGGGGATCTCGACGCCCAGACCGAGCAGCATCACCGGCAGGCAAATCGCCGCGGCCAGCAGCGAGGTGTGGAACTGCATCGGCACCGGATGCATCTGCCGCGACAGGCTGCGCGTGACCAGCATGTAGAAGGCAAAGAACAGCGCCGTGCCAAGCGGGTAAAGTGCTGCCAGCCCGAACGCCACCAGACTGGGCTGGATCACCAGAAGCGCGCCGCCAAAGCCCACCACGCTCGCCCACAGGCGGCGCGGGCCGACTTCCTCGCCATACATGTATTTGCCCAGCAGCAGCAGGATGAACGGCTCGACAAAGACGATTACCAGCGCATCGGCAATCGGCATCACCTTGACCGCAGCCACAAAGAAATAGGTCGACAGGATCAGGAACAGCGCCCTGAGCACCAGCCTGTAAACCACACCGGGCGGCAGGCGCAGCCCATGGCCCAACAGCAGACAGAGCGGCAGCATCAGCGCGCCCTGCACGACGAATCGCGCGGTGGTAATTTGGCCCACGGGAATCGTCGCTGCGGCCAGTTTCGAGGCCACGTCGATCAGCGGCGCGGTCAGGCAGAACCCCAGCATCAGGATCACGCCGAGCACGACACGGTCGTTCAGATAGGGCAGGGAAGGCGCGCGGCTGTCACTCATATATCGCCTCTAGCGTGGCTTGCGCGGCCCTGCCATGCCAAATGCGACCAGTGCTTCATCGTTCTGCAAATACTCATGAACCAACGCCCACAGCGCGGATCAGCAGTTGGGCACGTTCACCGCCAGCCCGCCAAGCGATGTCTCTTTATACTTCTCGGACATATCCGCGCCGGTCTGGCGCATCGTCTCGATACAGACATCCAGCGACACCAGATGTTGCCCGTCGCCGCGCATCGCCAGTGACGCCGCCGAGACGGCCTTGATTGCGCCCAGCCCGTTGCGCTCGATGCAGGGCACCTGCACCAGCCCTTTGACCGGATCGCAGGTCATGCCCAGATGATGCTCCAGCGCGATCTCGGCGGCATTCTCGATCTGCTCGGGCGTGCCACCAAGCACAGCGCAAAGCCCGGCTGCGGCCATGGCGGCGGCGCTGCCGACCTCGGCCTGACAGCCCGCTTCCGCGCCGGAGATCGAGGCGTTGTATTTCACCAGCCCCCCGATGGCGGCGGCGGTCAGCAGAAACTCCTCCACGCGAGCGGGGTTCGCGCCCGGCACATGGTCCAGCCAGTAGCGGATCACGGCGGGCATCACGCCGGCTGCCCCGTTGGTGGGCGCGGTGACGACCTGCCCGCCAGCGGCGTTTTCCTCGTTCACTGCCATGGCATAGGTGCTCATCCAGTCGTTGATGATATGCGGGGCTGTCTGGTTCAGGCCGCGCTCGGCCAGCAAAGCCTGATGGATACCATGCGCGCGGCGGCGCACGTTCAGCCCGCCGGGCAGGATGCCATCGCGCGCAAGCCCCCGGTCGATGCAGTCATTCATCACCTGCCAGATGCGTTTGACGCCCGTGTCGAGATCGTCGCGCGGGGTGCGGGACAACTCGTTGGCGCGCTTCATATCGGCGATGCTTTTGCCGGAGGTCTTGGCCATCACCAGCATCTCGTCCGCCGATTTGAACGGATAGGGCACCGGCGCGCCGTCATCGGTGTTCTTGCCTGCGGCCAGTTCTTCTTCCGTCATCACGAAACCGCCGCCGATGGAGAAATAGGTCTCGCGCAGGATGATGTCGCCCTGTTTGTCGGTCGCCATCAGTTTCATGCCATTGGCATGGCCGGGCAGGGCGGGGCCGAAATCGAACACCAGATCGGCGAGCGGGTCGAAATGCAGCGGCGGCAGGCCCTCGGCATGGATCGTCCTGGTGTCGCGGATGCTGGCCATCAGGGCCTCGGCCTGGGCATGGTCATAGGTGTCGGGCCGCAGCCCTGCCAGCCCCAGCACCGTGGCGCGGTCTGTCGCATGTCCCACGCCGGTAAAGGCCAGCGAGCCGTGCAGCGAGGCGCGCAAGCCATGCGCGGTGAAGGGTTGCGCGCGCAGCAGGTCCAGAAACCTTGCCGCCGCCACCATCGGTCCCATCGTGTGGGAGGAGGAGGGGCCGATGCCGACCTTGAACATCTCGAAAACGGACAGGAACATTATGATGCGCTTTCTTCAGCGGGGGTTGGGTAATCGGGTGCGGTGAAGGGATGCGCGCCCAGACCTTCGGCAAGGGCGCAGGCGCGGGCGGCGGGCCGTGCCTCGATCCTTGCACAGAGGGCGGCGAGATGCGGGGCGCTGTCACGGTCCCACCAGCCTGCCGTATCACGGGGATACAGCGCGATCCAGCGCAGGCAGGCGACAAGGTAGAGATCCAGCACCGATGGCGTGTCCGCGTTCAGCCAGGAATGACCTGCGCCGGCCACGGTTTCCAACTGCGCCAGATGCGCGCCGATGGAGCGGCGCAAACCGGCGCGCAGGGCGGCGTGATGCGCGGGGTCCGCGTCAATATAGGTTTCGGGGTAGAACAGCATCCTGAGTTCGGCATGCAGCGTGTTCGACAGGAAAAACAGCCATTTCAGCGCATTGCCACGGTCTGGATGCGCGGGGGCTGGCATCAGCCCCGCGTGCCGGTCCGCCAGCCACAACAGGATCGCGCCGGTTTCGAAAATGGCACCATTCGGCGTTTCAAGCACCGGAATGCGGCCATGCGGGTTCAGCGCGAGATAGGGCGCGGCCTTCTGCGCGGCGCGACGCCGGTCCACCGGCACAGCTTCATAGGGTATGCGCAATTCTTCCAGCGCCAGCCGTATGACCAGCGAGGCGTTATCAGGCGCGTAATGCAGACGACAGGTTTCGGTCATGCGGTGATCTTGGCGCATCCGGGCGGTCAGTGCACCGCCGGAAAGCGACATGATGCACAGGGCCCGCGCCAGAAGTAATTGGCGCCTGTCCAGAAATCGCCGCGGATCTGCCCAAAATAATTCGGGATTTCGATGTAATCTATCAGCGTTATTCCGTTTTTAATGTGTTGCGTCCATGGTTGCCGGGCGTAAGAGGGTTGTAGCGTGGAAGAGTACTCGTTTCTGGCGTTCGGTATTTCGGATCTGCTCGTAACAGGCCCCGATCCCTTTGCTTCAAACTCGACTCCCGAAAGCAGTGCCTACGGTACGACGACCATCCAGATCGCTCCGGATGCCGACTGGCTGGTCTTGTCCATGACGGATGATGACGGGTTTCTGCAGGATGGCGATAGCGGGCAGCAACTGACCCAACCGTTGTCGATCAACGGCATGAGCTACGCCGCCGGTCAGAATGTCGAAGTCGAATACAGCTATGTGATTCGTCCTGTCGGTTCGACGGATCCGGCGGACGATATCACGATCTACGTGCTTGAATTCGGCAACTCCGTGCAGGGTATCGCCTCCAGCCAGCTTCTGGACCCCAATGTCGAATATCTGATCATCAGCGGCGAGAACGGGCCTACGGTGCCCTACGGCGATCTGGTGATCTGCTTCACGCCCGGCACAGGCATTGCCACGCCAAGCGGGACGATGGCTGTTGAAACACTGCGCCCTGGCGATCTTGTCTGCACGGTCGATAACGGCCCGCAACCCTTGTTCTGGATCGGCAGCCGGGTGACGGTAGGTATTGGCGCCGCGATGCCGGTTCAGGTTGCCGAAGGTGCGCTTGGCAATGCGTGCGCCTTGCTGCTGTCGCAGCAGCATCGCGTTCTGGTCCCGCCAGCCTTGGGCCTCGGGCCCCAAACCGTCGCGCCGGTCAAGGGGCTGGTCGGGCTGCCCGGCGTGGATTTTGCACCGCGTCCGTGGGTTCGCTACATCCACCTGATGTTCGAGCGGCATGAACTGGTCTTTGCCAATGGCGCACAGGTGGAAAGTTTCCTGCCCGGCCCGCAAGCGCTCAAGGCCCTGTCGCCACAGGATCGCGCTTCGCTGCAACGGCTTCTGCCCGATCTGCACAGGCAGGCGTGGCCGGGTGTGCGGCCGATGCTGCGCGCAGGTCAGGCGCGGCGTGCGCTGGGCAGGGCGATGCCGGGGGCGCGCGGCGGTGGATACAGTGCGCGCCACATGGCTGCGAAACACGCGATGCAGGTTTTGCCCTCTCGCAACATCGGGCCGGGCGGCTTATAAGGCGTCAAACTGACGCTAAAGCACGGAGAGCCCCATGCCCGGAGAATTGTCCCCCATTGACAAGGCAAAGTTTGTCGCCGCCAAGCGCGCCGTGGATTTTGTCGAGGACGGGATGCGTGTCGGCCTCGGCACCGGCTCGACGGCGGCCTGGATGGTGCGCTGCCTTGGCGAGTTGGTGCGGCAGGATGGCCTCAAGATCAAGGGCGTGCCGACATCGACCCGCACCGCCGCCTTGGCGCGCGAGGTCGGGATCGAGGTGATCAGTCTGGATCAGGCCAAATGGCTTGATCTGACCATCGACGGCGCGGACGAGGTTGACGGCGATCTGAACCTGATCAAGGGCGGCGGCGGCGCGCTGTTGCAGGAAAAGATAGTGGCCACGGCCAGCGACCAGATGATCGTGATTGCTGATGTCGGCAAGGAAGTCGAAACGCTGGGAAGTTTTCCGCTGCCCATCGAGGTGATCCCCTTCGGTTGGCAGACCACGCGCGCACTGGTGGAGGAGATGCTGATCTCGATGGATGTGCTGGGCCGCGATGTGACCTTGCGGATGAATGGCGACCGCCCGTTCATCACCGATGAGGGCAACCATATCCTTGACCTGCATCTCAACCGCATCGGCAATGCCCGCCAACTGGCGATGGTGCTCAATCAGGTGCCGGGCGTGGTCGAGAACGGGCTTTTCATCGATATCTGCGATATCGTGATCGTCGGCTACGGCGATGGCCGCGTCGAGACGCGCGACATCAACCAGGGCACGATCGAACAGGACCGGCTCGATTTTCTGGAAAATGACAACCTGTTCACCGATCTGGCGGATTGAGCAGGGGCGATCCGGTGTGATCTCTTGGGTCGCCCTTCGGGGCGGAACGCGCGCTCCCGGCCCCTTCCCTTCCTAGTGATCAGCCCGTGTCCCGCTTTCGCTGGCCCTTGGCGGCGCGATGTGAAATACCTGTCGCCGATCAGGACAGGGGGCCCTCATGACAACATTCGACTATGATCTCTTCGTCATCGGTGGCGGTTCGGGCGGTGTCCGGGCAGCCCGCGTGGCGGCGCAGAAGGGTGTGCGTGTAGGTCTGGCCGAAGAGGACCGCTATGGCGGAACCTGTGTGATCCGGGGCTGTGTGCCGAAAAAACTGATGGTCTTTGCCAGCGAATTCGCTGGTGTGGCCGAGGAGGCGCGCGCCTATGGCTGGGATTTTCAGGCCGGAAGTTTCGACTGGCCTAGGTTCCGCACGAACCTGCATGCCGAGCTTGACCGGCTGGAAGGCATCTATCGCAACCTGCTGAATTCCAATGGTGTCGAGACATTCGATTCCCGCGCCACGCTGGTGGACCCGCATACGGTGGAGCTGGCCGACGGCACCCGCAAAAGCGCCAAGCACATCCTGCTGGCGATGGGCGGGCGGCCTGTGAAGCCGGATATGCCGGGGGCCGATCTGGCGATCACATCCAATGACATTTTCCATCTGGACACCTTGCCCAAGTCTATCCTGATCATCGGCGGCGGTTATATTGCTTGTGAATTCGCTTGTATCCTTAATGGTTTGGGTGTCGAAGTGACGCAATACTACCGCGGCGCCCAGATCCTGCGTGGATTTGATGACGAGGCGCGCGGGCTGGTCTCGGAGGAAATGCAGCAAGACGGGATCAAGCTGCATCTGGGCACCAACATCCTGTCGCTGGAGCGTGAAACGGATGGCGGAAACGGCATCCGCGTCAAGGCCACCAACGGAGACGCGCACGTCTTCGAGCAGGTGATGTTCGCCACCGGACGCGCCCCCAATACCGAAGGCATGGGGCTGGGCGCGTTGGGCGTCGAACTTGGCCGTGGCGGGCAGGTCGTGGTGGACACATATTCGCAAAGCGCGGTCCCGTCGATCTATGCGGTGGGCGATGTGACCGACCGTCTGAATCTGACACCCGTTGCGATCCGCGAGGGTATGGCCTTTGTCGAGACGGTGTTCGGTGGCAATCCCACGGCGGTTGATCACGATCTGGTGCCGACGGCGATCTTCACCCAGCCCGAAATCGGGACGGTGGGCCTGTCGGAAGAGGCGGCGCGGGAGATCGAGCCGGTGGAGATCTACTGCACCTCGTTCCGCCCGATGCGGACGGCTTTCGCCGGAAACGCGCGACGTGTGCTGATGAAACTGGTTGTCAGCACCGCAACCCGGAAGGTATTGGGCTGTCATATCGTCGCGCCCGGTGCCGGTGAAATGATCCAGCTTGCGGGCGTCGCGATCAAGATGGGGGCCACAAAAGAGGATTTTGACCGCACTGTTGCGGTCCATCCGACGATGGCGGAAGAGATCGTGACGATGAAATCGCCGGTCCGCACCGCTTGAAATTTTGCGCCAGCCTCACAGGTATGGTGCAGGCGAACAGATCCGACAAGATTGAAGACAACAAGGGGAATTCAGATAAATGGCTGGAAATGCAGGCGGCCCATGGGGCGGCGGCGGCGGTAACAAGGGCGGTGACGACGACCGCCGCAACAATGGCGGCGGACGGCGTCCGGGCGAGGAAAGCGGGTCGCAAATCCCGGAAATCGACGATCTGATGCGCAAGGGGCAAGAACAGCTTCGGGTGCTCATGGGGGGTCGCGGTGGCAACCGTAACGGCGCCGGCGGTGGCGGCGATGACGGGCCACGCGGCCCGATTTTCACGCGCTCGACGGTCGGTCTGGGTGTTCTGGTGGCTCTCGGTTTGTGGGCTTTCACAAGCTTCTATACCGTGCGGCCGGAAGAACAATCGGTCGAACTGTTCCTCGGTGATTTCTACAAGATCGGCAACCCCGGCCTGAACTTCGCGCCATGGCCGCTGGTCACTGCAGAGGTTGTGAATGTGACATCGGAGCGGACCGAGAACATCGGCGAGCTGCGTGGCGCAGAGGAACAGGGCCTGATGCTCACGACGGATGCGAATATTGTCGACATCGATTTTCAGGTGGTCTGGAACATCAACGACCCGTCCAAAGTCCTGTTCAACATCCGCGATCCGCAGCTGACCGTTCAGGCGGTGTCGGAATCGGTGATGCGCGAGATCATCGCGGCCTCGACCCTGTCACCGATCCTCAACAGGGATCGTGGTCTGATCGCGGACACGGCGTTGGATAACATTCAGGCGACGATGGATGAATACGAGAGCGGCATCACGATTGTCCGTGTGAACCTCGACAAGGCCGACCCGCCGCGCGAAGTGATCGACAGCTTCCGTGAAGTGCAGGCCGCCGAGCAGGAACGTGACCGCTTGCAGCGTCAGGCCGATGCCTATGCCAACCGCGTTCTGGCCGAAGCCCGTGGTGAAGCGGCGCAGATCCTCGAGCAGGCCGAAGGCTATCGTGCCCGGGTCGTCAACGAGGCCTTGGGTGAAGCCAGCCGCTTCTCGGCGGTTCTGGAAGAATACCAGAAGGCCGAGGATGTCACGCGCCGCCGTCTCTACATCGAGACGATGGAACGGGTGCTGAGCCAGGTCGACAAGACCATTCTGGACAGCGCGCTCGTAGGTGGCGAGGGGCAACAGGGCGTCGTGCCTTACCTGCCGCTGAACGAATTGCGGCGTCCCGCGCCCGCAGGACAGGGGAACTGAGATCATGCGCAAGACAACATTCATTCTGCCGATCATCGTCGTCGCCATCATCGTCGGTCTGTCGTCGATCTTTGTCGTCGACGAACGCGAGAAGGCGCTGGTGCTGCAGTTCGGTCAGATCAAGTCCGTCAAGGAAGAGCCGGGCCTCGGTTTCAAGATTCCGTTCATTCAGGAGGTTGTGCGCTATGACGACCGTATCCTGTCGCTCGATACCGAAACCATCGAGGTGACACCCTCGGATGACCGTCGTCTGGTGGTTGACGCCTTTGCCCGCTACCGCATCGCGGATGTCGTGCAGTTCCGTCAGGCCGTCGGCGTCGGTGGTCTGCGGGCTGCCGAGGACCGTCTGTCCTCGATCCTGAACGCCCAGATCCGGGAAGTTCTGGGTGCCGATCAGGTCACATCGGATACGATCCTGTCGGAAGACCGTCGTATCCTGATGAACCGTATCCGTGATCAGGCCCGTGCCTCTGCGCGTGGTCTGGGGCTGGATGTGATCGATGTTCGCCTGAAGCAGACCAACCTGCCGATGCAGAACCTTGAAGCCACCTTTGCGCGTATGCGGGCCGAACGTGAGCGCGAAGCCGCGGACGAGATCGCCCGTGGTAACGAGGCCGCGCAGCGTGTGCGGGCTCTGGCAGACCGGACCGTGGTCGAAACCCTGTCCGAAAGCGAGCGCGAGGCGCAGATCACACGCGGTGAAGCCGATGCCGAGCGTAACGGGATCTTTGCGGTGGCCTATGGCGCGGACCCCGAGTTCTTCGCTTTCTACCGTTCGCTGGAAGCCTATGAAGTGGCTTTGCAGGGGAGCAATTCTTCGATGGTCATGACACCTGACAGCGAGTTCTTCGATTATCTCAAGTCCGATCGCTCGCAGCGCGACCAACTGGATGGCGTGCAGCAAGATCCGGGCACGGCGGATAACGCGCAAGTCGTGGATGATCAGCCCGTTTCGGAGACTCAGGACTGATGATCGAGACGGCACTTCTGGCCATCGGGCTGGTGCTGATTGTGGAGGGGCTGGCCTATGCGCTGGCCCCTTCGCTTATCGAGCAGTTGCTTGCAGCGCTGCGCGAGATCCCCGAACCGGCGCGGCGCACGCTTGGGCTTCTGGCGATTGTGGCGGGCGTGGCCTTTCTCTGGCTGGCCAAGCTGCTCGAAGGCTAGGGGCGGTGCTGCGAGAACAAGACCCCTTAAAACGCGAGCTCTTCAAGCACAGCCCATCACAGGCGCTTGAACACGGCAATCCTGTCTTGGTGTTGCGCGGTGCAGGCGCTACATAGATCCACACCTGATGAGAGCGCGACGCTGCGGGCCATGTAGCCGCCGCAGCGCTTCACCAACAAAGGAGTTACGGGAGTGAGAGACACAGTTGCTTTGATCCCAGATCGGCAATGGGGCGCATTGCGTGTATTCTGGCTGGGACTGATTGCCAGTGCCATGATGTTGATGATGGCCCTGCAGGCGCAGGCACAGGGCCGCCCTGACAGTTTTGCCGATCTGGCAGACCAGATCAGCCCCTCGGTCGTGAATATTACCACATCCACAACCGTTGCGGCACGCACCGGACCGGACCCGATCATTCCCGAAGGCAGCCCCTTCGAGGAATTTTTTCGCGAGTTCCAGGACCGCAACCGCACGCCGGACGGCAGGGGCGACAGACCGCGCCGGTCCTCCGCGCTCGGATCGGGTTTCGTGATCTCCGAGGATGGCTATATCGTCACCAACAACCACGTGATCGAAAGCGCGGACGAGATCAACATCGAGTTCTTCTCGGGCGAGACGCTTGCTGCGACGGTCGTGGGCACCGACCCCAATACCGATATCGCGCTGCTCAAGGTGGAATCGGAAATCCCGCTGCCGTTCGTGCGCTTCGGTGACAGTGACGCGGCGCGCGTGGGCGACTGGGTCATCGCGATGGGCAATCCGCTGGGGCAGGGCTTTTCGGTCAGTGCGGGCATCGTGTCCGCGCGCGGGCGGGCCTTGGCCGGCAGCTATGACGACTACATCCAGACGGATGCCGCGATCAACCGGGGCAACTCGGGCGGGCCGCTGTTCAACCTTCAGGGCGAGGTGGTCGGCGTGAACACCGCGATCCTGTCGCCCACGGGCGGATCAATCGGGATCGGTTTCTCGATGGCCTCGAATGTGGTGACACGCGTGGTCAACCAGCTTCAGGAGTTCGGCGAAACCCGCCGCGGCTGGCTGGGTGTGCGTATTCAGGACGTGACCGACGATCTGGCCGAGGCGATGGGTCTGGAAGAGGCGGCAGGCGCGCTGGTCTCCGATGTGCCCGAAGGACCGGGCAAAGAGGCGGGCATCCTGCAAGGTGACGTGATTCTCAGCTTTGATGGCACCGATGTGGCCGATACCCGCGCTTTGGTCCGTCAGGTCGGCAATACGGAAGTGGGCAAGGCTGTGCGCGTCACCGTCTGGCGTGAAGGCGAGACCGAGACGCTGCTGGTCACGCTGGGACGGCGCGAGGATGCCGAATCCGTCCGTCCCGCTGCCCAGACCATCGAGCCGGAGGAGCCTGAGGCACCTGCCGAGATGATGGGCCTCACCCTCAGCCCGTTGACGGACGAGTTGCGCAGCGAACTGGCCGTGCCTGCGGGCGAGAACGGTCTGGTTGTGGTCGAGGTCGACAACGCATCGGAAGCCTTCGACAAGGGCCTGCGTGCCGGCGATCTGATCACAGAGGCGGGCTGGCAGCAGGTCGAGGCCGCCAGCGATCTGACCGACCGGATCGAGGAGGCCCGCGAGGCGGGACGCACCTCCTTGCTGCTGGTGGTCCGGCGCGGCGATGACAAACGGTTCGTGGCCCTGTCGCTGGAGTGATCCGCGCGGATTGAGGCCAACAACCCAAGCAAAATATAAAGGGGCGTCCGTTTCGGGCGCCCCTTTCGCATGGTGACGGGTTGCAACTTCGCCTTGGCTGTTATGTAATAACATAACACAACAGGAGAACGCCATGTCCCGCACCGATTCCCGTTTGCCCGTCACCGTCCTGTCCGGCTTTTTGGGGGCTGGCAAGACAACGCTGCTGAACGCCGTGCTCAACAATCGCGAGGGGCGGCGCGTCGCGGTGATCGTCAACGATGTGGCCGAGGTGAACATCGACGCCGATCTCGTGCGCGAGGGCACCAGCCTGTCGCAGACCGATGAAACGCTGGTGGAAATGTCCAACGGCTGCATCTGCTGCACATTGCGCGACGACCTGCTGAAAGAGGTGCGCCGCCTGTCCGAGGAGGGGCGGTTCGATTACCTGCTGATCGAATCCACTGGCGTATCGGAGCCACTGCCCGTTGCCACAACCTTCGAGTTCCGCGACGAGGATGGCGACAGCCTGTCCGACGTGGCGCGGCTCGATACGATGGTGAGCGTGGTGGATGCGGTGAACCTGTTGCAGGATTATGCCAGCCACGATTTCCTGTCTGACCGCGGCGAGGTGGCGGGAGAGGGTGACGCGCGGACGCTGGTGCATCTGCTGACCGACCAGATCGAATTCGCCGACGTGATCATCCTCAACAAGATCACCGATGCCGGACCCGAGCGCACCGATGCGGCGCGCAAGATAATCCGCGCGCTCAATCCCGATGCCAAGCTGATCGAGACCGATCATTCCCGTGTCGAGGCCGACCGGATCTTCAACACCGGCCTGTTCGATTTCGAGACTGCCCACGCGCACCCGATGTGGGCCAAGGAGTTGTACGGCTTTGCCGATCACCTGCCCGAAACCGCCGAATACGGTGTCACCCATTTCACCTATCGCGCGCGGCGGCCTTTCCATCCGGGCATGATCTTCGACGTTTTGAACGGCGATCTGTCGGGCGTGATCCGCGCCAAGGGCCATTTCTGGCTGGCCTCGCGCCCCGACTGGGTGGCCGAGTTCAGCCTTGCCGGAGCTTTGAGCGGGGTCACCCCGCTGGGCACATGGTGGGCAGCCGTCCCGCGGGAGCGGTGGCCCGACAACCAGCATGCGCGCGATTATGCGGCGCGCAACTGGATCGCGCCGTGGGGCGACCGGCGGCAGGAACTCGTGTTCATCGGCGCAGGTATGGACGAGGCAGCGATCCGCGCCGCGCTGGATGCCTGCCTGCTGGGCGATGATGACAACGGGATCGAGGCCGGTTGGGCCATTCTGGCCGATCCCTTTCCGGCATGGCGCCGGGCGGCAGCGGCCTGAGGTGCAGCGGATGCGCCGTGCCAATCTGTGCTCCGCCCTCAGCCGCCGTCGCAGGGCGCGCCCCGCGCGCGATCCGATGGCGGAATTTGACCGCCTTCCCGCCGATCTGCGGCGCTGGCTGGCAGGGGCGGCGCTGCCGTGGAGCCGGCGTTCCGCGCACCGTGCCTATCTGCGGGCTCTGGCCGAGGTGAAAGCCCCCGCCGATGCCCTCTCCCGTCTGGATGCGATGCAGGCGGCACGCTTGTCGCGCGACAGCCTTGCCCGGTCAGAGATTACGCGTCCGGCAAGCGGGGGCTGAACGCGCCTTGTGCAATGCCGCCGGTGCCGTCAGTCGGCGCTCACTCTTCAATCGGCGTCGCCAGCACGCCCAATGCACGGGCCGTGGACAGCGCCAGAACGTGGCTCTGCAGGCCGGTGGTGGCCTGATAGCGGCCCACCGCAGCACTTGTCGCCGCGTCGATCCGTCCCGTCACCGGACCGTCATAAAATTCACGCACGGCCAGCGCGCGTTGCAGCGTTTCAATCGTCTCGGTGGTCATGTCATCGGGGCAGGGGGCCTCGAACCACGTCACCTCGCGTTCGTTCACGATACGCTGGCGGGTCTCGGTGCGGTAGATCGCGGCAGCCCCCGGTCCGGCATCGGTCGCCGCGCTTGCGGGTTGCACAAGGATCTGCTCGGTCACCGTCTCGATCAGCGCAGGGCTGACGATGCGGCCCCAGCAGGTGCCTTCCGGCGCGCCGGGCGGTGTGTCCTGCATGCTGCCGACAAGGGCCATCGCCGTCGTGTCGCCTGCCGGAGGCGTGCAGGCGGCCAGTGCGGTCAGAGCGCCCGCAGCGGTCAGGGAAAAAGCCAGACGGGTGGCACGGATTGGTCGGATCATGGGCGTTTTCTGCTCGGTTGCTCCGGCCTCTGGTCCGGTTGGCAGCAAGCTATCCGGTTTTGATCCGGTCGCAAAGCCTGTAGCGCCCGCTCAGCGCATGTTCGCGCCTGCCGCCGCAACAGCATCCGCGCCTTCGCGTTGCACCAACAGGTCCAGCATGGCCGAGATATCCTCGATATGTTCGGCGATCAGATGGGTCACGCCGCCCTCGTGCTGCAACCGCCCCGTCACCCGTAATAGACGGCCCGCGATGATGGCGCGGCGGTAGCGCTCGTAAAGCTTGCGCCAGACGATGACATTGATCACGCCGGTCTCGTCTTCCAGTGTCAGGAAAATCACGCCCTTGGCGGTACCGGGCCGCTGCCGCAGGATCACCAGCCCCGCCACCGTCACCCGCCCGCCCGTGCTGACCCGTCCGAGGGCGGCGGCAGGTGTGCAGGACGGAGCGCGAGGTGCCGGTGCAGCGGTACGGGATACGGGCGTTGATATCGACATGGGAACATAATAGGAACATTTGCCGCTTGCCGCAAGCCGCGATCACTGGCCGCATGTGCCTTGCACAAAACAATGCAAAAGGGGCTGGAACGCATGGCCTTGCTTGGCTAGGTAGGGGGGAGCAAGAGACATCAAGCGGAGTCTGCACGGACATGGCCAAAATCACCTATATCGAGCATAACGGAACTGAACATGTGGTCGAGGTGGCCAACGGTCTGACCGTCATGGAAGGCGCGCGCGACAACAACATTCCGGGCATCGAGGCGGATTGCGGCGGCGCCTGCGCCTGTTCCACCTGCCATGTCTATGTCCATCCCGACTGGGTCGAGAAGCTGCCCGGCAAGGATGACATGGAAGAAGACATGCTCGATTTCGCCTATCAGCCCGACACCGCCCGCTCGCGCCTGACCTGCCAGATCAAGGTCACCGACGCGCTGGACGGTCTGGTTGTGCAGATGCCCGAAAAGCAGATCTGATCACGGCAGTGGCATGGCCCGGTCCGAGTGATCCGGTATCCAAAGGGCCGTTTGTCAAATCCAGACATTCGAGACATGCACCCCGCGCGGAGCAAAGGCGCATCAGCGCCGCCGCGCGATTGCCGTCACGCCCCCCGGGGCGGCGATTTTGCCAGGGTTGCGACACGGGCTGAGGTTTGATGATGATGCGGGGATAAACTGCGCTCAACAAAGGTTGCACCGCCACCCCGCGTGACGGCGCCCGCGCGGCTTCCGGCGAGTGTGGCGGTGCTTTACAGCGCCCGCCAGCCGATATCGCGGCGGCAGAACCCGCCCGGCCAGTCGATAGCCTCCACCATGCTATAAGCCCGCGCCTGCGCCTCGGCCAGCGTGGCCCCGCGTGCGGTGACGTTCAGAACGCGGCCCCCGTTGGCGATGAACTGGCCTTTGTCGCGTGCGGTGCCGGCATGGAAACACATGTGGAAACTGTCTGCGGTGAGCCCCTCAAGCCCTGAAATCACACTGCCCTTGGCGTAATCGCCGGGATAGCCATTGGCCGCCATCACCACGGTCAGCGCGTGATCCTCGGCCCAATGCACCTGCATATCCGCCAACCGCCCCTCGGCGCAGGCCAGCATCAGATCAAGCGCCTGTGCGCCCAGCCGCATCATCAGCACCTGACATTCAGGATCGCCGAAACGCACGTTGTATTCGACCAACCGGGGCTGGCCTTCCTTGATCATCAACCCGGCATAGAGCACGCCCTGATAGGGCATGCCGCGCCGCGTCATCTCGGCCATGCAGGGCTTGACGATCTGCTCCATCGCCAGCTCCGCCACGGCATCCGACAGGACGGGCGCGGGGGAATAGGCTCCCATGCCGCCCGTATTCGGCCCGGTATCGCCGTCGCCGACGCGCTTGTGGTCCTGCGCTGTGCCGATGGCCAGCACGTCCGCGCCGTCACACAGCACGAAGAACGAGGCTTCCTCGCCCTCCATGAATTCCTCGATCACCACTTCCGCGCCCGCAGCGCCGAACTCGCCGCCGAACATATCGTCGACAGCGGCCAAGGCCTCCTCCACGGTCATCGCCACGATCACGCCTTTGCCAGCGGCCAGACCATCGGCCTTGACCACGATCGGCGCGCCTTGCGCCTTGATATGGGCGCGGGCGGCGTCCGCATCGGTGAAATGGCCGTAGCCTGCGGTGGGGGCGTTGACGGCGGCGCAAATCTCCTTGGTGAAGGCTTTGCTTGCCTCAAGCTGTGCGGCGGCCTTGGAGGGGCCGAACACCATCAGCCCCGCATCGCGCAGGCGGTCGCTGATGCCTGCCGCAAGCGGTGCCTCTGGCCCGACGATGATGAAATCAATCGCGTTCTCGTCGCAGAAATTCACCACCGAGGCACCGTTCAAAATATCTAGCGCCGCGCATTCCGCAATCTGGGCGATCCCCGCATTGCCCGGTGCCACGATCAGCTTGTCGCATTTGGGGTTCTGCATCACGGCCCATGCCAGCGCATGTTCGCGCCCGCCACCACCGAGGATCAGAATATTCATGGCGCTCTCCCGCTTGGCCTTCGTCGCTCCCCGCTTTAAGGTGCCGTAACTCCGGTGACAAGCCAGTGACAACTCAGAGACAAGCCAGACGGAAGGCCCGCCCGCATGTCCGATCTTCTCGACGATGACGGCCCCGCCCCACAGGCCGGACAGAACAACCCCGAATATACCGTCTCCGAGATCTCGGGTGCGGTGAAACGCGTGCTGGAGGGAGAGTTCTCGCATATCCGCATCCGTGGCGAGTTGGGCCGTGTGACCATGCCGCGTTCGGGCCATATCTATCTGGACCTGAAGGATGACCGCTCGGTTCTGGCCGCCGTGATCTGGAAAGGTGTGGCAGCGCGTCTGACCGTGCAGCCGGAGGAGGGGATGGAGGTCATCGCCACGGGCCGCATTACCACCTTTGGCGGGCAGTCGAAATACCAGCTGATCATCGAGGATATCGAGCCCGCAGGGGCGGGGGCCCTGATGGCGATGCTGGACAAACGCCGCCGGCTGCTGGCGGCCGAGGGGCTGTTCGACGAAGGCCGCAAACAGGCGCTGCCCTATCTGCCGGAGATCATCGGTGTCGTCACCTCCCCCACGGGGGCTGTGATCCGCGACATCCTGCACCGCCTGCGGGAGCGGTTTCCGCGTAAGGTGCTGATCTGGCCGGTGGCCGTGCAGGGCGCGAAATGCGCGCCCGAAGTGGCCCGCGCGATCGAGGGGTTCAACCGCATGACGCCGGGCGGGGCCATGCCACGGCCCGACCTGATCATCGTGGCGCGGGGTGGCGGGTCGCTCGAAGACCTGTGGGGGTTCAACGAGGAGATTGTGGTCCGCGCCGCAGCGGCCAGTGCGATTCCCCTGATCTCGGCCGTGGGCCACGAGACGGATACCACGCTGATCGACTATGCATCCGACAAACGCGCGCCCACGCCCACGGCAGCGGCGGAAATGGCTGTGCCTGTCAGGCTGGACCTGCTCGCGTGGCTGGACAGCCAGTCGGGCCGTCTGACCCGCGCTTTGACGGGTGGGGTGTCACTGCGCGCGCAACGCTTGCGTGATCTGTCCCGCGCGATGCCGCGCGCCGAGACGCTGCTGGAGGCGCCGCGCCAACGCTTTGATGTGTTGTCCGACCGTCTGCCCGCCGCCCTGATCCGCGGTGTGCAACTGCGCCGCGTCGCGCTGTCGGATCATGCGGGGGCCTTGCGGCCCGCGCTGCTGCGCCGCGCCATCCAGACCGAGCGGCGCAATCTGGCCGTCGCTTCCGAACGGTTGAGTCTGGACCGCTTCCGCGTTGATCTGCAACGCAAAAACCGCGATCTGACCGACCTGTCGCGCCGCCTGTCAGAGGCGGGGCAACGGCAGGTCAAAGGCTGGCGGCAACGCACCTTCGATCTGGACCGCCTGCGCCTGACGCTGGGCTACGAGGCGACATTGCAGCGCGGCTATGCCGTGGTGTGGGGCGAGGGCGGCGCGGTGCTGACCACCAAGGCCGAAGCGGCAAAGGCCCGCGCGCTGGAAATCCAGTTCGCCGATGGCCGTCTCTCGGTGGGTGGCAAGCCCGCGAAGGCAGCGAGTAAACCGCCGACGCCACCCGAACAGGGCAGTCTGCTTTAGCGCCGCGCCCAAGCCTGCGCGCGTCTGTCCATCATCCGGCGCCACAGGGGCGGGACCAGTGCCGCTACCGCCATCACCGGCACGGCGCGGGGCAGGATCGGCATGTCCGCATCCAGCCGCAGCGCCGGATAGGGGCGCGCGGGGTGGGCGTGATGATCGGAATGGCGCGGCGCGTTCAGCATCATGGCGCTCGACCATGCTTGCGGGGCGTTCCATGAATGGCGCGGGCCGACAGGCTCCAGCCGCCCGTCCGGCAGGGTGTCGCGGCGCAAGCCGTAATGCTGGATGTAATCGGACAGCAGGATCTGCAACTGCGCATAGGCGGAGATCGCGACCAGCGCGGCCATACCGCCCGCGCCCGCGATCAGGAAGGCCAGCCCAAGGGCCAGCAGCGCGCCGAGCATATAGGCAAGGTAAGGATGGCTCCACCAAGGCAGGGGTGTTGCGGCGCGCGCGCGCAAGGAACTCTCGGCCCGCAGACCGGCCATGAACGATCCCGCCCATGCGCGCGGCGCATAGTGCCAGAAGCCCATGCCCAAGGGCGGCGAGGCCGGATCGGCGACGGTGCCGACATGCAGATGATGCACCCGCAAGTGGCTGGAAGCGTGATGCCCCATCAGCACGGCGATATAGAGGATGCGGCCCAGCCCGCGTTTCCATGCCGCGCGGCGGTGGATCAGCTCATGCGCGGTGGGGTGGCCGATCTGGCCCAGGGCCAGCCCCCAGCCGATCAGCAGGCCGGCCCGTTCGACCGTGCCCATGCCACTGTCCCCGCCCACGGCGCGCACGGCAAGGGCAAGCCCGACAAGCAGCAGCAACGCCAGCGTCACGGCCAGCGCATCGCCGGTGGGAAATTCATGCCCGCTGCCCGAAAGGCTGGCGGCATGGCGCATCAGATGGTCTGCGGCCCATGTGAAGACGGTGACCAGCAGCACAGCGGCCAGTATCCACCAATGGCCCGCAAGGCTGGCCACGAGCAGCAGGAGCACGGGGGTAAGGGTGGCACATCGAAACAGAAACATCTTAACCGTGCCTGACCAATCTCAACGCAAAAACCGAATGCGGGCCGGACGTGCCCCGCGTGGCTGGCTCACGTGCCGACCTCAGGCCCTAGACACATCAGCGGCTCTGCCGTGCGGGTGATCTCGTAAAGCGTGGTCTGGCTTGGATCATCCTCGAACCGTGCCACGATCCCGCGCGGGGATTGATAGAAGCTCCAGCATTGCGGATCGGGATTGTCCTCATAGACAAAGCAGATCATGCCGTTCTGCTCGTACCACTCGCCCTCCTGACAGCGCCCGTCCAAGAAGGACCAGCGCACGCGCCGGTTGTCGAGATATTCCTCGGCCCCGTAAGGCTCTAACCCGATGCCGTAGGTAAAGGTCTGCCCGCGCGTGTAACTGTCGAACTGAGCGGCGCTCATCGGCGGGCCGGATTGGGCGGTAAGCACGGTTGCCAGCAGCGAGAAGATCGCCGTCACGATGCCGGCGAGAAGCAGGTGGTGGAACGGGGTGAGGTTTTGGCGTATGAGTCTCATATCTTCACTCTGCCCCAGCCACCCCCGATTTGGCCAGTGAACAAACAGTCGCGGCGCGGTTTTCGGCGCAATTCCCTGTCGCGTCGGATCAAAAACCCGACAAGACAGTTTGGGCCTTGGGGCTTTCAAATCCGCACGAGAGTGTCTAGGTGGATGATTATCCGATTGAGAGGCGCAAATGTCATTTTTTGGGAAACTCAAGCAGCGGCTTTTCACCTCCTCGTCCCGTCTGGACAAGGGGCTGGACGAGATTGTCGCACAGGGAAGTACGGCTGCAAGCACGCAGGCAAGCGCGGAGGCTAGTGCGGAGGCGATGGCGCTCTTGCGCGCCGCCGCGCCGGATACACCCGAGATCGTGCCGCCGCCTGAGACGGAGCCGGCCCCCGATCTGCCCGAACAGCCCGCACCCGAAGTGCCGGAGCCTGCCACACCGGAGCCGGAAATCCCCGAACGGCCCGACCCGGAACCGGACCTGCCCGATCCGACCCCTGTGCCGGATCCTGAACCCGATCTCCCCGATCCGGCACCCGTGCCCGATCCGAAACCCGATCTGCCGCAGGAAGTGCCGGAGCGCCCGCAGGAGGTGCCGGACGACCGGCCACAGGAAGTGCCCCGGAACACGCCGCCGCCGGGGATTCCCGAGCCGCCGGGAGAACGCCCTCCCGCACCCGCGCCACAGGAAATTCCCGTGGACACCCCGCAGGAGATACCGACCAATCCCGGCAGCACCAAACCCGGCTTTCTGGGCCGCCTGATGGGGCGCTCCGGCGGGGCGGAGGCAGCCGTCGCTGAAAGACCTGTCGCAAAGGTGCCCGCTGCGGCCCCGACGGCCCCGGCTGGCCCTGTCGTGCGCCGCGTGCTCGACGATGTCATGCTCGAACAGATCGAGGAATTGCTGATCGCATCCGATATGGGTGTGGACACGGCGCTGCGCGTCACCGCAAATCTGGCCGAGGGGCGTTACGGGCGCAAGCTGTCGGTCACCGATATCAAACGCGCGCTGTCCGACGAGATCGCCCGCATCATGGAGCCGGTGGCCCGCCCGATGCCGATTTTCACCAAAACCCCGCAGGTGGTTCTGGTGGTAGGGGTGAACGGCTCCGGTAAGACCACGACGATTGGCAAGCTTGCCAGCCAGTTCCGCGGTGCCGGCAAGACCGTGATCATCGCGGCGGGCGATACGTTCCGCGCCGCCGCTGTCGAACAGTTGCAGGTCTGGGGGGATCGGGCCGGTGTGCCCGTGCTGACCGCCGCCGAAGGCTCCGACCCCGCCAGTCTGGCCTTCGATGCGATGGCCCGCGCCGAGGCCGAGGGCGCGGACCTGCTGCTGATCGACACCGCGGGTCGTTTGCAGAACCGTGCCGACCTGATGGAAGAACTGTCCAAGATCGTCCGCGTGATACGCAAGAAAGACCCGACAGCCCCGCATAACACCCTGCTGGTGCTGGATGCCACGACAGGCCAGAACGCCCTCAATCAGGTCGAGATTTTCCGCAAGCTGGCCAATGTGTCGGGCCTTGTGATGACAAAACTCGACGGCACCGCCAAGGGGGGCGTGCTGGTGGCGCTTGCCGACAAGTTCGGCCTGCCGATCCATGCCATCGGCGTGGGCGAGCAGATAGACGATCTGGCCCCTTTCGACCCTGAGGATTTCGCCCGCGCCCTGACCGGACTGGATGCGTGAGACGTGGCCGCAATGCTTGAAATCCGACGTACCACCGATTTTCAACCCGACATTACCGCGCTCGAATCGGTCATCGACACCGCACGCCTGCGCGAGACCGACGAGACCGAGGACTGGCCCGACGACCGCCTTGTGATGAGCGAATGCGTCGTGCTGAGCGACGGACAGGTGGTGGGCTTTGGCCGCCTGATCTGGGACGCGCATCTGGATGCGGCACCGCGCATTTTCGATCTGTGCCTGCTGCCGGCACACCGCAACAGCTTTGTGCTCGACACGCTGGAGCAGGAGCTGATCGACGAATATGCCTTTGCCGCCGAGGGTGGCGATCTGGTGATCGGCAGGGACGGCGCGGAGATCGACATCTCCCGCCGCGCCCGTGAGTTGCACGATGAAAGCCTTGGCCGCAGCCCCGGACGCTTGCGTGCATGAGCGCATGGCTCGTCTCGCTGGAAGGCACTCCGGCGGGCAGTCAGGTGGCAACGCTTCTGGCGCTTCTGGCGGCGATGCTGCATGCCATTTTCGGTGCCATGCAGAAGGGCCGTCATGACCCGTGGCTGATGCGCGGCGCCATCGACATCAACTATGCGATGATCGCGGCCCCCTTCGCGTTTTTCGTGGTGCCGTGGCCGGAGCCGCATATGTGGCCGATCTTCGCGGGCGCTTTCGTGATCCACACCCTCTACAAGGTGTTGCAGGCCATGGCCTATACGCGCGGGGCCTATACGGTTGTCTACCCGGTGGTGCGCGGCACGGGGCCGTTGTTTGCGGTGATCGGCGCGTGGCTTTTGTTCGGCGAGATTTTCACGCTGACCCAGTGGTTCGGCGTGGCGGTGCTGCTGGCGGGCATTTTCGGGCTGGCCGTCTACAACCTGATCCATGTCACGCTCAACCGTGACACGCTGAACATGGCGCTGGGGCTGGCGGTTGTGACAGGTCTGTTCGTGGCCCTCTATACGACCTATGACGCCTATGGTATCCGGGCCACGGCGGACCCGTTCACCTTTCTGATGTGGTTCTTCCTGATCGACGGTCTGTTCATGCCGGTTCTGGCCGCGCGGCGCTGGCGCGCGATCCCGGAACTGCTTCGTCCGGCGGTGGCGCCGCTTATGCGGCGCGGCGTGATCGGCGCGGTGATTGCCTTTTTCAGCTTCGGCTCCATCATGTTGGCGACGCGGCTGGACAAGGTGGGAGAGGCCGCAGTGCTGCGCGAGACTTCGACGGTATTTGCCGCCCTGATCGGCTGGCTGGTGCTGAAAGAAACCGTGGGCCCGCGGCGCGTTGTGTTGATGTGCCTGATCGCGCTGGGCGCGGTGATCGTACAATTCGGAGGATAACAGGCAGGATGGCGGACAAGATGGCGGGCAAGATGACGGATAAAACGGACGGCAGGACGCTCCCGAAAGAGATCAACCCGATGCTGAAAACCGCGCTGGAGCTTGGCCCCGTGATCGCGTTTTTCGTGGCCTATCTCTGGCTCAAGGACCGGGTTTTCACCATCGGCGGGGCCGACTATAGCGGCTTCATCCTTGTGACGGCGGGCTTCATCCCGCTGATGATGCTGTCCACGGGCATTTTGTGGAAACTCACCGGCAAGCTGTCGAAAATGCAGGTGATCACGCTGATCCTTGTGGTGGTGTTCGGCGGGCTGTCGGTCTGGCTGAACGACGACCGTTTCTTCAAGATGAAACCCACGATCATCTATCTGGTCTTCGCAGGCATGCTGGGCTTTGGTCTGATGCGCAAGCAATCCTATCTGCGCCTTGTCATGGAAGAGATGATGCCGCTGGCGCAGGAGGGCTGGATGATCCTGACGCGGCGTCTGGCCTTGTTCTTCTTCGGGCTGGCCATATTGAACGAGGTGGTCTGGCGGCTGATGAGCACGGAAGTCTGGGTCTATTTCAAGACCTTCGGCCTGACGGCGGCGATCTTTGTGTTCTTCATCGCGCAGAGTGCGCTGTTTCGAGAGTATGGCGAGGGTGATGCCAAGGATGACGGCAAAGGCGACGCGTCGGATGATACCAAGGGCTGACCCGGCCATCATCCTCTGATGCTATACGAGAAAACAGATGCCTGCGGCGCGGATATTTGGGGCAAGAAGAAGCAAGCCCGCTTGCAGCACTGCGGATGCTTGTCGATAGCCTGCGGATGAATGTCCCAGTTGACGCGGTGCGGGCGCGGGCGTATCAGCCTTGCGTGGCGATTTGTTACCGGATTGCGGGCCACGTTAAACATACCGCTAAAGAGGTCAGGATGAGGGGCCCCCTTTCGCTTGACCGCGTCGGGGGTTTTTTTGTGCGCGCCACGCGCCAGACGGAGAGCGAGATGAGCAAGGACTGGAACAAACGGACCAAGCTGGTGCATGGCGGGGTCCGCAGGTCGCAATATAACGAAGTGTCCGAGGCGATCTTTCTGACGCAGGGCTTTGTCTATGACAGCGCCGAGCAGGCCGAGGCGCGGTTTCTCAAGGCGGGACCGGACGAATTCATCTATGCCCGCTACGGCAATCCCACGGTGGCGATGTTCGAGGACCGGATCGCTGCACTGGAAGGGACCGAGGACGCTTTCGCTACGGCATCGGGCATGGCGGCGGTCTCGGGCGCGCTGACGGCGATGTTGCGGGCGGGCGATCATGTGGTCGCGGCCCGCGCACTGTTCGGCTCGTGTCTCTATGTGCTCGAGGAGGTGTTGACCCGCTACGGCGTCGAGGTGACGCTGGTGGACGGGACCGATCTGGACCAGTGGCGCGCGGCGATGCGCCCCGATACAAAGGTTGCGTTTTTCGAGTCGATCTCCAACCCGACGCTGGAGGTGATCGACATCGCCGCCGTGGCCGAGATCGCCCATGCGGTGGGGGCGAGCGTTGTGGTGGACAATGTCTTTTCCACGCCTGTCTTCTCGCGCGCGCTGGACCTGGGCGCGGATGTGGTGATCTATTCGGCGACCAAGCATATCGACGGGCAGGGCCGCGCGCTGGGCGGGGTGATCCTTGGCACGCGCGACTATATCCGCGGCGTCGTCGAGCCTTACATGAAACACACCGGCGGCGCGATGAGCCCATTTACCGCGTGGATCATGCTCAAGGGGCTGGAGACGATCGACCTGCGGGTGCAGGCGCAGGCCGATACGGCGCTGGTGCTGGCCGAGGCGCTGGCGGATCATCCCAAACTGTCCCGCGTGATCTATCCCGGCCATGCCGATCATCCGCAACGGGCGTTGACGCTGGCGCAGATGGACAAGGGCGGAACGATGATCGCGCTGGAACTGGCGGGCGGGCAGGAGGCGGCGTTCCGGTTCCTGAACGCGCTGGAGATCATCATCCTCTCGAACAATCTGGGCGATGCGAAATCCATCATCACCCATCCCGCGACCACGACGCATCAACGTCTGCCTGCCGCGCAGAAGGCGCATCTGGGGATCAGCCCCGGTCTGGTGCGGCTGAGCGTTGGGCTGGAGGATCGCCGCGATCTGCTGGCCGATCTGATGCAGGCGCTGGAACAGGCGTGAATCGCGTCTAGAGGTCCAGCCAGAGCAGCCCGTCACGGTAGCCGCCGCGCACCAGCGTGGAGGACTGGCTGACCTCGGGAAAGCTGTCGGCCCAGTCGCGGAACCTGTCGTTCGTCACGATCCGCACCCCGTGGTCGCGCGCGGCGATCAGGATCGTGGCATCGGCCGGCTCGCCCTTGGGCACGACCATGACCTGATCGCGTTGCAGCCCGAGCAGGTGACCCAGCGCATCCGCGCCCAGATAGCGGTCGGACAGCTTGTAGCCCGCATTGGCATCGAAAACGACACCGGGAATGAAATCCCTCTCCTGCAGGGTGGCGATCACGTCGCGCAGGGGGCCAAGCCGGGCGGTGCCATCCTGCCAGTGCATGACATTGGAGCCATCCACGATGATCCATGACTGCAAGGCGGTGGCGCGGCCTGTCCATTCCCGGAACAGGATGATCGCGCTGGCAATCAGACAAGGGACGCTGAGAAGCAGCCAATCCGACGCTTGCGGGATGGCCAAAGCCAGAACGGTGCCCAATGCGGAGAGGAAAATGAGCCAGCATGCCAAAACCATGGCAGAAACATATCCTGTCGTGGCCTGCTGTCTATCGCAATTGCGTACCGGAAAACGAAAGGCAAACAGGATTATAGCGATTTGGCGCATCATCCGTACCCGAGTGATCCAAACCCGCGCGCGTGGCGTAAACAACTCATTACTGGTAGAAAACTGCCGACCGTTCTACGATACGGTCAGACCAAGACGCGAAGGGGCACGTCATGAACATTCACACGCCAGATCTGGAACGGCAATTCACCCGCGAGGATGCGGCGGTCGCGTTGGAGCGGTTGCGTCTGTGGGCGGCCAACGCCTCCGAGGCGGAGATTGCGGATCTTGATCCGTCACTTGCCACCTTGCTGCCTGATGTCGAGGCCTCCGTCTATCCAGTGCTGTCGCGCGCCTATCCCTACGGGTTCGAGGTGGACAGCACCTATAAGGACAGCCTGCCCGATCTGCAGAATGGCCCCTCAAGCCTGATCAAGGGCGCGCGCCAGCAGATCCAGCACGTCGGCATCTCGAATTTCCGTCTGCCGATCCGGTTCCGCACCCGCGACAATGGCGATCTGACGCTGGAGACCAGCGTGACAGGCACCGTCAGCCTTGCGGCGGACAAGAAGGGCATCAACATGTCCCGGATCATGCGGTCTTTCTACAAGCATTCCGAAAAGACCTTCAGCTTCGAGGTGATCGAGGCGGCGCTTGAGGATTACATGACCGATCTGGACAGCTTTGACGCGCGCATCCAGATGCGTTTCTCCTACCCGGTCAAGATCATGTCGCTGCGTTCGGGGCTGGAAGGTTACCAGTATTACGATATCGCGCTGGAACTGATCGAGACGGCGGGCATCCGCAAGAAGATCATCCATCTGGATTACGTCTATTCCTCCACATGCCCCTGTTCGCTGGAACTGAGCGAGCATGCCCGCCAGACGCGCGGCCAAATGGCCACGCCGCATTCGCAACGCTCTGTGGCGCGCATCTCTGTCGAGGTGATGGAGGGCGCGTGCCTGTGGTTCGAGGATGTGATCGGCATGGCGCGTCAGGCGGTGCCGACCGAGACGCAGGTGATGGTCAAGCGCGAGGATGAACAGGCCTTTGCCGAGTTGAACGCGGCCAATCCGATTTTCGTCGAGGATGCGGCACGCCTGTTTTGCGCGCAGTTGCAACAGGATGAGCGGGTGGGCGATTTCCGTATTGTCGCCAGCCATCAGGAAAGCCTGCACAGCCATGATGCCGTCAGCATCCTGACCGAGGGCGCGACATTTGCCAATGAAAGCGTTGACCCGAAGATGTTCAACACCTTGTTCCACGTCGGCTGATCAGCACGCTGCCGCGAAGAAAGACAGCAATGCGCCGTCCGGTTCCCTGCCGGACGGCGTTTGCATGCGCGTGACGCGCGTCGTGGTCAGGCAGATGCTGCGATGCAGAAAACGCAAGGCGGGGTTGCAGTATTGGTGGTGGTTGGCATCCGTAGGAGGACCTATCTCAGGGGGGAGCCCGAAACCGGGTGTACCTTGAGGACTTTACAGATGAGCACCAACACAACAAACGTCGGCATTGCCCATGGCTATGGCTGGACGCATTTCACCGCATGGCTGAGCCGTGCCTTCAACGCCTATGTCGCGCGGCGCGCACGTACCGATCAGTTGCAAGCGCTCGAAGCGCTGAGCGATGCGGAGCTGGCACATCTTGGCATCCGCCGCGACCAGATCGTGCAATACGTTTTCCGCGATCTCTACTGGGCCTGAACCGGGCATCAGTGGCGCGCATTACGATAGACGCGTAAATGCATGGCAAGGGCTGTCCGAAAGGGCAGCCTTTTCGCATTCCGGCGGTCAAAACGTGAGCGCTTTGCAAAATCCAAGACCTTTGCATTGTCCCTGACGCATTGCTGCATTGCAGCATTGGAAGTGGTAAAGTCACAAATACTGACCTATATTGTTGAGCAGGGAGACAATCGAACCAACGAAAACGAGGTTTATAATGGCTACCCAATCAACCAATCTGACACAGCCACGCAGCGACACACGTGCCCGCCTGATGGCGCGGATCGACGCATTCTTTGCCGGTATCGGGCAGGGGATGAACGCCTATATCCACCGCAAGTCGCGCAGTGACGAGATCGATGCGCTAAATGCAAAAAGCGATGAAGAGCTTGCCGCGATGGGTCTGGAGCGGGACGATATCCCGCGTCACGTCTTCCGTGACATTTTCTACTACTGAGCAGGTTCCTTTTCCTGCCTCCCGGACATTGCGTAGCGCTTGACAGCGCCGCGCGCTGGGGCCAAGCCTAGCGGCCATGTTGGATCTCAGACCCGTAGGATATGTTATCGGCCTTCTGGTCGCCGCCCTGGGTCTGACCATGGTGCCGTCGCTATTGATTGATCTGGCCGAGGGGCGCGGCGAGTGGTCGGTCTTCGCGATCAGCGCGATCCTGACGTTCCTTACCGGCTGTCTTGTGGCCCTCGCCTGCAGCAACGGGGCGCGCGAGGGTCTGACGCTGCAACAGACCTTTATCCTGACCAGCAGCGTTTGGCTCGTCCTGCCTCTTTTCGGCGCGATACCCTTTGTGTTGGGTGCGACCGAAGCGCGTTTTGTCGACGCTTTCTTCGAGGCGATGTCGGGGATGACGACAACCGGCTCGACCGTGTTCGCCGGGCTTGACGGCCTGCCCAAGGGCCTGCTGCTCTGGCGCGGCACCCTGCAATGGCTGGGCGGGATCGGTATCATCGTTGTGGCTATGGTGTTTCTGCCCGAGTTGCGCGTGGGCGGCATGCAGATCTTCAAATCCGAAGCTTTCGAGACAATGGGGAAGATCCTGCCGCGTGCCAGCGCCATCGCATCCCAAATCTCGATCATCTATGTGGGCTTGACCATCGCCTGCATGCTCACCTATCTCGTGATGGGCATGAGCGCCTTCGACGCCACTGTGCATGCGCTCACCACTGTGTCCACCGGGGGATTCTCGACTTATGATGCCTCCTTCGGGGCCTTTTCTGGGCCGCTGGAATATGCCGCATCAGTTTACATGATCCTCGCGGCGCTTCCCTTCGTGCGCTATGTCCAATTGTTGAACGGGACCGCGCAACCTTTGTGGCGTGACACGCAGGTCCGCTGGTTCATTGGCATCATCATGGGGCTGGCCATCGGCACTGCCTTCATCCTGACCAATATCTTTCCTAACCACCCTGAACAGGCCTTCCGCGAGGCGCTTTTCAACATTACTTCGATCATGACGGGGACGGGCTATGCCAGCGTCGATTACATGGGCTGGGGCGGGTTCCTGATCTCGATGTTCTTCTTCATCGGGCTGATCGGAGGCTGTGCCGGCTCGACCGCCTGCTCGGTCAAGATTTTCCGCTACCAGATCCTGTTCTCCTCGATCAAGGCGCAGATCCGCAAGACGCAGATGCCGCATGGAATTTTCGTACCAAGGTTCGAGGGCGCGCCGATCACCGATGACGTGATGGATTCCGTCATCTCCTTCTTCGGGTTCTTCCTGCTGACCTTGGGGATCGTTGCCGTGGCTTTGTCGCTGACGGGGCTCGATTTCATCACATCGGTGTCGGGGGCGGCGACTGCAATCGCCAATATCGGCCCCGGTCTGGGCGACGAGATCGGGCCTGCGGGCAATTTCGCCGGGCTGAACGATACCGCCAAATGGATCTTGTGCTTTACGATGTTCGTAGGGCGGCTGGAGCTTCTGGTGGTCTATGCGGTCTTCACGGTGGGGTTCTGGCGCGTCTGACATTCCCATGTCCGGCGGCAAGAAAAAGGGGCGCAACCTGCGCCCCTGCTGTCATTGTGTCGTGGTCGCGCAGGCTGATCAGTCCCAGCAGCCAACCAGTACGGTCATTTCATTGGCGCGCCGTGTCAGATCGACGGGATGCAGGCTGGCCCCGCCATCGGCCTGACTGACGGACAGCCCCAATTGGTCGAGGGCTCCGGTGATCGCGGCGGCGTCCACACTGAAGCTGACGTTCTGAGGCAATTGCCGCCCGCCTTCGGGCATCGGGCGCAGCATGCCCAGAACAGCGCCTGCCGCATCCAGAACCGGCCCCCCGATATCGCCTTCCAGCGCCTCGAGCTCCAGCCGCTTGATGCTGTCCTCGCCGTTTAGCCCGCGCAGATCTGCCAGCCGGCCGAACGTCAGGGTCGGCGCGCTGAGAATGCCGCCATAGGAGAAACCCGCAACCGAGACTTCAGACTGCAAGCGCGGAGTCGCGGTCTGGAAACGGGCCGAGGAGATCGGTGCCAGCGGGCGGCGCGGTTGCAGCACCGCGAAGCCCAGCGCGTTATCGGCCCCGATCACCTGTGCGTCGGTATCATTGTCCAGTGTGATCCGCGAACAGCCCGCCACCGCATCGGCGGACGTCACGACCGTGCCCGCATTATCGACATAGAACCCCGAGCGCGTCAGCTTCGGTTTGCGGATTGCCAGACCAGAGACCAGATCGATCCGCTGCTCGCCCGGCATGCCGGCACTGAAATCCAGCACGCCGTCGATGCGGACAAAGCTTTTCTGCATCTCGCCCAAAAGCCGAAGGCGACGGTCTTCGTCTCCCGCAGGCCACTTGAGGGTAAAGCCTTTGACACGGCCGTTACGCAGGCTGACCTCGGTATGGGAGACGAAATCACCGCCCTGTCCGATCAGGGTAAACCCGTCCTCGCGCCGTTCGCGTGGCCCCTCGGTGGGCACGATCTGCAGCGTCTGCATGATGTCGTAAAGGCCGAACAACGCGGCCTGATCGCCTTCCTGACTGATCAGCAGCACCCGCGCGTCGATGTCGCCGCTGGGCTCGTAATGCACGAAGGGGGCCTCGACACGGTCAAAGCGCAAAACGCCAAGCGGCAACACCATTTCGATGCCTGCGGTGGTATCGCGCACCAATTGCAGGTCCAGCCCCTCCAGCACCGCATTGTATTGCGCCAGCAGCGTTTCGCGTTGCAGCGTTGTCAGGATGCCGGTCGGCTCGAAATTGTTGGCGCTTTGCCATGCGGCCATGGAGCTACGGGTGCCACGGCCAAACGCGCCGTCGATGGCACCGTCATAAAAGCCTGCCCATTTCAGTGCGACCTGCAAGGCATCACGCCCCTCGCGGGTGAGTTGCGCCTCGCTGGCACGGGCTTCATTCGGGCTTTCATCGGGCAGGGGCGGCTGCGGGATGCCGTCCGCGTCGGTGGGCTCGGGAAGGGTGTCCGCGACATCCGGCAGCGCTGCGACGGGCGCATCAACAGGCGCGTCTTCCGGTACTTCGGGCTGGGGCAGGTTCAGCAGATCGGCACCCACCGGCCAGAATTGTTGACGATAGGCGCTCGTGAACGCGATATAGCTGTCATTGGGGATCACCCGCTGGGCGCGGTAGACGCGCAGCACCTGCTCTGCATCGGGGCGGGTATATGGCCCCAGCGCGATGGCATACCAGCCCGAGAGCAGGGAGAATCCGTTCACATCCGGCAGTTCCGCGGCATAGGCACGGGCGCGTTGCTGCGCCTCCGCAAGGGTTGAATTCGCCTCGATCTGAACCCAGACCACCTCTTCCTGCGCGACAAGCGGGCGGCTGAGGCACGCGACGACCCCGATGATCGCAATAATGAATCTTAACATGATGGGAATGTGACCCTGCCTGTGTGTTTTGCTCTTGAGCGGCTGCTCCGGTGACGTTTTAGCAAATTCAACCCTGCATGCACCCCAATAATGCGTCATCTCAGAATTGACCGCGCCCGACGCGACCCGTAGGTAGAGCGCGCGACGGCGCAGGCTTGCAGGGCAAGCGGGTGGCTTGGCCGCAACACGGGGAGTGCTGAAACGGATGACCATGACAAAGACACGCACAACACCGCGCAGCTTTCAGGAGATCATTCTGCGGCTGCAGGCCTATTGGGCGGAAAAGGGCTGCGCTTTGATGCAGCCTTATGACATGGAGGTGGGCGCGGGTACGTTCCATCCGGCGACGACCCTGCGCAGCCTTGGTACGCGAAGCTGGGCGGCCGCCTATGTGCAGCCCTCGCGCCGCCCGACCGATGGCCGCTACGGCGAGAACCCGAACCGCTTGCAGCATTACTACCAGTTTCAGGTGTTGATCAAACCCAGCCCGCCGGATTTGCAGGCGCTTTATCTGGGCAGTCTGGAAGCTATCGGCATCGACATGGAGATGCATGACATCCGCTTTGTCGAGGATGACTGGGAAAGCCCGACGCTGGGCGCATGGGGGCTGGGCTGGGAGGTCTGGTGCGACGGGATGGAGGTCTCGCAGTTCACCTATTTCCAGCAGGTCGGCGGGCATGACTGCCACCCCGTCTCGGGCGAGCTGACATACGGGCTGGAGCGTCTGGCGATGTATGTGCTGGGCGTCGATCACGTGATGGACATGCCCTACAACGCGCCCGATGCGCCGATCCCGCTGAGCTATGGCGATGTGTTCCGCCAGACCGAGCAGGAATACAGCCGCCACAATTTCGATGCCGCCACGACAGAGATGCTGCTGCGCCATTTCGAGGATGCCGAGGCCGAATGCGCCCGCCTGCTGGCCCTGCCGGCTGATGATCCCAAGACCGGCCGCCGCATCATCATGGCGCATCCCGCCTATGACCAGTGCATCAAGGCCAGCCATCTGTTCAACCTGCTGGATGCGCGCGGCGTGATCTCGGTGACGGAACGGCAGGCCTATATCGGGCGCGTGCGCGCGTTGGCCAAGGCTTGCGCGGATGCCTTTGTGCAGACCGAAGCGGGGGGATGGGCGGCATGATGGGCAAGTTTCTGGCCCTGCTGATCCTTGTCTGCGCGCTGATCGGGGGCGGGGCGATGTATTATCTG
>JAGXGW010000001.1 GCA_024636555.1 Paracoccaceae bacterium | reverse complement strand
CGGCAATGGGGCTGAAACAGGATCGACGAACGTCTAAAGGGGTTATGCTTTGTCTCGGTGAGGTACCACCGTTATCGGTCCGAAAAGTACAATTGCAAATGACAATCGTGCTCCGGTAGCAATGGCCGCGTAAGCGGTCGGCGATATCGAAACTTAAGCCCTTGGGCCTAGCAGCTTAAGGCGGGGTTCGCAGGCACCTGGCAACAGAAGCCTGCACTTTACCCTCCCCCATATGCACCTCGATATCCACGCTGTTACAGGTCTGTCACCCTGCTGTGGGACCGGCACCCTTGCAGGTGGCCGCGGATGGTCTATGCCTGTGACCCACAGGCAAAGGACCGGTTCCCCGTGACAGAAAAAGCAACCCAGACCCAGCCCCCCGGCT
Source organism: Paracoccaceae bacterium (assembly GCA_024636555.1). Lineage (GTDB taxonomy): Bacteria > Pseudomonadota > Alphaproteobacteria > Rhodobacterales > Rhodobacteraceae > Seohaeicola. Next base: position 25,318 of record JAGXGW010000001.1, on the reverse strand, counting down.
ATCCCGAGCTTTTCCACGTCTTCGGGCGGATCGGCTTGCTGTCCTTTGGCGGACCCGCAGCACAGATCGCCCTGATGCAGCGCGAACTGGTCGAGGAACGCGGCTGGCTCGACCAACCCGCCTTCCTGCGCGCGCTGTCATTCTGCATGCTGCTGCCGGGGCCGGAGGCGATGCAGCTTGCCACCTATGCCGGATGGCGGTTGCGGGGCACGGCGGGCGGTCTGCTCGCGGGGCTGTTGTTCGTGCTGCCGGGCGCGCTGGTGATTTTCGCACTCGCGCTGGCCTATGCCAGCTATGGGCAATTGCCCGTGGTGCAGGCGCTGTTTCTGGGGATCAAGGCCGCCGTCGTGGTGATTGTGCTGATGGCACTCAGAGGCCTGGCCAAACGCGCCTTGCGCGGGCGGGGCGACATCGTGATCGCGGCAATGGCTTTTGTGGGCATCTTCTTTCTGCAACTGCCCTTTCCCCTGATCATCGCCGCCGCCGCCTTGTGGGGATGGTGGCGCAGTCGCGCCGAGACGACAGACACGACAGCCCCGTCCGCCTCCGTCCCGCTGGGACAGACGGTGTCAACCGCCGCTCTCTGGCTCGCGCTATGGCTTGTGCCTCTCGGCCTGCTGCTCTGGGCAGAGGCTGGCCTGCTGGCCGATCTGGCGGTATTTTTCTCGACCCTCGCGGTGGTCACCTTCGGCGGTGCCTATGCCGTGCTGGCCTATATGACACAGGCCGTGGTCACCGATTTCGGCTGGCTGAGCACCGCGCAGATGATCGACGCGCTGGGACTGGCCGAGACCACGCCCGGCCCGCTGATTCTGGTGACGCAATTCGTCGGCATTCTGGCGGGCCTGTCGCAGGGCGGCACCGGTCTTGGCATCGCGGCTGGCATTGTCACCCTTTGGATGACCTTCATCCCCTGCTTTTTATGGATCTTCACCGGCGCGCCCTATATCGACGCGCTGGCGCACAAGCCGCGCCTGCGCGGCGCTTTGGCCTGTATCACCGCCGCCGTTGTCGGGGTGATCGCCAATCTGTCGCTGTGGTTCGCGCTGCATGTCGTCTTTGCCGAGGTCACGCTGACGCAGGTAGGCCCGCTGCCGTCGTGGCACACACTGGATTTGGCCGCACTGGGGCTGATCGTGCTTGCCCTGCTGATCCAGCTGCGGCTTGCCATACCCCTGCCCGGCTTTCTGGCGCTGATGGCCGTGGCAGGTTTTGCTGCCAATCAGGCGATGCTGATGGTCTGACGCCGCCGCTGGCGGATTTTTGCAGAGGCCGTCTTTTGTTTTATCCCGAATCCCCTATGCTGAACACAACTGGTGCAAGGAAATGCGGATGTCGCGCACAATCAATTACGGAAATCTGATGCATCGTGCGATGCGCGGCCTGATCCAGGAAGTCTTGCAGGATATCGCGGCGCATGGCCTGCCCGGCGCACATCATTTCTTCATCACCTTCGATACAACCCATCCAGAGGCCAAGCTGGCCGACTGGCTGCGGGACCGCTATCCGAGCGAGATGACGGTGGTCATGCAGCATTGGTACGACAATCTCGATGTGACCGATGACGGTTTCTCGGTTTCGCTCAATTTCGGCGAAAACCCCGAACCGCTCTACATCCCTTACGATGCGATCAAGACCTTCGTTGACCCGTCGGTTGAATTCGGCCTGCGCTTCGAGACGCAGATCGCGGATGAGGACGAGCTTGAGGATGACGATCCCGACGGCGCGGCCCACCCCCCGAAAGAGGCCGAGGTCGTGCGTCTGGACACGTTCCGCAAGTAATCCGGCACGATTATCCCGCCCGCCGCTGTATACTGCCGTATGCAATATTGATTTTGCAGAGAGTTGCGGTATGACAGGCGCAAATTCTTCGCAAAAGGCAAAGCTATGACAGATATCCGCGTTGAGACCGACAGCTTCGGCCCGTTGGACGTGCCCGCCGACAAATACTGGGGCGCGCAGACCCAGCGCTCCATCCAGAACTTCCCGATCGGTTGGGAACGCCAGCCCATCGCCATCGTGCGCGCGCTCGGCGTTGTCAAGAAAGCCGCTGCCGTGGTGAACGAAAGCTTCGGCGATCTGGATGCGGCGCTGTCCAACGCCATCCAGCAAGCGGCCACCGAGGTGATCGAGGGCAAGTTCGACGACAATTTCCCCCTCGTCGTCTGGCAGACCGGCTCCGGCACCCAGTCCAACATGAACGCCAACGAGGTGATCTCGAACCGTGCCATCGAGATCATGGGCGGCGAGATGGGCTCCAAATCGCCCGTGCATCCCAACGATCATTGCAACATGGGCCAGTCCTCCAACGACACATTCCCCACCGCGATGCATGTCGCCATCGGCATGATGGCCCGTGACACGCTGCTGCCGGGCCTGCACAAGTTGCACGACGCTCTCGCCGCGAAATCCGAGGAATTTAAGGACATCATCAAGATCGGCCGCACCCATACGCAGGATGCAACGCCGCTCACGCTTGGTCAGGAATTCGGTGGCTATACCCATCAGGTCAAAAAAGGCATCGAGCGGGTCGAGGCCTGCCTGCCCGACATCTACGAACTGGCGCAAGGCGGCACCGCCGTCGGCACCGGGCTCAACACCCGCAAGGGTTTTGCCGAAAAGGTCGCGGCCGAGATCGCCGCCATCACCGGCCTGCCCTTCGTCACCGCCCCCAACAAATTCGAGGCGCTGGCCGCGCATGATGCGATGGTCATGTTCTCGGGCGCGCTGAAAACCGTGGCGGGCAGCCTGTTCAAGATCGCCAATGACATGCGCCTGCTGGGTTCCGGCCCGCGTTCGGGGCTGGGAGAGCTGATCCTGCCGGAAAACGAACCCGGATCGTCGATCATGCCCGGAAAGGTCAACCCGACACAGGCGGAGGCGCTGACCATGGTCTGCGCCCATGTCATGGGCAATGATGCCGCCGTGGGCTTTGCCGGATCGCAGGGGCATTTCGAGTTGAATGTCTACAACCCGATGATGTCCTATAACGTGCTGCAAAGTATGCAGCTTCTGGGCGATGCGGCAAGCAGCTTTACCGACAATATGGTGGTCGGCACGCAGGCCAATGTGGCGCGGATCGACAAGCTGATGAAGGAAAGCCTGATGCTGGTGACAGCATTGGCCCCGACCATCGGCTCTGACAACGCGACCAAAGTGGCCAAGACGGCGCACAAGAATGGCACGACCCTTAAGGAAGAGGCGATTGCGCTGGGGTTTGTGGATGCCGAAACCTTCGACCGCGTCGTGCGGCCCGAAGACATGATCGGCCCCAAAGGGTGAACACTCCGGTCAATCTGAACCGGATCCGGAAACAAAAGGCGCGGGCCGAGGAAAAGGCCCGTGCCGACGAGAATGCCGTGAAATTCGGGCGCAGCAAGGCGCAGAAAATTGCAGAAACGGCGCAGGCTGAGGCCGCGCGGCGCCTGCTCGAGCAGCACCGCAAAGACCCATGACCATCGGCCCCGTGAAACACTCTCTGACCTTACGCGGCCATCGCACCAGTGTGACGCTGGAGCCGGAATTCTGGCGTGCATTTCGCGCGATCGCGTCAGAGAAGGACATATCCGTCAATGGCTTGGCGGCTCGAATTGATGCGGAGCGTCCGGCAGAAACCGGGTTGGCCTCAGCTATCCGTGTGTTTGTCCTGCAGCACTACATGACAGATAGGCATTAGGCATTGGTTCACCTCTCCGTGCCACAGTGGTGGCATGAGAACGATTCATCCCCCCTTGCCACCCGATCTGTGGCTGCACCGGATCTTCCACGCCAAATCGGCGCGTGACGGCGGCATCGTCCGGCGCAGTTTGGCAGATATAGACCGCGTGATCGGGCGCGACCGTCTGGAGCGTGAACTGATCAGGCGTGGCTATCACGCGGTCGAGAACGCAGGACAGATCGTGATTTTCTGCAATAACGAACCGATCAAGCTTTTGCTATGACAGAGGGTCTGGTCAGAGGCCAAAAGTTTATCGGAAAACTTTTGGCAAAACTCTTTTCAAGAGTTTTGGTCCACGCGCGGCGTCACCGACAGCCAGATACCGGCCTTGGCCCGCACCGTCAGATGCGCCACAGGCACCGGCTCGCGCCCCTCAACCAGCGCGAAGCGGAAATGCCGGACCAGCATCGACAGGATCAGCGGACCTTCAACCATCGCGAATCCCGCACCGGTACAGACACGCGCGCCCGCCGAAAACGGAATGAACGCGTCGCGTTGGCAAATCCGGCCATTCTCGGTCTGCCAGCGCGCCGGATCGAAGCCATCGGGATTGTCCCACAGCCGCGTATGGCGATGCAGATGCCATGCGCTGATCACGATCTGCGCGCCCGGTACCACATCACGGTCCCGCAAACGCTCGGGGCAGGTCGTCTCCCGCACCATCATCGGGACAGGCGGATACAACCGCAGCGTCTCGCGGAAGACGTCGCGGCTGATCCGCAACTGGCCCATCACGGCAAAATCGGCATGCTGCAAGGCGTCCGCCTCCACAGCAACACGGTCCTGCCACTCCGGATGCATCGCCAGCAGATAAAGCGCCCAAGCCAGCGCGGAGGCGCTGGTTTCATGTCCGGCCAGAAAGAAGATCGCAACCTGATCCACCATTTCATCCGTGCTGAAACGTTCGCCCGTCACCGGATCGGTCGTGGTCATGATCTTGGTAGCGAGATCGTCGGGCGCGGTACCTGCGCGGATCTGCTCCATCCGTGCCGCGGTCAAATCGGTGATGAGCCGCCGGATCGAAGCGGCGGTCTGCCTCGTGCTGCGGCGGTGAAAGCGCGGCATCCAGCGCGGCAACGGCAGAAAAGCCGCGATATTCAGGATCGGCTGGCTGCGCTGATAGGCGCGGAACTCCGAGAAGACACGCGCCGCGATCTCGTTCTCGATCGGAATGGAGAACAGGGTTCTGAAAATGACGTCCGCCGCCGCATGGCTGGTCACCTCTTCGATCTCGATGACGTCATCCCCCGCGAGTTGCTGGCGCAAGCGCACCACCGCAGCCTCCGCCGCGAGCCACATCGCGCCGAATGTATCGCGCAGGCGTCCGCCTTCGAATGCCGGATCAATGATGCGGCGCTGACGCTTCCAGTCTTCCCCGTTGGTCAGGAAGACGGAATTTCCCAACAAAGGCCGCAACCCTTCGGCCACACGCATCGACTTGGGAAAATCCTCCGGCCTTTCCTTGAGAACAAGCCGCACCAGTTCGGGCTGGTTGGCCAGATAGGACCGGAAGAAGGGCGTACGAAATTCGGCCATCCACGCGCGATAGAGCTTTGCCGGTTGCGCCGACAGGATATCCTGCCGGAACAGCCGCATATACCGAAACAGGGAGACTTTTTCGGGCCGCACGGCAGGCTTGGGCGGCAGGCGCGTCATGGCGTTACCGTGATATGGCCCGACACCGCGCGCGCGATGCGCGACTTCGACGCGGCGCGGCCTTGATAGCGCTCCGCCAACGACACCGGGCCTGCCGTGATGGCGAAATAGTCGTAGTCTCCCGGCCTGTCAAAAGCGCACAGATACTGGAAATGCAGCCGGAAAAACCGCCAGCGCAGGGCTTTCCACCGCGCCGGACTCAGGGTCTGGGTGAAGGCCGCCGACAGCACCAGCGGCCAGCGTTTGCCCGCCCGCGCCACGCCGGATACTGCAACAGGATCGCAAAGCGCAAAGGAACATCCATCCCCCGGCGCCGTCACATCCACCCATGTCAGCGCGTCACTTTCGCTGAGATATTGCAGATCGGTCCGTACACGCAGGGCATCAGGCAGGAAGGACACCATCGGCACCACCTGCCCCAACGACAGGAAGGCCAGTCTCGGACCTTCCGGTGGCACGCGCCCGGCGCGCAACAGATCGGCAAGCACGGAAACAGCAAGATGCGCGCCGGAGGAATGTCCAACGATCAGCACCTCGTCGACTGGCTCTGCGAGGGCTTTGGCAACAGCATCGCCGAATTGCGCCATCCGGGCCTCCAGCGCGGGTGGATAGGCCCCGCGCAGATGGGCGGAAAAGGCGAAATCATGCATCAAGTAGTAGGCAAAGAACCAACCGTCTTTCGCGCGGAACCATCGCAATATGGCAAGGCTCAGCGCAAGGCCCGCCGCACCGCCAGCAACACCCAGCACAAGGCCCAGCCCCTGCATGTCCATGCCCACGGCAAGCACCGCCTGCATCACCAGCCGCAACAGCAACCACCCGGCAAGAAGCGCCAGACCAAGCTGCCACAGCAGAAATACGACCGGATAGAGTGCGGCAATCACCGGCCCCTTGCGCAGCCGCATCAGGCGCCACAGGGCACCCGTGCCGATGTAGACCCACGCGGTCCGCAGCAGTTGCAGGTAGGTGGCCGGAATCGTGTTGGACATGCTGCCGCGCACGATATCGGACCAGATCAGAACGTCGATCTGCGTCTCGATCCGGGCGGCACCGAAAGTGCCCTCGACCTCCCAGCCATAGACACCGCCACCGGATTTCGGGCGCAAGGTAATCCCGTAACCCGAGATCGCGGCCTGCGCAGCACTTTCCTTGCGATAGAGTTCTCGGTAGCGGCGCGGATGGATCGGATCATAGCCCGGAATATAGAACACCTTGCGCCGCGCGATTGTGTTGTTGGACATCGTGCTGATCCGGACCTCGTTACCGATACAAGCCTAGCGCAGGTTTCGGGCAGGCGTAAGTCCTTTGGCAGGCACAGGTTTGGCGCGGGAGGCACCAGAGGGGCAATCTCAGCCCAGAACCGCCAGCGCGGGAAAGGTTTCCAGCAGCCAGAAGGAGAAGGAGGAAAAGCCGCCGGTGAGCATCAAAAGACCGATGCTCCACAAAAGCAGCCCCATGACCTTTTCGATCCGGTCCATATGGCGCTTCATCCAGCCCATCACGCCGGTCAGCCGTGGCAGGAAGGCGGCGACCAGAAGGAAAGGAATGCCAAGCCCCGCCGCGTAGATCCCCAGCAGGAAGGTGCCGCGCGCAACCGAGGCTTCGGACGCGGCGATCGACAGGATCGCGCCCAGTTGCGGCCCGATGCAGGGCGTCCAGCCGAACGCGAACGCTAGGCCGAGAATATAGGCACCGAAAGCCGACCCGCCACGGTCGCCCGCATCGAGACGGGCCTCGCGGTCGAGAAAGGAAATCCGGTAGATCCCGATGAAATGCAGGCCGAACCCCATCACAAGGAGGCCCGCGACCGTGTTGAAATAGCCCTGGTACTGCAAGAACGCCACACCGATGGCCGATGCGGTGAAACCGAGGAACAAAAAGACCGTCGACAGCCCCATGACAAAGAACAAAGCGGGCAACAGCGCACGATTGCGGGCCTCGGCCTTGTCTTGCAGCTCGTTCAGGGACACCCCGCTCATATAGGCCAGATAGGGCGGCACGATCGGAAGCACGCACGGGCTGAGAAAGGACATGACGCCCGCCAGCAGCGCGACAAACATTGCAGGCATGAGCGCTGCGTCGATGATTTCTATTCCGAACATACCTAGTGGCTTACGGTATCATGGTCCCAAGGTCACGTGCCGCTTTGTCACATCATTGTGGACAGTCTGTGATGCGCCTTCTATGTCACCGATATGACTCATGACAACGTCTCCGAGACCGAGATCGACGCGATTGGTTTGTTGTGCCCACTGCCGGTGCTGAAGGCGCGCAAGGCCCTTGCCGCCCTGCCGCAGGGGGCTGTTTTGCGTTTGTTGGCCAGCGATCCAGCGGCCATCGTGGATGTCCCGCATTTCTGCACGCAGGCCGGGCATGATTTTCTGGGACAAAGCGATGCGGCGGATCATGTGGTCTACCGTCTGCGCAAGGGTGCTGGCGCATAGCGACATACCCTGCCCGCTGGTTCAGGCCCTTCCCCAATCCGCGCATACTGCATGCTGCTACAGCTTGCAAAAAAACCGCCCCGAAGGGCGGTTTTGTTGTTTCGGTATCCGGTGATCCGTGATCAGCGGCCCAAAGACCACCAGCCTTTGCGGCGGGGCTTGTTCTCGTCCTCGGCCGACGTGTCAGCCTCTGTTGGCGCGTCCGCCTCAGGCTTTGGTGCTTCAGGCTTTGCTGCCTCTGGCTCCGGCTTGACGGCCTCGGGTTTGGCTGGTTCCGGCTTGTCGGCAACCGGTGTCGGCTCGGCGGCTGTTTCCTGCGACACGGGCGCGTCGGTCAGCGGCATTTCCGCATCCGTCGGCGCGGCCGCTTTGGCGGCGCGGCTCGATGCAGCGGTTTTGCGCGCGGCGGGCTTGGCACGCGTGGCCTTGACCGGAGCTTCCGGCGCATCCGCCGCGGTTTCGGCCTCGGCCTTTGCCTTGGCTGCAGCCGTCTTGCTGGCCGCAGGTTTGGCCGTGCCTGCTTTTGCAGCAGCCTTCGGCTTGGCCGGCGCGCGCGGTTTGGCAGGTGCCTTGGCCGCAGTGTCCGCCTCGGCTGTTGCCCCGGCCTTGGCGCGGCTGCTGGCTGACCTTGTGCGCGTCACCGTCTTGCGTGGCGCGTCTTCGGCCTCGGCCGTTTCGCTGGCATCCGCAGCGGATGGCGCATTTGCCGCCGGTTGTTCTGCCGGAGCAGCCGCCGTGTCAGCCGCAGTTCCCGGCGTCCGGTCGGCCGCTGTTTCGGCGGCAGGTGCCGCGCGATCCGCGTCATCACCGTTGTTGCCAGCATCCTCGTCCGCGCGCGTATCCACACCGTTCTCGCCATTCTGGCCGGATTTGGATTTGCTCCGCCGCCGACGACGGCGCTTTTTCTTGGGCTTGCCATCTTCATCGGTGCCCTCTGCCACACGCTCGGCCTGACCGTTCTGACCGTTCCCGTTCGGGGCGGCACCGGACTGGGCGTTGCCGATCTGGCCTTGCGCCTGTGCAGCGGCTGCCGCTTCCGCTTCGGCGGCTTCCTCGGCCTCTTCCAGATCCCAGGCGGAGACGCCGCTGTCGACCTCGTCCATCAGGGATGTGTCGGCAGAGACGACCATGGGCAGCTCGGCGACCACCCGCGTGGCGGTCTTGAACTTCTCCATCGTGAAATCGGGACTGATCAGCGTGGGATCACCCTCGATCCGCACCGACAGGCCATAGCGCCCTTCGATCTGGGCGACATGGTCGCGTTTCATGTTCATCAGATAGTTGGCGATGCCCACGGGGGCCTTGACCAGTACCTCGCGTGAGCGGCGGCGCACGCCCTCTTCCTCGATCTGGCGCAGGATCGACAGCGACAGGTTGTCGTCCGAGCGGATCAGGCCGGTGCCGTGGCAATGCGGGCAAGGCTGGGTGGTTGCCTCGATCATGCCGGGGCGCAGACGCTGGCGCGACATTTCCATCAGGCCGAAACCGCTGATCCGGCCCACCTGAATGCGGGCGCGGTCGGTTTTCAGCTTGTCCTTGATCTTTTTCTCGACGGCAGCGTTGTTGCGCCGCTCGTCCATGTCGATGAAGTCGATCACGATCAGACCGGCCAGATCGCGCAGACGCAACTGGCGGGCAACCTCTTCAGCCGCTTCAAGGTTGGTCTTGAGGGCGGTTTCCTCGATCGAGCCTTCCTTGGTGGCGCGGCCGGAGTTCACGTCAATCGCCACCAGCGCCTCGGTCACGCCGATCACGATATAGCCGCCGGATTTGAGCTGCACCGTCGGGTTGAACATCGACGACAGGTAGCTTTCCACCTGATGGCGTGCAAACAGCGGCATCTGCTCGCGGTAATGTTTCACGTTCACGGCATGGGACGGCATGATCATCTTCATGAAGTCCTTGGCGATGCGGTAGCCGCGCTCGCCTTCCACCAGAACCTCGTCGATCTCGCGGCTGTAAAGGTCGCGGATCGAGCGTTTGATCAGGTCGCCTTCCTCGTAGATCTTGGCCGGCGCGATGGATTTCAGCGTCAACTCGCGGATCTGCTCCCACAGGCGTTGCAGATATTCGTAATCGCGCTTGATCTCGGTCTTGGTGCGCTTGGCACCCGCCGTCCGCACGATCAGGCCCGCACCTTTCGGCACGTCGATCTCGGTGGCGATTTCCTTGAGCTTCTTGCGGTCCACGGCATTGGTGATCTTGCGCGAGATGCCGCCACCGCGTGCGGTATTGGGCATCAGGACGCAATAGCGACCGGCCAGCGACAGATAGGTGGTCAGTGCAGCACCCTTGTTGCCGCGCTCTTCCTTGACAACCTGCACCAGAAGGATCTGGCGCACCTTGATGACTTCCTGGATCTTGTAACGCCGGGCACGCGGTTTGCGGACAGGGCGGATATCATCGGAATCGTCATCATCGGCCACGGATTCGATACTGTCATCGCGGTCCATCGTCTCGACGGTGCCCCGATCATCATCGTCGCCGTTGTCGTCCTGATTATCGTCATCCTGATCATCATCGACGAAGGACTCGTCCGGTTCCTCAACCGGCGTCTCGCCGACGATCTCCATCGGAGAGGTGCCTTCTGCGACATCCTCGTCATCCAGATCAATCGTCTCCATGCCGGAAATCCCGCCCGAGTCGGACTGTTCGTCTGTCTCGCGGGTGAAAACGGCATCGTCGCTCTGGACGGATTCGGAACGGCTACGGCTGCCGGAGCGGCTGCGCCAGCGACCGGAGGAACCACGTGGCTTCTCCTCGTCATCCTCGCGGCGCTGCGCGTCGGCATAGGCCTGTTCTTCTTCCATCAAGGCCTGACGGTCAGCGATGGGGATCTGGTAGTAATCCGGGTGAATTTCCGAAAAAGCTAGGAATCCGTGACGGTTTCCGCCGTAATCGACAAAGGCCGCCTGCAGCGAGGGTTCGACCCGAGTTACCTTTGCAAGATATATGTTGCCAGCTAACTGGCGTTTGTTTTCAGATTCAAAATCAAACTCTTCAACTTTGTTTCCATCCACCACAACGACGCGGGTCTCTTCCGCGTGTGTGGCGTCGATCAGCATTTTCTTGGCCATTTTTTCCAATTGCACAGCGGCGCAACCCCGGGCCCGGTGGGCGGAGGCCTTGCGGCTCGTGTCTGTCAGGGGCGAAGGGAGTGGCGCATGCAACCCGTCCGGTCATCATGTATGCCGCCGTTAGGGGCATAGGCCCCGAAAGGGGCATATTGATGGGATTGGTTGCTCTTGCGCGCCTCATCGCGTTTCTTCTCCGACGCCTCATGTCATGGGGCGCCCGTTCAAGGCCGTCACCACATCGTTTGCACGACGGGTTTCAGGTTTGTTCAGTCCCGTTGCCGGTACTCTATCGGTCTGCATCAGCCGTGCCGGAAACACCCTACACAGCGCTGTTGCAGCGAAACTCAATGGCGGGTCACATCTTGTGCCACAAACCATTCCTTACCATAGCGGCAGGGCCATGGGTAAGACAATGGGAAAATGGACAGTGATCAACCACAGCGGGCACGGCCTCGCCCTGCCCGACGCAAATGCCTGAATTACAGGTAATCCGAGCGTTGCAGCCCGTATTTCGCCATCTTTTCGTTCAAGGTCCGGCGCGGCAGGCACAGCTCGTCCATCACTGCGGCGATAGAGCCTTTGTGCCGGCGCATCGTATTGTCGATCAGCATCCGCTCGAACGCCTCGACATATTCCTTGAGCGGCTTGCCCTCCGTCGTCATCACGGGCTGCATTTCCTCGTTATCCGTCATCAGCAAGGACGCGATGGTGCCCGAGCCGCGCCGCGATTGCAGAACCGCGCGTTCGGCCACGTTGATGAGCTGGCGCACATTGCCCGGCCAAGGGGCCTGCAACAGCTGTGCCGCTTCCTGCGCGCTGACCTTGGGCGCGTCACAGCCGTATTCATCGGCGAATTGCTCGGACAGCCGCGTGAACAGCGTCAGGATATCCTCGCCGCGCTGGCGCAGCGGCGGCAGGGTGACCCGCAACGCCGCCAGCCGGTAGAACAGATCCGCGCGCAGTGCATCCTCGCTGGTGCGGTCCTGTTCCTGCAGGTTGCTGATCGCCACGATCCGCGTCTCGGCGGGGGTGCCTTGTTCGTTCATGAAACTGGTAAGCCGCGCCTGCAAACTGTCTGACAGCGCTTCGATATCCTCCAGCACCAGCGTGCCGCCGCGTGCCTCCTCCACGGCGGGAAGCTGGCTGTCCTCGGGCATCATCGGCCCGAACAGACGCTTGCCCAGCTTGTCCTCGTCCATCGCCGCACAGGAGATCAGCACGAACTTGCGCCCCGCCCGCGCGCCCACTGCATGCAGCGCATGTGCCACCAGCGTCTTGCCGGTGCCGGTCTCGCCATCGATCAGCACATGGCCATCGGCCTGCCCCAGATCCAGGATATCCTCGCGCAGCCGCTCCATCGCGCCGCTGGAGCCGATGAGCTTTTTCATCAACTGGCTGCCGTCGGACAATTCGCGCCGCAAGGCGCGGTTGTCCAGCGTCAGGCGGCGCATATTGGTCGCCTTGCGCGCCAGCTCGTTCATCCGGTCAGGATTGAACGGTTTTTCCAGAAAGTCGAACGCGCCCACGCGCATCGCCTCCACCGCCATGGGCACATCGCCATGTCCGGTGATCATGATCACCGGCAGGCTGCTGTCATTGCCCATGAGTTTCTTGAGGAACTGCATCCCGTCCATGCCGGGCATCTTGATGTCCGAGATGACGATACCGGGATAATCCGGCCCCAGCGCCTTGAGCGCATCCTCCGCGCTGGCGAATGTCTCCGTGTCATACCCCGACAGGGCAAGCCACTGGCTGATGGATTGCCGCATGTCCTGTTCGTCATCGACAATCGCAATCTTCATGCCTTTGGTCATCAGCTTACTCCGCCGCTTCTATGTCTGGTTCGTTACTTAAGATCGGAAGCTGAACTTCAAAGACCGCGCCGCCATTTTTCGCGTTGCGCGCCATCAGCCGTCCGCCAAGGTCGTTCACGATCCCCGAGGAAATGGCAAGGCCCAGCCCCACACCCTCGCCGGGTTTCTTGGTCGTGTAGAAGGGCTCGAACAGGTTATCCAGATCCTTGATCCCTTCCCCGTTGTCGCGCACCGTCAGGGTCGCTGTCTCGCCCGCAGCCAGAATGATGTCGATCTCCGGATCGCTCACGTTCTGGGTGGCATCGACAGCGTTACGCAGCAGGTTGATCATCACCTGCTCGATGCGGATACGGTCACCCATCACCATCACAGCCCGGTCCGGCAGCGCCCGCGTAATGCTGATCCGCCTCTGTTTCAACTGCGGCTCCATCATCGACAGGGCCGAGGCCAGCGCCTCGCTCATATTCACAGGCGTCAACTGGTCACCGCTTTTGCGGGCATAGGATTTCAACTGCCGGGTGATCGCGCCCATCCGCTCGATCAGATCGTCGATCCGCTGGAACGATGACAACGCCTCGTCGGGCCGGTTGCGCCGCAGCAGCAATCTTGCCCCCGCCAGATAGGTTTTCATCGCCGCCAGCGGCTGGTTCAACTCGTGGCTCACCGCCGCCGACATCTCGCCCAGAGCGGCGAGTTTCGAGCTTTGCGCAAGGGTCTGTTCGGCCACGGCAAGCGTCTCCTGCACGCGTTCGCGCTCGGCGATTTCGCGCTGAAGCCGCGCATTCAACTGGCGAAGTTCGGCCGACTCGCGCTGGAACAGCGCCATGCGCACCGCATTCTTGCGGCTGGCCAAATAGAAGGCCAGCGCCAGCAGGATCGCGAATCCCATGATTTCGAGCGCCAGAACACCGTTCACCCGCTCGCGGACGCTGGTGTAGGTGGTGAAACTGGCGATGCGCCAGCCGCGAAACGGGATCCGGCCCTCCATGCGGATGACAGCCTCGCCGCGCACATAGGCATCGGCCGGCAAGGCCGTCCAGTCGGCGGTGGCCTGAATGGCGCGCTGGATCGCGCTTTCAGGCGGCTGCTGGGCCAGCGCCTCGGCCTCGGTCAGCCCGCGCCAGCGCGGTTCGGTCGCCAGAATGATCCGGCCCTCGGAATCGCTCACCAGAACGGCATCCGAGATCCCCGCCCATGCGCGCTCGAACTTTTGCATATCCACTTCCACCACAACCACGCCAAGCGCGCGCCCCTGCTCGGTGAGCCGGCGCGAATAGGAAAAGTGGTAGCTGCCCGAGTCGCGCTGCTTGACGGTAAAGATGGTCTCGTTGGCGCGCAAAGCCTCGATGAAGTAGGATTCACCGCGATAATTCGTGCCCAGCTTGTTGCGATCGGTGGAGGCAACGGTGCGGCCTTCGCGGTCCAGCAGCATCAGCGAGGCCGCGCCGATTTCCTCGACAAAGGAGATCAGGCGCTGGGTCGACAAGGAATAGTCACGCGACGACAGCACCGAAATCAGCGAGGGGTCGCGCGCAAGGAGCTGTGGGACAATCGCGTTGCGCCGCAACTCGCTCAGCAGGTTGCCGCTATAAAGCGCCAGCCGCAATTCGGCGCGGTTGCGGGTGGTCTCGGTGAAGCGTTCCGTCAGCAGATGGTTGGTCACCGCAATGGTGACAACCGCAGTCAGCATCAGCAGGCCAAGCGCGATACGTCCGCGCCAGCTGACCGCCCCGCCGCCCCGCCTCACACGGGATACGACCCGACGGGACCGGTCGGCGCTGAGTTCAGTCTGGGATGTGCGTGCGGGGTTCATCAACGCACATTACGCGGTCACGGCCCCACGCTCAAGTCAGGCCGCCGTCAGCGCCCCGGTCAAAGCGGCGAATATCTGCCGCCCGTCGGTGCTGCCGTGGCTCTCGTCGCTGGCGCGCTCGGGATGCGGCATCATGCCCAGCACGCGACGGTTCTCGCTCAGCACACCGGCGATATCGGCAACCGAGCCATTCACCGGCGCCCCGTAGGTAAAGGCGATCCGGTCCTCGTCGCGCAGTTGCGCCACAAGATCGGGCCCGGCTGTGTAATTGCCGTCGTGATGCGCCACCGGAACACGCAGGCTCTGGCCTTGCTGGTAGAGCGCGGTAAAGTCGCTCTGGGTGGTCGCCACCGTCAGATCGACGCTGCGGCAGATGAATTTCAGCCCCGCATTGCGCATCAGCGCACCGGGCAGCAGCCGGGTTTCTGTCAGCACCTGAAAGCCGTTGCAGATCCCCAGCACATAGCCGCCACGCTTGGCATGGGCCACCACGGCGCGGCAGATCGGCGAGTTGGCGGCAATCGCGCCGCAGCGCAGGTAGTCGCCAAAGGAAAAACCGCCCGGGATGCCAACCACATCGACACCCTCGGGCAGGTCGGTATCCTTGTGCCAGACGCGGGTCACGCGGGCACCCGCGGCCGCAAAGGCCACGGCCAGATCACGGTCGCAGTTGGAGCCGGGGAAAGTGATCACCGCCGCATGCATCAGCCGATCTCCACGCTGTAGCTTTCGATCACCGTATTGGCGAGCAGCGTCTCGCACATCCGCGTCACCTGCGCGCGGGCGGTCTCGGCATCGGCCTCGTCCAGGTCCAGTTCGATCACCTTGCCCTGCCGCACGCCTTTGACCCCGTCAAAGCCCAGCGTTCCCAGCGCATGGCGCACCGCCTCGCCCTGCGGGTCAAGTACCCCGTTTTTCAGCATGACATGCACACGTGCCTTCATCGGTCAGTCTCCGGTCTCAAAGGGCATGGCCGCCCCTGCTTCTTCTTGCTGCAAATATCCAAATCCGCCCCGCGCGTCCCAGGGCAGCCGGATCAGTTGATCAGCGTCGGTTTGGTAAGGGGCGTTGCGTTTTTGGGCATGACACCCAGACGCCGCGCGACTTCGGAATAGGCATCCGTCAGGCTGCCCAGATCGCGGCGGAACACATCCTTGTCCAGCTTGCGCCCGCTCTCGATATCCCACAGGCGGCAGCTGTCTGGGCTGATCTCGTCGGCCACGACCAGCCGCTGGAACTCGCCGTCGTAGACGCGCCCGATCTCGATCTTGAAATCAACCAGCTTGATGCCCGCGCTGAACATCACGCCCGACAAAAAGTCGTTGACCCGCAGCGCTAGGCTGAGAATATCGTCCATATCCTGCTGGCTGGCCCAGCCGAAGGCCGCGATATGCTCTTCAGTCACCATCGGATCGGCGAGCTTGTCGTCCTTGTAGTAATATTCGATGATCGGGCGCGGCAGTTGCTGCCCCTCCTCGATGCCCAGCCGTTTGGACATGGAGCCCGCGGCATAGTTCCGCACGACCACTTCCAGCGGAATGATCTCGCAGGCGCGCACCAGTTGCTCGCGCATGTTGATGCGGCGGATGAAATGCGTGGGCACGCCGACCGATGCCAGTCCGGTCATGAAAAACTCGGACAGCATGTTGTTGAGCACGCCCTTGCCCTCGATCACGTCCCGCTTTTCGGCGTTGAACGCGGTGGCATCATCCTTGAAATACTGGATGATGGTTCCGGGCTCCGGCCCTTCATACAAGGTCTTGGCCTTGCCCTCGTAGATTTTCTTGCGCCGTGCCATGGCCACTCCGGTGCTGAGGACAGGCATGAGTCCCGTCCAGTTGGTCAACCCTTTAAGCCATGGGCGGGTTTGTCGCAAGATGTGCCCTGCCCCTTGCGTCAAGCGGTCCGCATGTGCATATCTCGAAAACAGAATTCCAGCCATCAGGGGAAATGACAGATGACAAGCTTTGACGATCGCGCGCGTGCTTTTGAAGCAAAATTCGCCCATGATGCCGATATGACATTCAAGGCGACCGCACGGCGCAACAAGCTGCTGGGCCTCTGGGCCGCGGGATTGCTGGGCAAATCCGAAGACGAAGCCGCGGAATACGCACGCGGGGTCATCAAGTCCGATTTCGAGGAAGCCGGTCACGAGGATGTCGTGCGCAAGGTGGTGGCCGATCTGGACGGGCGTGCCGATGCCGATGCCGTGCGGGCCAAGATGGACGAGTTGATGGTCGTTGCCAAGGCGCAGTTGATCAGCGAACTCTGAGCGGCCGCAGCCTTTCGCGGCTGCGCAGCCAAGACTGCTTCATGCTTTGTTCACAATCATTATGACCAATATGAATTTGCCCGGCCCCGTCAAACGTGGCAGGACCGTCGCACTTAAGCGAGCACCGAACTGCTTATTGAACCTACGTCAGGAACCACGATGACCGATGCCCTGTCCCGCCTTCTTGCAACCCGTGACTGGCTGATGGCCGACGGGGCCACGGGAACCAACCTGTTCAACATGGGTCTCACGTCGGGTGATGCGCCCGAAATGTGGAACGAGGAGCATCCGGACCGGATCACCAAGCTGTACAAATCCGCCGTGGATGCGGGCAGCGATATTTTTCTGACCAATTCCTTCGGCGGCAATGCCAGCCGCCTGAAGCTGCACGGCGCGGAAAAACGCGCGCGGGAACTCTCGCGCATCAGCGCCGAACTGGGCCGCAATGTCGCCGACAAGTCGGGTCGCACCGTGGTTGTGGCAGGCTCTGTCGGGCCGACAGGCGAGATTTTCGCGCCGATGGGTCCGCTGACCCATGCGGTGGCGGTGGAGATTTTCCACGAACAGGCCGAAGGGCTGAAAGAGGGCGGTGCCGATGTGCTCTGGGTCGAGACGATCTCGGCTCCCGAGGAATATCGCGCCGCAGCGGAGGCTTTCGCGCTGGCGGGCATGCCGTGGTGCGGCACGATGAGTTTCGATACAGCCGGGCGCACCATGATGGGCACCACCAGCGCCGCGATGGTCGAGATGGTCGAGGCGCTGCCGAACCCGCCCCTGGGATTTGGCGCCAATTGCGGCACAGGTGCCTCCGATCTTCTGCGCACCGTGCTGGGGTTTGCCGCGCAAGGCACCGAGCGGCCGATCATTGCCAAGGGCAATGCGGGCATTCCCAAATATCACGACGGGCATATCCATTACGACGGCACGCCCGAACTGATGGCCGAATATGCCGTGCTCGCCCGCGACGCAGGCGCGCGGATCATTGGCGGGTGCTGCGGCACGATGCCCGATCATCTGGCGCACATGCGCGAGGCGCTGGAGACCCGCCCGCGCGGCGCACGCCCGACGCTGGACCTGATCACCGAGAAACTGGGGGCGTTCAGTTCGGCAGGAGATGGCACAGGCGAGGATACCGCAGCCCCGCGCCGCAGCCGCCGGAGCATCAAACGCGACGGATAACGCAGGCCGGGCGCTTTACGGGCGCCACGGACAGCACAATTCTTCGGCACAGGTCGGAAGCGTTTGCGCCCATGTCGTAATCCGAACAGTGCCTTTTTCAGAATAGCCCCAGATGGGCCTATGACAGCAAGCCGGTGTGCAACACCGCATGAGCCAAGGAATTCGTAATGGCCGACGATCAAGACGATATCATCCTCGCCGATCTCGATGACGAGGAACTTGTCCAGCAGATGTTCGACGATCTCTATGACGGTCTGCGTGAAGAGATCGAGGAAAGCGTCAACATTCTTTTGGAGCGCGGCTGGCAACCCTACGAGATTCTGACCAAGGCGCTTGTGGCCGGCATGACCATCGTCGGACAGGATTTCCGTGACGGTATCCTGTTCGTGCCCGAAGTGCTGCTGGCCGCCAATGCGATGAAGGGCGGCATGGCCATCCTCAAGCCGCTTCTGGTGGAAACCGGCGCGCCCAAACAGGGCAAGATGGTGATCGGCACCGTCAAGGGCGACATCCACGACATCGGCAAGAACCTTGTTGCGATGATGATGGAAGGCGCCGGATTCGAGGTGATCGACCTTGGCATCAACAATGCCGTCGACAGCTATCTGGATGCGCTGGAATCTGAGAAGCCCGATATTCTGGGCATGTCCGCCCTGCTCACCACAACGATGCCTTACATGAAAGTCGTGATCGACACGCTGATCGAAAAAGGTGTGCGTGACGACTACATCGTTCTGGTCGGCGGTGCGCCGCTGAACGAGGAATTCGGCCGCGCGATCGGGGCCGATGCCTATTGCCGCGATGCAGCCGTGGCGGTGGAAACCGCGAAATCCTATGTCGCACGCAAGCACAATCAGGCCGCGATGCGCGCCTGAGCCAAGGCGCGCCCCTGACCGGACTGGCAGGCCCGCGCCGCGACGCGCGGGCTTTTGTCATTCAGAAAGGATCACGCATGGATCTGCCCGATGACGACAGACTGACCCGCGAGGGGCTGGCGCTGGGGGAGGCCGATGCACCTGCCACCGCCGCGCCGGACAGGCTTTTGCTGATCGCTTGCGGCGCGCTGGCCCGCGAGATCCTTGATCTGATCCGCCGCAACGGCTGGGACCATATGGACCTCACCTGCCTGCCCGCGATCCTGCATAACGCGCCTGACCGGATTCCCGATGCGGTCGAACAGGCGGTGCAAAAGCATCGCGCCACCCATCGCCGTATCTTCGTGGTCTATGCCGATTGCGGCACCGGCGGCAGGCTGGCCGCCACCTGCGCGCGGTTGGGCGTGCAGATGGTCGAGGGGCCGCATTGCTACAGCTTTTTCGAAGGCAATACCCGTTTCGCCGCCACTGCGGAGGAGGAGTTCACCGCCTTCTACCTCACCGATTTTCTGGTGCGCCAGTTCGATGCCTTCGTCTGGGAGCCGCTGGGGCTGGACCGCCATCCGCAACTGCGCGACACCTATTTCGCCCATTACACCAAGCTGGTCTATCAGGCCCAGACGGATGATCCCGCCCTGACGGCCAAGGCACAGGAATGTGCGGCGCGTCTGGGGCTTGCGTTTGAGCGGCGGTTTACCGGATACGGCGATCTGGAAACGGCATTGGCCTCTGCCTAATCCAGACTCGCAACCAGTCCCTTGCCCGGAACGGCGGCTTTAGCCGCCCGGGCAGCGCCCGACCGCCCCCCCGGGCGGGCGCTTTTGAGCCGACGTGACAGCCCCCATGCTTCAAGTATGCTGCACGATAAATTGCCTCGCACACACGTTACGACGCCGACCCGCGGTCGGGCACCGCCCTCCTGCCCAACAGAACCGCCCGATCATCCCGCTTGCGCGGCAACCAGACGGATCCGTTCGATCATCGCGCGCAAACCGTTGGAGCGCTGCGCCGACAAATGGTCGTTCAGACCCAGCCGCGCCAGCTCGCCCGGCGCATCCACCTGCCCCACCTGCGCCACCGGCACACCGTTGTAAAGCGCGCGCAACACCGCAATCAGGCCGCGCACAATCATCGCGTCGCTGTCGCCCTCGAAGCGGAATTTGCCGTTCTCGATCACCGGATGCAGCCAGACCTGACTGGCGCAGCCGTCCACCTTGGTGGCGGGCACGCGCAAGGCCTCCGGCAAAGGCTCCAGCGCCTTTCCCTGATCGATCACGTAGCGATAGCGGTCTTCCCAATCCTCAAGGAATTCGAAATCCTCGACAATCGCCTCAAAGCTTTGCGTCGCCATGTATCATTCCTTCACCTGCGCCCTGTTCAGTTAGGCAAGCCGGACCCAAAGGTCCAGTGCGGCCCAGTGTCTTTCCGCCGGGATCTTCTTTGCGCCCTTGTGTCTTTTCAAGCCCGATCCGATAAGATAGTCAGATGGCAATGCAACAAACGGACGGGGCAGCACGGGATGCGTAACCTAACTTCGGCCCTTTTGGTCTCGACCCTCGTTCTGTCAGGTTGTGGCATGTTCGGCGGTGCTGAGCGCGCGCAGCCGGCCCCTGCTGCCAGCGCCGAGGTCAATCCCCTGATCCCCACGACAGCAGGCGGCGGCCTGTTCAGCTTCCGCCGCTCTGCGCAGTTGCCCGACGCACCACTGGCCGCGCAGGTCGCCGATCTGACGGTGGAGCGCGTGCCGGGTGGTGCCCTGATACGGGCCACGGCCCTGTCCGATTCCGTGGGCGCTTTCCGGGTATCGCTCGCGCCGCTCGACAATGGCAGGCCGGTGGATGGCGTGCTCAGCTATGAGTTGCGCGCCGCCGTTGCCCCCGCCGGAACCGTGCCGATGCCGGAGCGTGCCCGCAGCCATGTGGCCGCCGTCAGACTCAGCGATGCGGAACTGGCAGGTGTGCGCGAGATCCGCGTTCAGGCCGCGCGCAATGCCGCAACCTCCCGGCGCTGACCGGACAGCGCCAGCCGCGCTGACACGCGCCACGGCCTGACATATGCCCGACCTTACAGGGTCACGATACGGATATCATTGCCCTTGGCCGACAGCGCGATCTTGCCCTCGCACAGACGCAGCGCATCCGCGCCGAACACCTCGGCCCGCCAGCCGCGCAGGGCCTGCACATTGCGCTCGCCCGCGGCAATCGCATCCAGATCGGCACTGGTGGCGATCAGCTTGGAGGCCACACCGGAATCCTCGGTCTTGGCTTTCAGCAAGACCCGCAGCAGATCGGCCAAAGCCGGATTGACCTGCATCCGCTCGCGGCTCAGGTCGGGCTGGGGATGCTTTTCGGGCGGGCAGTCCATGCCGGCCTTGATCGCCGCCAGAATACCATCCGCGATCTCGCCGCGCCGCGCCTCGCGCAGCAACAGGCGCGAGCGCCCCAGATCGGCCAGCGTCACCGGCTTGGTCGAGGCCAGTTCCACCAGCGCATCATCCTTGTAGACACGGCTGCGCGGCACATCATGCGATTGCGCGTAATCCTCGCGGAACCGCGCCAGTTCGCGCACGATCGCCAGAAACTTGCCCGAACTTGTCCGCGTCTTGACCCGCTCCCATGCGTCCTCGGGACGCGCGATATAGGTTTCGGGATTGGTCAGGATTTCCAGCTCTTCCTCGACCCATTTGGCGCGGTCCGATTTCTCCAGTTCCTTGGCCAGATATTCGTAGACCTTGCGCAGATGCGTCACATCCGCCAGCGCATAGATCTTTTGCGCGTCGCTGAGCGGGCGGCGCGACCAGTCGGTGAAGCGCGAGGATTTGTCCACGCTCGCCTTGGCGATCCGCTTTACAAGCGTCTCGTAGCCTGCCTGTTCGCCAAAGCCGCAGACCATCGCCGCCACCTGCGTATCGAACAAGGGCGTCGGGAAGACGCGGGCATTGACGAAGAAAATCTCCAGATCCTGCCGTGCTGCGTGAAACACCTTTACCACCGATGTATCGCGGAACAGATCGTAGAGCGGCTCCAGCGACAACCCCTCGGCCAGCGGATCGACCAGCACAGCCGTGCTGTCATCCGGGCCGGGCATGGCCATCTGGATCAGGCAGAGTTTCGAATAATAGGTTCGTTCGCGCATGAATTCGGTGTCGAGGGTGACATAATCATGGCGGCGTGCCTCTTGGCAAAATGCGGCGAGGTCTTCGGTTGTGGTGATCGTTCTCATCAATAGCCCTGTTGCGGCGGCACCGCGAGGGACACGGCGCAAGGTCTTTTCGGTCGTTTCACAAATGGTTGTTCGCTCTTACGGCATTGCGCAGGCAAAGGAAAGTCCGCTCCCAAGCATCGCCCGGTCTTGACATTCACCGCCGGAACAATGCCGCTGTGCGGAGCAATTCATCAGCCTAGCGATGGTCCCGATGCACACGACCGACTTTGCCGCAAACCCGGATCGCTGGCTCCATCTGCGGCTGGTCATTGGTATCGGCATCACCCAGATCATCGGATTCGGAACGATCTTCTACGCTTTCGGCAGCGTCGTACCCTCCCTCTCCGAGGATCTGGGGATCACGCCGGGCACGGCCTTTGCCGCTTTCTCGCTGGCCTTGCTGACAGGCGCGCTGGCCGCGCCCACGGCAGGCCACTGGGTAGACCATTTCGGCGCGCGCCGCGTCATGGCGGCGGGATCGGTGCTGGCGGCACTGTCGCTGACGGCCCTCAGTCAGGCGCAGGGACTCGTCACGCTGGGGCTGGCCCTGATCGCGCTGGAAGTCACGGCCACGCTGGTGCTTTACGATGCCGCCTTTGCCGCATTGGCACAGGGGCTTGGTCCTGCGCGCGCACGCCGCGCCATTACGCATATGACCTTGCTGGGTGGCTTCGCCTCGACCCTGTTCTGGCCGCTGACGCAGGGCATTCTGGTCTGGGCCGACTGGCGCACGGCCTATCTGGTCTTTGCCGCGCTGAACCTGTTTATCTGCCTGCCGCTGCACCTGACCCTGACCCGCGCGCCTGACCCTGTTCCGGTGAACGGCGCGGCGCCACCGCCCCCGCCGCAGTTCGCCCCCCTGCCCGCGGATCAGCAGGGCCGCGCGATGATCTGGGTGGCCCTGGCCTTTTCGGTGGCGGGGCTGGTGTTCTCGGCGCTTTCGGCAAGCTGGGTCACGACGCTGACCGCCTTTGGCCTGCCCGCCGCCGCTGCCGTTACCGCAGGCACGCTGATGGGGCCTGCACAGGTGGGCGTGCGGGTAATGGATATGGTGTTCGGGCTACGCCTGCATCCGCTGACGACGACGATGATCTCCACCCTGTTGCTGGTGCTGGCTTTGGCGGTGTTGTGGCTGACGGGGCCGACGCTTGCAGGTGCGATGGTCTTTGCCGTGCTGTTCGGGCTGGCGCAGGGGCTGACATCCATCGTGCGCGGCACCGTGCCGCTGGTCCTGTTCGGTCCGGTGGGCTTTGCCGCCCGTCTCGGCAAACTGGCCGCCGTGCGGATGGTCATGGCCGCCATCGCACCTTTCGGAATCGCCCTGCTGATCGACACCTGGAGCGCCAGCGCCGCCCTGCTGGCGATGCTCTGTCTGGCGGTTCTTGGTGCCTTGGCGCTGAAAATGATCCCGCGTTAAAGAAACACGGGCGTCAGATCACCCCGCGCGAACCGCTCCAGCACCAGCGGATAAAGCCGGTGCTCCTGCTTGAGCACGCGCGCCGCCAGATCGGCCTCGGTATCGCCGGGCTGCACCGGCACCCGGGCCTGACCAAGGATCGGCCCGTCATCCAGCGCCGGCGTCACCAGATGCACGCTGCATCCGGCCTCGGCATCGCCCGCCTCAAGCGCGCGCGCATGGGTGTGCAGGCCTTTGTATTTCGGCAAGAGCGAGGGATGGATGTTCAGCATCCGCCCCTCCCACTGCTGCACGAAACCCGCCGTCAGCACCCGCATGAAGCCCGCCAGACACAGAATATCGGGCGCGGCCTTGTCCAGTTCCGCCTGCAACGCCGCCTCGAACGCGGGACGGTCCCCCTTGAAGGCGCGGTGATCCACCGCCGCCGTGGGAATCCCCATTGCGGCGGCGCGCTGCAGCCCCGCCGCCGCCGGATCGTTGGAGGCGACAAGAACGCACGTCGCCGGATGGTCGCCCGTCATGCTCTCCACCAGCCGGATCATGTTGGACCCGCCGCCGGAGATCAGGATCGCCACCCGTTTTGTCACAAAAGCGCGCCTGTATAGGCCACGCCCGCCCCGCCTGCCGTGACATTGCCCATCGGCGTGACGGTTTCGCCCGCCTCGACCAGCAGCGCTGTCAACGCCTCGGCCCGCTCGGGCGCGACCACAAGGATCATGCCGATGCCGCAGTTGAAGGTCTTGAGCATCTCGCCCTGATCCATCCCGCCGGTCTGCGCCAGCCACTGGAACACGCCCGGCAAAGCCCAGCTGTCCAGATCGATCTGCGCACCCAGATCGTCCGGCAGGACGCGCGGCAGGTTCTCGGTGAGCCCGCCGCCTGTAATATGGGCCAGCGCATGCACCCCGCCCGCGCGGATCGCCGCGAGCACTTGTGTCACATAAAGCCGCGTCGGCGTCAGCAGCACCTCGCCCATCGTGCCGGTGCCGAAGGGACAAGCGTCCTGCCATCCGAGGCCGGACACCTCGACCAGCTTGCGCACAAGGCTGTAGCCGTTGGAATGGACCCCGTCGCTGGCCAGCCCCAACAGCACATCGCCCGCTGCCACGCCCGCAGGCAAATCCTGCCCCCGCTCCATCGCGCCCACGGCAAAGCCTGCCAGATCGAAATCCCCGCCGTGATACATGCCCGGCATCTCCGCCGTCTCGCCGCCGATCAGCGCGCAGCCGGAACGGGCACAGCCCTCGGCGATGCCCTCGATGATGCGCGTGGCACTTTCCAGCTCCAGCTTGCCTGTGGCAAAATAATCCAGGAAAAACAGCGGCTCCGCGCCCTGACACACCAGATCGTTGACGCACATGGCGACCAGATCGATCCCTATGCTGTCGACATTGCCAGTATCAATCGCGATCCGCAGTTTGGTGCCCACCCCGTCGGTGGCCGCCACGAGGATCGGATCGCTGTAGCCCGCACCCTTGAGGTCGAACAAGGCGCCGAAACCGCCCAGACCGGACATGCTGCCCTTGCGCATCGTGCGCTTGGCCGCAGGCTTGATCCGCTCCACCAGCGCGTTGCCCGCATCGATATCGACACCCGCATCGGCATAAGTGATACCGTTCTTCGCGCCCTTGGTTTGATCTGCGGGCTGCTCTGCATCCGACATGGGTTTGTCCTTTCATCGCCTGCGCTGCGGGTTAATCCAAACCCTGCTGCTTGGCAATCTGAAACCCTTTTTCGTCCTGCACGCCCCGCAGACGGCTTGACGCGCCCGGCTTGTCTGCTAGCAAGTCACGCAGGTCGGGCCTGTAGCTCAATTGGTTAGAGCAGAGCGCTCATAACGCTTTGGTTG
>JAGXGW010000069.1 GCA_024636555.1 Paracoccaceae bacterium | reverse complement strand
TAGATGTTCGCAGAAATTCGATCGAAGCCGTGTGATCTGTGCGGCCCACGTGCGGCCCAGGTGGCTTTAGAAAATGCAAAAGGCTCAGGCATTTCTGCCTAAGCCTTTGATTTTAGTGGTGAGCCGTGCAGGACAGAAACAGGCGATAGTTATCAATCGCTTACGCTGCCGAACCCGGAAAATCCGCCCTTTGATAACAAAGGGGATTTTCACAGTTTGGCGAACCGTTTGAAGCCCGATCAGGCAAAAGAAAGCCCCGCGATCCTCGGCAAAGGACGCGGGGTAAATCAAGATATGAAACGGAGCAAGTTTCGCGGTGAAGATAGCCCGATAACGGCGACCGGATCAACGCAAATCTTTTTGAGCCGCAACCATGAGCGCGCGGCGCGGGTGATCGGCTATGCCCTGACCCTCGACACCTCGCCTGGCTGGACACAGGCCAGCGCGATCCTTGCGGCGCGGCTGTCGCGATCTGAGCGGGGATCCTTGGCCTATGCTGCCCTGGCCTCGCTGGAGCCGATCGAGGCCGAGCTGGTGGCACGGATCGCAACACGCGGCGCAGGGATGCCTTGCGCGCCCTTTCTCGGCGTGATGGACGAAGCGTCCTTTTGGGCCGAGCTGGCGACCGTGCAGGAGCGCAAGGCCTATGCGCTGGCCTGTTTCACTCAGCTTTCACCGCAAGACCGCGCGGCCTTCCTGGCGCATGTGAAGGGGGTGGCGGCATGAGCTGGCACATCACCCGCCTGCAACAGCGCTACGGTCTGACAGAGACACAGGCGCGTCTGATCGCGGCCCTGATGTTCGAGAGGGCCGGATGATGAAGCATACGAGAGATTTCACCGCCCTTTCGGTGGTGCAGAAGCGGGCGCGGGGCCGCGTCGGGGCGGGCCGAAAGGTTGAAGTCCGGATCCGGCAGGGCTGCATTCGGAATCTGGCGCAAGCGATCTATGACACGCACCCGCAGGATGCGCGGGAAGTCCTGACCGCTGCGCTGGACGATCTGACCCGACATAACGGATGTGCCGACGATCGCGGCAAGGTGGCTGAGGACGTGCGCTGGTGGTCTGAGCGGTCGACCTTCTGGCAGTCGATGCCTGCCTTGCGCGGCCTTGTGCTCAAGCTGACGGGGGCGCGCCATGAGTGACGGAATAGACGAGGTGCGCCGGGTGCTTGGGACAGGTGAGCCAATCGAGCCGGAACATCAGAACGTCACCCCGCTGCGCCAAAATCCGGACAAGCTCAAGCCGAAGGCCAAGAGCCTTTTGTCGAGTGTGATCTGGGCCGGTGATATCGAGCCGCAGCTCGACCGGCCTTACCTGGTGAAAGGATGGCTGGACCGGGGTGCGGTTTCGGTGGTCTACGGGCCGTCCAACGTGGGCAAGTCGTTTCTGGTGCTGAACATCGCGCACCATGTCGCCAAGGGTCTATCGTGGGGCGGGAGGCGAGTCAGCGAGGGCCGTGTTCTCTACATCGGCGCGGAAGGTGGGGCCAGCCTCAACAACCGGATCGCTGCCTTGGACGATCCGAAGTTCTTTCTACTGCCGATCGCGATCACCCTTACGGGACCAGCAAGCCAAGCCGGGCCTCTGGCCGAAGTGTTGCAGCATCTGGCCGCGATCGGGGGCGGCAACTTTGACCTGATCGTGATCGACACACTGGCGCGGGTGATGGGGGGCCTCGATGAGAACAACGCGCCGGACATTGCCGACTTGGTGCGCAACCTCGACTTGATCAAGCGCGCCACCGGGGCGCATGTGATGCTGGTCCACCATTCCGGCAAAGAGGTTGGCAAAGGCGCGCGGGGCCATTCCTCGCTGCGCGCGGCGATCGATACCGAGATCGAGTTGAAGCGCGATGATCTGGGGATCATCACCGCCGAAGTCACGAAACAGCGGGACGGGCCGACCGGCTACAAGTTCAACTATCAACTGCGCCAAGTCGATCTCGGAAGGGATCAGGACGGCGATCAGATCACGACATGTCTTGTCGAACCAGTGGACAACGCAGAGGCGGGCCGCGTGGTGGTGACGGAAGCGGCACAGGGTGCGCTGTCCGTTCTCGACAAGGTGCTGACTGAAAAGGGCAAGGTGGTGCGGGGGCCGTCATACCCCGGATCGCCGTGTGTGACCCTTGAAGAGTGGCGCGGTGCCTGCCTCGAAATCGGGGTGGTTTCCGCATCTGACAACCTCGACACGCGGGCGCGAATGTTCCGAAAGTCTCGTGATCAACTCACGCATTCAGGTCTTGTTTTGGTGCGTGATAACCTTGTTTTTAAGGTGCAGCAATGATCCGGACCGGCAATCTCGGTCCGGCTCGGTCCGGCTCGGTCCGGCCAGTCCTGAAAGGCCGGACCGGAACGCTCGGTCCGGCTCGGTCCGGCTCGGTCCGCCAAACAGTCAAGCAACTGTTTTATAACAACAATCAACTAAATCCGGCTCGGTCCGCTTTCGGTCCGGATTTCGGATCTCGGCGTTTAGTGAACCGGACAGGGTGGGGGTATGGACACCCCCCTTTAGGGGGGGGTCCATCCCTCCCCACGGGACACGCCCACCACATTCCTGCAGTCCGGACAAACGATGGAGAATGAAATGACTGAGAAGAACCACGACGAAATGATGGAGATCGTCAACGATGCAACCGAGAAGCTGGCAATCGAGCTGGTGCTCTCCAAGGGTATTCCCATGCAAATCGTCTTGGCTGCGATGCATGCCCACACGATAGGGGCGATTGCGGCAACCTATGGCGGGCCAATGGCGGCGCTGGCCTCACGGCAGGCGGCAGAGCGGGTCGAGCACATGCCAAGCCGGGAGGCCTATGAGCGGGCCGTCCCGCTGGCGACAGCCACCCCAGCGGGGCGGGCCTGATGGGCGGGCGGCTGAGCGCAGAGGCATTGTCCAGATCACCGGTCGCCACTGCCTCGACCGCCGCGAGGGCGAGCCCGGCAGACAGCGACGCGATCTCGAACCCGCCCGCGGCAAAGGGGGTGCGCAGGCCAAGTTCGCCCCCGCCCGTATCCGACAGGCGTTTGAATTCATCGACATAAGCTTGGGGGTGAACGCGCAGCAGGTCTTCGCGGGTCGCCTCGGGCGCGCTGCGCACGTCAAGTTCGCGCATCAGGCCGGTCACTTCCATCAGGTTGCGCAGACGACGTTTGGTTTCGGGGTTCTCGGGCAGGCCGCCGGAGGCCAGCGGTTGCACCAACCCACCGATAGGCATGGTAAAGGCATAGTTGCCGCCCGCGTGCCAAAAGCAGCGCTCGTCCATGAAAAAACCTGTCGTCATCCTGTCTGGCCCCCTGTGTGCATTTCAGGCGTGAAATTGGCGCAGGCGGGCGGGGATGTCCATGCCAGTAGTGAGGCGGGTATCCACGCGCTGTTCAGTCTGCTTCGGCCAGCAAGGCGTTCAGATCCAGCGGGGCGTTGATCATGCTCAGACCGCCCTGCGCATCACGCGGCCAGTCTTCGCGGGCGCGGTCACGGTAAATTTCCACGCCGTTCTGGTCGGGGTCTCGCAGATAGATCGCCTCGCTCACGCCGTGATCCGCTGCACCGTCCAGCGATAGGCCCGCTGCCACGATCCGCTTGAGCACGGCTGCAAGCGCCTTGCGATCGGGGTAAAGGAACGCGGAATGATAAAGCCCGGTATGCCCGACAGGCGGTGGCGTAGCACCGGCACTTTCCCACGTGTTGAGCCCGATGTGATGATGATAGCCGCCCGCGCCCAGAAACGCGGCATGCCGCCCCATGCGCTGCTGCACCTCGAAACCGAGGATGTCGCGGTAAAACGCGATCGAGCGGTCCAGATCGGCAACCTTGAGGTGAATGTGGCCTACGCTTGCATGTGCCATGAGGGGCAATCTCCCGTGCTTGTGGTTGCCCTCAAGATGGCAAGCGAAGCAGGGCATTTCCAGATGCCGCATCGCATCCTTGATGTGCGCAAATGCGCAGTCAGCGCAGGCGGAGCCTTAGCCGACCATGCCCACGATCTCGTAGGTTTTTTTCAGGATCGGCGCTGTAATCTCGCGGGCCTGTCCGGCACCGTGGGCCAGAATGCGGTCAATCTCGGTCTGATCGGCCATCAGTTCGGCCATGCGGGTGCTGATCGGCGCCATCTTGGCGACGGCCAGATCGGCCAGCGCGGGCTTGAACGCGCCGAACTGCTGCCCGCCCACGTCCGCCAAGACCTGTTCGACCGTCTGATCGTTGAGGGCGGCATAGATGTTCACCAGATTGCGCGCCTCGGGACGGTCCTTCAGCCCTTCGATCTCGGAGGGCAGGGCGTCGGAGTCGGTCTTGGCCTTCCGGATCTTCTTGGCGATGGTGTCGGCCGTGTCCGTAAGGTTGATACGGCTGGCATCCGACGGGTCGGATTTCGACATCTTCTTGGACCCGTCGCGCAGGGACATGACGCGCGTCGCCGCCCCTTCGATCACAGGTTCGGTCAGCGGGAAAAAGTCGACCCCGTAGTCATGATTGAACTTCGCGGCGATGTCGCGCGTCAGCTCAAGATGCTGTTTCTGATCCTCGCCCACGGGCACATGGGTCGCGTGATAGATCAGGATGTCGGCGGCCATCAACGCCGGATAGGCAAAGAGGCCAAGGGAGGCGGCTTCGGCGTTCTTGCCGGCCTTGTCCTTCCACTGGGTCATGCGCCCCATCCAGCCCATCCGCGCGACGCAGTTGAAGATCCATGCCAGTTGGGCGTGTTCGGGCACCTGTGACTGATTGATCAGAATGGATTTCGCAGGATCAATGCCCGCCGCAATGAAACCGGCGGCAAGCTCGCGGGTGTTGTGCGCCAGTTCGCGCGGATCCTGCCATTTGGCCGTGATCGCATGCAGATCGACCATGCAATAGACCGTCTGATAGGATCCTTCGTCCTGCATATCGACAAAGCGTTTCATCGCCCCGAGATAATTGCCCAGCGTCAGACCGCCCGAAGGCTGGATGCCGGAAAACACGCGGGGGGTAAAACTTGTGTCGGTCATGGGATGCTCCGGTGAACGAGGGCGGATTGGGCTGGAAACTGCGGCCTGATGGGCTTACCCATGCGCACCAACCCCGTCAAGGAGGCCCTATGTCGGACCCTGATTTTCAAGCGCCCGTGAACCCGCTGCCTGCTGCAGTGACGCTGCTGTTTCTGGCCATGGCCGGGGTCGAGGCAGGATTGTTTCTGGCCGAGGCAGGCATCATCGGCGGCCCCGGTGCCGTCGGCTGGCGTCTGGCGCTGATCCGCGACTATGGGTTCTCGGGGGATCTGTTCGACTGGATGGTCGCCAACGGCCGCTTTCCCCTCACCGAGGTCACGCGGGTATTGAGCTATTCCTTTATCCATCTGGGGTTCACCCATGCGATTTTCGCGCTGGTGCTGCTGTTGGCACTTGGCAAGATGGTCGCAGAAGCAATGGGGCAGGCAGCGTTTCTGATCGTGTTCTTCGTCTCGGGCGTTTCGGGTGCCGTGCTTTATGCTCTGGTGCTGAACGATCCGGTCTGGCTGGTCGGGGCCTATCCCAATGTCTATGGGCTGATCGGGGCCTATTCCTTTGTGATGTGGCGACGTCTGGCCAGCATGGGGTAGCAGCAGTTCAGGGCCTTCTATCTGATTGCGGTGCTGATGGGGTTGCAGCTTTTGTGGGGTGTTTTCTTTGATACGGGCACCCAGTGGCTCGCCGAACTGTTCGGATTTGTGACGGGCTTTGTGCTGTGCTTTCTGCTCGCGCCGGGAGAATGGACCAAACTGCGGGACCGTGTCCGCCAGCGGTGAGCATTGAGGAGAGCCAAGGGGGGCCAGCCCCCCTGACCCCCCGGGATTAAGAGCCATTTGGAAAATAGAGCGTCAGCCGCGTTTGAGCGCGCGTTTGAATTCTGCAAGCTGGAAGGCCCCGATCAGTTGGCCCGATCCGAAATAGCTGAGTGCGGCAAGGCCGATCATGATCAACAGGGCAACTCCGCGCCACCACGCCAGACCGAGCATCGGTTGCAGCATCAGGTTGCCGACCCAAATCGTGGCACCCATGATCGCCGAGGCCGCAAGGATGCGCCAGATGCGTTTGTGAAACCGTGCATCGAACTTGGCAGCGAGCCCGAACCCGCGTGCGCCGTATGCAAGCAGGCCGAACATGGCCCATCCCGCCAGTGTCGTGGCGATGGCAGGTGCCACCCAGCCAATGACCGGGCTGAGGCCCACGGCCAGCACCACGTTCACGACCATGGCCACGACTGCGAAGTGGAACGGGCGTCTGGTATCTTCGCGCGCGTAATAAAGCGGCTGCAATATTTTCTGGAGCACGAAGGCGGGCAGGCCAAGGCCATAGATCGCCACAGCAATGGCGATCGCTGCTGCGTCATCGGTGGTCGTGGCACCGCGCTGGAACAGCACCGAGGCAAGTGTGAACGGGATCACCATCAAGGCCACGGCCGAAGGGATGGTCAGGGCCAGCGACACTTCGGCTGCACGGCTGAGCTGAGTATGCGAGCCTTGCTCGTCACCGGCCTTGAGGCGGCGCGAAAGGTCTGGCAGTAGGACCACGCCGATGGCGATGCCGACCACGCCAAGCGGCAACTGATAGAGCCTGTCGGCATAGTTCAACCACGCCACAGCTCCTTCGTAAAAGCTGGCGACCTGCCGACCGACCAGCAGATTGACCTGCATGACGCCGCCTGCAAGGGCCGCAGGTGCTGCGATGATGGCAAGGCGTTTGAGTTCGGGCGTCAGCCGCGGCCGCCTTGTGACCCCCAGGGTGAAACCCGCACGCCGCGCTGCCCACCAGACCAGAGCGAGCTGCGCGATACCTGCGATGGGCACGGACAGCGCCAGCGTATTGCCGATCTGCACTCCAAGCGCCGCGTCGATGCCGGTGCCAAGAGCTTCGGACCCGTCACGCCC
>JAGXGW010000068.1 GCA_024636555.1 Paracoccaceae bacterium | reverse complement strand
TTTGCGTAGCGCGTCAACCACCAGACTGACCTTGCTGCCCTTGGAGCCCTTGACCAGCACGATATCGCCCGCATCGACCAGCCTGTTGGCGCGGGCCGCAAGGGCGGCGGCGCTGTCGAAAGACTCGCCGCGTTTCGCCGCTGGCAGGGCCTCCCACAAATGGCGCATCCGGGGGCCGACGCAATGCACCAGCGTCAGCGCACCGACATAGGGCAGCGCTGCAATGTCCCGGTGCAGGGCCAGTTCGTCAGGTCCCAGTTCCAGCATATCGCCCAGAACGGCGATGCGGCGGCCCTGATCGACGCGGCCCAGCCCGTCACGCGGATCGGCAGCGGCCAGCACTTCCAGCGCGGCCTGCATCGAGGTGGGATTGGCGTTGAACGCATCGTCGATCAGGTCGAAATACAAATCATCGCTGAGCGGATCGAGCAGGAAGCGCTCGCGCCTGCCGCGCCCCGCCGGCGGGTTCCAGCTCGCCAGATCATGCGCCGCCAGCACCGGATTGAGACGCAAGGCATGCACCACGGCCATCACGCCCATCGCATTGACCGCGAAATGCCGCCCCGGCGCATGAACCTTGAACAGCACGGGACGCCGCCATGCGCGGCCCTGCACCACGGTGGTCTGGTCGCACAAGGTCACATCCGTCACGCGGTGATGCACTCGCGCTGTCTCGCCGAAGGTGATGGTGCGCGCGGCATGGCGCCTGGCCCAGTCCAGCAGAATCGGCGAGGTTGGCAGGTCCCCGTTCAGCACCGCCACACCGCCCGGGTCCAGTCCGGTCAGGATCGACGCTTTCTCATGCGCGATCCCGTCAAGGTTCTCGAACGCCTCAAGATGGGCGGCAGCGACGATCGTCACCATGCCCACATGGGGCCGCGCCATCTGCGCCAAAGGGGCAATCTCGCCGGGATGGTTCATCCCGATCTCGACCACGGCATATTCGGTATCGGCAGGCATCCGTGCCAGCGTCAGCGGCACGCCCCAATGATTGTTGTAACTGGCCTCGGCGGCATGGGTGCGGCCCTGCCCGCGCAGGACGCAGCGCAACATCTCCTTGGTCGAGGTCTTGCCGACAGATCCCGTCACCGCGATCACGCGCGCCTTGGTGCGCGCCCGCGCCGCAATGCCCAGCGCCTCAAGCCCGCGCAGCACATCCGGCACAACCAGCAGCGGCGCATCCTTGGCGACGCCTTCGGGGCGATGCGTGACCAGCGCGGCGGCGGCCCCTTTCGCCAAGGCCTGCGCCACGAAATCATGCCCGTCGCGCACATCCTTGAGGGCCACGAACAGATCGCCCGGCTGGATCGTGCGGGTGTCGATCGAGACGCCGTCGGCAGACCAGTCAGCCGTGTTTTGCCCGCCCGTCGCGGCGGCGGCATCAGCAGCGGTCCACAGGCTCATGCCAGCCTCCCGTCCAATGCCGCCACGGCGACGCTGGCCTGTTCCACATCGTCGAACGGCAGCACCATATCGCCCACGGTCTGCCCCGTCTCGTGCCCCTTGCCCGCGATCAGCAGCGCGTCGCCGGGGCCAAGCGCATCGACGCCGCGCAAAATCGCCTCGGCGCGGTCGCCCACCTCGCGGACATTGACGCGGGCCTGCGCGGGGATGCCCGCCAGTACAGCGGCACGAATCGCGGCGGGATCTTCCGACCGGGGGTTGTCATCTGTCACGATGACCTCGTCGGCATACTCTGCCGCCGCCTGCCCCATCAGGGGCCGTTTGGTGGTATCACGGTCACCGCCGGCACCGACGATGGCGACCAGCCGTCCCATCACATGCGGGCGCATCGCCTGCAAAGCGGTGGCCACGGCATCGGGTGTATGGGCGTAATCGACAAAGACCGCCGCCCCGTTGGCACGTGTCGCGGCCAATTGCATCCGGCCCCGCACGGTCACCAGTTCGGGCAGCGTTTCGAACACGCGGTCGGGATCGGCCCCGCAGGCAATGACCAGCCCTGCGGCCAGCGCCACGTTCTCGGCCTGAAACCCACCCAGAAGCGCCAGATCGGCGCTGTAGCTTTTACCACGGAAACGGCACAGGATCGTCTGCCCCGTCGCGTCGTATCGCTGCGATAGCAGTTGCAGATCAGCCCCTTCGCGGCGACCGACGCTGATCACCTCCTGCCCGCGCGTGCGGGCGATGTTGGCCATTTCCATGCCGCGCGCATCATCGACGTTGATCACCGCCGTCCCGTCCACGCCCAGCACACGGGTGAACAACCCGGCCTTGGCGTTGAAGTAATCCGCAAAATCAGCGTGATAATCCAGATGGTCCTGCGTGAGATTGGTAAACCCCGCCGCCGCAAGCTGCACACCGTCCAGCCGCTTTTGCGCCAGTCCGTGGCTGGAAGCCTCCATCGCGGCATGGGTCACGCCTGCTCTGGCGGCAGCTGCCAGCACGCGGTGCAGCGTGATCGGCTCCGGCGTCGTGTGGTGCAGCGGCTCCTCGTAAGCCCCCTCAACCCCGGTGGTGCCAAGGTTGACGGCGGGCAGGTCCAGCGCCTCCCAGATCTGGCGGGTGAAGGTGGCGACGGATGTCTTGCCATTGGTCCCGGTGACTGCAACCATCGTGGCGGGCTGTGCGCCGAACCACAACGCCGCCGCATAGGCCAAAGCCTGACGCGGGTCTTGCGCCACGACCAGCGCGGCCTGCGATGCGGAGAGTTCGGCCGCAGCAATCCGCGCGCCTTCCGCATCCGTCAGGATCGCGGCGGCCCCCATCCGCAGGGCATATTGAATGAATTCGCCGCCATGGATTTTCGTGCCCGGAAGGGCTGCGAAAAGATAGCCGTCCTTTACATCGCGGCTGTCCACAGCAAGACCCGACACCTGCGGGGAGCGTCCCGATTTGGCGGTCAGGCCAAGCTCTGCCAAAGTTTTTGCCTGCGCCACCGGATGCCCCTGCACGTTATGATTCAATTCGATGTCAGCGTTATACCCGTCAATTCGGCAGGTTCAACTTCGGGACGCAGTCCCAGCAGCGGCGCGACGCGGCGGATCACCTCGGCGGCGACGGGAACGGCGGTCCAGCCTGCCGTGCGGCGCGGCTCCGAGCCCGAGGTTTCCACCGCCTCGTCCAGCGTGACGATCAGGACATATTGGGGATCATGCGCCGGGAAGGTCGCGGCGAAGGTCGCCAGCACCTTTTCCTTCTCGTAGCCGCGCCCGTCGATGCGCGGCTTGTCGGCGCTGCCCGTCTTGCCGCCCACGGCATAGCCCTTGACCTCGCCAAAGCTGGCCGTGCCCTGACTGACCGTCAGGCGCAGCATCCGGCGCAGTTGCGCGGATGTTTTCTCCGAGATCACGCGCGGCCCGTATTGCGGCCCCGTTTGCTTGAGCAGCGTCGGCGAGACCCGCGTGCCGCCATTGACCATCGTGGCATAGGCGGCCGCCAGATGCAGCGGTGTGGCGGACAAGCCGTGACCGTAAGATATTGTCATCGTTGACAGTTCTGACCAGCGGGGCGGCAGGAGCGGTTTGCCTCCGCGCGATTCAACCATCTCGAACCCGGTCACTTCCAGCAGGCCCAACTGCCCCAGAAAATCGCGCTGACGCTCTGCGCCGATGTCGATGGCAAGCCGCGCGGTGCCCACGTTCGAGGATTTCTCGATCACCTTGGACACGCTGAGTTCCGGGCCGTAGTTGCGGAAATCCGAGATCCGGTGACGACCCCATGTCATCGGCGACTGGGTGTTCACGATTGTCTCGGGATTGACCATCCCCAGTTCCAGCGCCTGCGCCACGGTGAATATCTTGAAGGTCGAGCCCAGTTCATAGACGCCCTGCACCACCCTGTTGAACAGCGGGCTGTCGTCGGGCCGTCCTTGTGTGGGGGCGACAGGGCGGTCGTTGGGGTCGAAATCGGGCAGCGACGCGATAGAGATCACCTCGCCGGTATGCACATCCATCAAAACGGCGGCCGCTCCCTTGGCGTTGAGCATCCGCATTCCGCCGAGCAGCACCTCCTCGGTGGCGGCCTGAATGGTCAGGTCCAGCGACAATTCCAGCGGCGCGCTGGCGCGGGCCGGGTCGCGCAGCTGCGCGTCGAACTGCCGCTCGACACCGGCCACGCCGATCACTTCGGCGGCATGCACCCCCTCGCGGCCGAATCCGGCCCCGCCCAGCACATGCGCGGCCAGCGTGCCGTTGGGATAAAGCCGCATGTCACGCGGGCCGAACAACAGCCCCGGATCGCCGATATCATGCACGGCCTGTTTCTGTTCCGGGCTCAAGCGGCGCTTGATCCACAGGAATTTGCGGCTGCCGGTGAAATCCCGGACCAGACGGTCACGGTCCAGATCGGGAAAGATGCGCACAAGCTCGGTCGCGGCATGTTCAGGGTCGACCATCTGCGGCGGCTGGGCGTAAAGGGAGAATGTTTCGAGATTGGTGGCCAGAACGCGGCCATGGCGGTCCACGATATCGGCGCGCGACGCCAGAATGTCGGCCCCTGCCGCGCTGGCGCGCGGCTCGGTCGGTTCGGTCGCCGCCAGCAGCGCCATGCGCGCGCCCACCATCGTAAACGCACAGATGAACAGCACGCCCAGCACCAGCAAACGCCCTTCGGCCCGCAGGCGGGCACGGTCGCGCATCTCCTCGTGGCGCAGGCGCAGGTTCTCGCGCTCGATCGCATCGGGATTCTCGCCTTTGGCGCGGGCCTCCAGCACACGGGCCAGCGGACGCAGCGGTGTGCGGATCATGGCTGTTCTCCCACGTTCGAGACGTCGATCACATCGGTAATGGGCAGCAAGCCCTCTTCTTCCAGCGGGAAGGCGACCTGATCGATGCGGCCGAACTGTTCGGGGGCCATCGGCATCAGGCCAAGGCTGTCGAAGTTGAGGTCGGCCAGATCACGCAGCCGTGCGGGGCGGTTCAGATAGGCCCATTCCGCCCGTAGCACGGCCAGACGCGCGCGCGACGCGCCGATGTCGCGCTGCAACTGGTCGGTTGTGTTCAGTGCCTGCTGGGTGCGGAAATTCTCGCGGTAGGCCCAGAAGGCCAGTCCGATCACGGCACAGGCCGTCAGCACGAACAGGACGGAACGCATCTCAGAACTCTCCCTTGATCTGCGGCATGCCGAGGGCAGCCATATCTGTGTCACCTGCGGGCGCATCGGTGCGGATGGCCACACGCAACTTGGCGCTGCGGGCGCGCGGATTCTCGTCGATCTCCAGATCGTCGGCCCCGACCGCCTTGCGGGTGGTCTGGCGGAACTGCGCGTCGGTCTCTTCTTCCAGCGGCGCATAGCGGTTGGCGCGTCCCGCGGTGCCGGAGCGGGCTTGCAGGAAGCGTTTGACCATGCGGTCCTCGATGGAATGGAAGGTCACCACCGCCAGCTTGCCGCCGGGTTTCAGCGCCCGCTCGGCGGCGGCCATGCCTTCGGCCAACTCTTTATACTCGTCATTCACGGCGATCCGCAGCGCCTGAAAGCTGCGCGTGGCGGGATGCGACTGCCCCGGTTTGCTGCGCGGCAGGCATTTCTCGATCAGCCCGGCCAGCTGCAATGTCGTGGTAAGCGGCGCCTCGGCGCGCGCCTTGACGATAGCGCGGGCAATCCGGCGACTGGCGCGTTCCTCGCCGTAATGGAACAGGATATCGGCGATCACAGCCTCGTCGGCCTCGTTGACGATATCGGCGGCAGAGGGGCCGGACTGGCTCATCCGCATATCGAGCGGCCCGTCGCGCATGAAGGAAAAGCCGCGCTCGGCCAGATCAAGCTGCATCGAGGAGACGCCCAGATCCAGAACGACACCGTCCAGATCCTGTGCATACTGGTCCATCTTGGAAAACACGCCCTCGACCATCTCGATCCGGTCGCCGTAATCCTTGGCCCAGCCCTGCGCCATCTCGAAGGCTAGCGGGTCGCGGTCCACCGCGATAACCTTGTCTGCCCCCGCTTCCAGCAGCCCGCGCGTATAGCCGCCCGCGCCGAACGTGCCGTCTAGCCAGATACCTGTGACAGGTGCCACCGCTTTTAGCAGCGGACGCAGCAGAACCGGAATGTGAGGGGCGGCATCGGGGGTCGCGGCAGCAGCAGCCATAGCTTATTCCCCTTTCGCATTGTCCAGATAGATGAGCGGATCGAAACCCTCGGGCAACTGGTCAAGCCATGCCTCGGTCCGGGACAGTTCGTCGGTCTCGTAGGTTTCGGGCTTCCATATCTGGAACGTATCACCGGCCGCAATAAAGAACGCCTCGTCCTCGAGTTCGATTTTGGCGCGCAGCTTGGCGGGCAGCACGATGCGGCCGGTCTCGTCGACGGTGGTGGGATAGGATTGTCCGTGGAACAGACGTTCCAGCATCTTGCGCTCCATCCCGCCGCGCGGCAGAGCCGCGATCTTGGCATCGACCTCGTCGATGGCCTGCATGGTGTAGCACTCAAGGAATTTGCGGCGATGATCGCCATAGACGATCACAAGTTCGGGATGGAGACCTTCGGTCCAGTTCGGGTCACCAGCTTCGAGCACACGGCGAAACAGGGCCGGAATCGACACCCGCCCCTTACCGTCCACCTTATGGTGACTCTCGCCTCTGAACCTGCGAACCACTGTCCCGTGATCCTTCCAACCTGTCCCCCCGAAAATTCTGTCTCGTCCCGAACCTGGCCTAAAACCATGTTTTAGAACGGAAAACGGCGGATTGAGCTGCTGCCAATGCTCAATCCGCCGCCCTCGTCCCGACTAGCGGGGGTGTCCGACTGCGCGCGCCACCTGGGGGGATGTCTGCTCGCTCGCGCGCCGGATCTCGTTGTCGATGAAAGCGGGGTGCCTGTATGCTACCTGACTTGGGATTTTGGTTCGGGGTCTTGGGTGCCCCTTGTTATGTCCCGTCCTCATCGTGTGATTTATGGATAGCGTGGGAATTCATGGGAAACAACTTAAATCTGATGCCCAGAGCGGGTGACAGAGGGGAAGATTCGCCTGCGAGGCACCCATGGAACCGTGGATTTTTGCCAATCAACACATTTTGTTGATCTCATTTCCCCGAAGCACACTAAATATAGAGGAATCATGCGCTGCGGATTTTGGCCCATGATTTCCCAAATAATTTCGCCGACACCGGATCCAACGCTCTTTGTGATGCACCGACGCCACATTCACAGCACCCGAATTGACCGGAATACCCCCGATTCACGCCAGAATCACGTGAAATCGCGCCGCCGTGATTCGCGATGATCCGTGTGGACCACCGCAGGTGCCGACGAAGATCATCCCCCCGTCCCATAAAATCCCATGGACCGCAGGCCCTCCCCTGAAAGCACCATCGCCCGCCCCGTGCCGCTGGCAGGCTGGCCCCTGCAGGACACGGTTGGTTTTGTCGCTGTTCCCGCAGAGACGATTGCGCTATACAATAGAGAATGAAGACGGTATGGCCCCGCGCTTGAGCAATCCTTCCAAAACCACAGGCACAGGGGCAACGGCCCCGGACCGCGGGAGCATTCCGCCCCTTCGTTCCCCGTGTCCCAAGACTTGAGTGATCCCATGACCCTGCCCCACCCGACGATGAAACCTCTGGCTGATGCGCTGGAGCGGCGCGGTTATGAGACGCTGACGCCTGTTCAGCACGAGATGATGCGCCCCGACCTGATCGAGGCCGATCTGCTGGTCTCTGCCCAGACCGGATCCGGCAAGACGGTAGGCTTCGGCCTTGCCATCGCGCCGACCCTGCTGGGCGAAAGCGAGATGCTGCCCCCTGCGGCGGCCCCGCTGGCCCTGATCATTGCGCCCACGCGCGAGCTTGCGCTGCAGGTGAAACGCGAGTTCCAGTGGCTTTATCAGGATGCAGGCGTTGTGATGGCCTCCTGCGTCGGTGGCATGGACATGCGCGACGAACGCCGCGCACTGGATCGTGGCGCGCATATCGTTGTCGCCACTCCGGGCCGCCTGCGCGACCATATCATGCGCGGCTCGCTCAACATGAAACAGATCCGCGCCGTGGTGCTGGACGAGGCCGACGAAATGCTGGACCTCGGCTTCAAGGACGATCTGGAATATATCCTGTCCGAAGCCCCCGAGACGCGGCGCACGCTGATGTTCTCGGCCACCGTGCCGCGCGGCATTGCGGAACTGTCCAAGACCTACCTCAAAGACAATGCCGTGCGCGTCGCCACCACCACAGGCGCGACCCAGCATGCCGATATCGAATACCGCGCGCTGACGGCCGCCTATGACGGCACCGAGGGCGCGATCATCAACCTGCTGCGCTTTTACGAGGCGCAGAACGCGATCGTCTTCTGCAACACCCGCGCCACCGTGGCGCGTCTGGTCGCACGTTTCGCCAATCGCGGTTTCTCGGTCGTGGCTTTGTCGGGCGAGTTGAGCCAGGCCGAGCGCACCCATGCGCTGCAGGCCATGCGCGATGGCCGTGCGCGGGTCTGTGTGGCCACCGATGTGGCCGCGCGCGGCATCGACCTGCCCAATCTGGAACTGGTGATCCACGCCGAACTGCCGACCAATTCGGAAACCCTGATGCACCGTTCGGGCCGGACTGGCCGCGCGGGGCGCAAGGGTGTCTCGGCGCTGGTCGTCACGCCCAAGACCCGCGCCAAGGCCGAACGGCTGCTGAAATTCGCCAAGATCACCGCCGAATGGGCCGCGCCGCCTTCCGCCGATGAAGTGCGCGCCAAGGACGAGGACCGCCTGATCAATGATCCGGTCTGGCTTGAGCCGCTGAACGAGGGCGAGGAGGATTTCGTCGCCCGTCTGACCTCTACATATGATGCAACGCAGATTGCGGGCGCTTATCTGCGCCTGTTCTACAGCAAACATTCCGCGCCGGAAGAATTGCCCGATCCCGATCTGCGCCCCGAACGCCCCGACCGCAAACGCGAAACGGCGCGCAAGACCTTTGGTCCCTCGAAATGGTTGCGTCTGTCCGTCGGTGCCAACGAGAGAGCCGAGGCGCGCTGGCTGCTACCGACCCTGTGCAAGGCCGGTGACATCACGCGCGACGATATCGGTGCGATCCGTGTGCAGGCCGATGAATCCTACGTCGAACTGCTGGCCTCGGCTTTGCCCGGCTTTATCAAGGCGCTCGGCCCCGATGCCGTTCTTGATGGCGGGGCCAAGGTCACGGTGATGGATAATGCCCCCGATCTGGGATCCATGCCGCGCAGCGCACCGCCAGCCCGTGACAATGCCGAGCGCAAACCGCGCCACGGCGGCGACCGTCCCGAGCGCGCAGCACCCGTGCGCCGTGGCCCGCCGCCTGCTGAAAACGCGGCATGGGCCGATGTGCCGGACCGGATGCCGCCCGCCGATGCGGCAGCAGCCAAACCCGAAAGCAAACCCGAAAGCAAACCCACAGCAGCCAAACCTGCAGCAGCCAAACCCGCAGCCAGCAAACCCGCCGGATATAAATCCGAAGGATTCAAGTCGCATGGCAGCCCCGCAGGCAAGCCGAAATCCGAGGGGATGAAATCCCACGCGGCCAAACCCCGCAGCGCCGCCCCGCGCGAGATGGACCCCGAAGTGCATCGCGGTCTCGACACGCCCAAGCCGCGCGGCGACAAACCTTTCGCCAAACCGGCTGGTAAGCCCGGCGCAAAACCCTATGGCAAGCCCGCAGGCAAGGCGGGCGACAAGACTTACGGCAAACCGTCAGGAAAGCCCGGTGACAAACCCTATGGCAAGCCGGGGGCCAAGCCCGCCGGAAAGCCCTTCGGCAAACCGGCTGGCAAACCGTGGGAAAAACCGGGCGGCAAACCTGCGGGCGATGCGCCAGTGCGCAACGCCGCCTCCAACACATCGGCCCGTCTGGGACCCGGCGGCAAGCCCCTGCCCGCAGGCAAGACCGGCAAACCCCGCGCCAGCGCCCCGCGCGGGCCCAATGCCGTGCCGCGTCGCAAACCGTGACCGCTATATAATGTAAAACAGGGCGCGTGAGGTTTACCCCCACGCGCCCTGCTTCATCGTTCTTCAAATACTCCAAAGCCCGACTGTTCAGGCCATGCCCCCGTCGACCAGACGGCGCGCCAGTGCCGCATAGGCCTGTCCTGCCGCTGAATCGCCGCTTGCAATCGGCGTGCCCGCATCGCCCCCCAGCCGTGTATCCAGATCAATCGGCAATTCCGCCAGCAGCGGCACACCCATCTTCTCGGCTTCCGCCCGCACACCGCCATGACCGAAAATCGCGGTTTCATGCCCGCAATTGGGGCAACAGAAGACCGACATATTC
This sequence comes from Paracoccaceae bacterium, assembly GCA_024636555.1. Taxonomy (GTDB): domain Bacteria; phylum Pseudomonadota; class Alphaproteobacteria; order Rhodobacterales; family Rhodobacteraceae; genus Seohaeicola. The sequence continues at coordinate 51,514 of JAGXGW010000068.1, read as the reverse complement.
TCGATCAGGCCCAGCACCGGCGTTTTCAGTGTATTGAACATGTCGATGGCCTTGCGCGCATCCAGCAGCGCCACATCCTGCGGGGTGGAGACGACAATCGCGCCCGTCAGCTGCGTCTTTTGGCACAGGGTCAGTTGCACATCGCCCGTGCCCGGTGGCAGGTCGACCAGCAGCACATCCAACTCGCCCCATTCGACCTGCCCCAGCATCTGCTGCAAGGCTCCCATCAGCATCGGGCCGCGCCAGACGACGGCCTTGGCCGGGTCCATCATCAGACCGATCGACATCATCGTGACGCCATGCGCCTGCAGCGGGATGATCGTCTTGCCGTCAGGGCTGGCGGGCCGTTTGTTGACCCCCATCATGCGCGGCTGGCTGGGGCCGTAGATATCGGCATCCAGCAGCCCCACGCGCCGCCCCTGCCGCGCCAGCGCCACCGCAAGGTTCGAGGAGACGGTGGATTTGCCAACACCACCCTTGCCGGAGCCGATGGCAAGGATGCGGTCCACGCCCGAGGGTTTGGTCGGGCCTGCTTGCGGTGTCGGATGCCCGCCGATCTTGAGGCTGGGCGCGGGCGGCTTTTCAGCTGGGCCATGCGCTGTCAGGGCCGCGCTGACCGACGTCACGCCCGGCACGCGCCCCACGATCTGCTCGGCGGCCATGCGCAGCGGCTCCATCTGGCGCGCGATAGCGGGGCTGGGGGCCTCGATCACGAATCGCACCGAGCCGTCCGAAATGGTCAGCGCACGCACCATATCGCGACTCACCAGATCGCCTCCGTCCGGCAAGGCAAGCTGGCGCAGGGCCTGTTCGATGGTTTCTCGTGTCACGCTCATGCCAATTCCTCCGTCAGATGCGCTGCAATAGGTGGCAGGTTTCACCCTACACGCAAGCCCCCGGCGGATGTTGATCGCAGAGCGCTGCATAAACAGGCTGATTGCCCAAAATTTAGGTCAGTCTTTCATATGCATTTGCTGCATAGCAGCATTGCGTCCAAAAGGTATTGTGCACGCGCAGCATCGGGTTATCTTAGGGACAACAGAGCGAAAACGATCCCGCTCGGAACCAAACCGAAAGTGAACGAACATGGCCTATGCATCAGATGCCCGCCTTGCCCAACCCCGCGCCGCCCAGGCCGGGATTGCAGGCAGACTGCAGGCACTCGCAGCCGATCTGTCCGAGCGTTACGCCCGTTACCGGGTGTTCCGCGACACAGTCAACGATCTGGCAATCCTGCCGACAAGCGTTCTGGCCGATATGGGCCTGAACCGGTCGCAGATCCGCTCGGTCGCCTACGAATATGCCTACGGGCAGAAAAAGTAAATTCGAGATCAGGTGATCCTCTCCTCCTCCCTGGATCATCTGTAAAAGAGCGGCGGCATTCTCTCCTCCTCCCTGGATGCCGCCGCGCCTTGAAAAGAATACGAAAGACTTCCTCCTCCTCCCTGAGGTCTTTCGTTGTCAAGAGCGGCGGCACCCTCTCCTCCTCCCTGGGTGTCGCCGTGACTGACACAGAATTGCGAAGGCCTCTCTCCTCCTCCCTGAGGTTATTCGCATACAAGAGTGTCGCCCCTCTCCTCCTCCCTGGGCGCTGACACATCTTGGACCACACGCGAGCCCTCCTCCTCCTCCCTGAGGGACGCGTTAAAAAAGACGGCGGTATCCTCTCCTCCTCCCTGGGTACCGCCGTTCTTTATTTGGGGGTCCCGAAAGCTAAGACTTCCACAATGCCGGATTGATCCGCGCAAAAGTGCGTATTCGCGTCTTGAGGCAGTCCGTGCGGTCGCCGACACGCGGGGCGGCATTGCTTCGGTTGTGAGAGGCAGTTTATGTCCGCAGCATCATCGAACCTGCATGGCTGGCGTAACATCGGCAAAAGCGCCGCCCCGGGGGCGTGTCGGCGATCGCGCGGCGGCGCGTGCCGCGCCTTGATTCCGCGCGGGGGCCGGAAACCTCCGTTGTGCGCCGCTTTGGCGCGGGTTTGGTTGACAAGTATTTCAAATAAAAAAACCGGGCACGCCAACAGCACACCCGGTTCTTTCTGCATCAGCCTGCCAACACCCTTAGAACGGAATGTCTTCCGCCCCGGTGATAAAGCGCGCGACCACCTTCTTGGTGCCCGCCTTCTCAAAGGCGATCTCCAGCTTGTCGCCCTCGATCCCGACGATCTCGCCATAGCCGAATTTCTGGTGGAACACGCGCTCGCCCATCGCATGGGCGCTGACGGCCTGCATGTCGATCACCGTATTACGCGCCTCGGCGGGCTGGCTGACGGGGCGTTGGGCCGAGCGGTTCTGCAAACGCCGCCAACCGGGGGAGTTGTAGACATTGGCCTCTGCCACGCGCGCCTCGATACCGGATTCGACCTCGCGGTCATCGCGCCCGAAACCGCCCATGCCCGCCGCTCCGAAGCCGCCACCGTAAAGCCCCGGCGGAGTGAGCACATCGACATGATCGCCGGGCATTTCGTCGATGAACCGCGAGGGCAGCGCGGATTGCCATTGCCCGAACACGCGGCGGTTGCCCGCGAAGGAGATGGTGCAGATTTCCTCGGCCCGCGTGATGCCGACATAGGCGAGCCTGCGCTCCTCCTCCAACCCCTTGGTGCCGCTTTCATCCATCGAGCGTTGCGAGGGGAACAGCCCATCCTCCCAGCCCGGCAGGAAAACAGCGGGAAATTCCAGCCCTTTGGCCGCATGCAGCGTCATGATGCTGACCTTGGCCCCCTCCTCGGATGATTCGTTGTCCATGATCAGGCTGACATGTTCCAGAAAGCCTTGCAGGTTCTCGAACTGCTCCAGCGCCTTGACCAGTTCCTTGAGGTTTTCCAGACGCCCCGGCCCTTCGGGTGTCTTGTCGGCCTGCCACATGGCGGTATAGCCGCTTTCGTCCAAGATCTGCTCGGCAAGCTCGACATGGCTGATGGCGTCATCGCCCACCATCCGGCCCCATCGGGCGATATCCGTGACCAACTGGCCCAGCGCGGCCGCACCTTTGCCGGTGATTTCCTTCTCCGCCACCGCAATCTGCGCGCCCTGCACCAAAGGCACACCATGGGCACGCGCGATCCGCTGGATGGTCTGTTGCGCCTTGTCGCCCAAACCCCGCTTGGGCGTGTTCACGATCCGCTCGAAAGCCAGATCATCGGCGGGCGATGTGACCACGCGGAAATAGGCCATCGCATCCCTGATCTCCAACCGCTCGTAGAATCGCGGGCCACCGATCACGCGGTAAGGCAGGCCAATCGTCAGAAAACGGTCCTCGAAGGCGCGCATCTGGTGGCTGGCGCGCACCAGAATCGCCATCTCGTCGAGCGAGAATTGCCGCAAGCCCCGCGTGCCCCTTTGCAGCGCCTCGACCTCCTCGCCGATCCAGCGCGCTTCCTCCTCGCCGTCCCAATGCCCGATAAGGCGGACTTTCTCGCCCTCCTCGGCCTCGGTCCACAATTCCTTGCCCAGCCGCCCGCGATTTTCCGCGATCACACCGGAGGCGGCAGCAAGGATATGCGGGGTGGAGCGGTAATTCTGTTCCAGACGGACAACCTTGGCCCCCGGAAAATCGGTCTCGAACCGCAGAATGTTGCCTACTTCGGCCCCGCGCCAACCATATATTGATTGATCATCGTCTCCGACGCAACAAATGTTGCGATGCCCGCCCGCCAGAAGGCGCAGCCACATATACTGCGCGACGTTGGTATCCTGATACTCGTCCACCAGAATATAGCGGAAACGCGTCCGGTATTGCTCCAGCACGTCGTCATGCGTCTGGAAGATATGGACCATATGCAGAAGCAGATCGCCGAAATCGACGGCGTTCAATTCGCGCAGACGGGTCTGGTAGGCCGCGTAAAGCTCCATCCCTCGGTTGTTGTATCCGCCCGCCTCGGACGCGGGCACCTTGTCCGGCGTCCATGCGCGGTTCTTCCAGCCGTCGATGATCCCCGCCAGCATCCGCGCGGGCCAGCGTTTGTCATCCACATTGGTGGCGGCAATCAACTGCTTCAATAGGCGGATCTGGTCGTCGGTATCCAGAATCGTGAAATTCGATTTCAGCCCCACCAGTTCGGCATGCCGCCGCAGCAGCTTGACGCAGACCGAATGGAATGTGCCCAGCCACGGCATCCCCTCGACCTGCTGGCCCAACATGTTCGCCACACGGTTTTTCATCTCGCGCGCGGCCTTGTTGGTGAACGTCACCGCCAGAATCTGGTCGGGGCGGGCCTTGCCCATCGTCATCAGATGCACGATCCGCGCCGTCAGCGCCTTGGTCTTGCCGGTGCCGGCCCCCGCCAGCATCAGCACGGGGCCGTCAAGCGCCTCCACCGCATCGCGTTGCGCGGGGTTCAGCCCGTCAAGATAGGGGGCGACAGGTCGCGCCGCCATGGCGCGTGCCGAAAGGGATGGTGTCGAGGATGCGGGCATATTGTCAGACTGGCTCATGCCAGCGATCCTAGCGCGCCACGCGCCCATGTGAAAGAGAAGTTCTTGATCTGTTCCCACGATATTTTCCGTGGGCCGATTTTTGCCACGGCGGGATATGGACAAATCGCAGGCCAGCCCCGCAAATGCGCGCCATGGATCTGTTTCAACGCTACCCCGCCCTTTGTGACCTCAAGGCCAAGGCCCGCCGCCGGATGCCGTGGTTCGTATTCGAATATCTCGACAGTGCAACGGGCAGCGAATCCGTGCTGCGCCGCAACCGCGCCGATCTGGACGCGGTGCAGATGATGCCCTCGATCCTGCATGGCGAGTTCGAGCCGGATATGTCCGTCACGCTGTTCGGCAAAACCCATCCGCTGCCCTTCGGCGTCAGCCCCGTGGGCATGTCGGGCCTGTTCTGGCCGGATGCCGAGCGGATTCTGGCGCGCGCGGCCACCAAGGCGGGGCTGCCCTACGGCCTGTCCACCGTGGCCAGCCGCACGCCCGAGGAAGTCGGCCCGCATCTGGACGGCAACGGCTGGTTCCAGATCTATCCGCCGCGTGATCCGGAGATCCGCGCCGATATGCTCAAACGCGCCCGCGATGCGGGCTTTTCGGCCCTTGTGCTGACCGTGGATGTGCCCGTCGCCAGCAGGCGCGAGCGGCAGACGCGCTCCGGCCTGACCTCGCCGCCCCGCCTGACACCACGGCTTTTGGCGCAGGTGGCGCGCTGCCCGTCATGGGCGATGGGCACCGCACGGCTGGGCATGCCCCGGATGCGGCTGATCGACGGCTATGCCGGACAAATGACCGGCCTCAGTTCGACCGAGCATGCGGGCTATATGCTGCGCACCTCGCCCGATATGAGCTATCTCAAGGCGCTGCGGGATGCATGGGACGGCGCGCTGATCGTCAAGGGTGTGCTGGATGCGCGTGACGTGCCCGCGCTGGAGGCAGCGGGGGCGGATGCGATCTGGGTCAGCAACCATGCGGGGCGGCAGTTCGACGGCGCGCCCTCGACCGTCTCGATGCTGCCCGCGATCCGTGCCGCCACCACGCTGCCCCTGATCTTCGACAGCGGCATCGAGGGAGGTCTGGACATCCTGCGCGCCATCGGGCTTGGCGCGGATTTCGTGATGATGGGCCGCGCGTGGCATTACGCACTGGGCGCCTTGGGCGAGGCCGGACCCGCGCATCTGATCGACATGCTCAAGCGCGATATCGCGTCGAACATGGGGCAGATGGGCACCAAGACCCTGCAAGACGTGGCCGGACGCGTGATGTGAGGATGCCCGTGGCCGCAGTTTGGCTTGGCTCTTCCGGCGGCGCTGTAAATCTTGCAAATTGTTACAGGGACGCATCGGCACACTTGCGCCGCAGTGCGGCGTGGCGCTAGGCATATGAAATTAAAGCGCCGTGGGAAACCCGCGCGTATTCTCAGTAAGGAGCAGGCAATGGCCGAGTTCAAGAAAATCCTGATCGCCAACCGGGGCGAGATCGCCATCCGCGTGATGCGCGCCGCGAACGAGTTGGGCAAGCGCACGGTCGCGGTTTTCGCGGAAGAGGACAAGCTCAGCCTGCATCGCTTCAAGGCGGATGAAGCCTACCGGATCGGCGAGGGGCTGGGGCCTGTAGCAGCCTATCTGAGCATTGACGAGATCATCCGCGTCGCCAAGCTGTCGGGTGCCGATGCGATCCATCCCGGCTACGGGCTGTTGTCGGAGAACCCCGATTTCGTGGATGCCTGCGTCGCCAACGGGATCACCTTCATCGGCCCCAAGGCCGACACGATGCGCGCGCTAGGCGACAAGGCCAGCGCGCGGCGCGTGGCGATCGCGGCGGGCGTACCTGTGATCCCCGCCACGGAGGTGTTGGGCGACGATATGGGCAAGGTCCGCAAGCAGGCCGCCGAAGTGGGCTATCCGCTGATGCTCAAGGCCAGTTGGGGCGGCGGCGGGCGCGGCATGCGCCCTGTCGCCAATGAAAAGGAACTGGCCGAAAAGGTCATGGAAGGACGGCGCGAGGCCGAAGCCGCTTTCGGCAATGGCGAGGGCTATCTGGAAAAGATGATCCTCAAGGCGCGCCATGTCGAGGTGCAGATCCTTGGCGACAGCCACGGCGAGATCTATCATCTGTGGGAGCGCGACTGTTCCGTCCAGCGCCGCAACCAGAAGGTGGTGGAGCGCGCCCCTGCCCCCTACCTCACACAAGAGCAGCGCGAGGAGCTGTGCGAGCTTGGCCGCCGCATCTGCGCGCATGTGAATTACGAATGTGCCGGCACCGTCGAATTCCTGATGGATATGGCGGACGAGAAATTCTACTTCATCGAGGTGAACCCCCGCGTGCAGGTCGAACATACCGTGACCGAGGCCGTCACCGGCATCGACATCGTGCAGGCGCAGATCAAGATTGCCGAGGGCAAGACACTGGCCGAGGCCACAGGGATGGCCGCACAGGGCGATATCCGCCTGCACGGCCACGCGCTGCAAACCCGCATCACCACGGAAGACCCACAGAACAACTTCATCCCCGATTATGGCCGCATCACCGCCTATCGCGGGGCCACGGGCATGGGCATCCGTCTGGACGGCGGCACCGCCTATTCCGGCGCGGTGATCACGCGGTTCTATGACAGCCTGCTGGAAAAAGTCACTGCATGGGCGCAAACGCCCGAAGCCGCCATCGCGCGGATGGACCGCGCCCTGCGCGAGTTCCGTATCCGCGGCGTCAGCACCAATATCGCCTTTGTCGAGAACCTGCTTAAGCATCCGACGTTCCTGAACAACGAATACCACACCAAGTTCATCGACGAGACGCCGGGCCTGTTCCAGTTCCACAAGCGCCGCGACCGTGCCACCAAGATCCTGACCTATATCGCGGATATCACCGTCAACGGGCATCCCGAAACCGCAGGCCGCCCCAAACCGCCCGCAGAGGCGCGCCAGCCGCGCCCGCCCAAGCTGCAACCCGGGGGGCTGCGCGAAGGCACCAAGACGCTGCTGGAGCGGCAGGGACCAAAGGCCGTGGCCGACTGGATGCTGGCGCAGCAACGCCTGCTGCTGACCGACACCACCATGCGCGACGGGCACCAGTCCTTGCTGGCCACCCGCATGCGCTCCATCGACATGATCCGCGTGGCGCCCGCCTATGCCGCGAACCTGCCGGAACTGTTCAGCGTGGAATGCTGGGGCGGGGCCACTTTCGATGTGGCCTACCGCTTCTTGCAGGAATGCCCGTGGCAACGCCTGCGCGATCTGCGCGCCGCCATGCCGAACCTGCTGACACAGATGCTGCTGCGCGCGTCAAACGGCGTGGGCTACACCAACTATCCTGACAACGTCGTGCAGGAATTCGTGCGGCAGGCGGCGGAAACCGGCGTCGATATCTTCCGCGTGTTCGACAGCCTCAACTGGACCGAGAACATGCGCGTCGCGATGGACGCGGTTCTGGCCGAGGAACGCATCTGCGAGGCGTCGATCTGTTACACCGGCGACATTCTTGATCCCGATCGCGCGAAATATAGCCTCAAGTATTATGTCGCCATGGCCAAGGAGCTTGAGGCGGCGGGCGCGCATGTGCTGGGCCTCAAGGATATGGCCGGACTGCTCAAACCCGCCTCGGCGCGGATATTGATCAAGGCGCTTAAAGACGAACTGACGATTCCGGTGCATTTCCACACCCATGACACCAGCGGCATCGCAGGGGCCACGATCCTTGCCGCGACCGATGCGGGTGTCGATGCGGTGGATGCGGCGATGGATGCGTTCTCGGGGGCCACCTCGCAGCCCTGCCTCGGCTCGATCATCGAGGCGTTGCGCCACACGCCGCGCGACACCGGCCTGAACATGGAGCGCGTGCGCGAGATTTCCGATTACTGGGATCAGGTCCGCGCGCAATATGTGGCTTTTGAGTCCGGCCTGCAGGCCCCTGCCTCCGAGGTCTATCTGCACGAGATGCCGGGCGGCCAGTTCACCAACCTCAAGGCGCAGGCGCGCTCGCTCGGGCTGGAGGACAAATGGCCCGAGGTCGCGCGCACCTATGCCGATGTGAACAAGATGTTCGGCGATATCGTGAAGGTCACGCCCTCCTCCAAGGTTGTGGGCGACATGGCGCTGCTGATGGTGAGCCAGGGCCTGAGCCGCGCGCAGGTCGAAGACCCCGCCGTGGAGGTGTCCTTTCCCGATTCGGTGATCGACATGATGCGCGGCAATCTGGGCCAGCCGCCGGGCGGCTTTCCACCTGCGATCGTGGCCAAGGTGCTGAAAGGCGAGACACCCAATACCGCGCGCCCCGGCGCGCATCTTCCTCCCGTCGATCTGGAGGCGACCCGCGCCGATGTCGAAAAGCAGCTTGAAGGCAAAAAGGTCGATGACGAGGATCTCAACGGCTACCTGATGTATCCGAAGGTGTTTCTGGATTACATGGGCCGTCACCGTCTTTATGGCCCCGTCCGCGCCCTGCCCACCCGCACCTATCTCTACGGGATGGAACCGGGAGAGGAGATCACCGCCGAGATCGACCCCGGCAAGACGCTGGAAATCCGCCTGCAAACCGTGGGCGAGACCACGGATGACGGCGAGGTAAAGGTGTTTTTCGAGCTGAACGGCCAGCCACGCGTGATCCGCGTGCCGAACCGTCTGGTCAAATCCCAGACCGCCCAGCGCCCCAAGGCCGAATCCGGCAATGCCGCCCATATCGGCGCACCGATGCCCGGTGTGGTCGCGAGCGTGGCAGCGACCGCAGGCGCAAAGGTCAAGGCGGGCGATCTGCTTCTGACCATCGAGGCGATGAAGATGGAAACCGGCATCCATGCCGATCATGACGCGGTGATCAAGGCGGTGCATGTCACGCCGGGGGCGGCCATCGACGCCAAGGATCTGCTGGTGGAGTTCGAGGCATGATTCCCGCGATGATCCCCGCCCTCACGGCGCTTTACGCAGGCCTGCTGGCGCTGGTCTATCTGGCGATCACCGCATGGGTGGTCCGCGTGCGGATGCAGCAAAAGGTCTATGCCGGCGACGATGGCGATCCGGTCATGGCCAATGCAATGCGGCTCCATGCCAATTTCGCCGAATACGTCCCGCTGCTGCTGGTCCTGATGCTGCTGGCCGAAATGCAGGGCGCGCCCGCCCTCGCGCTCCATGTGCTGGGGGCGGGCCTGCTTTTGGGCCGGATCATGCATGCCCTCGGCATGGCCCGCCTGCCCCACCGCGCGCCGCTGCGCGGCGGTGGCGCGTTGCTGACCTTTCTGGCGCTCTTCTTTGCGGGGGCGGCCAATATCGCCCACGCCTTGTTCTGAAGGCTGCGTTCCGCTTGCGGCAAAGTTTTTCTGCCAAGCCGCACTTTTTCTCTTGCAGCCACCGCGCCGAATTTATAGATCACGCCTTACCCAAGGAAGCGGGCGTAGCTCAGGGGTAGAGCATAACCTTGCCAAGGTTAGGGTCGGGCGTTCGAATCGCCTCGCCCGCTCCAAATATCAAAACAGCCGGTCCTCGTGGCCGGCTTTTTTGTTTTCGGGAATGACCTAACTCCTGAGCAAAGCAGCGCGGTCGCCGACACGCGGGGTGGCGATACAACGCTCGTTCTGAATCACTTTATGGTCGCACGGTCATCGAACCTCAGTTCATGCCGCAACTGTCGCAAAATCGCCGCCCCGGGGGGCGTGTCGGCGATCGCGCGGCGGCCTGCGGCCTTGATTCCGCGCAGGCTGCCCCCCCCTCAAAACGCCTTGAACGTCAGCGTGGTCAGTGACCGTTCGATCCCCGGGATATCCAGCAGCGTGTCGTTGATGTATTTGCCCACATCCTGCCCTTCGGGAATATAGAGCTTAATTAGCAGATCATATTCGCCACTGGTGGAATGCAGCTCGGAATGGAGCTCGCGCAGGGCGATCTCCTCGGCGACCTGATAGGTCTTGCCGGGGGTGCAGCGCAGCTGGATGAAAACGCAGGTGCTCATGGGATGCCTCGCTCTGACTTCTCCTTGAGGCTTGCACAGCCACAACGGCACGGCAATGGCGTTCATGCCCCTTTCCCCGCCAAGCCCATCCGCCTATAAGCGCCGCAACACAAACCGGAGCCTTATCCATGCGGACAGCCACGATCACGCGCAAAACGGCCGAGACCGATATCACCGTCCGGATTGATCTGGACGGCACAGGGGCCTATGACAACCAGACCGGCGTGGGGTTCTTCGACCACATGCTGGACCAGTTGTCGCGCCATGCGCTGATCGACATGACCATCCGCGCCACAGGCGATCTGCATATCGACGATCACCACACGGTCGAGGATGTGGGCATCGCGCTGGGTCAGGCCCTGACGCAGGCGCTTGGCGACAAGCGCGGCATCCGGCGTTACGGATCATGCCACCTGCCCATGGATGACGCGCAGGTGCGCGCCGCGCTCGATCTGTCGGGCCGCCCCTTCCTGATCTGGAATGTCGATATGCCCACCGCGCAGATCGGCAGGTTCGATACCGAACTGGTGCGGGAGTTCTTTCAGGCCTTCGCGACCCATGGCGGCATTACGCTGCATGTCGACAAGCTGCACGGGTTCAACAGCCACCATATCGCCGAGGCCGCCTTCAAGGCCGTGGCCCGCGCCCTGCGCGAGGCGGTCGAGGCCGATCCGCGCCGCACCGATGCCATCCCGTCGACCAAGGGAAGCCTGTAAGCCCGATGCACACCGTTATCGTCGATTATGAAAGCGGCAACCTGCATTCTGCCGAGAAAGCCTTCCAGCGTATGGCCGTGGAAGTGGATGCAGGCCGCGTCACCGTCACCTCCGACCCTGACGTGGTGCGCCGCGCCGACCGCATCGTGCTGCCCGGTGACGGGGCTTTCCCCGCCTGCCGCAAGGAACTCTTCGACCATCGCGGCCTGTTCGAGGCGATGGAAGAGGCCGTGATGACCCATGCGCGCCCCTTTCTGGGCATCTGCATCGGCATGCAGATGCTGGCAACGCGCGGGCTGGAATACAGCCCCACTCCGGGCTTCGACTGGATCTCCGGCGAGGTGGTGCGGATCGACCCAGCTGATTCCGCGCTGAAAGTGCCGCATATGGGCTGGAACGATCTGGTGATCGACCACCCCCACCCCGTCTTTGACGGGATCACATCGGGCGATCACGCCTATTTCGTGCACAGCTACCACATGCGCGTGGCCGATCCCGCGCATCTGCTGGCGCATGTGGATTACGCAGGCCCGATCACCGCCATCGTGGGGCGCGACAATATTCTGGGCATGCAGTTCCATCCCGAGAAAAGCCAGACAACGGGCCTGCGCCTGATCGGGAACTTCCTGCGCTGGCAGCCCTGATCCGGCCTGCCAGCGTCCAGCGCTTTAATTGACGGGCATCCATGTCTGCGTTTTGCAGATCGGCCCGACACAGCCCGACACATTCAGACGATTTCCGTCCAGCGCCATCTTGGAGCGATAGGTCTTGTCGGTCGAGGGCTGCCATATCTTGCCGTTGGCATAGCCGCCCTTGCCGTTGGGCTGCATGTCCCAGACCAGTTGCCGCCCCAGCGTCGCCGCCTTGTATTCGCCCGTCACGTTGAAACTCCGGCTCAGCGTGCCACAGATCGCCGTCCCGCAAGGGGCCATCGTGACATGGGCATAGGCCCCGTCATCCACCTCGGTCTGCCATACCCCCAGCACGGGATCCGCCAGCGCCACTCCCGCCGCCATACACAGCCCTGCGGCCATTACCATCACCTTGCGCATACCATCATCCTCCCTGACATCTGCGAAAAGCCTGCCGCGCCTGTCCGCACCGATCAAGCATAACGTAAGGCCAACGCCTCGCCCTGCGTTGCATTTTCCCGCGACGCGTGGTCAAACGCGCCACAAACCCAGCCAGCACAGGTGCGCCCATGATCCTTTACCCCGCCATCGACCTGAAAGACGGCAAGGCCGTGCGCCTTTACAAGGGCGAGATGGAGCAAGCCACCGTCTTCAACGACGACCCTGCCGCACAAGCGATGGAATTTGTGAATGCGGGCTGCGAATGGCTGCATCTGGTGGACCTCAACGGCGCCTTCGCGGGGGAGCCGGTCAATGCCGCACCGGTCGAGGCCATTCTGGCGCAAACGGAAGTGCCCGCGCAACTGGGCGGCGGCATCCGCGACATGGCCACGATCGAGCGCTGGCTGTCGAAGGGGCTGGCCCGCGTCATTCTCGGCACCGTAGCGGTGGAGAACCCCGCGCTGGTCCGCGAGGCCGCCCGCGCCTTTCCGGGGCAAGTCGCCGTGGGCATCGACGCGCGCGAAGGGCGCGTTGCCACCAAAGGCTGGGCAACGGAGACCGATGTGATGGTCACCGATCTGGCCCGCAGCTTCGAGGACGCAGGCGTCGCCGCCATCATCTACACCGACATCAACCGCGACGGCGCGATGCAGGGCCCCAATATCCAGGCGACAGCCGCCCTCGCTCATGCCGTCAGCATCCCCGTCATCGCGAGCGGTGGGGTTTCCTCGCTGGCCGACCTGATCGCCCTGCGTGATTGCGGGGCCGCACTCAACGGTGCCATTTCGGGGCGCGCGCTCTATGATGGCGCGCTTGACCTGCGCGCCGCACTGGCCGCGCTGAAGGGCTGAGGCAGCCCTTCTGCCCCGATGCAGCAAGGTTACTCGGCGGCAGCCGCCTTTGCGGTCAGGTTGCCCAAGGCACCCGCCATGTTCGTCAGATAGGCGGCGTCATCCGACACGCCCTCCAGCGCGTCCAGCATCGCGGCGGGCTGTTCATAGGCCAGCCACGTCTGCCCGCCCGCATCCGCATAAACCAACACCTTCAGCGGCAGGTAAAGCCCCGCCACCGCGTCATCCTGCATGGCGGGGGTGCCAAGTTTGGGATTGCCGAAAATCAGAACCTGCGACGGCTCCAGCGTCATATCAACCGATTGCGCTGCGGCAGCATGGTCGATCCGCGCCGCGACCGTGGCACCCGCCCCGGTCACCGCTGCCTCAAGCCTGTCCATCGTCGTGGGCACATCATGGCCGGACTGTACCTTGACGATATCGCCATCACCGGCCAATGCCATTCCGGCCGAGGCAACCACCGCAGCCATTGCTAAAATGTTTCGCATCGTGATCTCCCTCTCCATAAACACCTGCGCCCTACCCTCTGGCATGTGGGACGGTTTGCACATAAACAATGCCGTGACACAGCAAAGAACAGCACCATGCTCAAAGCCCGGATCATTCCCTGTCTTGATGTCGCCGATGGCCGTGTGGTCAAGGGCGTCAATTTCGTCGACCTGCGCGATGCGGGCGATCCGGTGGATGCCGCGCGCGCCTATGATGCGGCGGGCGCGGACGAGCTGTGCTTTCTCGATATCCACGCCACCCACGAGAACCGTGGCACCATGTTCGACGTGGTCCGTCGCACGGCCGAGCAATGCTACATCCCGCTGACCGTGGGCGGCGGTGTGCGCACCCCTGCCGATGTGCGCGCGCTCTTGCTGGCGGGCGCCGACAAGGTCAGTTTCAACTCCGCCGCCGTCGCCAATCCGGATGTGGTGGCACAGGCAGCGGACCAGTTCGGCAGCCAATGTATCGTGGTCGCCATCGACGCCAAGACCGTATCCCCCGGCAAATGGGAAATCTTCACCCATGGCGGGCGGCAGCCCACCGGCATCGACGCGGTGGAATTCGCGCGCCTTGTCGCGGCCAAAGGCGCGGGGGAGATTTTGCTGACCTCGATGGACCGCGACGGCACCCGCGCGGGCTTCAACCTGCCGCTCACCCGCGCCATCGCGGATGCGGTGGATATCCCCGTGATCGCCTCGGGCGGTGTGGGCACGCTGGATCATCTGGTCGAGGGTGTGACCAAGGGCGGTGCCAGCGCCGTGCTCGCTGCCTCGATCTTCCATTTCGGCGACTTCACGATCCGGCAGGCCAAGGACCATATGGCCGCCGCCGGAATCCCCATGCGACTTGACCGATAGGCTGGACCGATGACACTGGATGACCTCGCCGCCCTGATTGCTGCCCGCGCCGATGCTGACCCCGAGACAAGCTGGACCGCGAAGCTGCTGGCCAAAGGCCCCGAGAAATGCGCCGAAAAATTCGGCGAAGAAGCCGTCGAGGCGATCATCGAAGCCGTCAAAGGCGACACCGAGGCCCTCACCTCGGAAGCCGCCGATGTCCTGTTCCATCTGCTTGTGTTGCTGCAATCGCGCGGCGTGGCTCTGTCGGATGTCATGGCCGAACTCGCGCGCCGCCAAGGCACATCCGGCCTTGCGGAAAAAGCCGCCCGCAAAACCTGATCGCCTGCTTCTTCTTGCTCTAAATATCCAAGAACCGCCCGTGCCGCCCGATCACAGCTTGCTGGAAATCACCCCGGTCGCAAAGCCACCCATGCGTAATTCACCGAACAATCGCTGGTATTCGATCTTGGGGCAGCGGTTCATCACCACATCCACCCCGCGCGCCCGCGCCATCGCCGCCGCATCGGCATTCACGACGCCGATCTGCATCCAGACGGTCTGCAGATCGGGAAAGAGTGACAGCGCCTCCTCCACGATGGGGGGCACATGCTCGGAGCGGCGGAAAATGTCGATCATATCAACGCCGCCCTCGATATCGGACAATCCCGCCAGCACCGTCTGACCGAACAACTTCTCGCCCGCATGGCCGGGATTGACCGGAATAACCGTAAACCCCTTGAGCGACAGATAGCGCGCCACGTAATAGCTTGGCCGCACGGGATTCATCGACACGCCCACTACCGCGACGCGGCGGGTGCGTTTCAGGATATCCTTCAAAAAGGCGTCGGAATAGGTCTCGCTCATTGCTCCACCCTATCCGCCGGACCGGTCAGCGCATAGTCCCGCTGCGACACAACCGACAAAAAAAGCGCCCACAAAAAAGCGCCCGCAAAAAAGCGCCCAAGGTGAACCTTGGGCGCCAGTCACGGAACGAGGGACAGTGAAGAGGACGCGTATGTTCCGATAACGCGCCTCATACCTTCAAATGGGAACCATGAACGGAATATGAAGAGGCGGTAATAAACCTGTGATTTCCGCGCGAGGCCCGGATCAATCCAGAATATCCTCGACGAAATCCCGGATCTCACCGACCAGCCAGCGTGCCGTGCTTTTGCGCTTTTTCGGCTTGGCCTTGATCTTGCCCTTGGTCTTGCCGCTGGATTGCGTCGTGCGGGACCAGTCGATCTGCGGCGAGACCGGACGGTTGCGTGGGCCGCCGCGCTCCGGTTGCGGCGTGACGACAGGGTGATCCTGCACCGCCTCGCTCCGCAGCATCTTCAGGTTATGCAACGGCGCACCGCAGTTGGAACAGGCCAGTTCATGCCGCTCCTTGCCGCGTAGAACCAGCGCCGCGCGCGTCCCGCAATAGCAGCAGGTCGCCACTTTCGTTCCATAGGTCATGCGCCCGTCCTTCAATGCTCCATGGAAGCATATAGGGCGACAGCGGCGGCATTTGAGACGTTGAGCGAGCCGAATTCGCCCGCATACGCAATCTTGACCAGATGATCGCAGGTGTCGCGGGTTCGTTCCCGCAGGCCCGGCCCCTCTGCCCCCAGCACCAGGGCCACGGGCCGGTCGCGCCGGCCCTCAACCGCCTGTTCGATGGTCTGCGTGGCACCGCCATCCAGCCCCAGCAGGATGTAGCCCATGGCGCGCAATTCCTCCATCGTCTCGGCCAGATTCCTGACCCGCAGATAAGGCTGCCGCTCCAGTGCCCCGCTGGCAGTCTTGGCCAAGGCACCCGTTTCGGGCGCGGAATGATGGCGCGGACCGATCACCGCGCAGGCCCCGAACACCTCGGCCGAGCGCAGGATCGCGCCGACGTTATGCGGGTCTGTCACACGGTCCAGCAGAATCACCCGTGGCACCCGTCCGGGAACGCCCACGCAAATATCGGCCACGCGGCCCCAATCGAGCGGTTTGACCTCCAGCGCTGCGCCCTGATGCACCGATTGCGGGTCAATCGGCACCGAGAACCGGCGCGGGTCCACCAGTTCGGGCTCAACCCCGCTCACACCGATCGCCTCGGCCAACTTGTCATGCGCGTTCTTGGTCACCACCAGCCGCAACTTGACGCGCGCAGGGTTCATCAGCGCGTCACGCACCGCATGCAGCCCGAAAAGCCACAGGGTTTCACTGGCATCGGCTTTGCGGGCCTGCTCTTTTTCCACGACCCATTTGGGCTTTTTCATGATGTCTGGCCCTCGTCCGGCTGGCTGGTGTGCTGTCGCGCCCGTTCATGCGCTGCAGGGCGCGAAGCTGCAAGGTTTTTCCTGTTGACCTCCCCTTGGCGGGGCATTAATCAGCCCCTCACGCGGTGGCTTGCCATCGCAGTGGGCGACAGGCCGCAAGGTGTGGCAGGGGACTGTAACTCCCTCGCGGAGACGCACGCCAGGTTCGATTCCTGGGTCGCCCACCATTAAACTCTCCTTGAAACATCGGCACTGATGCGGCGAAATCTGTAAGCAATATTGGCGGTTACGCCTCAGCTTGCGTCAGCCGTGGCCGCCCCGGCCGCCCCCAGCCGCTACCGAAGCAAGCCCAGC
Source organism: Paracoccaceae bacterium (assembly GCA_024636555.1). GTDB lineage: Bacteria > Pseudomonadota > Alphaproteobacteria > Rhodobacterales > Rhodobacteraceae > Seohaeicola. Next base: position 34,561 of record JAGXGW010000068.1, on the reverse strand, counting down.
CGTCACCCGTGGGTGCGCCGCGCGCCTTCTTCCGGCTGGTTGCCGCCAAATTGCACATCATGCAGCGCCTTGAACTGGCCGTTCAGCGCGAGCAGCTCTTCAATTGAACCCTGTTCCCTGATCTCGCCCGCTTCGAGATAGCAGATGCAATCGGCATTCATGACGGTGGACAGGCGGTGCGCGATCACGATGGTGGTGACGCCCTCTGTGATCCGCGCCAATGCGTCGCGCACCAGCACCTCTGAGTGGCTGTCGAGTGCGCTTGTGGCCTCGTCCAGCAGCAGGATGGGCGCGCGGCGCAGCACGGCGCGGGCGATGGAGAGGCGCTGGCGCTGCCCGCCGGACAGGAACGATCCGTTCTCGCCGATCTGCGTGTCATAGCCGTTGGGCAGCTTCTCGATGAATTCATGCGCATGGGCGATCTTGGCGGCCTCGATCACCTCGTCGTCCGGCGCATCGGGGCGCGCAAGGCGCAGGTTTTCCATCACGGCGGCGGAAAACAGGAACGTGTCCTGCCCGACAAAGGCGATTTTCTCGCGCAGCGAGCTGAAACGCGCCTTGCTGATATCCTGCCCGTCGATCAGCACACGGCCCTCTGTCGGATCGTATAGCCGCAGCAACAGGTTCAGCAGGGTGGACTTGCCGCCACCGGACGGGCCAACCAGCGCCGTGGTCTTGCCTGCCGCAAAGGACGTTGTCACACCGTGCAGCACCGAGGCGTTGCCGTTGTAAGCGAAATGCACATTCTCCAACTGCACCGCTCCCTGACCATCCGGCAACTTCACCGCATCGGGTGCCTCGATCAGCGTCTGCGGGGCGTCGAGCAGGCTGTACATCATCTTGATCCCCACCATGGAGCTTTCGATGATGACCCGCATCCGCGACAGGCGTTTGGCCGGCTCATAGGCCATCAGGAAGGCCGTGACGAACGACATCAACTGCCCCGGCGTGCCAGGAGGTTGCCCGAAGATGTTGATCGCGCTCAGCATCACGATAGAAGCGATGGCGACGCCGGTAATGATGTCCAGCAGCGGCATCGTGGCCGCCTCGAGTTGCACCATCTTGTTGGCCCGGTTCTCGACCTGACGCACCGCCGCATCCATACGTCCGGCCATGCGCGGCTCAAGCCCGAAGGCCTTGACCACGCGCGCACCGGTCGAGGTTTCTTGCACAACGCGGATAATCTCGCCCAGTCCAGCCATCTCCTGCGCCATCACGGCACGCACGGTTTTCAGGATCTTCTGCAAGCCGTACAGTGCCACCGGCCCCACAATCAAACTGATCAGCGACAAAAACGGCTGTTGATAGAACATCACAGCCACCAGACCGATCAAGGTCAGCAGGTCGCGGATGAAGCCCGTGACGATCGTGTCGATTGCCCGCCGCGCTGCCTGCGCGCTCTGGGTGATCTTCAGCAACAGATCCGAGGATTCGTTGGTGTTGAAAAAGGCGACACCCTGCTGCAACAGCCTGTCGTAGATCTGCATCTGCTTTTGCGCGACGATCCGGTTACCGGCCCGCGCCATGAGTACGGCCTGGATATAGAATGCAATTCCCTTGAAGGCGAAGATCCCTGCCACACCTATTGCCACCATGAACACGCGGCGGCGATCCTCGGGTGTAGACAAAGTGTCGATGATCTCGCCCATCATCCACGCAGACAGGGCTGTTGACGCCGCCACTAGCACCATGGCCGCCGAGGCCAGCATATATTTGAAGCGATGCTCCTGAAAGCTTTCCAGCAGCAGGCGCAACAGCAGGCTGTCAGCCGGAAGACGCTCCAGCCACCGTTCGCTCAATGGCTTTTTCTGTGTCATCAATCTGTGGTCACTGTCTTTGTGCATCTCGTCTCGCTGTCCCACCTACCAGCTTGAAAATACAGGGTCGACAAAGAACTTCTCGGCGGTTCTGCCGCGTCAGGCGTGGAATGTCACGTTTGACGCAACGGACATAACCCTAAATGTCCTGTCCGGACCACGGATACAAGAGTGCGCGCCAGCCTGCGCGGTTATGTGCATGTCCGGACGGTGACCCAAAAAAGGCCCCGCGCGCATGCCATGTCATGACCCGTGCCTTGCAAATGCTATCGCCTCTTCTGTCCCGCGCATAACCTGCCTATAGTAAGGCAAAAAGTTGTGTATGGCAGGCTCGGTTATGGCAAAGCGCGTAGGACAGACAAACCCCTTTAACGTGCTCGTCGTGGCGCAACGCGGCCGGTTACAATGCGAGGCGTTGCTTTTTGCCGCCAGCCTGCGCCGGAACTGCCCCGATTTTGCGGGCAGGCTTTTCGTCGCCATGCCTGAACCCGGCCCGCTATGGCCTGAAGACCCCACGATCCGCGATGCGGATACCTTGGACATGCTGCAACAGCTCGGCGCCGAGATCCTGCCCTTCGAGAGCCGGCATTTCGGGGCGGCCTATCCTTACGGCAACAAGATCGAGGCACTTTTCGCCTTGCCGGAAGCAGAGCCGTTCGTCTTTTTCGACACAGATACGCTCATAACAGGCGATCTGGAAAAGGTGCCGTTCGATTTCGATCGCCCGACGGCCTCCCTGCGGCGGGAGGGGACATGGCCGCAGATCGACCTTTACGGTCCGGGATACAGCGCGATCTGGTCCTCGCTCTACGACAAGTTCGGGCTGGATTTCGAGAGTTCGCTCGATCCCTCCCAACCTGATGAATACTGGCGGAAATATCTCTATTTCAACGCGGGTTTCTTTTTCTACAGCTGCCCGCATGTCTTCGGGCAACGCTTTCTTGACATGGCCCTTGCGATCCGCGACACGCCACCGCCGGAACTGGCCTGCCAGTCGCTTGACCCATGGCTGGATCAGGTGGCCTTGCCGTTGGTGATCCATTCTCTGGGCGGCGGGCGCACCACCCTGCCAGAGGGGCTGCTGGATGGCGCGGTCAGCTGTCACTATCGTTTGCTGCCGCTGCTCTATGCGCGCGAGAGCGATGCGGTCGTCGCGCAGCTGGAGGAGATCGCCGCCCCGAACAAGATGAAGCGTATCCTGAAAGCCCACGAGCCTGCAAAACGCCTGATCTATCAGGGGCGCGGCCAGAAACTGCGCGCCATGTTCGACCGCGATGCCCTGCCCCGGCGCGAACAGATGATCCGCAACCAGATCAAGAAAGCCGGCTTCTGGATACGCTGAGGCCCCACACGCACAAGGAAATCGCGCCGCGATTAGCGGCGCGATCTGTCGCAGTCAGTTCTGTCAGCCAGTTTTGTCAGGCGGGCTTTTCAAGCAGCGTGTAGGTGGTGATCGCCTCGCCCGAAACCTGTGCGCGTGCGATGCGGCCGGTCTCGTTCTTCTTGCTTCTGGCACCGACAGCGCGTTTGATCATGCGGCCAAGCTGCTGGTTGAGCGGCATTTTCGCCGCATCGGGGCCAGCAGCGTCATCCGCAGTGGCACCCACGGCTGTGGCATAGAGGCCCGCGAATTCATCGTCACGGATCGCGGTTTTCATCACGGTCAGGATGAAATGCTCGTCGAATCCGCCATCCTGATCAAGCTGCTTGGCCAGAGCCACCGTTCTCTCGATCACGGCGCGCTTGGCATGCAGACGCTCGGCCAGCGCCGCGCCGGTATCGGCTGTCTCGAGCAGATGCGCCTCGATGGCGCGCTGCAGATAATGACCTTCTTCCAGACCGGCTTTCTTGGCCTCTGCCGCAACCAGCCCCCGCACTTCGGGGTCCAGACTGAATGTCACCTTGTTCGCGTTGCTCAGCCGCTCCGCACGTTTCTGGCGCCGCGGCACCGCTTTGACCGGCTTTTTCGCTTTCGCAACGCGGGCTGCCTTGGGTTTGCCGGCGCTCTTGCGGTCAGGTTCAACAATCGCATCCATGAATATCTCCTGCTTCAACATGCATGCACAGTATGCTGAAGCAGGCGGTATGTCAACATACAGCTACACTATGCTGAAACCTGAGGAACATCGCGCAAACCATCGTCAGGAGGCAAAAATTCCCGTCGTATCGGCAAAGCCTTTGACCTCGATCGGGTTGCCGGACAGATCACGGAAGAACATCGTCCATTGCTCGCCCGGTTCGCCCTCGAAACGCACGGACGGCGCAATCACGAAATCGATGCCCGCCGTTTCCAGCCGCGCCGCCAGCACTTTCCAGTCCGCCAGCCCCAGCACGATCCCGAAATGCGGCATCGGCACCATATGATCACCCACCCTTCCGGTATTCCTTGTCAGGAAGGGAGTGCCCAGATGCAGGCTCAGTTGATGGCCGAAAAAATCGAAATCCACCCATGTATCGGTGCTGCGCCCCTCTGTGGCCCCCATCGGGCCGGCATAGAATTCGCGTGCCGCGTCAAGATCGTGAACATGGATCGCAAGATGAAATACGGAACGCATTCTGTGTCCTTTCCGGGCCTGTGCCCGCCTGTTGGCCCGCGCTGCCCCGTTGTGAAGCGATGCGGGATGGCCTACTGATTTGGTCAACTCAGTATAAACGGGAGGAGACTTCAATGACAGATGCACCCAGCTACGGTTTCGATACGCTGCAAGTTCATGCCGGCGCGCGGCCGGATCCCGCCACCGGCGCGCGGCAGACACCGATCTACCAGACCACGGCCTATGTGTTCCGCGACGCCGATCACGCCGCAGCCCTCTTCAACCTGCAAGAGGTGGGCTATATCTACTCCCGTCTGACCAACCCCACCGTGGCCGTGTTGCAGGAGCGTATTGCCACGCTCGAGGGTGGCGTGGGCGCTGTCTGCTGTTCGTCCGGTCATGCCGCACAGATCATGGCTTTGTTCGCGATCATGGCACCGGGGCGCAATGTCGTGGCCTCCACCCGGCTTTACGGCGGCACGGTCACGCAGTTCAGCCAGACGATCAAGCGCTTCGGCTGGTCCGCGAAATTCGTCGATTTCGACGATTTGGATGCGGTGAAAGCCGCCATTGACGACGATACACGCGCAGTCTTTTGCGAATCCATCGCCAATCCGGGCGGCTATATCACCGATCTGGACGCGATCAGCGCGATCTCGGATGCGGCGGGCCTGCCGCTGATCGTCGACAACACATCGGCCACGCCCTACCTGTGCCGCCCGATCGAGCACGGGGCCACGCTGGTGGTGCATTCCACCACCAAATACCTGACAGGCAACGGCACCGTCACCGGCGGCGCGATTGTGGATTCGGGCAAATTCGACTGGTCCGCCACCGACAAGTTCCCTGCCCTGTCCGCCCCGGAACCCGCCTATCACGGGCTGAAATTCCACGAGACCTTCGGCCCGCTGGCGTTCACCTTCCACGGAATCGCCATCGCGCTGCGCGATCTGGGCATGACGATGAACCCGCAAGCCGCGCATTACACGCTGATGGGAATCGAGACCCTCAGCCTGCGGATGGAACGCCATGTCCAGAACGCCATGACCGTGGCGGGCTGGCTGGAAACGCATCCGGCGGTCGAAGCCGTCACCTATGCGGGCCTGCCCTCCTCGCCCTATAACCACCGCGTAGCACAAATCTGCCCCAAAGGCGCAGGCGGGCTGTTCACCGTCGCGCTGAAAGGCGGCTATGACGCCTGCGTCAAATTCGTCGACAGTCTGGATCTGTTCAGCCATGTCGCCAACCTCGGCGATACCCGCAGCCTCGTGATCCACTCGGCCTCGACCACGCACCGCCAGCTCTCCGAGGCGCAGCAGGTCGCGGCGGGCGCAGGTCCGAATGTCGTGCGGATTTCCATCGGGATCGAGAATGCCGAAGACCTGATCGCCGATCTGGATCAGGCGCTGTCAAAAGCCTCCGCCTGACAGAGACTCAAATCACGACAAAAGGGGGCGCAAATCACCGCGCCCCCTTCTTCTTGCCCGAAATATCCCGGGGGAGTCCGCAGGACGGGGGCAGCGCCCCCCTTCTCTCGCCCCCGCTTATTGCAGTTCAAAAACCATCTGGACAGCGGCCTCTATCGCCACCTCGCCCGCCGCCACCGGCACGGATCCCGCGCGCATCGAGGCCGTTTCCATCATCTGTGGCTGCGGGCGGTTCGCGCCTGTCTCCGACAGGCTGACCACATGCCCCAGCGTGACACCTGCCGCCTCGGCGTAAAGGGCGGCCTTGCGCCGGGCCTCCGCCACGGCCAGACGGCGCGCCTCGTCCTGTGCGACCTCCGGCTCCTGCAGGCCGAAGCTCACACCGTCCAGCCGGTTCGCCCCGTCCGACACCAGCGCATCCAGCACCGCGCCAAGCTGTTCGAGATCCCGCAGGCGCACGGTGACCATGTTGCTGGCCTCGAACCCCCATGGCTCCGGCTGTCCTTGCGGCTCGGAGCGGTCGGGGCTGTCGCGCCACACCGGGTTGAGCCTCAGGCCCGAGGTCTGCACATCCCGCTCCGCAACACCCAGCCCCTCCAGCCGCTCCAGCATGGCGGCCAGCGCATCCGATGTCTGCTGCAGGGCTGCGGCGGCCGCCTCGTCCTGCTGCGTCACCCCGATCCGCACTGTCGCCATATCCGGAGGCAGATCGACCTGTCCGGTGCCGGTCACGGTGATCCGGCGGCTCTGCTCCGCTTCGGTCGCGTCCTGCGCCTGTGCTGCGGCGGGCAGCGAGAACGGCGCCATGCCGCGCGGGATATCCACCGCCACCAACGGGGCAAGCACAAGGGCTGCGGCCGCCCCGGCAGACAGGATCATTGGTTGAAACAGAATGCGCATGAACTTTCCTTTCGCTCTTCCCGATATTCTGGACGCGATCAGCCTGCACCACCACCGCAGGGCTTGAAAGGGGGCATGGTCCGGCGTGAGGGTGTTTTCCTTCCCCTCGGCAAGAAGCTGCTGTAAAACCAAGTTGTGATAACCGCGGACTCCCGGCGAAGCACCTGAAATGATAGTGAAAGTAAGATGAAGCCTAATTTTGCACTCACTCTGTCTTTCGACGGCATCGGATTGTTGCACCGTGCGGCGGCCGGGTGGCATGTGGTCGGCGAAGTGCCGTTATCGTCGGATGATCTGCCGGGTGCGCTTGCCGTGCTGCGCCGCACCGCGATCCAGTTGGACAAGGCCGGACTGCGCAGCAAGCTGGTCATCCCGAATGAACAGATCCGCTATCTGAACCTGCCGGCCCCGGCACGCGGCACCGATATCGCCGCCCATGTCGCCAAAACGCTGGACGGGGCCACGCCCTATGTCGTGGCCGATCTGCGCTATGACTGGATCGTCGTGGGTGATGATCTGCATATTGCCGCCGTCGCGCACGAGACGCTGGAAGAGGCCGAGGCCTTTGCCGAGGAACATGGCTTCGCGCCGGTCAGCTTTGTGGCGATTCCGGACGCCGAGGGTTTCCCCGGCGAGCCTTTCTTCGGGCTGACAGAGGCTGCCGCCCATCTGATCAACCCGGCAGACCGGCTGATGCGCGACAGCAATGCCATCCGCGTCATGGGAAGCGTCAAGGCACCTGCCCCGCTGGCGCCGCCCGACACGCCCGAAAACCCTGCCGCAGCGGATCCAGCCCTCGCGGAGGATGACACCAGCGCAGCACCCTTGGAAAGCCCCCAACCAGCGGCAGTTCCCCCAGTCGATGCAGCCACGGCACCCGCTGTTGCAACGGCGCAATCCATCCCTGCACCCGGCGCAGACCGCCCCCCTTCGGAGGCCGTGCCCGCGCAAAGCGCCGCATTGGCCGCCGACCCGGATGATGACGAGGATGCCGACAAGGCAGCAACCGACAGCGCCGCGTTGCCGCCCCCTGCTTTTACCAGCCGCCGCGCGCCGACAGTGCAAAACGCCGACAATCCCGACAGCGCACCCGATCCGGCTCCAGCGCAGGACACCGCCATGTCCGGCGATACGCCCGCGATAACGGCAGAAACAACGCCGGCTCCGGCAGTCGCGGCAAAATCATCACCCGCATCGTCCAAGGTGCCCTCTGCTCCCACCGTCCTTTCTCCTACCGTCCCTGCACCTACCGTCGCCGTACCTGCCGAACCCGAAGTCCCGGCGGCCCCTGTCCTGACACCTACGGCCTTCCGCTCCGCACCGCCTGCGCCGCCGTCCCTGTCCGGCACGTCGGAGACATCCGCCAGCGGGATTGCCGCGCTGACAGCGCGGTTGAAGAAGGATCAGCCTGCCAGCACCGAAAATGCTCCGGCACAGGGTTCCGGCATCGCCGCCGTCTCGCCGGGGGTCTCGCTGAGCGAAAAGGAACGGCTCACCATCTTCGGCGCGCGCCGTCCGCAAGCGGACCGGGCGGCGGGCAAGCGGCGGTCACCTCTGCTTGTTCCGGCGCTGGCCGGGTCTGTCGTGATCCTTCTGGCGGGCTTTGCGGCATGGTCCTCCATCAGCCGTGACACAACGTTGCGCGACGCCTTCGACAGCGCGGATGCCACGGACGAGACGGAACTGGCTGTGCTTCAACCTGAGGATACAACAGACCAGATCACGCGGGACGCGGATGTTCTCACCCCCGTTCCGCCGCCCGCCGTGCTGGATATCGCCCGGCTGGACAACAGCGATCTTCTGGGCGTTACGCCCGGCGAAGACCTGACGCTCTCTGCGCCTGACGCCGATCTGGCCGAAGACCCGCAGACGGAACCCGCGCTGTTCGCGGAACCTGTCGTCCTGCCCGGCATCGCGGAGCCTGATACGGCAACCGCGCTGGCATCCTATGCCGCCACGGGCATCTGGCTCGGCGCCCCCGCGCAGCCCGACACGCCGCCCGCAGAGACGCTGGACGATCTCTATATCGCCTCGATCGACACCAGTTTGCAGAATTTCGATGCGGTCGCCCTTCCCGTCGCACGCGACACGCCTGTGGATACGCGGCCCGACGCGCAGTCCAGCCCGGCAGCACCGGGCACAAGCTTTGACATGGACGCGCGCGGATTTGTCCGCGCCACGCCGGAAGGCGCGCGAACGCCCAATGGCGCGGTGGTCTTTGCAGGCCGCCCCCCCGTCACGCCCGACGGCATGCCCACGCGCTTTGACAGAACGCCGCAGCCGGATGCGGAGCCTGCCCCGCCCCTTTCCCGGACGCGCCCGCAACTGCGCCCCGCGACGCTGGCCGAAAGCAACGAGCGCGCGCAGCTTGGCGGGATGAGCCTGAACGAACTGGCGCTCTTGCGCCCCCGCGCACGGCCCGAGACCCTCGCCGCCGTCGCACTGGCCCTGCGCGAGGAGGATACGACCGAAGCGGACGAGGCGGAGGTGGACGAGGCCGACGAAGCGGACACGCTGGACGGCGGCACCGCGCAGGCCATCGCCGCATCGCTCAAACCGCTGGCCCGCCCAAGCAACTTTGCCTCGCTGGTGCAGACCAGACGCGAAGCGCAACAGCCCGCGCAGCAGCAACAGCAACAGCCGCAACAACAGCAGGTCGCCGCCGCCACGCTGGCCCCGCAGCGCAATGCCGCCCCGCAAATCCCCTCCTCCGCCTCCGTGGCCCAACAGGCCACGGTGCGCGGCGCAATCAACCTGCGGCAGGTCAACCTGATCGGCGTCTATGGCCAGCCCTCGAACCGCCGCGCGCTGGTGCGCCTCTCGAACGGCCGCTACCAGAAGGTGCAGGTCGGCGACCGTCTGGACGGCGGCCAGGTCCGCGCCATCGGTGAGAGCGAGCTGAGCTACGTCAAAGGCAACCGCTCCATCGTGTTGAGTCTGCCGCAGGGGTGATGGTTCGGCAACGCGCGGGGTGATTTTGTCCGTTTTGCGGGAGGGTGCGGACGTTGAAGTGTGCCACCCAGCCCGGAAACAGCCGCACAGCGGCCCGGGCATCGCACGGCCGCCCCCTGGCCGGGCGATTGGCTGCCGCAGGTGCCACGGCCAAAGGCTGGATGTTACTGCGCGATAAATCGCCAGATTGCTCCGTCGGATCGCCCGACCGCGGCCGTGCGTTGCCCTCTGTCGCGGTGATACGCGAACGTCCACAACGGGCTAACAGCCAAAAGCCCCCGGCCTGACCGGGGGCTTTTGGTGCAAAACCCTCAAGACAGTGTGCGACGTCTACTCAGCAGCGATCTCGCCGGAATTGATCTGCTCCTGCTCGATCGACTCGAACAGGGCCTTGAAATTCCCTTCGCCAAAGCCGTCGTCACCCTTGCGCTGGATGAACTCGAAAAAGATCGGACCGATCACGGTTTTCGAGAAAATCTGAAGCAGGACCTTAGTCTCGCCGCCATCCACCACGCCTTCGCCGTCGATCAGGATGCCGTGTTTCTGCATCCGGTCCAGCGGCTCCTGATGGTCCTGCACGCGGGTCTTGCTCAGCTCATAATAAGCGGCAGGCGGGGCCCGCATGAAGCGGACACCGCGCTCGTAGATCTCGTCGGTCGCGTCATAGAGCTTGTCGGTGCCTACGGCGATATGCTGGATGCCCTCACCGTTGTACTTCTTGAGATAGGCCACGATCTGTCCCGTCTCGCCACGGTCCTCGTTGATCGGGATGCGAATACGCCCGCAGGGCGACGTGAGCGCGCGGCTGAACAGGCCGGTGAACTTGCCCTCGATGTCGAAAAACCGGATTTCGCGGAAGTTGAAGATCTTGTTATAGAACCCGAACCACTTGTCCATATTGCCCTTGTAGACATTGTGGGTGAGGTGATCGAGGTAGAAGAACCCCACACCTTCGGGCTTCGACTGCGCCAGCCAGTCGAATTCCGCATTATAGGGGCTGGTGTCGTGATACTGGTCAATGAAATAGATCAGCGATCCGCCGATCCCCACAATTGCGGGTACGTCCATCGTCTTGTCCGTACCTGTATATTCCGTCGCGCCCTGCGCCACGGCATGCGCCAGGGCTTTGGCAGCATCGGCCACGCGCCAGCCCATCGCGGGCGCGCAGGGGCCGTGTTCGTCAACAAAGCGCATCGCCATGGATCCCGGCTCGGCATTCAGGATATAGGTGATATCCCCCTGCTGCCACAGTTCGATATCCTTGGATTTATGGCGACCCGTCAGGGCATAGCCCATCTTGGAAAACAGCTCGCGCAACTCTTCGGGCTGCGGATGGGCGAATTCCACGAATTCGAACCCGTCCGTGCCTGCGGGGTTCTCGGACGTGATCTTGGATTTCGGTGCATCATGCGGGAAAGGACCCATGGCGCTGTCTCCTGTCGGTTATTCCTGTTGCGTCCCTGCAAGGATAACAGGGGAACGACCGGAAATCTGCGCATTCTGGGGTGCTCCAGCGCTGAGATACGCTAAGATTTCACGATAACGGGACATTAGGTGCGGGAAATACGCATATGCTTGATGAGACAGACAAACGCCTGCTGGCGGCGTTGCAAAAGAACGCCCATCTGACCGCGCAAGAGTTAGGGGAGGTGCTGAACCTCTCGCCCAGTCAGGCCGGGCGGCGGCGGCAACGGCTGGAGGCCGAGGGTTATATCACCACCTATGCCGCGCGGCTGGACCCGCTCAAGCTGGGGCTGCGCGTGCAGGCCTTCGTGCAGGTGCAAATGGCCACCCACGGGCCGGAGCAATCGCGCAGCTTCGCGCGGCTGGTGGAGACGCAGCAGGCCATCATCTCGGCATGGACGCTGACAGGTGATGCCGATTACCTGCTGCGCGTCTATTGCGACGACCTGCCCGCGCTGAACCGGCTGATCCACGAGGTTTTGTTACCGCATCCGGCGGTGGCGCGGGTGCAAAGCCAGATCGTGATGGACCAGTTCAAGCAGGATGCGCCGCTGCCGACATGACAGGCTGCTCCTGTTCCAGCAGGGTGATCGCATAGCTGGCGGCATCCTCGAACGGATTGAGAATATCCGTCGCCCCCTCGCGGGTCAGCGCCGCCGCCTCTGCGTCATTATTGACCGAGACAACGATACGCCCCTGATAGTTGGCTGCCCGCAACCCGTGCACCATCGCCATCTGCGGTTCGCTCTGCGTCAGCGCCATCCGTTGCCGTGGGACCGCGCCCAGCACCGCCTTCACATTTGCCAGCGGCAGATGCGCGGTGAATTCGGGATCGGTGGCATCGCCGAAATGCGCGTCCATGCCCATGCCGCGCCAATGGGACAGCGCCTCGGGGTCGAAATCGACGCCAAGCACCTTGTAGCCTTTTCTCCGCAGATTGCTGCCAATGCGGCAGCCATAGCGGCCCAACCCGAAAATGATATAGTCGTAATCGCTGCTTTCCTTGCCCTCTTCCTGCGTCTCGCGGAAAGGCTCGCGCCGTTCGGCCCAGCCCAGCAAGGGCTCCAGCCGCGCGTAAAGCTGGTGCGAGAAGGTGATCATGTAGACCGACAGTGCAATCGTCACCAGACCGACCAGCGTGACCAGCCCCATCGCATCCTCGCCGACATGGCCGATGGTGACACCCATCGCCATGAAGATCAGCGAGAATTCCGAGATCTGCGCCACAGTCAGGCCTGCCAGAAAGCCGGTACGCTTGCGGTAGCCCATGTATCCCATGATCGCCAGAACGATCAGCGGGTTCCCGATCAGCACGAACAGCGACAGGATCAGCGCAGGCCAGATCTGTGCGCCCAGCGTGGTCAGGTCCAGCCCCGCGCCCAGATCAATGAAGAAGAACAGCAGCAAGAAATCGCGCAATGAGGCCAGACGCGAGCCGATCGCCTCGCGGTACTGTGTCGAGGCCAGCGAGACACCCGCCAGCAGCCCGCCCAGTTCCTTGCCAAAGCCGACGAAATCGCCCAGAGCGGCCAGACCCGCCGCCCAGCCGACCGCGAAGATCACCAGCAATTCAGGCGAGCGCGCGATATGGCGCAGCAACGGCTCGGCCAGATAGCGGATGAACACGGCGACAAAGGCGATGGTCAGCACGCCGCCCAGCAGCAGGAACAGGATCTCCGTCACCGAACCGCTCTCGCCCGTGGCCCCCACCCCGACCGCCGACAGAACGACCATCGCCAGCACCACGAAAATGTCCTGCACGATCAGGAAACCCAGCGCGATCTTGCCGTGCAGGGCGTCGATCTCGTGCTTGTCCGACAGCAGTTTGACGATGATGATCGTGGACGAGAACGTCAGCGCCACCGCGATATAAAGCGAGACCAGCGGGCTGAGACCCAGCGCCAGACAGATCAGGAAGCCGAACAGCGAGGTGAACCCCACCTGCCCCAGCCCCGTCGCCAGCGCCACTTTTCCAAGGTTCTTAACGAGTGACACATCAAGTTTGAGACCGACAAGAAACAACAGCACGGCGATACTGATCTGGCTGAGCGTTTCGATGAACGCGGTGGAATCCACCAGACCCAGCGCATCCGGTCCGGCCACAACGCCAAGGGCAATGAAGGCAACGATCAAGGGCTGGCGCAGGATCAGTCCCAGAAATCCCAGACCGGCCGCGAGCAGCACAAGCAAGGCGATCTCGTAGAAGATGCTGGCGTCACTCATATTCCGTTCCTGTTATCTGTGAGGCTGTCTTTTCTCCTAGCCAGTGCATCCTTGTGGATCAAGATCAAAGCAGGCAACCGCTCACCCTGCGGAGACGCCTGCTTCTGCAAAGGTCATCATGCCCGATTGGCAGGCCACAGCCCCTTTGAGGATGCCGATCGCCAGCGCCGCACCGGAGCCTTCGCCCAGCCGCAGACCCAGCGACAGCAGCGGCTCCTTTCCCAGATGCGCCAGCAGGGGCGCATGGCCCGCCTCGGCGCTGACATGGGCGGCAAGGCAGTGATCCAGCGCACCCTTTTGCGCGACATCAAGGCAGGCAGCGGCGGCGGTGCAGATGAACCCGTCCAGCAGCACCGGAATCCGCAGATGCCGCGCGCGCAGGATCGCGCCCGCCATCGCGGCCAGTTCGCGCCCGCCGAGACAGCGCAGCGCCTCCAGCCCGTCTTGGCGCGTCTGCGGATGCAGCGCCACGCCCTCCGCCACGACGCGCGCCTTGAGGGCTAGCCCAGCATCATCCACGCCGGTACCGCGCCCGACCCAGTCGGCTGGGCTGCCACCATAAAGCGCATGGGCCAGTGCTGCCGCCGATGTGGTGTTGCCGATGCCCATCTCGCCCGTAACCAGCAGATCGGCCGCCGGATCGACCGCGTCCCAGCCGGTGCCGAGCGCGTCGAGCAGATCATCCTCGGTCATGGCAGGCGAGACGGTGAAATCCGCCGTGGGCCTGTCCAGTTCCAGCGCATGGACATCCATCCGCGCGCCGAAGGCCCGTGACAACTGGTTGATCGCCGCACCGCCAGCCTGAAAATTCGCCACCATCTGCGCCGTCACCGCCGCCGGAAAGGCCGACACGCCCCGCGCCGTGACCCCGTGATTGCCCGCAAAGATGATCACCTGCGGCGCATCCACATGCGGGCGCGCGGCCCCCTGCCAGCCTGCCATCCAGATCGCCAACTCCTCCAGCCGTCCGAGCGATCCGGGTGGTTTGGTCAACTGGGCATTGCGATCCGTCGCCAGCGTGATCGCGGCGGCATCGACGGGGGGCAGGTCTTGCAAAGCGGCGCGAAAAGCCGAGAGGGTGGGAAAGGTGCGGGACATATGCTCACTCATTGATCGGGGATGCGATCCCGTGTTTAACCCAAGGGTCCACGGGGGCAAGGCTGCAAGAGGCGGATTGATGCAAGACAACGACACAGGCCTGCTCCGGTGGATGGACATTTCCGCAGGTTTCGCCCTGCTGACCCGCCTGCCGCTGCGCGCCTCGGAGGCGGCCTTGTCGCGCGGGGCACGGGCGGCGTGGTCGTGGCCGCTGGTGGGCGCGGCTCTGGGCGGGCTGGCGGGGGGCGCCGCTGTGGTTCTGCTGGCACTTGGCCTGCCCGCATCATTGACGGCCGGCATCTGCCTGACGCTGTCGGCAGTGATGACCGGCGCGCTGCACGAGGACGGGCTGGCCGATACGGTGGACGGTTTCTGGGGCGGATGGGAGCCTGCGCGGCGGCTGGAGATCATGAAGGACAGCCATATCGGCAGCTACGGTGTGCTGGCGCTGATCCTGTCGCTGGGGCTGCGCTGGAGCGCCCTGACCCTGCTGTTCGAGGCGGGACTGGCCCTGCCCGCGCTCATCGCCGTGGGCGCACTGTCGCGTGCGGTGATGCCCGCGCTGATGCAGGCCCTGCCCGCCGCGCGGCAAGGCGGGCTGTCGCGCGCGGTGGGCCGCGTGCCGTTCGATACAGCGGCATCGGGGGCCGCGCTCGGTGTGGTGCTGGGATTGCTGAGCGTGGGGCTTGTCGCGCTGCCGCTGGCGCTGGCCGTGGTGATCGCCGGCTTCGGTATCGGGGCCTTGGCGAAGTCCAAGATCGGCGGGCAGACCGGTGATGTGCTGGGGGCCGCGCAGCAGGTCTCGGAAATCGCGCTGCTCTGCGTGCTGGTGATGATCAGCCTGTGACGCGGAAGGCGATTGGCATCACGCGGGGTGGCGATGCGACCATCGTGAGGGGCCGTTTATAGCCGCTACGTCATCGGACATGTGCAGGTGCCACAAGACGAGCAAAATCGCCGCCCCAGCGGGCGTGACGGCGATCGCGCGGCGGCCTACGGCCTTGATTCCGCGCGGGGGGCTTCATCGAACAGACCGAAAAAACGCCCTTGTCGGCGGCGCAACATCTGTCATGAATGAAAAAACCGCGCCCAAAAGGACGCGGTTCAATCCGTTTCAAAGCGGCACGATCACGCAGCGCGCGACACCAACACCTCGTCGACCTGCTTGGCGGCCAGCACCTCGTCGCCACCGCTGACGGCGGCCACTTCGCGGGTCAAACGCTCGAGCGCGGCTTCATAAAGCTGGCGCTCCGAATAGCTTTGCTCGCGCTGGTCGTCGCTGCGATGCAGATCGCGCACAACTTCCGCGATGGCGATCAGATCGCCGGAATTGATCTTCTGCTCGTATTCCTGCGCCCGGCGCGACCACATGGCCCGCTTGACCTTTGCCTTGCCCTTCAGGGTCGACATCGCCTTGGAGACCACATCGGGGCTCGACAGGGAGCGCATCCCGATTTCGGTGGCCTTGTTGGTGGGCACCCGCAGGGTCATCTTGTCCTTCTCGAAGGAGATCACGAACAGCTCCAGCGAGAGACCGGCGATTTCCTGTTCTTCGATCGAGATGATCTGGCCCACGCCATGGGCGGGGTAGACCACGTAATCATTGGGACGAAACTCAGACTTTTTCGTTTTGCTCATGCAATCTTTCCTCACAGCGACCCGGTGCACCTGCGACAAGAAAACGGCCGAGATTATTCCTAACCTCGTTTACCGCGATTTTTGTTGCAGAATTTCCGTCCACGGTGAGTGGCTGTGGCGGGACGGCGGCCTGGGGGTCTACATCATGTGCCTATAAGGTATCACAAAAATTACACATAAGAAAGCGCGTCGGGTTGGCGCGAATGAAATGCGAAGTCAACCCATTGTAAAATCAACGGGATTCCCCACTAGATCGTGTATTTTATCCTACGCTGGGCACTCCGGCCCGTGAAGGGGCCGCGAATCGGGGTCTTAACCACCCTCACCCGGCGTTTCGGAGAAGTATTTCTCAAGCTTGCCGGTTTCGCCGTCACGCTCCTCCGCCTCGGGCAGCGGGTCTTTTTTCGAGATGATCACGGGCCATGCCTCGGAGTACTTGCGATTGAACTCCACCCATTTTTCCATGTCCGGCTCTGTATCGGGACGGATCGCATCAGCCGGGCATTCGGGCTCGCACACGCCACAATCGATACATTCATCGGGATGGATCACCAGCATGTTCTCACCCTCGTAGAAACAATCTACCGGGCAAACCTCGACGCAATCGGTGTATTTGCACGCGATGCAGTTATCGATGACGACATATGTCATTTCTGTCTCTCAACTTTACGGCGCTGGTCGCGACCCTTACGGGTCTAGCTAGAACAGGCGTCCCTGTCATTCAAGCATGCGACGACGATCAAGATCAAAAATCCGGCGGTCGCGCTTTGTCGGACGCCCCCCGTCCTGCGCTTGCGGCGTTCCGGGAACATTCTCCCGCGCGGGGGCCTGCGGCGTCAGATCCTCGTAGAGGGACTGCGCCTCCGTCGCGGGGCCACGGCGCGCCCCGTGGGCAATCACACGCACCACGCGGACCGAGTCGCCCTGCGCGAAGGTCAGCACATCGCCCGCAACGACACCCTGCGCGGGCTTTGCCACCTTCACGCTGTTCAGGCGCACGTGCCCCGCGCTGACCGTGGCTGCGGCGAGCGTGCGGGTTTTGAAGAACCGCGCATGCCACAGCCACTTGTCGATCCGCATCCGCGTGGCCGGAGCATCCAAAGCGCGCGCCCGGCGTCAGTTCTTGTCGCGCAGGCCCATCAGGGCAGCGGCAAAGGGGTTGTCGGGGTCGATCCGGTCCTTGGCGCGGGGCGGACGGGCCTCGTAGGTCTTGGCGCCCTGTTGCTGCGGCTTGTCCTGATCGCGGCCACGGCCCTTGCCCTGATCGCGCGGCTTGCCGCCCTGCTGGTCGCCGCGCGGCTTACCCTTGCCACGAGGCTTGCCACCACTGCGCTCGCCGCGCTGCTCCTGCTCACCCTGCGGCTGGCCTGCCTGCTGCCCAGTTTGTTGACCAGCCTGTTGCCCAGTGGCAGCATCCTGACGGCCACGCGCCGGACGGCCCTGATGCGACGGCGGCTTGCGACCCCAAGTGAAGGTAAAGAACACCTCTGTTTCTGTCGGTGTTTCTGCGGGCGCGTCGGCGGAAGCTTCTGCCGCAGCATCGACAGGCTCATCGGTTGTGGACGCAGCCTGCTCCGGTGCATCTGCTGCCGGAGTTTCAGCCGCCGAGGTTTCGGCCTCTTCGGCTTCTGACCCGGCAACTTCTGTCGCTCCGGCTTCGTCCTTGGCCGGCTCCGCCTCTGTCGCGTCTACCGCCGGTTCTTCGGTGGATGCAGCCTCGGGTGTCACCCCGGCGCTCGTTGCCGTGGCGGCGGGTGAGAGGTTCTGCTCCACGGCACTGGCAACAGGCGCCGCCGTGACGGGGATCTCCTCGGCGATTTCTGCGGGCGCTTTCGCCGCCGCAGCCGGCTTGACCTTGGCACGCTCGGCCCGCTCTGCCTTGTAACCAAGGCCCTGCATCAGATCGGCAAACTGCTCCAGCGTCATGCCGGTGATCGAGAGCATATCCGCCTTGGCCTCGAATCCGCTGCGGCTGTCCTCGGCGCGCAGCATGTCGGCCAGACGTTCCAGCATGTCGATGCGAATCGCACGCTCGCCTGCGGCCCGGTAGCCGGACATGATGTGAAATTCGGGATGCCCGTCCTTGACCGTGGGGACAGTGACCAGACCCGGAGGGGGTGATTCGGGAAATTCCTGCAAGCCGCGCGCCAGAGACCACAGCACAAGACGCAGGCGCGTCGGTGCGGGCTTCAGCAGCAGGGGCATGAAAACGGTGAACTGGCCGAACCGGATACCGTGCTTGCGCAGGGCGCCGCGCGCCTCCTGATCCAGCGCCTTGACCTCTTCGGTCACGCTGGCTCGCGGCAGGATGCCCATATTCTCGACCATGCGGAAGGCAAAGCCACGCGCCAGACCGTTGAGCGCCTCGTCACGGCTGAGGGCCAGCAAAGGCTCGAACAGCGCCGCGATCTTGCGGTCGATGAAATGTTGCAGACGGCGTTGCACCTTCTGCGCCACATCCGGACCCGCTTCCTCATCCACAAAGGCGGCGACCTGCGGTTTCAACGGGTCTGCGCCCGCGACCAGTTTACCCACGGCCTGATCGCCCCACATGAGGCCACCCTGCTCGGTGTAATCAATCTCGGTATCCGGCGCGTTGTAGAAACGGTCCGCCCTGAGATTGAAATGCGGCACCAGCGCCGCGATGCTGGCCTGACGCAGGGTCTTGGCCTCTTGCGCTGTGGCGTCACGGTCCTGACGGAACCGGAACCCTTCGAGACGACCGACGAATTCTCCTTCGACGGTCACTTCACCTTTGTCGTTCACTTCGGCCAATAGGGCCTCCTTCTGTTTGAGCCGCCGCAACAGGACAGACGTCCGGCGATCCACAAATCTCTGGGTCAGACGTGCATGCAGCGCATCCGACAATCTATCTTCTACAGCGCGTGTGGCCTCGCGCCAATGGCTTTCATCACCGACCCAGCCGCTGCGCTGCGCGACATAGGTCCATGTTCTGATAAACGCCAGACGTTTCGACAATGTGTCAATCTCGCCCTCGGTCCGGTCGATGCGCTTGATCTGGGTGGCCAGCCAGTCATCCGGCACGCGGCCCGACTGGTGCAGGAAGTTGAATATCGCCTCCAGCAGGCTGGAATGTTCGGCATGGCTGACGCCGCGAAAATCGGGAATCCGGCAGACATCCCACAACAACCGGACCGAGGCCGCATCGGAGGCGCGCGCGCGCACCTCGGCCACATCAGCCAGAGATTTCAGCGCCATGAGGTCGTCCGCCTCGCGCGCCCTGATCAGGATGTCGTCCTTGGGCGCTTCCTCAAGCGAGGCGATCAGCGGATCGAGCGCACCGAATTGCAGCGCGGCATTGCGCCATTGCAGCTTGCGGATCGGCGTGAAGCGATGCTCCATGATTGCCTCCGCCACCTCGTCATCCAGCGGCTCGGCCTCTCCGGTGACACCGAACGTACCGTCCGACATGCCGCGCCCTGCCCTGCCTGCGATCTGGGCCAGCTCGTTAGGGGCCAGATGGCGCATGCGCCGCCCGTCGAACTTGGTCAGGGCCGAAAAGGCGACGTGGTTGATATCGAGGTTCAGCCCCATCCCGATGGCATCGGTGGCCACCAGATAATCCACATCACCGTTCTGATACAGTTCGACCTGCGCGTTGCGGGTGCGGGGGGAAAGCGCGCCCATGACGACGGCGGCACCGCCCTTCTGGCGGCGGATCAGCTCTGCAATCGCATATACATTATCAACCGAAAATCCGACAATCGCGCTGCGTGCCGGCATACGGCTTATCTTTTTCGAACCTGCATAGGTCAGCTTGGACATCCGCTCGCGGCGCATGAACTGCGCCTGCGGGACCAGCGCCGCGATGGTGCCGCGCATCGTGTCGGAGCCCAGAAACAGGGTCTCGTGCAGGCCGCGCGCGCGCAACAGGCGGTCGGTGAAAACATGGCCGCGCTCGGGATCGGCGCAAAGCTGGATCTCATCCACCGCCAGAAAATCGACGCCCATCCCGTCGGGCATCGCCTCGACCGTGCAGACCCAATACTGGGTGCGCGGCGGCACGATGCGTTCCTCGCCGGTGACCAGCGCCACGACAGACGGACCGCGCGCGCGCACGATCTTGTCATAGACCTCGCGCGCCAGCAGCCGCAGCGGCAGACCGATGATCCCGGTCCGGTGCCCCAGCATCCGTTCGATGGCGTAATGCGTCTTGCCGGTATTCGTCGGCCCTAAGACCGCCGTTATCCGTGAAGGCTGCCCCATGGGCCTGTTCCCCGATCAGATTCTAAGTCCCTCAACCCGCGCCTTGAGCCGGGTGACTGCCTCGGCAGCCGCGTCGTAATGAGGGTGTAGGGAAAGCACAACACGATAAGCGGCATACGCCTGCTGCGGACGATCCAGCGCCTCGAGCACCACGGCCAGACCGTGTGCGGCCTCGTAATGGCGCGGATCCAGCGCCAGTGCGCGCTCCAGATCGGCCATCGCGGGGCCGATCTGTTCCACGCGGAAATAGGCGCGGGCGCGGGCGTGATAGCCCTCGGCAACATCCGGCGCATGATCCGTCAGCGCGGTCAGATGCTCTATGGCAACGTCGTATTCCCCCCGCTCCAGCGCATCGCGTCCGCGTTTGAGCAGAAGGTCCATCGCAGCAGAGCCGGTTTTGCGCCATTCAAGGCGAATCTCCCGCTCGATCCCCGGCGCCTCGGCTGCGGAGGCGGTGGCGAGATCATCATAAAGACCCGCCAAACGGTCTGTCACGCTTGTTGTCTGTTGCCCGGCCAGAGGTAGGGAAAACATGACTATTGCGAACAGTGCCGCGACGATAGGTTTGAGATTGAAAAGGTTCGCGCTCATAGTAAGGAGTGTAACGCGCGGATCGGGAATTGTTAGCCCCCGCGCATGAAAAAGGGAAACATGCGAATGAGCGACGTAATTACCGCGGCTGTTGCCGCATTGAACCACAAGATGAGCGGTGCAAGCTTCGACGGCACGGCGAAATTCGTGATCGAAGGCGAAGGCTCTGTGATCGTGGACGAAAACGGCGCGCATGCAGGCGATGAAGAGGCCGATGTGACTCTGACCGCGAGTGTTGAGACATTCGAGGCGATGATGGCCGGCGACATGAACCCGACATCGGCTTTCATGAGCGGCAAACTGGCCGTGGACGGGGATATGGGCAAGGCTATGCAACTGGGCACCGTGCTGGGCTGATCCATGGATGCGGCCCCGCTTCATCATGACGTCGCGGACGGTCCGCCACGTGGGCAGGCATTTTGGCTGCACACGGCGGATGGCGTACGGATTCGCCTGGGGCACTGGCCGCAATCAACGCAGGATGAGGCGCGCGGAACGGTCCTGCTGTTTCCGGGTCGCACCGAATATATCGAGAAATACGGCCGCGCTGCCACCGATCTGGCGCAGCGCGGCTTTGACACGCTGACCATCGACTGGCGCGGTCAGGGGCTGGCGGATCGTCTTATCGCGGATCGCCGTGTCGGCCATGTGGGCCGGTTCACAGATTACCAGCTTGACGTGGCCGCGATGGTCGAGGCCGCCCGCGCGCTCGATCTGCCGCAGCCCTACTACCTTCTGGCCCATTCCATGGGTGGCTGCATCGGATTGCGCGCCTTGATGGAGGATCTGCCCGTCGCGGCCTGCGCCTTCACCGGGCCGATGTGGGGCATCCAGATGGCCACGACCACACGGCCCGCCGCATGGGCGCTGTCTTGGAGCAGTGCGCGGCTGGGGTTCGGGCATCATCTGGCCCCCGGCACCACGTCACAAACCTACGTTCTGGCGGAACCTTTCGACGACAACCTGCTGACACGCGACGCAAAGATGTATGCCTATATGCAACGGCAGATGACTGCCTATCCCGATCTGTGCCTTGGCGGGCCAAGCCTGCGCTGGCTCAACGCTGCATTGGTCGAGATGGCGCATCTGGCCCGCCGTCCGGCACCGGATGTGCCCTGCCTGACCTATCTGGGCAGTCACGAACGGATCGTCTGCCCCGACCGGATCATCGCGAAGATGAACAGCTGGCCCGCTGGCAGGCTGGAGATGATACAGGGCGGCGAGCACGAAGTGATGATGGACACGCCTGAGACGCGGGCGCAGGTTTTTGACGGGTTGGCCGCGCATTTCACGTCGCATCGGAACACCGCGACCAGCCGCCACAGCGCCTGATCACGGCAGCATAATCAGACCATCAGGCGTCGCGCCGCACCTCCTGGCGCTGCTTGCCCAACCCGTCGATCTGCAACTCCATCACATCGCCCTCTTTCAGGAAACGTGGCGGTTTCATCCCCATGCCCACACCCGGCGGGGTGCCCGTGGCAATCACATCACCCGGTTGCAAGCTCATCAACTCGCTCAGATGCGCGATAATCTGGGCGACGGTGAAGATCATCGTGGAGGTATTGCCCGTCTGCACGTTCTTGCCGTTCAGATCGAGCGACAAATCCAGTCCCTGCGGATCGCCCGCGTCGTCCGGTGTCACCAGCCACGGGCCGATGGGGCCGAATGTATCGGCGCTTTTGCCCTTGGTCCACTGGCCCACACGCTCCATCTGGAAGGCACGCTCGGACACGTCGTTGACGATGCAATAGCCCGCCACATAGTCCAACGCTTCGGCCTCCGAGACGTATTTGGCGGTCTTGCCGATGACGACGCCCAGTTCCACCTCCCAGTCGCCCTTCTCGGCACCGCGCGGCAGATAGACCGGATCGTTCGGCCCGCAGATCGAGGATGTGGCTTTCATGAAGACGATGGGCATGGCGGGCGGCTCCATCCCCGCCTCGGCGGCGTGATCGGCGTAATTCAGCCCGATTCCGATGAATTTGCCCACCTGCCCCACGGGCGGGCCAAGGCGCGGATTGCCGGACACAAGCGGCAGGCTGTCGGGATCGACCTTCGGCAAAGCGCCCAACACGTCACCCGCCAAATCGGGAATCACCGCGGACAGGTCGCGGATGCGGCCCTGATCGTCCAGCATACCGGGCTTTTCGGCACCTTTTTCTCCGTATCTGACGTAATGCATCTCTTGTCCTTTCCTGCGTCTGCGCGCCAGCCTAGTCGGCGCTGCGCGATGTGCAAGATGCCCGTCGCATGGGCAGAAGCGGCGGAACTGGCAGAACGGGTGCGGGCACCCTACCTTGAGGCTGAGGCAACAGCATGAACGGAACCAGCATGGCAGCCCCGGTCCTGACCCTGACAGAGCGGGGATTATATTGTGCGGCAGGGGATTTCTTCATCGACCCCTGGCGCCCCGTCGACCGCGCTTTGATCACGCATGGCCATGCCGATCACGCAAGGTCTGGTCACAGGCGCTACCTTTGCACGGATGCCTGTATGCCGGTCATGCGGCACCGTCTGGGCGAAATCACCGGCGAGACGGTTGGCTACGGCGAGACACGGCAGATCGGGGATGCGACAGTCAGCTTCCACCCCGCTGGCCATGTGCCCGGATCGGCGCAGATCAGGGTCGAGGTGGCGGGCGAGGTCTGGGTTGTGTCGGGCGATTACAAGACCGAGGCCGACGGGCTGTGCGAGACGTTTCAGCCGGTGCGCTGCCACACCTTCATCTCGGAATGCACCTTTGGCCTGCCGGTCTTCCGCTGGCAACCGCAGGCAGAGGTGGCAGCCGAGATCAACCAGTGGTGGGCCACGAACAAGGCCGAGGGGCGCACCAGCCTGCTGATGGCCTATTCGCTGGGCAAGGCACAACGCGTGCTGCATCTGCTGGACCCCGAGATTGGCCCGATCCTGACCCATGCAGCGGTGGAAAACACCAACGCGGTACTGCGCGCGCAGGGCCTGCCCTTGCCGGACACGATCCGCATCACGCCGGAACTTGACCGCAAAGCCTATCCCGGCGCGCTGATCGTGGCCCCGCCTTCGGTGCTGGGCAGCGCTTGGGCGCGCCGGTTCGGGCCGCTCTCCACCGGCTTTGCCAGCGGCTGGATGCAGATGCGCGGTGTGCGCCGCAGACGCGCGGCGGATCGCGGGTTTGTGATTTCCGATCATGCCGACTGGGCGGGCCTGCTGGGCGCGATCAAGGATACCGGCGCACAAAGCCTATTCCTGACGCATGGTTATACGGAAATCTTTACGCGCTATCTGCGCGAGGCCGGATATGACGCGCATGTGCTGGCCACTGAATTCGGCGGCGAGGATACCGACGATTCCACCGCCGCGCATGCGGCGCAAGGCGAGGATGCCGCATGAAACGCTTCGCCGCGCTTTTTACCGCCATTGACCAGACCACACGCACCACCGCCAAGGTCGCCGCCCTTGCCGACTATTTCCGCACAGCACCGGATGATGACAAAATCTGGACCATCGCGCTCTTTTCCGGCCGCCGCCCGAAACGGGCAGTGACAACCACCCGCCTGCGCGACTGGGCCGCCGAAATTGCAGGCGTCCCGCTGTGGCTGTTCGAGGACAGCTACAGCATCGTGGGCGATCTGGCCGAGACGATCGCCCTCGTCCTGCCCCCTGCGGCATCGGTATCCGATGACAGTTTATCATATTGGATCAATTTGTTACGCGACCTTTCGCAAGCGGAAGATGAGGCGCGCAAAACCGCTGTGCTGCGCGCGTGGGACCGGCTGGACACGACTGAAAGGCTCGTGTTCAACAAGCTGCTGACGGGCGGCTTTCGGATGGGCGTCAGCCAGAAGCTGATGACCCGCGCGCTGGCGCAGGCCACAGGCAAGCCCGAGGCCGAACTGGCCCACCGCCTGATGGGAGACTGGTCGCCCGACAGCACGGGTTTCGCCGAACTGATTGAGGCCGACGACCCCGCCGCCGATCTGTCGCGGCCCTATCCGTTCTGTCTGGCTTACGGCGTCGACGATCTGGCGAGCCTTGGCCCCGTCACCGACTGGCAGGCGGAATGGAAATGGGACGGTATCCGCGCGCAAGTGATCGCGCGGGGCGGCAAGCTATTTGTCTGGTCGCGCGGCGAGGAACTGATCACCGACCGCTTTCCCGAACTGGCGCGGCTGGCCGCCGATCTGCCGGATGGCACGGTGCTGGACGGTGAGTTGGTCGCGTGGGACGGCAGCGCCCCGATGCCCTTTGCCGTTTTGCAAAAACGCATTACCCGCAAAACCGTGCCGAAAAAGCTGCTGGCCGAGGCACCGGTGATCCTGCTGGCCTATGATGTGCTGGAACATGAAGGCCGCGACCTGCGCGCCGACCCGCTGGCCACCCGCCGCGCACGGCTGGACAGTCTGCTGCAAACCCTGCCCCCTGACAGCCCGCTGCGCCCCTCGCCCCTGATTGCGGCCCCCGATTGGGAGACGCTCGCGCATCACCGCGCGGACGCGCGCGAGATGAAGGCCGAAGGGCTGATGATCAAGCGGCTCTCCAGCCCCTATCACGTCGGGCGCAAACGCGGTGACTGGTGGAAATGGAAGCTGGCCCCTCTGACGGTGGATGCGGTGATGATCTACGCGCAGTCCGGCCACGGGCGGCGCGCAAACCTGTTCACCGATTTCACCTTTGCCGTCTGGCAGGGCAATGATCTGGTGCCCTTCACAAAGGCCTATTCCGGCCTGACCGATGCCGAATTCGCCGAGATCACGCGCTGGGTGCGCCGTAACACACTGCAACGCTACGGGCCGGTGCGGCAGGTGACACCGCATCATGTGTTCGAGATCGCCTTCGAAGGGATACAGCTGAGCCCGCGCCACAAATCCGGTATTGCGCTGCGCTTTCCGCGCATGTTGCGCTGGCGGCAGGACAAGACCGTGGATCAGGCGGATTCGCTCGACCATCTGCGCGAGATGCTGGCGCAATACGGCTAATCCCCGATCCAGTCTTGAGGGTCCGAGGCCAAGCCCCTATGTCTGGGGCAACAATTCCAAAAAGGTGATCCCATGTTCCAGCTGCCCTTTCCCGTCCGTGACGTCAATGCCAGCCGTGGCAACAAAGATCTGGGCGATCTGCCGGAATGGGATCTGACGGATCTCTATACCTCCGAGGATGCACCGGAACTCAAGCGCGATCTGGACTGGCTGGAACAGGCCTGCACCAGCTTCGCCGCCGATTACGAGGGCAAACTGGCCACGCTCGACTCCAAAGGCATGCTCGATTGCGTGCTGCGCAACGAGCGTATCTCGTCTGTCGCGGGGCGGATTATGTCCTTTGCAGGCCTGCGCTACTACCAGATGACAATTGATGCGAGCCGCGCCAAGTTCATGTCGGATTGTCAGGAAAAGATCACCAATTTCACCACGCCGCTGGTGTTCTTCACGCTGGAACTGAACCGGCTGGAGGACGATCATGTCGCGGGGCTGTTCGCGACCAGCGAGGAACTGTCACGCTACAAGCCCGTGTTTGACCGCATCCGCGCGATGAAGCCCTACCAGTTGTCTGACGAGATGGAAAAGTTCCTCCATGATCTGGGCGTTGTCGGCGACGCATGGGAGCGGCTGTTCGACGAGACAATCGCCAGCCTCGGCTTCGAGGTGGATGGCGAACCGCTGGGTATCGAGGGCACGCTGAACCTGCTGACCGATCACGACCACGCCAAGCGCGAGGCGGCAGCGCAGGAACTGGCGCGCGTCTTCGGCATGAATATCAAGACCTTCGCCCGCGTCCACAACACGCAGGCCAAGGAAAAGGAAGTGCTCGACCGCTGGCGCGGCATGCCCTCCCCGCAGACCGGGCGGCACCTGTCCAACGATGTGGAGCCCGAGGTGGTCGAGGCATTGCGCGATGCCGTGGTCGCGGCCTATCCCAAACTGAGCCACCGTTATTACGAGTTGAAACGCAAATGGCTGGGGCTGGACCGGATGCAGGTCTGGGACCGCAACGCGCCCCTGCCGGTGGAAGAGGTCAAGACCATCGACTGGCCGACCGCGCGGCGCATGGTGATGGATGCCTATGAGGGTTTCGATCCGCGTATGGCCGATCTGGCGGTGCCATTCTTTGACAAGGGCTGGATCGACGCAGGCGTGAAGCCGGGCAAGGCACCGGGGGCCTTCGCCCATCCGACGGTAACCGAGGTGCATCCTTACGTGATGCTGAACTACCTTGGCAAACCGCGCGATGTGATGACGCTGGCGCATGAACTGGGCCACGGCGTGCATCAGGTGCTGGCCGCGGGCCAGGGCGAGATGCTGTCATCGACACCGCTGACGCTGGCCGAAACCGCCAGCGTGTTCGGCGAGATGCTGACCTTCCGCAAGCTGCTGGACGGGGCCAAAACGAAAGCCGAGCGCAAGACGCTGCTGGCCGGCAAGGTCGAGGATATGATCAACACGGTCGTGCGCCAGATTGCCTTCTACGACTTCGAGTGCAAGCTGCACGCCGCCCGCCGCCACGGCGAGTTGACGCCCGATGACATCAACGATCTGTGGATGAGCGTGCAGGCCGAAAGCCTTGGGCCGGCCTTCGATTTCATGGACGGCTACGAGACCTTCTGGGCCTATATCCCGCATTTCGTACATTCGCCCTTCTACGTCTATGCCTATGCTTTCGGCGATGGCCTCGTGAACGCGCTCTATGCGGTCTACGAGGAAAATCCCGACGGCTTTCAGGACAAGTATTTCGACATGCTCAAGGCGGGCGGCTCCAAGCATCACAAGGAATTGCTGGCCCCGTTCGGGCTGGACGCGTCCGATCCGCAGTTCTGGGACAAGGGCCTGTCGATGATTTCCGGCATGATCGACGAGTTGGAGGCGATGGAGGATTGAGCGTCTCGCTCAGCCCTCTGACGGCAGAGGATCACGACAGAGTCGCGCATCTCGCGGTGCGCCCCGACCAATTGCGCTTCTCCGGCACGGTCGCGGAGTCCTTTGCCGATCACGCGGATGCAGATTTCCACGCCATCCTGCAGGGTGATCTGCCCGTGGGCATGTTCAGGATCGACCGTGGCTATCACGCCGTCCACGGCTTTGCGGAGCCGTCCCATCTCGGGCTCCGCACCGTGATTGTGGATGCCGCCTCTCAGGGTCAGGGGCTGGGCACGGCGGCGATGCGCGCCTTGCCGGAGTATCTGCAGATCCATTACCCGCAAGCCCGCCGCCTCTGGCTGACCGTCAATCTGCAAAATCCCGCCGCAATCGCAAGCTATCTCAAGGCAGGGTTTCAGGATACCGGCGCCATCTGGCCGCATGGCGGCGCAGGACCACAGCATATCATGCGGCTGATGCTGACGGCCTGAGCCCGCTTCTTCTTGCCCGAAATATCCCGGGGGAGTCCGCAGGACGGGGGCAGCGCCCCCTGCCCGCGCGCCTCACTTCATCTGGCTGTCCTTGGAGCCGCGCCGGTTAATGCCGCCGCGGGTCTGCTGGGCGGACTGGCGCTCCTGCTGGCAATCAATGCAGAGTTTCACACCGGGAATGGCCGTACGGCGCGCCTCGGGGATCGGTTCTTCGCATTCCGCGCAATGGGTCAGGCTGTCGCCGACTGGGGCGCGTCGCGCCTTGAGGCGCGCCAGCTCGTCCTGAATGGACGCTTCGATCTGTTCGGAGACGGCACCATCGCGTGCCCAACCGCCAGCCATTCCAATCTCTCCCTTAGTCGCCGGATATCAGGCGTCTTCCATCATGCCCTTTTCCGAGGCCAGTTCGCGCATCCGCTTTTGCAGCTTCTCGAAGGCCCGTACCTCGATCTGGCGGATCCGCTCGCGGCTCACCTCGTATTGCGTACTCAGATCCTCCAGCGTCACAGTCTCGTCCGCCAGACGCCGCTGCGTCAGGATATCGCGCTCGCGCTCGTTCAGCACATCCATCGCCTGCGCCAGCATCGCGCGGCGGGCCTGCATCTCGTCACGCTCGGCATAGTCGTTGGCCTGATCGGCATCCTCATCCTCAAGCCAGTCCTGCCACTGCATGGAGCCTTCGCCCTCGGAGCCGATGGTCGCGTTCAACGAGGCGTCCCCCCCCGACAGGCGGCGGTTCATGCTGATGACTTCAGCCTCGGTCACGCCCAGATCGGTCGCGATCTGCTTGACGTTCTCGGGACGCATATCGCCCTCTTCCAGCGCGCCGATCTTGGATTTCGCCTTGCGCAGGTTGAAGAACAGCTTTTTCTGCGCCGAGGTCGTGCCCAGTTTCACAAGGCTCCACGAGCGCAGGATATATTCCTGGATCGAGGCGCGGATCCACCACATCGCATAGGTGGCCAGACGGAAGCCTTTCTCAGGATCGAACCGCTTGACCGCCTGCATCAGGCCGACATTCGCCTCCGAGATCACCTCGGCCTGCGGCAGGCCATAGCCGCGATAGCCCATGGCGATCTTGGCCGCGAGGCGCAGGTGGCTGGTGACCATCCGGTGCGCCGCTTGCGTGTCCTGCTCCTCCACCCAGCGCTTGGCCAGCATGTATTCTTCTTCCGGCTCCAGCAGGGGAAACTTGCGAATCTCCTGCATATACCGGTTCAGGCCGCCCTCGGGCGTTGGTGCCGGCAGATTGGCATAATTGCTCATAAACCATCCCTTTCAAGAAGGGCCCCTAAAGTTACGGGGCTTAACATCGAATTTATGTCTATCGCCTAACTGTTTCAAGTCGGCATAGGGCGACATGTTTAACGGAACATAACCGAATTTCCGTCGGTAATACGGGTTTGTCACACAAGTAACGCCGTTGTGCGGCCAAGTGTTCCCGCGTTGGGCTGTGATCCGGCCTGACACGGGCGTGACAGTCCCGTGATCGCCCTTCCCGCAAATTGTCCCAAGGGGTAACAACTCACACAAAATGCTCTCTGAAGCCTTGGAACTCCAGGCGGATTGTCAACAAGCCGTGCATCGTCGGGCCGCGGTGCGGCGATGCCACCTTCCGGTTTGGCAATTTATGCCTGCCACATCCGCCCGACCTCTAGACCTGCGCCTGCATCTGCGAAATCGCCGTGCCGGGGGGCGGCCCGGCGCATCAGTCTGGCAGTTTATCGCTCAGCAACATCCACCCTTTGTCCGTGGCATTTGCGGCAACCAAATCGCATGGCCGGGGGGCGGCCCTGCGATGCCCGGGCCGCTGCGCGGCTATTCCGGGCGGGGTGGCACATTTCAGTGGCAGCCCCATACTGCATAGAAGCGGCGGGACCCTTTCGTCGGGTGGCGAACACTAGCCCTGCAGCAGCGCGATCAGATCGGCCATATCCTGCGGGATTTCCGCCTCGAAACGCAGCGGTTCCCCGCTGACAGGATGCACGAAACCGAGCACTTGCGCATGCAGCGCCTGTCGTGGAAATTCGCGAACCGCCTGTGCGGCGCTGTCGCTGATGGCCTTTTGCGCCAGCTTGCGGCGCCCGCCATAGGTCGGATCGCCCACCAGCGCATGGCCCGCATGGGCCAGATGCACGCGGATCTGGTGCGTGCGGCCGGTTTCCAGCCAGCATTCGACAAGGCTCAGCACCGGCGGTGCGCCGTATTCGGCCACGATCCGTGCCCGCGTCACCGCATGCCGCCCGCCCTGGAACAGCACCGCCTGACGCTGCCTGTCGGCCTTGTGGCGCGCCAGATGGGTGGTGATCTTCATGATATTGCCCGGCTCGAAATTCACGCCCTTCACGCCGCGCAGACGCGGATCGTTCCCGTCAGGCACGCCGTAGACCACGGCTTTGTAATAGCGCTCGACCGTGTGTTTCTCGAACTGCGCGGCCAGCCCGTGATGGGCGCGGTCGGATTTGGCCACGACCAGCAGACCGGATGTATCCTTGTCGATCCGGTGCACGATACCGGGGCGTTTCATGCCGCCCACACCGGACAAAGCATCGCCGCAATGGGCGAGCAGCGCATTGACCAGCGTGCCGGAGGGCGATCCGGGTGCGGGATGCACCACCATGCCTGCGGGTTTGTCGATCACGACAAGATCGTCATCCTCGAAGATGATGCTCAGCGGGATGTCTTCCGGCCCGATATGGCTGTCCTCGGCCTCCGGCACGGCGATCTCGACGATATCGCCCTCCTCCACCTTCGCCTTGGGGTCATTGGCCACCTGCCCGTTCAGCGTGACATGACCATCGGCGATCAGCCGCATCAACCGGGTGCGCGACAGGTTCGCATCATCTGGCACATCACGCGAAAGCGCCTTATCAAGACGCGGTGGCGGATCGGCAAAGATCCGGACAGAAAGGCGGCCTTGGCCCATGAGCGATCAATCTCCACAGCCCGGAACGGGCCAAAATGGTGCGCCCGGAACGGGCCAACCTGCGCCCGAGCCGGGCAATCTGCGCTTCCTGCGCCTGTTGGTGACAATCCTGACAGGCACGATGATTGCAGGGCTTCTAGTGCTGATCGCGCTGCTTGTCATCCGTTTCCCCAGCGCCACGACTCCTTTGCCCGATGCAATCTCTCTGCCGGATGGGGCGCAGGCACAGGCCTTTACTGTCACACCCGGCTGGTATGCCGTGGTCACCACCGATGACCGCATCCTGATCTATAACCGCAGCGACGGTGCGTTGCGTCAGGAAATTACCATTCAGGCAGAGTGAGTGAGGGGAGGATGGTACCACCTGCTGGTCTCGAACCAGCGACCTCTTGATCCACAATCAAGCGCTCTAACCAACTGAGCTAAGGCGGCACTGCGGTCGATTTAGCCGCAAGTGCCCGCCGTTGCAAGAGCATGCAGGATCAAATTTTCAGCTTTGCCCCCCCCGATTTGCCCACCGGACAGGCCGCATCCGCCGTCAGCCGGCCATGCTTGCCAAGCAACGGCGAAACCGCTAGCAAAAACACCAGTCAGCGGAGACATCATCATGGGCATCAACAGCGAACGCGACCTTGAGGCGAACCTTCAGATCGGCCCCACCGAACTGGGCATGGTGCGGATCTTCGTGGAATCGCAGGGTATCGAGGTGCCGATGGATTTCGACCCGGAAGAGGCCGAGGAAATCGCCGAGGAAATCCGCGCGGCCGCAGCAGCAGCGCGGCTGGTCAAACGCTGAGGCACAGGCTCAAAAGCCGATCCGCGCCTCGGGGTCGCGCAGGCTGAGCAGGCGTTGGGCCGCGACGCGGGCGAACATCTGCGTCATCTTGCGCCGTCTGGCCGCTGGCAGGCGCGTTTCGGGCGCCATGCGGACAATCTCGGCATCATAGGCATCCGACAGGATCAGACCGCTGTCATCGGGCAGCAGGTCGGTGGGAAAGTCCGCATCGACTGCCCAGAAAAACCTGTCACACCACTCCAGATAGCCCTGCCATTTGCTGTCAGCCATGTAATCGGCGCGGCAGGATTTGCATTCGATCACCCAGATCTCGCCGCTTGCGGTGAGCCCGACCAGATCCACCCGCAAGCCGCGCGCGGGGACGAATTCCTCGATCGTGACAATTCCATGCCCCAGCAGATGGCGCGCCACGCCACGCGCCAGAAGCCGCCCGTGCTGGGTCATGGCCGGTCCGCTGTCCTGCCTGGCATCCCGTCCGGTGATGCTGTTCTGGTTGGTGAATCGGCGCATTTCTGTCATGCCGCATGATACGAACGGAAGGGGAACGCATGCAACCCCTTGCCGAAGGGCCCGCGAACACCTAACTGTTGGTGTGGCGGGTGCTGCTCTTCACGTGAACGGTTACATTCCAGTGGCCTTAAACACTTCCGAGGGAGTTGGCTCTGATCAGACCCTGGTTTGGTTACCTGACGCCCACCTGTACACACAGGCTCTCGGGAATGCGTCAACCACACGGCCGCTGCGGGCCCGCCACTTTTACGCATACTACCGTCAGGCTGCACCCTCACCTGCCCTTGCGGGCATCGTCGGGTCTGCGGTTTCGGCTATGCGATGCCGGTGCCAGCCTGTAAGTCGGGGTTTTGACCGGACGACGCGGGATACGGCGATGGATCTTCAAGCCATACTAAACACCATCTTTGACGAGATGCAGGGCCAATCCGATCGCGGGGCCGTGGCGGATTACATTCCCGAACTGGCGCAGGTCTCGCCCACGCATTTCGCCATGAGCATCTGTACGGCGGATGGACAAAGCTATCACGTGGGCGAGACGGCGGTGCCGTTTTCGATCCAGTCGGTGAGCAAGGTGTTCACGCTGGCGCTGGCCTTGGGGCGGCTGGGCGATCAGCTCTGGACGCGGGTCGGGCGCGAGCCGTCGGGCCTTGCGTTCAATTCCATGGTCCAGCTTGAGCACGAGAACGGAATACCGCGCAATCCCTTCATCAATGCAGGCGCGCTTGTCGTGACCGATGCGATTCTCGCGCGCAATGCCCCGCGCGAGGTCTTGGGCGAGATCCTGCGCTTTGTCCGGCAGGCGGCGGGCGATGACGATATCCACATCAACCACCGCGTGGCGAAATCCGAGCAGGCGACCGGGCATCGCAATCTGGCGCTGGCGCATTTCATGCGGGCGCATGGCAACATGCACAATGCGCCCGAATTGAGTTGCGGGGTCTACTTCCATCAATGCGCCATCGAGATGTCGACGCGGCAACTGGCGCAGGCGGGGCGGTTTCTGATGGGGGGACATGCCCCGTCGCGGCTGTTGTCGCCGGCGCGGGTGCGGCGGATCAATGCGCTGATGATGACCTGCGGGCATTATGACGGATCAGGGGATTTTGCCTTTCGCGTGGGTCTGCCCGGCAAATCGGGGGTCGGCGGCGGGATATTGGTGATCGCGCCGGGGCGGGCCTCGATCGCGGTCTGGTCACCTGGGCTGGACGCACAGGGCAACTCGCGGCTGGGCACCGTTGCGGTCGAGCGTCTGGCGCAGGCAACGCGCTGGTCGGTGTTCGGCTGAGTGGTTCCGACACGAAAAAGGGGCCCGAAGGCCCCTGGAATTGTCGCGTTTGATCCGGATCAGCGGCGCTGGTCGGGTTTGTGGCCCTGCCGCAGCCGCGCGATGCTGCGCACAGGGATCATCTGCGACGTGTCGATGCGGATCGGACGGCGCGGGCCGCCGCGCGGCTCGTCATCGTCATCGTCCTTCATGTTCATCACGGCAATGGCGAATTGCACCCCGGCAAAGACAACACCGTTCAGCAGCCAAAGCACCAGCACCGCCAGAAGCCCCACATCCGAATGCGTCACGAGATGCCACAGGTTCGCGATATTGAACCACAACAGCATTGCCACGAAAACTCCGGCAAGGCCGAAACCGATGGCGACTTGGATGATGTACAGGCGGATGAGCTTGGGCATGACGACCTCTCTGATGCGCTTGTTCCTAATGTAGGCCTTATTTCCGGCCTCACAAGCCCTGTGTGCAGGATGCGGCGGATCGCCACCGCAAAACCCGCGCTCAAGCCGTGTCCGGATCGCCTCACTTGCCCGGATAACCGATTCTTCGGCATTTTTCCCGCCGGCTCCAAGTTGCTGTTGTTATTCAATATCACCGAGATAGGTTTGCACACAGGATGGACATTGCGAAAGCGGGTGAATGGCGACGGTACAAGAGATTGAAGACCTGATCGGCCGCGTCGCGCTGGGAGACAGGAAAGCGTTTTCCGCGCTATATGACGCCACCAGCGCGAAACTCTTCGGTACCGTGATGCGTGTCTTGAATGACAGGGCTGGCGCGGAAGATGCCGTGCAGGATGCCTATATGAAGATCTGGCGGTATGCCGACAGGTATAGCGCGAATGGGATG
>JAGXGW010000067.1 GCA_024636555.1 Paracoccaceae bacterium | reverse complement strand
CCACATCTGCTTGAGGCCGAATTCCTCGACCCGCTGCTCGTCCGGCGTGATGGTCGCGCATTTGACGCCGACGCCGTATTTCTTGATCGCATGGGCGGCGTCGATGGTGATCTGGTCATCGGTGCGGTCACGCTCCTCGATGCCGAGATCGTAATATTTCAGGTCGATGTCGAGATAGGGCAGGATCAGCTTTTGCTTGATGAAATCCCAGATGATGCGGGTCATCTCGTCGCCGTCGAGTTCGACGACCGGGTTGGCTACCTTGATCTTGGTCATATGGGAAATCCCCCTGTGCTGGTTGAATCGGTTGCGCGGGTCATAGCCTAAAGCGGCCTGTCTGCAAAGACGGTATGCGACTGTATACCAGATTTATTTAGGCGGGTTTGTCCGTATCGGCGGGAAGGGGCCGTGTGTCGCGGCTGCGCCGCCGCTCCAGCCGGATCATCCGCCGGATCAGCACCACCGCGATGGCCGAGCCGCCCCCCACGCCCAGCGTCATCGGCAGCGGCGTGCCGTTGAAGGCCAGCGCGATGGGCGCGGCAATCAACGCGCCCGCCACCGTGGCAATCGCGCCGATCACGCTGGCCGCCGTGCCCGCGATATGGGCCATCGGCTCCATCGCGATGGCGTTGAGATTGCCCACCGTGAGGCCGGACTGGAACAGCACCG
Source organism: Paracoccaceae bacterium (assembly GCA_024636555.1). Taxonomy (GTDB): domain Bacteria; phylum Pseudomonadota; class Alphaproteobacteria; order Rhodobacterales; family Rhodobacteraceae; genus Seohaeicola. The sequence goes on along the minus strand of JAGXGW010000067.1, from coordinate 77,425 downwards.
TGCATTGCCAGATGACATAGACCGTGAACATCGCATCCCCGCGCAGCCCCGCGAGCCAGCACAGGGTTATCGCGCTGGACAGGAGCACCTGCGCGCCGAACGCCGCCCCCGCCAGCCGCTGCATCCCCAGCCGCATCACCAGCACGGCATTCAGCACCGAAGCGCTGCCAGACACCAGCGCCATGCCCGCGAACCACATCGGAAAGCTTGCCGCACGGTCGAAGACCTGATCGAAGACCGGCTGGATCAGGCTGATCGTGGTGAACAGCAGCACATAGCCCATGGTCTGCGCCATGATCGACAGCCGCACCACCGGATGGGCCAGCACCTCGACCACCGCGCGGTTGATGACGCTGGGCCGCATCGCGCGGCGCGCCGCACGGGGAAGCGATTCCGGCAGGCGCAGCGCCAGCCACAGGCAGGCAATCGCGGCAAACAGCACGAAAGCCCCGAACAGCGCGCGCCAGCCTGCCGCGTCGATGATCCAGCTTCCGACCAGTGGGGCGGCGGCAGGCATCAGCATGAATACGAGCATCACGAAAGACAGGATACGCGCCATTTCGCGCCCGCCATAAAGGTCGCGCACGATGGCCATGCCCACCACCCGCGGGCCAGCAGCACCCACACCCTGAATGAAGCGCGCCACCAGCAACAGCTCCAGCGTCGGCGCGGCCCATGCCAGCGCGGCGCCCAGCCCGTAAAGCGCGGCCCCACCAAGGATCACGGGTTTGCGCCCCCATGCATCCGACATTGGTCCGGCCACGAGGGTGGCCACCCCCATGCCAAGCACGAAGACGATCACGACCATCTGGGCATGGTTCGGCGTTGCGGGGCTGAGTTCGGCACCGATGCGGGGCAGGGCAGGCAACATCGCATCAATGGAAAAGGCGATCACGGCAAAGAGCATCGCGATCAGGACGATGAATTCAACCTTGGACGGCATGCGCCTTGAGGCGTACGGTCGGGGGGAAGACGCCCTAGTGTCGCGCATGCAGCATCAGCTTTCTGTGCCCGCGTCGGACTCTTTATCCGCGTCTGTATCAGTGTCAGTGTCTGCCTCTGCGTCTTGCTCCTGCTGCGACATGATCTCGTCGATCACCTTCAGCCAGACCTCCGTCGGCTGCGCGCCGGGCACCGCATGTTTGCCCGCCACGATAAAGGTGGGCACGGCGGTTATGCCCATCTCGCGGGCGGCAGCGTCACGCGCAAGGATGTCATCGCTGTCGGCCGGGCTGTCCAGCAGCTTGCGGATCACGGCGGCATCGAGGCCGGCGCTGTCGGCGATATCGGCCAGCGTGTCGCGGTCGCCGATATCGCGACCTTCCTGGAAATAGCCCCGCATCAGCGCCGAGACGACACGGTTCTGCATCCCCTCGATGCCCGCCCAGTGGATCAGGCGGTGCGCGTCCAGCGTATTGGGCGTGCGCTTGATCCCCTCGAAATTGATCTCGATTCCGGCGGCCTGCGCATGTTCGGCGATCCGCGCATAGATTTGTACCGCGCGTTCCTTGCCACCGAATTTCTGCTCCAGATAGGCGCGGCGGTCCGCGCCCTCGGGCGGCATGTCGGGGTTCAACTGGAACGGATGCCATTCGATCACGAACGGATGCTCCGGCCGCGCCTCGAGTGCGCGTTCCAGTTGGGCTTTGCCGATCAGGCACCAAGGGCAGATCGGATCGGACATGATATCAAGCTTGACCATTGCGGACCTCGTATAGGGGTTTCAGCGCGCGGCGCAGGATCTTTCCATTGGCACCGGATGGCAAGGCCTCCAGCCGCACATATACCCTTGGTTGTTTGTAGCGTGCCAGACAGCCTGCGGCAAAGGCTTTTAGTTCGGCCTCGTCTGCGGCCTCGCCGACATAGAACGCAACGATGATCCGCGCATCTTCCTTGACCTCGACATCGGTGACACCGACCTCGCGGATCGCCGGATGCGCCAGCAAGGCCGCCTCCACCTCCAGCGGCGAGACGCGGTAGCCACCGGCATTCATCATATCGTCGGCGCGTCCCAGATAGGTGATCTGTCCACCCGCCTCCATCATGCCCTGATCGCCGGTCAGGAACCACTCGCCCTGCATCTTGGCCGCGGTCTCTGCCTCGGCGCCGAAATAGCCCAGCATCAGGCCGGGATCGCTGCGGGCCACGGCGATGGTGCCTTCCGCGCCCAGCGCCACGGGGCCGTCTGGGCCGAGAATGGCGACGCGCCGCCCGTCCTGCGGGCGGCCCAGCGTGCCGGGTGTGGCGGGATGGGCCGGGCTGCCGGAGATGAAGGTCGAGCATTCCGACATGCCGTAAGCCTCATAGATCGGCGTGCCTGTGGCCGCGTTCCACTGCTGGCGCAGCTTGTCCGACAATTTCTCGCCCGCCGCCAATCCGTGGCGTAACGCTGGCAGGTCCATCTGCGCGTGATGGCTGAGGATTTTGCGGTAAACGCCGGGTGCTGCTGCGAAAATCGTTGCCCCGTGATCGGCCAGCAGCTGCGGCAGCGCCTCGATCGCCACGCCTGCGGCGGGGATCAGCGCGGTCGCCCCGACAGACCACGGGTCCATCAGCCCGGTGCCCAGCGTATAGGTCCAATTGAACGCGCCCGCATGCAGCAGACGGTCATCCGCGCCCAACCCGTACCAGCCCTGATGCATCATCCGCCGCGCCCAGATCGCGCGGTGCGCATGCATCACGGCGCGCGGCGTGCCGGATGTGCCGGAGGTATAGATGATATAGGCCAGCCGGTCCGGCTCCCCCATCGCGTAATCGGCAGGGGGAAGCGTGCGCATCGCGGCCAGCGCGGCAATGTCGATCACCGGCAGGCCGGTATCGTCAGGGCAGGCCACGCGCGGATCGTGCAGGATACCGGCGGGCGCGAGTTGCGCCACCATCTTGGTCACTTCGGGGGCCGTGAGTTGCGACGAGGTCGGCACCGGCACCAGCCCCACGGCAATGGCCCCCAGATAGGCCAGCGGAAAATCCAGCGTATTGTCCAGCCGCATCAGCAGGATGTCACCGGGGACAAAACCCGCCGCCAGCAGACCCGTGCCGATCCCGCGCACCGCCGCTTCCAGATCGCGGTAGCGCCAGCTGTCAGAATGGTCCGGCGCGATGACGCTGAGTGCGATCTTGTCGGGCAGATCGGCTGCATGGGCCAGCACATGGGCGGCCATGTTGAAGGGGCGGGGGCAGGGGGCGGGTTCGCCCTGATCGAATATCGCTTGCATCCGCACTTGCTAGGCCCGCCTCGCGTCAGTTGCAAGCTGCAGAACGCGGCTCTATATCCTTGAGCCATGACGAAAAGCGAGACAAACCGCGATCCCCGCGCCCTGATCCGCATTGCACGCGCCGATGGCGGCGCTGCCGTGGCCGAACCGCTGGATCTGGGCTTGCGGGTGCGCGGCCTGCGCAAGGATCTGGGCCTGACGCTGGAACAGGCGGCAAAACAGGCCGGATTGGCCCGCTCGACCCTGTCCAAGATCGAGAACGGGCAGATGTCACCAACCTATGACGCACTCAAGAAGCTGGCCACGGGGCTGGATATCTCGGTGCCGCAGTTGTTCACCCCGCCTGTCACGGGGCAGGCCACGGGGCGGCGGATCGTCACCCGCGCGGGCGAGGGCGCGCATCATGCCACTGTCACCTACGAGCATGAATTGCTGGCCGAGGGCCTGACCCGCAAGCAGATGCTGCCGTACCGCGCCCGGGTCCGCGCCCGCCGGATGGAGGAGTTCAACGGCTGGGTGCGCCATGACGGGGAGGAGTTTCTCTATGTCCTCACCGGGGTGATCCGGCTTTATACCGAGTTCTACGAGCCGGTCGACATGCGCCGCGGCGACAGCGCCTATTATGACGGCGCGATGGGCCACAATGTAGTCTCGGTCAGCCCTGAGGATGCAACGATCCTCTGGGTAACGTCATTGGTCTAGTGTTGGCTACAGCGCGTCAGGCAGCTATGCGGGACAATTCCGCCGTCCAGTCTGTCCACGCGCGGAACAAGGCGCGAAGCGCCGCCGCGCATCGCCGGGCCGCCCCCCGGCACGGCGATTTGGCAGATGCAGGCGCAGGTCTAAAGGTCAGGCGGATTTGGCAGGCATAAATTGCCATACTGAAAGGAAGCATCGCCGCACCGCGGCCCGACGCTGCGCGGCTCTTTGCATTCCGCTCAGGGCTTCAAGCTGTCAGGGTATCTTTCGTCAGGTTTCAAACACCACTCTAGCTCAAAGTGTAACCGCCTCAGAACCAGGTGCCGACCCGCTGCGCGCCGCCCGAGATATCCTGCCCGATCCCGTCGATCGTGGCGCAGCCTGCCAGCACGGCCAGACAGCCCAATCCCAGCGCAATCATCGTCAGTTTGTTCATTCCGCTCACTCCTCATACCACCAGACGTCGGGCATCCAGCCGCTCCGGTCGCCATAAATCGGCGTATTTTTTGAAAATTGCAACTGCCGTGCATGGGCGATCCGGTCCACATTGGTGGTCCAGATCGGGATCACATAGCGCCCCGCCATCAGCACCCGGTCCAAAGCGCGGGTGGCCGCGATGAACTCTTCGGGGTCTTCGGTGTTCAGCATATGGTCGATCATCGCATCGGCGGCTGGCACCCGCATACCCATCACATTGCGTGTGCCGGGTGTGCCCGCGCCATCTGCGCCCCAGTAAAGCCGCTGCTCGTTGCCGGGGCTCAGGCTCAGATCGCGGCGGAACGGCATCATGTCGAAATCCTGTTCCGCCTCGGCCTGCGCGTATTGGGCATTGTCCACGGTGCGGATTCGCGTGGTGATGCCCAGCCGCTCCAGCGCCGAGCGGTAGATCTCGATCACCGTCAGATTGGTACGATCGCCCTGCCGCAACAGCACTTCCAGCACGAAGGGCGCGCCCTGACTGTCCAGCAGACGCCCCTCCCTGATCTGCCATCCGGCCTGCTGCAACAAAGCCGCCGCGCGGCGCAGATCGGCGCGGTTACGCTCGGAGGTGTCACCATCCGGCAAGGTGATCCCCTCCAGCGCGCCCTCCGGCAGGCTTTGGGCGAACGGCTCCAGCAGGTCGCGCACGCGGCCCTCTGCCGCACCGGGGCGCAGGCCCAGTTCGGAATTGGAGAAGTACGAGCCGATACGCGGCTGCCGCCCGCCCGTCACCGTGCCGTTGATATAGGGAAAGTTGAACGCCAGCAGCAGTGCCTCGCGCACCTGCCAGTCCGACAGATGCGACCGCGCCGTGTTCATCACAAAGCCGGTCATGCCGGTGGGCCGCTGATGCGCGATTTCGGACAGCACGATGTCGCCGCGCCGCACCGCATCGAAATTGAACCGCGTCTCCCAGTCCTCGGCATTGCCCTCGCGCCAGACGGTGACAGCACCCGAGCGGAACGCCTCGAACATCACGGAGCTGTCGCCGAAATACTCGATACGGATCTCGTCCAGATTATGCGTGCCGCGCCGGATCGGCAGATCCTTGCCCCAGTAATCGGGATCGCGCCGCAAGGTGACATAGCGGCCCTGTTCATACGCCGCCACCACATAGGGGGCAGAGCCGATCGGCACGTCGTGGATGCTGGATGCGGTGAAATCGCGCCCCTCCCACTGCGCCTTTTGCAGGATCGGGCGCAGCCCCGCGATCAGCGCCAGCTCGCGGTCATCGCTGTTGAAATCGATCCGGACACTGCGCGGCCCGGTCTGGGTGATCGCCTCGGTCTGCGCGGCAAATCCCAGATAGCGGGGATGGCCTTGACGGCCCAATGTCTCGAACGACCAGATCGCATCCTCCACCGTGACCGGGCTGCCATCCGAGAATCGCGCCGCTGGATTGAGGGTGAATTCCACCCAACGGCGGTCCTCCGGCACGGTGACCGATTCGGCCAAAAGACCGTAGAGGGCGAAAGGCTCATCAAGATTCCGTGTCATGAGGGATTCGTAGGCCAGAAACCGCATCTGCCACGGCGCGGTGCCTTTCAGGATGAACGGATTGAGCGAATCAAACCCGCCTGTCTCCCCCTCGACCAGCCGACCGCCACGGGGGGCATCGAGATTGGCATAGGGCAGAGACACCAGATCAGGTGGAAGGGCCGGTGCGCCATACATAGCTATGCCATGACGCGGTTCGGTCTGTGCCTGTACATGCGGTGCCAGCGCATGCAAAACAATGGCGCAAGCGACCACAGTCCGGCGATAGTGGCGGAAGAATTTACGTCTCATTTTCACTATGGTCCTGCTCTGGCCATGTCTTATTTGCACCCAGACTACCGACCGTTTCCCGTCTTTTCAAACTTTTAGCTTGGAAGCCGGCGCCGGATTGCTTATAAAGGGATCACTGCTCGATAGGTTTCTTGCCTGTATGAAACCTGCCTCAATAACTTAACGCCGGCTTCGTGCCGGCGTTTTTTTTGGCGCAACGGCGGGCATGTGCGCCCGTCTTTTCCGCCCCACCGCTCTCCCTCGTCAATCCGGATCGCTGTGCTATGCTGCGGGCGCAAAGTCAAAGTCATTCGGACACACAAGGAGACGCGCATGTCGCTCAAAGGGAAAACCGCCATCATCACCGGCTCGACATCGGGCATCGGCCTCGGCATCGCGCGTGAGCTTGCCCGCGCCGGAGCGGATGTCGTACTGAACTCCTTCACCGACAAGGATGAGGACCACGCGCTGGCCAAGGAGATTGGTGCGGAATTCGAGGTCACCGCGCGGTATATCCAGGCCGACATGTTCAAGGCCGACCAATGCCGTGCGCTGGTCGAGAAAGCCGGCGCCTGCGACATCCTCGTGAACAATGCAGGCATCCAGCACGTCTGCCCGATCGACGAATTCCCGACCGCGAAATGGGATGCGATCATCGCGATCAACATGTCCTCGGCCTTCCATACCACCGCTGTCGCCCTGCCGATGATGCGCAAATCCGGCTGGGGCCGGATCGTCAACATCGCCTCTGCGCATGGCCTGACGGCAAGCCCCTACAAATCGGCCTATGTCGCGGCCAAGCACGGGGTTGTCGGCCTGTCCAAGACCACCGCGCTGGAAACCGCGGGGCAGGGGATCACCTGCAACGCGATCTGCCCCGGCTATGTGCTGACCCCGCTGGTCGAGGAGCAGATCCCCGACACGATGAAGAAATACAACATGGACCGCGACGAGGTGATCGAGAAGGTGATGCTGGAGCGCCAGCCCTCCAAGGAATTCGCCACAGTCGAACAATTGGGCGGCACGACGGTCTTTCTGTGCTCGGATGCAGCCGCGCAGATCACCGGCACCACCATCAGCGTGGATGGCGGCTGGACGGCAATGTAGGCGCGGCCGCTTCTTCTTGCCGGAAATATCCCCGGGGGGCGTTCAGCACGGTCGAACGTGGAAAGCTGCCCCCCGGTTCCGATCCGGATCAGGCCGCCTCGGCCGGGCGGCTTGGGTCCTTGGGGTTGGGATAGACAAGCCCCGCCGAGATCACCAGCTTGGCCGCATCCTCAACACTCATATCCAGAACGATCACGTCCTCTTTCGGCACGTAGAGCAGAAAGCCCGATGTGGGATTGGGCGTGGTGGGCAGGAAGACACTCATCAGCGCGCCTGCTGTGGCCGGGCGCTGCGCAATCTCGCCGCGTGCCTCGGTCGAGATGAAACCGATGGCCCAGATGCCCTTGCGCGGATATTCGATCAGGCAGGCATGCTCGAAGCTGCGCTCGGACTGGGCGAAAACCGTTTCCGCGATCTGCTTCACGCCCGAATAGATCGACCGCACGACAGGCATCCGGTTCACCAGCGACTCGCCAAAGCGGATCAGCGAGCGTCCGATCAGCCCCTTCGCGATCCAGCCGACCGTGATGGTGAAAACCAGAAAGATCACCACGCCAAGCCCGCGCAGGTCGATCCCGATATACTGGCGTGGATTGAACCTGTCCGGCACCAGTGGCAGCACGAAACCGTCGACAAAGCCCATCAGCGCCCAGATGAACCAGACTGTCAGCCCAATGGGCGCGATCACGACGATTCCTGTCAAAAAGCTGGAGCGTAAACCCGAGAGCGGCCCGGCGCGGCGCGGGGCCGGAGTCTGGTCGGGATCAAAAGGAATTTTCATCTATATAATTTCCGCTGGCCTCATGCCCCGCTAAGCTAAGCGCTCTGCCGCGCTGCGACAATGGGGCGTGAGCGTGGGGCGCCTGACGGCGCGTGAAATCTGGCGCACGGTGGTTCTTCTGCCTGCCGGTTCCGGTGTCAGGCCTTGAGGCTGGCCAGCGCCACCGCCACGGCCGCCCCCAGCCGCGCATTGTTCAGCACCAGCGCGATATTCGCCTCGAGCGAGGCACCCCCCGTCAGATCGAAAATGCGCTGCAACAGGAACGGCGTGACAGCCTTGCCCGCAATCCCAAGCTCGGCCGCGTCGGCCATCGCCTGCGCAATCACAGGGGCCAGTTCGTCGCGGCTGATCTCCGCGCTCGCAGGGATCGGATTGGCGATCAACTGCCCGCCGGGCAGCCCCAGCCGCGCCCGCATCCGGTGGGCGGCGGCCACCGTGTCGGCGCTGTCCATCCTGAGCGGGGCCTTGATGCCCGAACTGGCCGACCAGAAAGCGGGAAAGTCGTCCTGACCGAAGGCAATGACCGGCACGCCGAGGGTTTCCAGCACCTCCAGCGTCTTGGGCAGATCCAGAATCGCCTTGGCTCCGGCGGCAATGACACTGACGCGGGTGGCGGCGAGTTCATGCAGGTCTGCGGAAATATCGAACGTCTCTTCCGCGCCCTTGTGCACACCGCCGATCCCGCCGGTGGCGAACACCTCGATACCCGCCAGTTGCGCCGCAATCATCGTGGCGGCCACGGTTGTGGCTCCGGTCCGGCCCTGCGCCATGCAGACGGCGAGATCCGCGCGGCTCAGCTTGGCCACCCCCGTGGCCTGCGCCAGCCGCTCCAGTTCGGCCTGCGTCAGTCCGATATGCAACTGCCCCTCCAGCACCGCAATCGTAGCGGGCGTGGCACCGGCCTCGCGCACGGTGCGTTCCACCTTTTGCGCGGTTTGCAGATTGCGCGGCCACGGCATGCCGTGGGTGATGATCGTGCTTTCCAGCGCCACAACGGCGCGGCCCGCATCCAGCGCGGCAGAAACCTCGGGCGAATGGCTGTATAGCATCATGAGGGGATCTCTCCTGAAACATAGGTGGCCGCCGCATCGAGCGCGTGCGCCAAGGCGGCCTGCCGCGCCAGCCCCTGCGCCTCGGCGGCGATATGGGCGGCCATGAACGTATCGCCGGCCCCCGTCACACGCGTCACCAGCACCGGGCGGCAGGGCAGGGTGATGACACCCGCCGGCGTGGCATCCGCTGCCGGACCGCCGCCATCGGTCACAAGCGCGCGCGCCGCACCACGCGCCACCAGCGCCGCTGCGGCCTGCGCTGCACTGTCAAAGCTTTGTTGGCACAGGATCGCGGCCTCTGCGAGGTTCACATACAGCACCGCGCGACCATGGCTCAGGAACGGCCCCAGCCGTTCCGCCTTGCCGGGACTGGCCGGAGCCACCCGCAGATCGGCGCGGGCGAATGCCGGATGGGTGGCGATCTCGTCCAGCAGGCTGCGCGTCAGATTGCCGTCCAGCGCGATCCGGCCCGCATAGGGCTGCGCGCTGCTGCCCAAAGGGCCATCCGTCAAAGGGCGCAGGATCTTGGCGCCCGCCGCCTCGAGGCTATGGGCATCCGCAATCGCGGCGATCAACCCGTTCGCGCCCTCGATTGCCATGTAGCGGTCCGTCGGCAGATCCTCGGACCGGTAAAGATGCGCCGTGCCCACACCAAGGGCAGCGCAGGCGCGCAGCAGGTCCTCGCCCTCGGCATCACGGCCCACAGCGCTCAGCAGCGCAGGGCGCAGCCCGAACCGCGCCAGCGCCATGGCGATATTCATCGCCACACCGCCGGGCAGGCGCGTGATCCGTCCCGGCACATCGGCCCCCTGCCGCATATGGCTGGGCGCGCGCCCGATCACATCCCACAGGACCGAGCCGATACACAGAATGTCATGCGTTTCATCCATGCCTTTCTGTGCCCCGAAGCGACCCGTGACACAAGCTCCCTTAAAGACCGCTCGCAGCACACCGTTTCTTCTTGCCCCAAATATCCATTCCACCCGCACCGCATAGCGCACCGTCGGTGGCTTGCCTCTTGCGCCCCGCGTCAAGCCGTTCTATACGCGCGCCACTGAAATCCCGCAGGCGGGGTGGGCTTATGGGGGAGACATCCCCGTATGTCCGCCGGTTGGAGCACCCGCTCTTACACCCCCGCCGAGGCGAAAACCGGAAAAGGAAACGATTATGGCTCTTCCCGAGTTCACTCTGCGCCAATTGCTTGAAGCTGGCGTTCACTTCGGCCACCAGACGCAGCGCTGGAACCCCCGCATGGGTCCGTTCATCTACGGCGCGCGCAACGGCATCCACATCATGGACCTCACGCAGACTGTTCCGATGCTGGACCAGGCGCTCAAGGTCATCCGTGACACCGTCGCCAAGAACGGCCGCATCCTGTTTGTCGGCACCAAGCGTCAGGCCGCGCTGCCCGTGGCCGAAGCCGCCGAGAAATGCGCGCAGTTCTACATGAACCACCGCTGGCTCGGTGGTACGCTGACCAACTGGCAGACCGTGTCGAAGTCGATCAACCGTCTGAAGGCGATTGACGAGCAGATGTCCGGTGGCGCCGAAGGCCTCACCAAGAAAGAGCGTCTGGGCATGGAGCGCGAGCAGGCCAAACTGCAGGCCAGCCTTGGCGGTATCCGCGAAATGGGCGGCGTGCCGGACCTTTTGTTCGTCATCGACGTGAAAAAAGAGCAGCTCGCGATTGCCGAAGCCAACAAGCTGGGCATCCCGGTTGTGGCCGTGGTTGACACCAACTGCTCGCCCGACGGCATCGACTATATCATCCCCGGCAATGACGACGCGGCCCGCGCCATCGCGCTTTACTGCGATCTGGTCAGCCGCGCGGCACTGGACGGCATGACCGCACAGATGGGCGCTGCCGGCGTCGATCTGGGCGCGCTGGAAGACGCACCCGTCGAGGAACTGGTGGCAGAGGTTCAGGCAGACGCCTGATCCTGTCACGACACTGACACATGCGGGCGGCATGACCGCCCGCAGTTGCATTTCAATCATCCGAGGAGAGCCGAGCGATGGCGATCACAGCTGCACTGGTAAAAGACCTGCGCGACCGTACGGGCGCAGGCATGATGGACGCGAAGAAAGCACTGACCGAAACCGACGGTGACATGGAAGCGGCCATTGATTGGCTGCGGACCAAAGGTCTGGCGAAAGCGGCCAAGAAATCCGATCGTACCGCCGCCGAGGGCCTTGTGGCCGTTCAGGTCAAGGACGGACGCGGCGTGGCTGTCGAAGTGAACTCCGAGACCGATTTCGTCGGCAAGAACGCCGATTTCCAGGCGATGGTGGCAAGCTTTGCCGCAGCCGCCATGGGCGTGAATTCGGTGGAAGAGCTGAAAGCGGCGCAAGTGAACGGCAAGTCCGTCGACGAAGTGCTGACCGAGAAGATCGCCACGATCGGCGAAAACATGTCCGTGCGCCGCATGGCCGTGATCGAAGGCGAGACCGTTGTGTCCTACGTGCACAACGCGGCGGCCGACGGCATGGGCAAGATTGGCGTCCTGGTCGCAATGTCCGGCGGCAACGAGGCTTTTGGCCGTCAGGTCGCGATGCATATCGCCGCTGCCAACCCCGCCTCGCTGAGCCAGGCCGATCTGGACCCTGCCGTGGTCGAGAAAGAAAAGAGCGTTCAGATGGAGATCGCTCGTGAATCGGGCAAGCCCGAGGCCGTGATCGAAAAGATGATCGTGGGCCGGATGCAGAAGTTCATGGCCGAAGTCACCCTGATGGGGCAGGCGTTTGTGGTGAACCCCGATCTGACAGTTGAAGCGGCTGCCAAGGAAGCGGGCGTCGAGATCACCGGCTTCCTGCGTCTCGAAGTGGGCGAAGGCATCGTTGTCGAGAAAGAAGACTTCGCTGCGGAAGTGGCCAAAGTCGGCCGCGCCTGAGCTGTACGGGTCGGATTTGATGGTTCCGCGCCTGCGGGACCATCATCGCTGACACAACGACGCAACAGAAAGCGACGGTGCCACCCCCCGAGGTATGGCACCGTCTTTTTTTTGACCACCATTCAATGGGGATGAACGAGGTGGTTCAAAATGCCGACCTGCAAGCCGATCAATACACCAGCAGGCCGACGGTTCCGGTCACCCGGACGGGACAGAGAGCTTTGGTATCTCAAAGGTCTTTCCCACTGTTCCCTGGCCAAAGCCACCACTCGCGGAACATGATCAGCATGCATGTTTACCTGACGTTAAGGTAGTCCGGATTTCCCTACCTTTTCGCAGAAACCCTTTGAAATGAATGAGAAAAGGTAGGGTATTCCGTACCTTGGGCAGACGCTGCCTGACCGCACATGCATGGCGTGGACCCACCGGCTGAATTTGCGGGCCAAGTCAGGACGCAATATTGTCAACCGGGCCGGGGCAAGCGCCAGGGCAGGGGGGTCAGGCGTCGAGAACGAACATCTGGTTCTGGAGGGCCGCCTTGAGCACCGCCTGCGCCGTGGTTTCCACATTCAGCGCGGCGCGCGCCAGTCGCAGATGTTTTTCCACCGTCGCGGGCGTCAGCCCCATCAGAACCGCGATATCCTGCGTTGTCTTGCCGTCACCAACCCAGCCCAGAGCCTCGCGCTGGCGGCGTGTCAGCGTACGTCCGGGCGCGGTGTAGGGCAGCGTCAGGATTTTCAGATGCGCGACATTGTTCATCACCAGAATATCGCGGCCATGGCGTTCCCACAAAGCATCGACCTGATCCTGATGCATCTCGGCGCGCGCGGTCAGCGCGATGCCGCCCTTGGCGCGTGGCGAGATCGATTTGAACCCGATCGTATAGCCTGCATGCACCTTGTGCGACAGGTTGAACTGGATCACCTTCGCCTCGCTGGGGGTCATGTTGCCGGTCCTGATCATATCCGCCACGACACGCCAACTGCAGGCCCCCTCGTTGTCGAGTGCCCAGCGGACCATCGGGCCATGGAAATAAAATCCCTCGGAGACAAAGGTTTCCGCATAGGTGGTGGGATGGTTCGTGAGGATCACGAAATCATCCGGATCACCCAGTGACGGGCCGTTGCGATAGCGCGTGAAGCCGTAGAGCAGACGGTCAAAGCCGTAGCCATCCATCTTGCGGCAATGCATATCCCACAGTTCTTCAAGTGTCTGGGTATTGGTCAACGCTTCGAGATAACGGTTCAGAGTCATGGTGCGGACCCGTCACCGGAACCCAGATGCGCCACAAGCGCCTGTATCGCCAGAACATATCCCTGTGCACCAAAGCCGCAGATCTGGCCCAGTGCGACCGGAGCGATATAGGACTTGTGCCGGAACGTCTCGCGCGCATGGATGTTGGACAGATGCACCTCGACCACTGGCACTGCTGCCGAGGAGATCGCATCCATCAGCGCCACGGATGTATGCGTATAGGCACCGGCATTCAGCACGATCCCGCCATGCAGCCCGCGCGCGGCATGGACCGCATCGATCAGCGCGCCTTCATGGTTGGATTGCAGGCAATCGACCGTGTAACCGACACGCGTCGCTTCTGCCGCGCAGAGCGCGTTGATATCGTCGAGGGTGATGCGGCCGTAAACCTCCGGCTGGCGCGTGCCAAGCAGGTTGAGGTTCGGCCCGTTGAGGATCAGCAGCGAAGGCATAAGGATTCATACTCAAATAGGGTTGTTGCTATTTGATAGACCCGCAGGGCATGTGCTGTCGAGAGAAGATGCAGTTCAGGCGTGTCCATATTTAACATAATACTGATTATGCGACTTTTGATATAAGAGATACGCTATCCCAGACGCGCCCCGCCTGCATGGACCAGACGCGCGGCAAGCTCGTAAAACTGGCCCTTTGCGCCGGTAAATGCCTCGTGGTAGCCGTCGACCGCATCCAGCGGCAGATGCGCCTCGTCCCTGCGCAGCAAGGCGCGCGCCGCCGCAGCCCCGATCACAGTGCCCGGTCCGATCCCGCGACCCGAATAGCCGAACACAGCATAGCCCGACTGATCCGCATCCAGCCGCATCACTTTGGGAATATGGTCGCTCGTCATGGCGATCCGGCCTGACCAGAAATGTTCGAACGGCATCTCGCCGACTTGCGGGAAAAGCCGCGCCAACGCCCGCCTTGCCCAGTCCTCGTGCAGCCCCAACGCGTCAGGATTCCCCATCCCGCCAAGGATGACACGACCAGCCTCATCCTTGCGGAACGAGGTCATGATCGTGCCGGTGTCCCAGCAGCCCTCGCCACCGGGCAGCACCTGTGTCGCGATATTGTGGCCCAGCGGTGCTGTGGCGAGCTGGAAGTAATGCACCGGCGTGGTTTCCGGAACATCCGCGCCTGTGACCGGCTTGTGATAGGCATTGGTCGCGATCAGGATTTTATCCGCGATCACAGTGCCTTGCGGCGTGCTGATGCGCCATTTTGCACCCGCGCGCTGCACGCCTGTGACGGGGCTGTTCTCATAGAGCCGCGCGCCGTTGTGCACAGCGGCCCGCGCCAGACCGCGCGCATAGGCCAGCGGCTGGATCGTGCCCGCCCGCGCGTCATGCAGCGCCCCGTGCACCTTGTCCGATCCGGTGCGCGTCCGCGCGGCTGCGGCATCCAGCAAGGTGACCGGCGCGCCCAGTGCCTGCTGTTGATCAAACCTGCGCTGCAAGTCCTTGAAACCGTTCGCTGAATGCGCACAATGCAAAGTGCCGGCGCGGACCGGTTCGCAGGAGATGTCGTAGCGCTCGATCAGGCCGAAAACCGCACCCGGTGCTGCGGCCAAGGCCGCGTTCAACCGCTGGCCCTGTGCCTCGCCCAAGGCTTCGCACACGGCGCTTGGCGGCAACCACAGCCCCGCATTGACCAATCCGACATTGCGCCCCGATCCGCCGTGGCCGATCTTTTCCGCCTCAAGCAAGATGACGGAGGCGCCGTCGGAGGCTGCGGTCAAGGCGGCGGAGCATCCGGTGAACCCACCGCCGAGGATACAGAGGTCAACAGAGGTTTCCCCTGTAAAAACATCAGCTTCAAAGGATTCCTTCGCGCTGTCCTGCCACAGGTTCCGCTCTGCTTTCATGATCCCTCCGCTGATGTTGCGCCGGCCGCAACAGGGAACGGCGCGCCTGCTCATTCGCAAAGCGCGCCGTCCGTGTTGATTTGCACCAGTTTGACCCGATCAGAAGAACGCCTGCAACCCCGTCTGTGCGCGGCCAAGGATCAGGGCATGCACATCATGCGCGCCTTCATAAGTGTTCACCGTCTCGAGGTTGACCATGTGGCGGATCACACCGAACTCGAGGCTGATGCCGTTGCCGCCGTGCATGTCACGCGACATCCGTGCAATATCAAGGGCTTTGCCGCAGTTGTTGCGCTTGACGATCGAGATCATCTCGGGCGCGGCCTTCGCTTGATCCATCAGACGACCCACTTGCAGGCTGGCCTGAAGGCTAAGGGAAATCTCGGTCTGCATATCGGCCAGTTTCTTCTGGAACAGTTGCGTCTGCGCCAGCGGGCGCTTGAACTGGTGCCGGTCCAGACCGTATTGGCGCGCGGCATGCCAGCAGAACTCGGCCGCCCCCAGCACACCCCAGCTGATGCCGTAACGGGCACGGTTCAGACAACCGAACGGCCCTTTCAGACCCTCGACATGCGGCAGCAGCGCATCTTCGCCCACTTCGACATGATCCATCACGATCTCGCCGGTGATCGAGGCGCGCAAGCTCATCTTGTTGCCGATCTTCGGCGCGCTCAGCCCTTTCATGCCCTTTTCCAGCACGAAGCCGCGAATCTTGCCGCCATGCGCGTCGGATTTGGCCCAGACCACGAAGACATCCGCGATGGGAGAGTTGGAAATCCACATCTTCGAACCGGTCAGCACATAGCCGCCCTCGGTTTTGACGGCGCGGGTTTTCATGCCGGAGGGGTCAGACCCTGCATCCGGCTCGGTCAGGCCGAAACAGCCGATCCATTCGCCGCTTGCCAGTTTCGGCAGATATTTTTGGCGCTGCGCTTCCGAGCCGTAGGCATAGATCGGATACATCACGAGGCTGGATTGCACCGACATCATCGAGCGGTAACCCGAATCAACACGCTCCACCTCGCGCGCGACCAAACCGTAGGAGACATAGCCCGCCCCCAGCCCGCCGTATTCCTCCGGCGTGGTAACGCCCAGAAGACCCATCTCGCCCATCTCGCGGAAAATATCGGGGTCGGTATGCTCGTCGGCAAAGGCTTTCAGCACGCGCGGCTGCAGCTTCTCCTGTGCATAGGCGCGTGCGGAATCGCGCATCATGCGCTCTTCTTCGGTCAGTTGGTCTTCCAGACGGAAAGGATCGGCCCAGTCGAATTGCCCCAGATCGGGTGCATCCTTGGCACGCAGTTTCGGGGCCGGTGTGCTCATATCGTTCATGGAGGTCCTCCTTCAGGGATCCGCGCGCGCTGTGCCTGCCAAAGCGTCATGAGTTTTTTGCGCAACGCTGTCTTGTCTGGTCATACTTTACACCATAGTCATGAGGTGTTGAAACGATAGTTTCGCATCCCTGCATGAGTAAACCGCATAGATGATCGCACCACGCCGCTTTTTGCCGTCCATCGCCTCGCTGCGCGCGCTCGAAGCACTGGAGCGGCTGGGCAGCGCGACGGCCGTGGCCGAGGAACTGTCGCTTACCCAAAGCGCTGTCAGCCGCCAGTTGCAGGCCCTCGAGACGCAGATGGGTGTACCGCTGATCCTGCGCGACGGGCGGCGGATGGAACTGACACCGCCTGCCCGCGCCTATGCGGCCGAGGTGCGCGAGGCGCTGCACCAGATCGCACAGGCCTCGTTGCGGTTGCGCGTCCAACCGCGCGGCGGTGCG
Source organism: Paracoccaceae bacterium (assembly GCA_024636555.1). Taxonomy (GTDB): domain Bacteria; phylum Pseudomonadota; class Alphaproteobacteria; order Rhodobacterales; family Rhodobacteraceae; genus Seohaeicola. The sequence goes on along the minus strand of JAGXGW010000067.1, from coordinate 60,541 downwards.
CTGGATCTGGCGATCCTGCCCACCTTCGGCATGCGCTGGCTGGTGCCGCGTCTGGCCGATTTCGCGCGGCTGCACCCGGAGGTCACGATCAACATGGCCACACGGCTGGCGCCGTTCAATTTCGCCACCCAGCCCTTTGATGCCGCGATCCATTACGGTGATGCAGACTGGCCCGGCACGGACCATCTGCTGCTGCGGAGCGAATCGGTGGTGGCTGTCTGCACGCCCGATCTGAAGGCGCGCCGCAAGCTGGCACAGGCCGCCGATCTGCTGTCCTTGCCGCTGTTGCATATCGAGACCCGCCCGCGCGCCTGGGCGGACTGGTTTGCCGCCCACGGCGTGGTGCAAGAGCCGCCAGCGGGCACGCTCTACGACCAGTTCTCGACCATCACGCAGGCCGCGTTGCACGGTCTTGGTGTGGCACTGCTGCCGGACTATCTGGCCGAGCAGGATCTTGCTGCCGGACGGCTGGTGCCGGCCTTCGGCGGGGCGACACGTACGCGCGGCAACTACTACCTTGTCTGGCCACGCACCAAGGCACAGGACAGCGCGCTGAGCCTGTTCCGCGACTGGCTGGCCACCCAGACCGGCGAGGAGGACACGCTGCCGCGCTAGGAGACGCGCGGCAGCAACACGGTAAAGCGGCTGCCCTGCCCCAACGCACTCTCGATCCTGAGCCGTCCGCGATGACGGTTGACGATATGCTTGACGATCGCCAGCCCCAGCCCGGTGCCGCCCATCTCGCGGGAGCGGTGCCCGTCGATACGGTAGAACCGTTCCGTCAGGCGCGGGATATGCACCGGATCAATCCCCTGCCCGTTGTCACTGACCGTGACGCTCAGCGCGGGGCCGCGCAGCGACGGATCACGCTCGATCACCCGCAGCACCACCTCGACCTGCGCGGGCCGTCCGCCGTATTTCACGGCATTCTCGACCAGATTGCCGAAGACCTGCCGGAGCTGGTCCGCATCACCCTCCACGAAAACCGCCTGCCCGCCCAGATCGGCGACCAACCGGCCACCCTCCTTTTCCGCCAACGGGCCGAGATTGCGCAGCACCGAACCCAGCAGATCGGTCAGATCCAGCCGCGTATCAGGGCGCACACGGCCCATCTCCTCGACATGGCTGAGCGAAAGCAGATCGGATACCAGCCGGTTCATGCGCTGCGCCTCGTGCGACATGATACCCAGAAACCTGTCGCGCGCCACCGGATCATCCCTGGCTGGCCCCTGCAACGTCTCGATAAAGCCCATCAGCGCGGTCAGCGGCGTGCGAAGCTCGTGACTGACATTGGCGATGAACTCGCGCCGCATCTGGCCGATCTGTTCCTCATGCGTCACATCGGTCAGGCTGATCATCACGCCGGTCGCGGGGCCTGCGGTGACAAAGGCGACATGGACCTTGTAGATCACATCAAGAGAGCCGTCCTTGCCGGTGTAACGCACGGTTTTGGCGGCCTCGCCGTTCTTGCCGGGCCCGTGTGCGCGACAGGCCGCGACAGCGTCCAGCACGGCAGGTTGCCGGATCACGGTGATGAAAGGCCGGTCTTCCACCGCGCCGAACAGGGCCGCCGCGCGTGTATTCTGCCCGATGATCCGGTCGCCCTCCCCCAGAAACAGCGCCGGCAAGGGCACGGCGTTCAGGATGCTGCGGATCGTCTCATCGGGCATCTTGTGCTCCTCAGGCCAGCGTCGCGGCCACCGCATCGGTAAAGACCGCCAGCAAAGCCTCCGGCTCCTCCAGCCCGACAGAGACGCGGAAGAACCCCTCGCTCATGCCAAGTGCCTCGCGCTCGGCCGCAGGCAGCGCGCGGTGCGAGGAACTGGCCGGATGCGACAGCGTGGTGCCGACATCGCCCAGTGTGGGCGCAAAGGCCAGCCCTTCGGCGGCGCGGGTAAAGGCATTGGCAGCGGCGCGCCCGCCCTCCAGCTCGAAGCTGACCATGTTGCAGCCGCGCGTGCCCAGCAATGCGCCCGCGCGCGTCCGGTCGGGATGGTCGTCCCGCATCGGATAAAGCACACGCTTGACGCCTGCCAGTCCGGCCAGATGGTCAGCCAGCGCCACCGCATTGGCCTCGGCGCGGTCAAAACGCAGGTTGAACGTGGCCAGCCCCCGCTCGGCCAGCCAGCAATCGAACGGGCTCGCGGTCAGGCCGGTGGTGACGGCGAAATCATAGATCGCCTTTTGATGCACCGGATCGGCGGCGCAGGCATAGCCCAGCGTCACATCGGAATGGCCCGCCAGCAGCTTGGTCACCGAATGGATCACGATATCCGCGCCCGCATCAAAGGGGCGGTAAGCGCGCGGCGTGGTAAAGGTGTTGTCCACCGCCAGCAGGATGCCGCGCGCCTTGCACAGCGTTACCAGCCCCTCGATATCGGCCACGCGCAGCGTCGGGTTCGAGACCACCTCGACCAGCACCATCCGCGTCTCGGGGCGCAAGGCCGCCTCCATCGCGGCCACATCCGTCGGATCGGCCAGAGAGGTGGCGATCCCCAGACGCGGCAGGTCCTGCTTCATCAGGCGCAAGGACCGCCCGTAAAGCTGGTCGCCTCCCAGCACGTGATCGCCCGCCTTCAGCAGCCCCAGCATCACCGCCGTCACTGCCGACATGCCTGACGAGGTGACGATCCCGCCCTGCCCGCCTTCCAGCAGATCGATCCGCTGCGCCAGCACATCCGCATTCGGATGGCCCTCGCGCGCATAGGTGTACCCCTTGGTGCGGCCCTCGTATTGCGCGTCCAGATCGTCGGGCGTGTCCGACGCATAAACGACCGAGGGGCTCAGCGGTGTCACCACGGGGCGGCTGATGCTGTCAGGCAGCGGTACGGGACGGATCAGCGATCCTTTGGAGTTCTTCATGGCATGTCTTTCCTGTTGCTGCGCAACAACTGGCACAGGCCGCAGGGAACGGCAAGCAGCGGACAAGCAGCATGACAAGCACTGCACCGCTGCCACTTCTTCTTGCCCGAAATATCCCCGCCGGAGGCCCGGCCCCCGCCACTCAGAGCGCGGTCAAACCCTTGGCGAAACGGCGCATGTTCATCTGGTATCCCAGCGCCGAGCGGCGCAGCCCCTCAATCGCGGCCTCGTCGAGTTGCCGCACGACCTTGCCGGGCGCGCCCATCACCAGCGAGCCGTCGGGGATCTCCTTGCCTTCGGTCACCAGCGCCCCTGCGCCGATCAGGCAGTTCCTGCCGATCTTCGCGCCGTTCAGCACCGTGGCACCCATCCCGATCAGGCTGTTCTCCCCGATGGTGCAGCCGTGCAGCATCGCCTTGTGACCGATCGTGCAGTTCTCGCCCACGGTCAGCGGAAAGCCCATATCGGTATGCAACACGCAGTTCTCCTGCACGTTGCTGCCCGCCCCGATATGAATGCGCTCGTTATCGCCGCGCAAAGTTGCGCCGAACCAGACAGAGGCGCCGCTGTCCAGCACGACATTGCCGATCACATTGGCATCCGGCGCGATCCAGAAATCGCCGTCTGCGGGCAGGTGCGGGGCGGAGCCGTCAAGTGTGTAAAGTGTCATGTGCGTTCCTCGAATTCCTTGTTGAGCCGCCGAACCGTCTCGACCAGTGCGGGTTGTTGCGACAGGCGCAGCCGCTCGGCGCTGACGATGGTTTTCAGCCGCGCGAAGGTTTCGTCCAGATCGTCATTGACCAGCACGAAGTCGTATTCCGGCCAGTGGCTGATCTCGTCGCGCGATTTCGTCATCCGCCCCTCGATCACCTCGTCGCTGTCCTGCCCGCGCGAGCGCAGGCGACGCTCCAACTCCGGGATCGAGGGCGGCAGGATGAAGATCGACAGGACATGCTTGCCAAGGCTGGAATTGCGAACCTGCTGCCCGCCCTGCCAGTCGATATCGAACAGCACGTCCTGTCCCGCCTCGATCGCCTCGGCCACGGGGCCTTTGGGGCTGCCGTAGAAATTGCCGAACACCTCGGCATGTTCCAGCATCTCGTCGGCGGCGACCATCGCCTCGAATTCGGCGCGGCTGTGGAAATAGTATTCGCGCCCGTGTTCCTCGCCCGAACGCGGTGGCCGCGTGGTGGCCGAGACCGAGAACCGGATCGAGCGGTCCCAGTCGCGCAAACGGCTGGCCAGCGTGGATTTGCCCGCGCCCGAGGGCGAGGACAGGATGATCAGAAGCCCGCGTCTTTGTTCCATCATGTCATGCCTTCCCGTGCCGCTGGCTTACTGGATATTCTGGACCTGTTCGCGCATCTGGTCGATCACGGTTTTCAGGTCCAGCCCGATCCGCGTCAATGCCTTGTGCTGCGATTTCGAACACAGCGTGTTGGCCTCGCGGTTGAACTCCTGCATCAGGAAATCCAGCTTGCGGCCCACCGGCTCTGCGCTTTGCAACAGGTCGCCCGCCGCCGCCACATGGGCGCGCAGGCGGTCCACCTCTTCGGTGACATCGGCCTTGACCGCGATCATCGCCAGTTCCTGCGCCACGCGTTGCGGGTCTGCGCCGTCGCTATTGTCCAGCACGCGGGCCAGATTGGCGCGCAACGCCGCCTCGGTCTCGGCGGCGCGGTTCTGGGTGGCCTCGGCGATCTGGTCGACCAGAAGCGTGATCTGCGCCAGTTGCGCCGTGATAACGCTGTGCAGGTCGGCCCCCTCGGCGCGGCGCATGGCGCGGAACGCGGCCAGCACCGGCTCGAAATCCGCCATCAGCGCCTCCGTAAGCGGGGCTGTGTCGGTCTCGGCCTCAAGGCTGCGGGTCTCCAGTACGCCGCGCACGCTCAACACATCGGCGGCGGTGGCCGGCGCGAGCGACAGGCCCGCCTGCATCGCCTGCGCCTCCACCTCGGCCATGGCGGCCATCACGGCGGCAAGCCCGCTTTGGTTGACTGACAGATCGCCCTGCCCCTCGTCGCGTGTCAGCCGCAGGTTGAGCGCAACAGTACCGCGTGCGATCTCGGCGGTCAGGCGGGCGCGCAACCGTGCCTCCAGGCCGGTGATCCAGTCCGGCGCGCGCAGACGCAGGTCCAGCCCCTTGGCGTTCAGGCTACGCAATTCCCAGACCCAGCTTGCGCCATGCGCGGCACCGGTTGCGGCAGCAAACCCTGTCATTGATTCGATCACCTGCGCGTCTCCCTTTCCGGATCTGTCGTGTTGTCGCGGCCTTCGCCTAGCGCGTCGGGCGGTGAACGGCAAGCACCGCCGCCCTGTTGCCTGCCGAAGAAAGCGCAGGCGGCACAGGTTAACCAAACCTTCGCAAATCGTGACAGTTTTTCCGCAAACTGTGCAATATTAGCGTCTCAGTAACCTTTTCAGCCCTAGTCTCATTCAAGGACTTCCGATGTTTCGTGACACCAGCGTTACCGCAATACGCCAGCCCAGCAATGTGATCGCCATGAGCCGCCACAAGAACTACAGCCATTCGTCCCATATCGCGGAGGTCGAGGGCTATTGGCATGCCCTGCGCGGAAGACGTGCCGTGCCGCGCCGCGCCGAGGTTGATCCCCGCGGGATCGAGCGCGCGCTGGAGCGGACGTTCATTCTGGAACAGGTCGCCCCCGGCGTGGGCAGGTTGCGGATCGCAGGGTCGCATCTGACGGATCTGATGGGGATGGAGGTGCGCGGCATGCCGCTGACGGCGCTGTTCGTGCCATCGGCGCGGGATGCGCTCTCGGTTTGCCTTGACCAGCTTTGCCGCACGCCCAGCACCATGCTTCTGTCGCTTGTGTCGGCACAGGCCGCGGGTCAACAGAAACTGACAGCGCGGATGCTGCTTTTGCCCTTGCGGAACGAGGACGGCGTGATCAACCGCGTCATGGGATGTCTGGACAGTGCGGGCCTCGTCGGTATTGCGCCGCGCCGGTTCTCCATTGCCGCCTGCCACACCACCGTGCTGGACGGTGATGACCTGACAGCGGATCGCGCCGCCGCTGCCGCGCCGGAGCCCGCACGGAACAAAGCGGCGATGCATCTGCAAGGGTCCGGCTTTTCTCAAAGCCCTGCTGCGTTTTCCGGCCAGACGCCTAATGACCGAACGCGCGCCGATGCGTCACCGGCCAGCGCGTTCAGGCATCTGCGGCTCGTCACGTCGGAAACCTGACGCTGTAACACCACCGCATCCGCCAGCCTACCCAGCCGCATGAGCCAGAAAGGTCCGCCAGCCCCGTCAGCCCGCCGCAGCGGCCTGACGCTCTGCCCGCAGGCTTGACAGTTCCTCGGCCACAAGGAAGGCCAGTTCCAGCGACTGGCTGGCGTTCAGGCGCGGATCGCACGCGGTGTGGTAGCGGTCCGACAGATCCTCGTCACTGACCGCACGAAGCCCGCCGGTGCATTCGGTCACATCCTGCCCCGTCATCTCGAAATGCACACCGCCGGGGATCGTGCCCTCGGCTTTGTGCACGGCGAAGAACTCGCGCACCTCGCGCAGCACGGCATCAAAGGGCCGTGTCTTGTAGCCGCTGGAGGATTTGATCGTATTGCCATGCATCGGATCGCAGACCCACAGCACCTCCGCCCCCTCCTCGCGCACCGTCTTGATCAGGCGCGGCAGATGCTCTGCCACCTTGCCCGCCCCGAAGCGCGCGATCAGGGTCAGGCGACCCGCCTCGTTCTGCGGGTTGAGCTTTGCCATCAACACCTTGAGATCGTCCGGTGTCATCGACGGCCCGCATTTCAACCCGATCGGGTTGAGCACTCCACGGCAATATTCCACATGCGCGCCATCCGGCTGGCGGGTGCGGTCGCCGATCCAGACCATATGGCCGGAGCCTGCCAGCCATTTGCCCGAGGTGGTATCAAGCCGCGTCAGCGCCTCTTCATATTCCAGCAACAAGGCTTCGTGGCTGGTGTAGAAATCGACCGTCTGCAGCGTATGCGCCTGCTTGCTGTCGATGCCCGCCGCCTTGATGAAATCCAGCGTGTCGCTGATGCGGTTCGCCATATCGCGGTATTTCGCGGCCTTCTCGCCCTCGGTGAAGCCCAGCGTCCAGCTATGGACCTGATGCACATCGGCATAGCCGCCGGTGGAGAAGGCGCGCAGCAGGTTCAGCGTGGCCGCCGCCTGCAGATAGGCCTGCAACATGCGCTGCGGATCGGGCTGGCGCGCTTCTGCGGTGGCGGCCAGATCGTTGATGATGTCCCCACGGTAGGAGGGCAGTTCCTGCCCGTCGATCATCTCGGTCGGCGCAGAACGTGGCTTGGCGAACTGGCCCGCCATGCGGCCCACCTTCACCACCGGCACCTTGGCGCCGTAAGTCAGCACCATCGCCATTTGAAGCATGACCTTGAACGTGTCGCGGATCGCATTGGCGCTGAACTGCTCGAAGCTCTCGGCGCAATCGCCGCCCTGCAACAAGAACGCTTCGCCGCGCGCGGCCTCGCCCAAAGCGGTCTTGAGCTTGCGCGCTTCACCGGCAAAAACCAGCGGCGGATATTTCGACAGCTGCGCCTCGACCGTCCCCAGCGCGGCGGCGTCGTGATAGTCGGGCATCTGAACCCGTGGGCGGTTGCGCCAATCGGTTTTTTGCCACTCGGTCATGTCTGTCATCTCCGCAAAACTGCTGCTGTCGCGCCTTCTATACAAAAGCCGCCGCTTGCATGCCACAGGGGATTTGACAGTTTGCGACGGCGGGCGACGCAAACAGCTCGCGAAGTGGCGCGTTTGCACCCCAGAACGCCGTTGCGGCCCTTGATGCGGGACAGCAAAGCTGATCAATTATCCGGCAACCCCGATGGAGCGCTTTAATCATGTCTTCGCCCCGCCAGATGGCCAAGGAAACCGCGCATGCCGGTTTGCCGCGGCGTTTTGTTTTTGTGCTGCTCGAAAACTTTACCCTGCTCAGTTTTTCCTCCGCCCTTGAAAGCCTGCGGATCGCCAACCGCACGCTGGATTACGACGCCTATCGCTGGTTGCTGATCGGTGAAGGCGGCACAGGGGTCACATGTTCGGCGGGCGTTGAATTTCAGGTGGATGCGGATCTCACCGACCTGTCGCGCGACGATGTTGTGGTGGTCTGCGGCGGTGTCGATGTGCAGCGCGCGACGACGAAGAAGATCATCTCCTGGCTGCGGCGCGAGGCGCGCAAGGGTATGTTGCTGGGCGGGCTGTGTACTGCCAGCTATGCGCTGGCCAAGGCCGGATTGCTGGACGGCAAGCGCGCGACGATCCACTGGGAGAACCAGGACAGTTTTGCCGAGGAATTCGAGGAGGTCAATCTGACCAAATCCGTCTTCGTGGTCGATGGCAACCGCTTCAGCACGGCGGGCGGGATCGCCTCGATCGATCTGATGCTCAAGCTGATCGCGGATTATCACGGCGAGGATACCGCGAATCTGGTGGCGGACCAGTTCATCTATTCGACCATCCGCACCGATCAGGACACACAGCGGCTTTCCGTGCCGACCCGTATCGGCGTGCGCCACCCCAAGCTGAGCCGTGTGATCCAGATGATGGAGGGCCATATCGAGGAGCCGATCAGCCCGTCAGTGCTGGCGCGCGACGTGGGCATGTCCACGCGGCAGCTGGAGCGGTTGTTCCGCCGCTACCTCAGCCGCAGCCCCAAGCGCTATTACATGGAGCTTCGTCTGTCCAAGGCGCGTAACCTGCTGATGCAGACCGATATGAGCGTGATCAACGTGGCTTTGGCTTGCGGCTTTGCCTCGCCCTCGCATTTCTCGAAATGCTACCGCGCGCATTACGACACCACGCCTTACCGCGAGCGCGGCAGCCATGCGGCACGGCTGTCGATCTGACAGCGGGCAAAGCCTGATTCACAGCCTGAACCACAGCCCATATCACGGGGTCACACGGTAGATGGTGCCGCGCTGCTCGGAGATGAACCAGAGCGATCCGTCGGGGGCCTGCCGGATATCGCGCACCCGTGCGGTCTCGCGCGACGAGATGCGCTCGGCCTGGGACATGGGTGTGCCGCGCAGCGGATCACCGTCCAGCCGCGCGATATAGTCGAATTTCAGCGACCCGACGAACATCTGCCCCTGCCATGCGGGCCACAGATCGCCCGTATAGATCACCATGCCGGAGGGGGCCATGGACGGGTCCCAGTAAAGCGCGGGCTGCGCCATGCCCTCTTTCGCGGTGCCCTCCCCGATTGGCGCGCCGGAATAATGCACACCGTAAGCGATGACGGGCCAGCCGTAGTTGACCCCGGCCCGCACGAGGTTCACCTCGTCGCCGCCGCGCGCGCCATGTTCGTTGAGCCACAGGTTCCCGTCGCCATCCAGTGTGGCCCCCTGCGGGTTGCGGTGCCCGAAGGAGAAGATTTCCGGCAATGCGCCCGGCGTTGTCACGAACGGATTGTCGGAAGGCACCGACCCGTCACGGTTGATCCGCACAACAGTACCGTTATGGCTGCGCAGATCCTGCGCGCTGTCCCGGTTGCCCCTGTCACCGATGGTCAGGAACAGCGCGCCATCGGGCGCCTCGACGATGCGGCCCCCGAAATGCTGCCCTCCCGATGAACCCGGCGCCATCTCGAACATCAGCCGCAGGTTCTCCAGCCGCATGCGGTCGTCGGACAGCCGCGCGATGGCCATTGCCGTGCCCTCGCCGGCACCTTGCGGCTTGGCGAAGCTGAAAATGATCTCGCCGGTTCGGTCGAAATCGCGGGGCACGAGCAGATCCAGCAGACCGCCCTGCCCGCCCACACGGATTTCCGGCAAGCCGGTGATCTGGTGGCGTTGTCCCTGCGGCGTGACGCGCCACAACCGGCCCTCGCGCTCGGTCACGAGAAAGCTGCCATCGGGCAGGAACCCGACGGACCACGGTGTCCGGAACCCGTCTGCCATCGGTGTCACGCTCAGGGCTCCTGCCTGACTGCTCATGGAATTGGCGGATGACGGCATCGCCAACGGACCGGCGAGGATGGCGAGAAGCAAGGGGATGACGAAGGCGCGGCGCATGGGCAATCTCCTGTTAAGCCTGAAAAAGGTAGCACGCCCGCCCCGGCGTCGAACCCGCCGCGACATCACAAAAAGTCGCTTTACGGTGATCGGACGCTTCGCATTGCGCTTTTCTTTTTGAAGAAGTCGCAATATCGTGAAGGCCGGACTTAGGTTCCAATATGGGAGAATAACATGAAAAAACTGCTTTTGGCCACGGCCGCAACCGCATTGATGGCGGGTTCGGCATCGGCACAGGAGATCAAGATCGGTATCATTCTGGGCTTCACCGGCCCGCTGGAATCGATCACGCCAAGCATGGCCGCAGGGGCCGAGCTGGCGATTGAAGAGATCAACGAAGCGGGTACGCTGCTGGATGGGGCCAATGTCACATCCGTGCGCGCGGACTCGACCTGTATCGACGCCAGCGCCGCCACTGCCGCGGCAGAGCGACTGATCACATCCGAGAACGTCAACGCCATCATGGGCGCGGATTGCTCGGGCGTGACCGGTGCGATCCTGCAGAACGTCGCACGCCCCAACGGTGTCGTGATGATCTCGCCTTCCGCCACCTCGCCGGGTCTGTCGACCGCCGAAGACGATGGCCTGTTCTTCCGCACCGCCCCCTCTGACGCGCGTCAGGGTGTGGTGATGACCGAAGTTCTGATGGATCGCGGCATCAACTCGGTCGCCGTGACCTATACCAACAACGATTACGGCAAGGGTCTGGCCGATGCGTTCGAGGCCTCTTTCGTCGAGGCAGGCGGCACCGTGACGATCAACGCAAGCCATGAAGACGGCAAGGCGGACTATTCCTCGGAAGTGGCCTCGCTGGCCTCTGCCGGTGGCGATGTGCTCGTGGTGGCCGGTTACACTGACCAGGGCGGCAAGGGCATCATTCAGGCCAGCCTTGATTCGGGTGCCTTCGACACCTTCGTTCTGCCCGACGGCATGGTCGGCCAGCAGTTGGTCGATGATATCGGTTCGGGCCTTGACGGCTCGTTCGGCCAGTATCCCGGCACCGACAGCGCGGGCGCCGAGATGTTCCAGGAACTGGCGGCAGCCGCCGGGTTCGAGGGCACATCGGCTTTCGCGCCCGAAAGCTATGACGCTGCCGCGCTGATCCTGCTGGCGATGCAGAAAGCCGGATCGACCGCATCGGCCGATTTCAAGGATCATGTGATGGACGTGGCCAACGCCCCCGGCGAGGAAATCTTCCCCGGTGAACTGGCCAAGGCGATCGAGATCCTGAAAGCGGGTGGCGACATCGACTATGTCGGTGCGACAGCGGTGGAACTGATCGGTGGCGGCGAATCCGCCGGTAACTACCGCGAGATCGAGATCAAGGATGGCGAGATCGAGACCGTGAACTTCCGGTGATCTGACGCAACGGCAACAGGCGGCGCGGGGGCTTCCCCCGCGCCGTTTGCATAAGATAAAGGCACGCAAAAATAACAGTGCCGGGGGAGATGCTATGATCAAGGTCGACAACGTCGTGAAGACGTTTGGCGGGTTCCGTGCCGTTGACGGTGCCTCGCTCGAAATACGCCAGGGTGCGATTACCGGGCTGATCGGTCCCAACGGGGCCGGAAAAACCACGCTTTTCAACGTGATAGCGGGCGTTCTGACGCCGACATCGGGCAAGGTCACGATGATGGGCGAGGATATTACCGGCCTGCCGCCGCATACTTTGTTCCACAAGGGCCTACTACGCACCTTCCAGATCGCGCATGAATTCGGCTCGATGACCTGCCGCGAGAACCTGATGATGGTGCCGGGCAACCAGTCGGGCGAGACGCTGTGGAACACATGGTTCGGGCGCCGTCGCATCGCCGACGAGGAACGCGCGCTGCGCGCCAAGGCCGACGAGGTCATGGAATTCCTGACCATCGGGCATCTTGCCGACCAGAAGGCCAGCCAGATCTCCGGAGGTCAGAAAAAGCTGCTGGAACTGGGCCGCACCATGATGGTGGATGCCAAGATCGTTTTCCTCGACGAGGTCGGCGCGGGCGTGAACCGTACGCTTCTGAACACGATCGGTGACGCGATTGTCCAGCTCAACAAAGAGCGCGGCTATACGTTCGTGGTCATCGAACATGACATGGATTTCATCGGGCGGCTTTGTGATCCCGTGATCTGCATGGCCGAGGGCAAGGTGCTGGCGCAAGGCACGCTGGCCGAGATCAAGGCCAACGAGCAGGTGATCGAGGCCTATCTGGGCACCGGCCTCAAGAACAAGGACATGGTAGGCGCATGAGCAGCTCCAATCCCTATCAGGACGATCGCGGCAACAAGGACCGCTCGATCGCCAACCCCGCCGGACAGGGCAGCCCGATGCCGCGCAGCAAAAGCGGCAAGGTCTCATCGGCGCCCGGCGGCCCGTTTCTCATCGGCGAGAACATGACCGGCGGTTACGGCAAAGGCCCAGATATCCTGCATGATTGCACCATTTCGGTGGAGCGCGGCGAGATCGCCGTGATCGTCGGCCCCAATGGCGCGGGCAAATCCACCGCGATGAAAGCCGTGTTCGGGATGCTCGAGGTCCGCTCGGGCCGCGTGCTGCTGGACGGCGAGGACATCACCCAACTCACCCCGCAGGACCGCGTGGTCAAGGGCATGGGGTTCGTGCCGCAGACCAGCAATATCTTCACCTCGCTCACGGTCGAGGAAAACCTCGAAATGGGCGCTTTCATCCGCACCGACGATTTCCGCGATACGATGGCGCAGGTCTATGACCTGTTCCCGATCCTCAAGGAAAAGCGCCGACAGCCCGCGGGCGAATTGTCGGGCGGCCAGCGCCAGCAGGTGGCCGTGGGCCGCGCGCTGATGACCAAGCCCAAGGTGCTGATGCTGGACGAGCCCACCGCGGGGGTCAGCCCCATCGTGATGGACGAGCTGTTCGACCGCATCATCGAAGTGGCCCGCACGGGCATCCCGATCCTGATGGTCGAGCAGAATGCCCGTCAGGCGCTGGAAATCGCCGACAAGGGCTTTGTCCTTGTGCAGGGCCGCAATGCCTTCACCGACACCGGCAAGGCCCTGATGGCCGACCCCGAGGTCCGCAGATCGTTTCTTGGGGGCTGAGGTATGGATCTTCTCAACGCATTTATCACGCTGGCGAATTTCGTCATTGTCCCCGCCATTGCCTATGGCAGCCAACTCGCACTTGGCGCGCTGGGCGTCACGCTGATCTATGGCATCCTGCGGTTCTCCAATTTTGCCCATGGCGACACGATGGCCTTCGGGACGATGATCACCATTCTGATCACATGGCTGTTCCAGTCGTGGGGCCTCAGTCTGGGTGTGTTCCCGACGGCCCTGCTCGCCCTGCCCTTCGGTATTGCGGGCTGTGCGCTGTTCGTGCTGATGACCGACCGCGCGGTCTACCGTTTCTACCGCGTGCAAAAGGCCAAACCCGTGATCCTTGTGATCGTGTCGATGGGCGTGATGTTCATCATGAACGGCGTGGTCCGCTTTATCATCGGCCCGGATGATCATGCCTTTGGCGATGGCGAACGGTTCATCATTTCTGCGCGCACCTTCCGCGAGATGACGGGCCTGCAGGAGGGGCTGGCGATCCGCACCTCCACGGGGATCACGGTGATCACGGCCATTATCGTGGTGGCCATCCTGTTCTGGTTCCTGAACAAGACGCGCACCGGCAAATCCATGCGCGCCTATTCGGACAACGAGGATCTGGCGCTGCTCTCGGGCATCAACCCCGAACGCGTGGTCATGGTGACATGGATCATCGTCGCAGCCCTCGCCACGGTGGCGGGCACGCTTTACGGGCTGGACAAAAGCTTCAAGGCCTTCACCTATTTCCAACTTCTGCTGCCGATCTTCGCCAGCGCCATCGTCGGCGGTCTCGGCAGCCCCGTGGGGGCTATCGCGGGCGGCTTCATCATCGCCTTCTCGGAGGTGCTGGTGACCTATGCGTGGAAAAAGGTGCTGGTCTATGCCCTGCCTGACGGGATCGGGCCGGACGGTTTGGCGCAACTTCTGTCCACCGACTACAAATTCGCGGTCAGCTTCCTGATCCTGCTGATCGTTTTGCTGTTCCGTCCGACGGGTCTGTTCAAGGGGAAATCGGTATGAACGAGATGGTCAAGAATACCGGTCTTTTCGCGTTGGTCGCTGTGCTGATCGTGATCACCGGCATATCCCAAAGCTGGAACACCGCCCTGCTCATCCTCAACATGGGCCTGATCAGTGCCATCATGGCACTGGGGGTCAACCTGCAGTGGGGCTTCGCGGGCCTGTTCAACGTGGGTGTCATGGGCTTTGTAGCGCTTGGTGGACTGGCGACCGTGCTGATCGCGACACCGCCGACACAGGGCGCATGGGGGGCTGGCGGCTATGCGATCGTGCTGGGCCTGATCATGGGCGCCGCCACGATCACCGCCGCCGTGCTGGTCTACCAGCGCATGGCCAAGGGTCGTCTGCGTGTGTTCACCATGCTGGCGATCCTGATCGTCGGGTTTTACCTGTTCCGCGCGGTGTTCGACAGCGGCGTGTCGACGGTCGAGGCGATCAACCCTGCCTCGGCGGGCAATATCGGCGGGCTGGGCCTGCCGATCCTGCTGGCATGGCCGGTGGGCGGGCTTCTGGCCGCCGGTGTGGCATGGATCATCGGCAAGGTCGCGCTGGGCCTGCGGTCGGATTATCTCGCCATCGCCACGCTGGGGATTGCCGAGATCATCATCGCGGTGCTCAAGAACGAGGACTGGCTGGCGCGCGGCGTGAAAAACGTGATCGGCCTGCCCCGCCCCGTACCTTTCGAGGTGGATCTGCAACGCGATCCGCAATTCGTGGAACGCGCGGCCGGCTTCGGGATGGACCCTGTCACGGCCTCGACCATCTATGTCAAACTGGAATATGCCGCCCTGTTTGCCGTCGTGCTGATCATCCTGTTGTGGCTGGCGCAAAAGGCGCTGAACTCGCCATGGGGCCGGATGATGCGCGCGATCCGCGACAACGAGGTGGCGGCAGAGGCGATGGGCAAGGACGTCACCCGCCGCCATCTGCAGATATTCATCCTCGGCTCGGCCATCTGCGGCGTCGCAGGCGCGATGATGACCACGCTGGACGGCCAGTTGACGCCCGGCACCTACCAGCCGCTGCGCTTCACTTTCCTTGTCTGGGTCATGGTCATCGTCGGCGGGTCGGGCAACAATTTCGGCGCGGTGCTTGGCGGGTTCCTGATCTGGTTCCTCTGGGTGCAGGTCGAACCGATGGGCCTTTGGCTGATGAGCACGATCACCTCGGGTATGGGCGACGGCGCGCTGAGATCGCATCTGATGGACAGCGCCGCGCATATGCGCCTGTTCACGATGGGGCTCATCCTGCTGCTGGTGCTGCGCTTCAGCCCGCGCGGCCTGATCCCTGAAAAGTAGGCAGGCGATCCGCCCGAAAAGCAAAGGCCCGCCCGGCGCGATCCGGGCGGGCCTTTTCATATCGGACTGTCGTGATCAGCGACCGCGGAACAGCCCGCCCATCAGGCCGCGCACGATGCGCCTGCCGGTGGTGCCCTTGAGTTCCTTCATCACCGCCGCACCTAGCGCCTCGCCCAGCGTTTCGGGCTGGCGGGCGCGGGCGCTGCTGGTGCGCTTGGCCGGTGTGTTGGGCTGATAACGGCGCGCGGCTTTGAACGCGCGTTCCTCCTCTTTCGCTTGCGCCTCGGCAGCGGCGGCCTCCTCGGCCTCTCGCGCGGCCTCTTCGGCGACGCGCTTGAGGGCTTCATAGGCGGAATCGCGGTCCAGCGGGGTTTCATATTTGCCGTAAAGCGCGGAAGTGCGGATCAGCATGTCGCGCTGGTCTTGCGTGATCGGCCCGAGTTTCGAGGATGGCGGCCGGATCAGCGTGCGCTCGACGATACCCGGAATGCCCTTGTCCTCCAGCAGCGATGTCACCGCCTCGCCGGTGCCGACCTCGCGGATCGCGGTTTCCGTGTCAAAGGCCGGATTGCTGCGATAGGTCATCGCGGCGCGGCGCAACTCCTGCTGGTCGCGTCCCGTGAAGGCGCGCAGGGCATGCTGCACGCGGTTGCCCAACTGGCCAAGGATCGTATCGGGCACATCGCCCGGATTTTGCGTGATGAAGTACACGCCCACGCCCTTGGAGCGGATCAGCCGCGCCACCTGCTCGACCTTGTCTACCAGCGCCTTGGGCGCGTCGTTGAATAGCAGATGTGCCTCGTCGAAGAAGAACACCAGCTTGGGCTTGGGCGGATTGCCGACTTCGGGCAGCGTTTCGAACAGTTCGGACAACAGCCACAGCAGGAAGGTCGCATAAAGGCGCTGGCTGTTCATCAGACGGTCCGCCGCCATGATATTGACGATGCCGCGCCCGTCCTCGTCACAGCGCATCAGATCGGCCAGTTCCAGCGCAGGCTCGCCAAAGAAATGCGTGCCGCCCTGATTTTCCAGCACCATCAGCCGCCGCTGGATCGCCCCCACCGAAGCCACGGCGATATTGCCGTAGAGCAGGGAAATCTCGGCGCGGTTCTCGCCGATCCAGACCAGAAAGGCCTGCAGATCCTTGAGATCCAGCAAAGCCATTCCCTGCTCGTCGGCCAGCCGGAAGGCGATGTTCAGAATGCCCTCCTGCGCCTCGGTCAGTTCCAGCAGGCGGCTTAGCAGCAGCGGCCCCATCTCTGCCACGGTGGTACGGACAGGATGGCCCTGCTCGCCGAACATGTCCCAGAAGGCGACCGGAAAGGCATTATAGGTGTAATCGTCGAAACCGATGGTCTTGGCGCGGGAGGTGAACGGCCCGTGCAGTTTGCCCATCGGATCGCCCGGCAGGGCAAGGCCGGACAGATCGCCCTTCACATCCGACATGAAGACAGGCACACCCGCAGCCGAGAACCCCTCGGCGAGGATTTGCAAGGTCACCGTCTTGCCGGTGCCTGTCGCGCCAGCGATCAGCCCGTGACGGTTGGCATAGCGCAACAACATGTTCTGACTGGTGCCGTAATCCGCGCCGTCACCGCCCACAAAAATCGAGTCTTCCACAATCCGCCCCTTTGAATGCTCCGGCCTGCCCGCGTCAATTGCGGCAGGATCAGGGGTGAAGATACAATCTTAACACTTGTGTGCCATACTGATTTTGCCCCGATTGCTGCACCACTGGCGGTTTTCGGGGCTTTTCCTCCCTGTCAGACTGGCCGCGTCCCCGGACGCGGTCTTTTTTCGATTTGAGACAAAATTGTGAACCCTTGCCTGTTGACCGATGCATCAATTCAAATTAGCGTCACGACAATGATTAAGTCGGCCAGTCCGACGGGGAGCATAAAAAAAGACGAAAAGGGGCCTCTCGGCCCCTTTTTTAGTTTATTGCCCATGACTTCCGTGGGCTTGCTGATGCAATGCTTCAGGCAGCTTTCCGCCCTTGTTTTGCTGCGCTGAACAATTGCATCCTGACATCGGCCGGCCGACATGCTAAATCGCCGAAAAATCGAATTTCCAGAAACAGGACAGGAAAACATGCCCAATCTTTTCACCCGCATTTCCATCATCGCTGCTCTTGCGGTGGCCTCTCCTGCCTTCGCGCAGGACACCACCCCCGCCCCTGCGGAAGAACAGCCCGCCCCCGCCGCGCCCGCAGCAGATCCCGGGCTGGCCATGGGCGAGGAGGTGCAGGACAATACGCCCGGCGTGGAGCCCTACATCCGCGAGGTCTCGGGTGACTGGGCGCTGGAATGCCTGCGGGTTCCCGAAGGTGAGGAGCCCTGCCAGATCGTGCAGACCCTGACCGATGACGAGGACAATCAGGTCGCCAATGTCCGCATGTTCAAACTGCCCGCCGGCGGACAGGCTGTGGCCGGTGCACTTGTGGCCGTGCCGCTGGAAACACTGCTGACCGCACAGCTGACAATCACCGTCAATGGCGGCCAGCCGAAGCGCTATCCTTTCTCCGTCTGCGACCGTCAGGGTTGCTACGCGCGCATCGGCCTGACGCAAGAGGATATTGCCGCCTACAAGCGCGGCACGGCGGCAACGGTCACCCTTGTGCCATTCGTCGCACCCGACGAACTTGTCGAGGTCACCATGTCGCTGACCGGCTTTACCGCGGGCTATGACAAGATCCCTGTACCGACAGAGTGATCAGCGCACCGTCACTCTTCACAAAGCCTCAAGGCCGCCCCGTCCGGGCGGCCTTTTGCATGGGAATCACAGGCGTGGCGCGTACCGGATCAGGCGCGCCGGATCAGACCTTGCGAAGGGCGATCACGGCGTTCAGCCCGCCGAAGGCGAAGGCGTTCGACAGCGCCACCTCGACAGATGCGTCGCGCGCCTCGTTTGGCACCACGTCCAGCGCGCATTCGGGGTCAAACTCCTCGTAGCCGATGGTCGGCGCGATCACCCCGTCGCGCAGGGCCATGATGCAGGCCAGTAGCTCCACAGCGCCCGTGGCCCCGATCAGATGGCCGTGCATCGACTTGGTGGACGAGATCATCAGCCTGTCCGCATGCTGGCCGAACACATCCGCCACTGCGGCGCATTCGGTTTTGTCATTGGCCGCCGTGCCGGTGCCATGGGCGTTGATATACCCCACCTTTTCCGGTGCGATCCCGGCGTCGCGCAGCGCGCCCGCCATTGCGCGGGCAGCCCCCTGTTTGGACGGCATCACGATATCCGCCGCATCCGAGGTCATCGCGAAACCCGAGACCTCGGCCAAGATCTCGGCACCGCGCGCGCGGGCATGCTCGTATTCCTCGAACACAAAAATCCCCGCGCCCTCGCCCTGCACAAGGCCGTTGCGATTGGCCGAGAACGGGCGGCAGGCGTCGCGTGACATGACGCGCAGCCCTTCCCACGCCTTGATCCCGCCGAAACACAGCATGGATTCCGACCCGCCCGTGATCATGGCTGGACTCATCCCTGAGCGCACCATCTGGAAGGCCTGCGCCATGGCATGGTTGGACGAGGCGCAAGCGGTCGAGACGGTAAAGCTGGGGCCGCGCAGGTTGTATTCCATCGAGACATGCGAGGCGGCGGCGTTCATCATCAGCTTGGGCACCACGAAAGGATGTACGCGGTTCTTGCCCTCTTCATAGACAGCGCGGTAATTGTCATCCCATGTGCTGACCCCGCCACCCGCCGTGCCCAGTACCACACCGGCGCGGTTGGCCAGTTCGCCCTCGAACACCAGACCCGATTGCGTGATCGCTTCGCGCGCGGCCATCAGGGTAAACTGGGTGAAGCGGTCGTAAAGCGTCATCTGCTGGCGGTTGAAATGCCCTTCCGCCTCGAACCCCTTGATCTGGCCGCCGATCTGGATCGCCAGACGGTCAACATCGCGGAATTCCAGCGGGCCGATACCGCAGCGCCCGGCGCGCATGGCCGCCAGCGTTTCGGCCACATCGTTTCCCAGCGCGTTGATCGTGCCCGCGCCGGTAATGACAACGCGTTTCACGACTTGCCCTGTTCTGCCACCAGCTTTTCGATTCCGGCCACGATCGAGGCGACCGTGGAAATATCGAAATCGGATTCCTCCGGCGCGTTGGCGTTGAATGGCACGTTGATATCGAACGCCTCCTCGATGGCGAAGATGCTCTCGACCAGCCCCAGACTGTCGATGCCAAGGTCTTCGAGCGTGCTGTCCGGGGTCACGTCCGACGGGTCCAACACGGCCTGTTCGGCGATGATGGCGATGACACGGTCCTGAATGCTCATGGATAGGCCTTTCACATGCGATGCGGCATACGGCCCTTGCGGGGCTGCGTTGCCGATTTAGTCACTGCCGCCCGCTTTGAAAACCGATTTCTGAAGCGCGGCGACGTCGCGGAACAGGCGCGGCAACCGGCGCAGCGCCTTGTAACTTTCGATATGGCTGTCCATTTTCACCGCCGGATAGCCCAGCATGACACGGCCCGCAGGCACGTTGGACATCACCTTGGTCGCCCCGCCGGTGATCACATTATCCCCGATGGACAGGTTGTCGCTCACCCCCGTCTGACCGGCCAGCACCACGTTGTTGCCCACCACGGTGGACCCCGCGATCCCGACCTGACCGCAGATCAGACAATCGTTACCGATGACAACGTTATGCCCGATATGCACCAGATTGTCGAACTTGACCCGGTGTCCCACCTGCGTATCGCGCACGGTGCCGCGGTCGATGCAACTGTTCGCGCCCAGTTCCACATCATCGCCGATCCGCACGGAGCCCAGCGAGTGGATGCGCGCCCATGATTGCGGCGCGGCACCGCCCTGATCGCCCAAGGTCTGGCGGACATTCTCCACGCCGGAGGCTTCGGGCGTCACAAAGGAAAAGCCGTCCGCGCCCACCACGGCACCGGGATGGGCAAAGAACCGCGCCCCGATGCGGACCCGTGCCGCCAGCCGCACGCCTTCGCGCAGAAACGCGGCCTCGCCCAGCACGGCATCGGCCCCGATATAGCATTGCGGCCCGATCACGCAGCCGGCCCCGATCTGCGCGCGCGGCCCGATCACCGCCAACGCACCGATGCTGACACCCGCCCCGATCAGCGCGGCAGGGTCGATCACGGCGGAAGGATGGATACCCGCGCCGAACCCCTCGCCAGGGTCCATCATCGCGCTGAGGCCCGACATGGCATAGCGCGGACGCGGCGCTACAATCGCTGCCTCAAGCCCCAGCGCCTGCCAGTCGGCCCCCTGCCACAGCATCGCGGCGCGGGCCTGCCCAAGCGGCAGGCCTTCGGCATATTTCGGCGACATCGCCAGCGCCAGATGATCCCTGCCTGCCGTCGCAGGCTCGGCCACGCCCGAGACCCGCAGATCGACGGCGCCGAAAGCCTCTGCCCCCAGCGCCGCTGCAATCTCTTTCACCGTGTAGCTCATGCTGGCCCCCGTTCCTGACGGGGCAGATTTACCCCCGAACCGCGCGCAGTTCCACCCCTGCCCGCTCAAGCGCTTCCCATATCTTTGTGTCACGTCCGTAAACGTCACGCCGGAAATTGGTCTTGCCCTTGGGGGTGGTGAAGGCGGTGCGGTAGATCAGATGCACCGGCACAGGCTCTGTCAGGTTCACGCGGGTCTGCCGGCCAGAGTTCAGAATCTGGTCGAAAAACGTCTTGGGATCGGCTTCCTGACGCGCCAGCAGCACATAGGCAAAGTCATGCGGATCGTTCAGACGCACGCAGCCCGAGGAATAGGCGCGGCTTTCGCGTGCGAACAAATGACGGTCAGGCGTGTCATGCAGATAGATCGCATAGGGGTTGGGGAACATGAACTTGACGGTCCCCAGCGCATTGGTCCGTCCCGGCGGTTGGCGCAGGTTGAACGGAAAGGTGCGCGCCGTGTAGCGCGAGAAATCGACCGCGCCGCGCGGCACGACACGGCCCCGTGCATCGGTGACCTCAAGATGGCCAAGCGCATTGGGGTTGCGCTGCAGTGCGGGCAGATAATCACGCTGGATGATGCCACGCGGGACGGTCCAGTCGGGATTGATCTCCAGATATTGCATCATGTCCGAGAATTCCGGCGTCTGCTTGGCCGGGTCCTGCGCCCCGATCACTGAGCGGGTGACAAAGGTGATCCGGTCATCGTCGATGATCTTGGAGTGGAAATCCGTCAGATTGACGAGGATATGCCGCTTGCCGCGCTCTTCGCCCAGCCAGCGCTCACGCTCCATCGCGACGATCACCGACTTCAGGCGATCCTCAACCGGCACGTTGATTTCCGTCAGCGTGCCCGCCCCGGCCACACCATCGGCCAAAAGACCGTGATCGGTCTGGAACGCCTGCAGCGCTGTCTGCAAGGCCATATCATACTCCTGCGAGGCGCTGCGCGACAGGTATCCCATGGCGATCAGCCGGTTCCGCAGGGCCACAACAGACGCGCCGCTGTCTCCGGGGGCCAGCGCATTGGCGGGAACCGTCAGGCCCCAACCGCCCTGCCCCAAAAGCCGCTCGAGGCGCATCTTTTCCTTCATCAGACGGGTATATTCCGCCGTCGTCGGGGCCAGCGTGCGGAAAAAGCTGCTGGGCGTGCTCTCGACAAAGCGGCCCAAAGTCTCGACACGGTCGCGAAGCGCAACCTTGCGGACGATGCCCTTGTCCACATCGGACGGTGTCACCAGCCCTGTTTGCAGATCGCGGGCCAGACGCAGCAGGCTGCGCGACATTTCCACCTCGAGCAATCCCAGATCACGCGGCGTCTGCGCGGACCGCATCGCCTCCATCAGCGCATTGCCACGGTAGCGCGCAGGCGGCAAGCCGTGCTCGTCCGCATCCGCGATCGCCTGCATCAGGGCGCGACGGCGCGCGACAGAGGCGTCCTCGGTGCCGGTCCAGACCGCTGCATAACCGGACTCGCGATAGAACTGGGCGATGTCCTTGTCAGAGGCCGCAGCCTCGGCAATCGCTTGATGAAAAGCGGTGACGCGGAATTGGTCGCGCGCTTGGGAAAATGACTGTGATTGCAGCGGCGTCAGAAGCTGGCCCTGCGACTGCGCCAGACCGGCCTCCTGCGTCTGCGCGACCGCAAAGCCGCCTGGACCCGCCGCAATGCCAAAGACGGCCGCCATCATCCACGGGGCAAGCAAACCGAACAAAGGGCGTGATCCGCGCGTCGTGAATGTGTCGAAGGGTAAGGCAACGCGCATGTAAAATTCTCTTTCTGTGAACGACTTAGAACCAACCCAGAAGTGGAAACAGCCGCGTCTGATGTCCACTCACGTTTTGTCATATCCCAGCAAGCCCTGCCGGTGTGGTGCAGGCTTGCATCGCTTTTGTGTCAAAATACGTCACTGCGATCACATTGGCGAGATTTCGCCGAAATGTGAGGAGGTGCGTAAAAAGCGCGGAACCACGGCTTGGTTCACGATTCCTTATGTGCAATAGATTACGAAGCATCTGGGGATGGATCAAAAACAAGCCGCGTAAAAGACGCGGGGAAACAGGCAAGCGACGGGACTGACGCTCACCATGACCGATAAAAACTCCTCGAGCTTTTCGCGGCGGGCCATTCTGGCTGCGTTCGCGGCAACAGCTCTCACAGCCGCACCGACATACTCCAAGGCCGCCGGCCTTTTGCGCCGAAGCGGTGACATCAGGCGGATCAAGCTCTACTCCGGACGTACGGGCGAGAGGCTTGACATGATCTACTGGATCCAGGGGGATTATATCCCGGATGCGGTCGCCGAGATCAACCATTTCATGCGCGACTGGCGAACCAATGATGTGAAGAACATCGACCTGCGCACGATCGACATCATGGCAGCCGCGCATAACCTGCTGGATGTCTCCGAGCCCTATATGCTCCTGTCCGGCTACCGCAGCCCCAAAACGAACAATATGCTGCGCGCCAAAGGCAACGGCGTTGCGCGTAATTCGCTGCACCTGTCCGGTCAGGCCGCAGACCTGCGTCTGGCCTCGCGTTCCGTGGGTCAGATGTCCCGCGCGGCGGCAGCCTGCCGGGCCGGTGGTGTTGGCACCTACTCGCGCTCCAACTTTGTGCATATGGATTGCGGCCCGATCCGCAGCTGGGGTGGCTGAAGCCGCCCCGATCCGACACCGTGAGAAGACCTGTCTGTCCGCAAGCCGCGCCTTGCGGGCTTTTGCATTGGTTCTCACAGAATTGTCAGCGTCATAAGAAGATCGGCCTGCTATATGCGACGCAGACCTTGATCAGCGCCGATATAGCAGTCTGTCGCGTGAAAGCTCACATCACCGCTTCGATCAGATAGGGGCCGGGTGTCGCCAGGCCCTCGGCCAGTGCGGCCTCGAACCCGTCGCAATCGGTCACGGCGACAGCCTCCACCCCCATGCCGCGCGACATCTGCACCCAGTCCAGATTGGGCCGGTCCAGCGACAGCATGTCGATCGCGCGCGGTCCGGGGTTGCCGACGCCCACATTGGTCAACTCGCCGCGCAGGATGCGGTAGCTGCGGTTGGCGAAGATCACCACGGTCACGTCCAGATTCTCGCGCGCCATCGTCCAGAGCGCCTGCACGGTATACATCGCGCTGCCATCGCCCGTCAGCGCCATGATCTTGGAGTCCGGCGCGGCAATCGCGGCCCCGATCGCCACAGGCAGGCCATAGCCGATGGAGCCGCCGCAATTGTTCAGCCAGACATGTTTCGGCGCGCCCTGCGTGGCGGGCGAGAAGTTACGCCCCGTGGTCACGGATTCGTCCACGATCACCGCATTTTCGGGGATCGCGCGGCCCAGCAAAGCGGCGATGTTTTCCGGCGACAGCGGGCTTTTGCCATCGGGACGGTCCGGCATCGCACTGGCCGCGACATGCGCAGGCGGCGTTTCCATCGCGCCGGCCCCTTCGCAAAGCGCTGTCAGCGCGGCGGTCAGGTTGCTGCCGGTCTCCGCCAGATGGATGATCTCGGCACCATCGGCTGTCAGCACGGCCGGTTTGCCGGGATAGGCGAAAAAGCCGATGGGCGCGCGTGCGCCGACCAGCACGATCCGTTTGTAGGGTTCCAGCACCTTGATCGCCTGATCGATCGGATAGGGCACACGGCCCACGGCCACACGCCCTGCCCCGCGCTCCATCCGCGCATTGGACCATTCCGACAGCAGACCGCAGCCGGTCGCCGCACTGATGCGGCCCGCGATCTCGAGATTGGCCTCGGTCAAGGCCGCGCCGCCCATCAGCAGCAGACTGTCCGGTCCAGACAGGGCCGCCACCGCCGCGTCGAACTGGCTGCGGTCGAAATCGGGGCGTTCGGGCGTAGGCAAGGGTTCTGCCACCACACCGCCGTCGGTCCATGCCGTGTCGGAGGGCAGGATCAATGCCGCCACCTGTCCCGGTGCGGTATTGGCCGCCTGCACCGCCTGCGCGGCATCCGCGCCGAGATCGGTGACGTTCTTGGAGGTATGCACCCAATGCGAGACGGGCCGCGCGATGCCCTGAATATCCGAGGTGAGCGGCGCATCCAGTGCGATATGGCTGTCGGCATGTTCACCGATGATGTTGAGCACGCCCGAGCCTGCTTTTTTGGCGTTGTGCAGGTTCGACAGGCCATTCGCCAGCCCCGGCCCCAGATGCAGGAGCGTGCAGGCGGTCTTGCCCGCCATGCGGTAATAGCCATCCGCCGCCCCCGTCGCCACGCCCTCTTGCAGCGTCAGCACCGAGCGCATGCCGGGGATATGATCAAGGGCCGCGACAAAGTGCATCTCGGAGGTGCCGGGGTTTGAAAAGCAGGTATCAACCCCCGCCGCCAGTAGCGTATGCACAAGGCTTTCTGCGCCATTCATGGCGGGATCGGTCGGGTTGGTCATGTTGTGCCTTTCCAGTCAGTTCGGCGCGTCGGCCCAGTAGGGCGCGCGCAGTTCGCGCTTCAGTATCTTGCCGATGGTGCTGCGTGGCAACTCCTTGCGGGCCTCAAGCCCTGACAAACGCTGACTTTTGCCGAGTTTTTTGTTGGCCACCTCGCAAATTGTCTCAAGACTGCGGGTCGCGCCTGTACGAAGGACG
Organism: Paracoccaceae bacterium; assembly: GCA_024636555.1. Taxonomy (GTDB): domain Bacteria; phylum Pseudomonadota; class Alphaproteobacteria; order Rhodobacterales; family Rhodobacteraceae; genus Seohaeicola. Next base: position 35,251 of record JAGXGW010000067.1, on the reverse strand, counting down.
ACCAGCCCGTAGGGTGTCTCACCCCATTGCTCGGAAGGCACGCCGATCACGGCGGCATCGGTCACATCCGGATCGGCCAGCAACACCAGTTCCAGATCATTGGCATAGATGTTCAGCCCGCCGGAAATGATCATATCCTTCTTGCGGTCCGACAGCACCAGAAAGCCGTCCGCATCGAAATGGCCCATATCGCCGGAGCGGAAATAGACCTCGCCCGCCGCGTTGTGCCAGATGTAATCGCGGGTCAGATCCTCGCGCCCGAAATAGCCCGCCATCATCGTGGGCCCGCGCCCGCAAATCTCGCCCACCTGCCCTTGCGGCACCTCGCGCCCCTCGGCGTCGATCAGGCGGATGTCATTGCCGGGGGCAAGCTTGCCCACCGTATGCAGCTTGTCGGGATGCTCATCCGCCACCAGAACCGTGACGCCGCCGCCTTCGGTCAGGCCGTAATATTCGATCAGCTTGCCGGGAAAACGCGCCAGCACATCGGCTTTCACATCGGCTCGCAAGGGCGCGGAGGTGGAGAATTTAATCCGCATGGAGGACAGATCGAAGCTGTCGAAATCCGGCACATCCATGATGCGTTTGTATTGCACCGGCACCAGCATCGTGTGGGTGATCTTTTCGGCCTGCACGATCTCCAGATACTCGCGCGCGTCGAACTTCGGCATCAGATGAACGGTCGAGCCGCCGAACAGTGTGGGCACAAAGGCCACGATGGTGGTGTTGGAATAGAGCGGCGTGGAGATCAGCGTGCGGGCATTGTCGTCATAGCCGTTGGGCGTGACACGGTCCATCTGCGCGGCGCGCATCCAGTGGTCATGCAGGATCCCCTTGGGCGTGCCTGTGGTGCCGGAGGAATAGATCAGGTTGAACGCATCCTTCAGATCGATGTCGACCATCGGATCGGTTGTATCCGCTGCGGCCAGCGCGTCGGCCATGGGGTGATAGTCCGGCGCCTCGAAATCCATCGCATAGCGGGCGATATCCATCGCGCCCAGAAAACCCTCGACCAGATCGAGATATTGCCGCGCCACAAAGATCGTGCTGGCGCTGCAATCTTTCAGCATCTTCTCCAGTGCCTCGCCCGAGGCCATGGTGGACAGCGGCGTCACACAGCCCCCCGCTCGCAGGATACCCATGAACAGCAGCGCGTAATCCACCGAATTGGGCGACAGGATCGCGATCCGGTCACCCTTTTGCAGGCCGTTGCCCAGCAGCAGGTTCGCCACACGGTTCACACCCTCGTCGAATGTCCGCCACGTCAGCCGTGTCTCGCCACACACCAGTGCCAGTTTGTCGGGATTGGCGCGGGCATTCTCGCGGACCTGTGCGACGATACTGCGTTGGGGCGTTGTCCCCGAATTGGGTGGATTGATCGTGATCATACGTGTCTTCCGGGTCTTGGTGTGTTGGTGCTGATCTGTGCGGAGAGCGCGGGCGCAAGGCTCATGCCGGGCTTGGCGTGTGGTCATGCCGCGCGCGCCATGCAACGAACATCGGCAAGGCACAGACCGCAGCCCCCAACAGGAAGGACTCGCCATAGTTCAAGTCCAGAAGTTCCGTCTTGGGCTTGGCGATCAACATGCCGCCGAAGAACATCATGATCCTGAGCGGCAACGCAAACACCCCCCTGATCGGGCCAACAAGGCTGACGTAGCCCTGCAGCGCGGACGAGATCATGGCAATCCCGACCAAGGCGCAAGAGGTCGCGACAATCACCTCCCAAGCAGGAGCTTGTCCGATCAGGGCGGGGTTGAGGACGAAGAAGAACGGCATGATGTAGATGACACCCCCCAGACGCATGGCCTCGACGCCGGTTGCGAACGGGTTCGATCCGGCCATGCTCGAGGCGGCAAAAGCCCCCAAAGCCACAGGCGGCGTGATGAAGCTGACCATGCCCCAGTAGAGGATGAACAGATGCACTGCGAGGGTGTTCAGCCCGCCCGCTTCCAGCGCGGGGGCCAGCACGACGGCCAGAAAGATGTAACAGGCCGTGACGGTCATCCCCATGCCGAAGACAAAGGCGGTGATCGCCCCCATCAGCAACAGGATCAGCGTGTCGTCACCGGCGATGAAGACCAGATCATTGACCAATGTGCCCGCCAGTCCGGTGGCCGAGAACGACCCCACGATCAGGCCCACACCCAGCAGGATGGCTGTCAGTTCGGCCAGTCCCATGCCCACGCCGACAATCATGTTGCTGAGGCGTTGCATATCCAGACGGTGGCTCGCGCGGAACTGGTTGACCACCAGCAAAAGCACGGTCGCGTAGAACGGCGCCGATGTCTCGCGGCGCAGACCGATCATCATGAAGAGCAGCAGCGCAAAGACGAAGATATAGGGCCAGCCGTCCTTCATGACCTGACGCAGGACGGGCAGATCGGGCTTGGGCAGGCCACGCAACCCGCGTTTGGCCGAATAGGCGTCGATCTGGGTGAACAGGCCCCAGTAGAACAGAATGCTCGGAATGGCCGCCGCAAGGGCAATATCGATATAGGGCCGCGACAGGAACGAGGCCATGATAAAGGCCGTCGCCCCCATGATCGGCGGCATCAACACGCCACCCGTGGAGGCGACAGCCTCGGTCGCGGCGGCGGTCTTGGCGGAAAACCCGGTTCTGCGCATGGCGGGGATCGACACCGCCCCCGTGGTCAGCACGTTCGAGATGACGGAGCCGGACATCGAGCCCATGAAGCCGCTGGCGAAGATCGAGACTTTCGCCGCGCCACCGCGGTAGCCTCCCACAAGGCCAAGCGCCAGATCGTTGAAGAACTGCCCGCCGCCCGTGCGTTGCAGCACGGCACCGAACAGGATGAAGCCGATCACCACACCGCCGAAGGCTTTCATCGGGATGCCGAAACTGCTCTCGGACGAGTAGATGTGATAGGGTACCGTCTGCATGAACGTGCTTTGAAAGCCGGTCAGCGGTGAGGGCACATGGCCTGCGAAAGTCGGGTAGAATGCGAAAATCGTCACGATGGTGAACAGCACAAGACCGCCCGCCCGGCGCGTGGCTTCCAGCACCAGCACGAAAAACAGGACCGCAACATATTGCGCCGTCTGCGGTGGCGCATATTCCCAGCCCTGTGACAGGTTCTGCTGCGCGGTATTGCTGAGATAGACCGTGCAACCCAAGGAAAGCGCGAACAAGGCCCAGTCGATGAGCATCGGCTTGCCGCCTTTGCCACCCTTCAACTGGAAAATGAGAAAGCTCAGCGCCAGAAACAGACCACCGAGGATATAAAGGTAGCGCCCGTCAATCAGCACGATCCCGAAGGCCTGCAGGTTGAACAGCTGATTGACCACCAGAACCAGCCCTGCCAGCGTGCCGCCCATCACGACCCATCGCGCGACGCCGCTGATACGCTCGGCGGGGCTGGAGCCGTCAATGGCAACCTGATCATAAGTCGGGATACCTTTCGCCGCCGGAGACTTCGGGTCAACCTTGGGATCAACGCTCATGGGAATTCCTTGATGGGATGGGGTCAGTTGGCTGTGTGTCGCAAGGCCGGTTGCGGCCTCCCGGACAGTCAGCGGGGAGTATCAGGCAAACATCAAAAGGCCCGGCCCGCGCAACTGCACCGGCCGGACCCTTTTGTTATGTGTCGATCAGAACACGACTTCCAGACCGGCATCCGCCAGTGCCTTCCGGCGGGCCTCGGACCATGCCGCTTCCCAATCGGACGGGGCCTCTGCCTTGAGAGCGTCCCATGCCTCTTTCAGAACCCGCTGACGCTCGATCAGACGATCATTGTTGGCCTGCGCCGCGTCGGACCATGCACCGACTTCGGTGAAATAGCGGATCGCACCCTCGTGATAGGGAACCACCCACTCCATTTCCTGAAGCGTAAGCGACCATCCACCGATACCGGGGGATTTTCCATCATAGGCCGGGAACAGCTCGACCATCGCCTTGGTCATGTTATAGACCAGATCCTCTTCGGTCTCGTCTGTCGCGATCAGCACCGGATATGGATATCCTGCGCCCTGGTAGCCGTCCGTGCCGTCGATATTGGCGCCGACAGTGGCAAGATTAGGCATGAAGAACGGCGCGATCTCGCGCATGGCCGCAATGCCTTCTTCGTTCTCGGGATCAATCGGTGGCCAGAACAAACCGCGCGGACCGGCAGCCGCTTCATAGGCGGAACCGGAGTTGGTCGACGCAAAGGCCGCATCCACCTGGTTTTCGATCAGACCGGTCCAGCTTGCGCCGAATCCGCCAAAATCGACGCGGGTCACGTCATCCCATGTCAGACCGCCATAGGCGAGGTACGCCTCGGTATTGACGTTAAGCGCAGGCGCCCCCGCGATATAGGCCACGCGCTTGCCGCGCAGATCGGCAAAGGTCTCGATTCCCAGATCGCCGGCCACGCCGACAGCAAGGTTGATCGCGCCACCGTTATTGGCCAGCAGAACGCGGATCGGCTGCGGACCCCAGTTCTCGGCACCGAAATCGAATGCGCCTTCCTGCGCCATGAAGCTGCCGCCCACACCCGTGGCCGAGAACTGCACACGGCCCTGTCGCAGCGGTTCGGTGCGCGAGACGTCGTTCTTGCCCGGCAGGACACGCAGGTTGACCCCGACAGCATCCTGAAGGGCGGCCCCGATGGCAACCGCCTGGTTATAGCCAGCCGAACCGGTATCGTAAGCCGTCCACGACAGCTGACCCGGCAATTCGATCTCGTTCGCCGAGACCGCACCGACCGACAGCGAGACTGCCGCAAAAGCGGCGAAAAATTGTTTCATGGTATCCTCCCATTATCCGGCGAAAGCGGATATTTTGCCCCGCGTTTTTACCGCCTGAGACGGCCCCCTTCCGAGGATGCGGAATATCGTTTCGCTCTGCGGTCAGGATAGGGACGCGTGACAGGGCATGTCAACCCGAACGGCGCGTTTGCCAGCATCAAATCGCGCAATCATCACAAGCCGATGGCGCAACCCGCTCAACGCGCTGGTTTCCGTAAATATATGCGTGAATTTGCAGGTGATCGGCCATACATTCTGGGGTTGTTTCGGCGCTCGATGTCGACCGGTTTACAGCCAAAAAGGCACCGAGCGGAGGGCAGAAATGAGGCTCGATCAAGAACCTTGTTCACACCTCAACGCGCTGACCCGCTTCCAACGCCTTGGAAAGCCCGCCGCACGCAAAAGATACGATTTGGTGCACCCGACAGGATTCGAACCTGTGGCCTCTGCCTTCGGAGGGCAGCGCTCTATCCAGCTGAGCTACGGGTGCATCTGGGGCCGGAATAGGATAAACGGCGCGCGCCCGCAACTGCTATTTGGCGCGCGCCGGAGCCTTGTCAGGCAAACAGGTCATGCGCCAGTTCCAGCGCGTCGATCAGCACATCCACCTCGGCCTCGGTATTATACACCCCGAACGAGGCGCGGCAGGTCGCGTTCAGGCCCATATGCTCCATCAGCGGCCCCGCGCAATGCTGGCCCGCGCGCACCGCGACACCCTTCTTGTCCAGAATGGTCGAGATATCATGCGCATGCGCGGCCCCGTCCATCGTGAACGAGAAGATCGCCGCCTTGTTCGGCGTGGTGCCCTGCACCGAGATCCAGTTCAGCCCGTCCAGCCGGGTGCGGGCATAATCGCGCAGGCCTTTCTCGTGGGCGGCGATGTTTTCCATCCCCAGACCCATCATATATTCCAGCGCGACCCCCAACCCGATGGTCTGCACGATACCGGGCGTGCCCGCCTCGAACATCATCGGCGGATCGTTATAGGTGACGCTGTCGCGCGTCACCTCGCGGATCATATCACCGCCGCCGATGAAGGGGCGCATTTCGGCCATACGTTCCTTGCGGACATAGATCGCGCCAGAACCGGACGGACCGTAGAGCTTGTGCCCCGTGATCGCGTAGAAATCGCACCCGATCTCCTGCATGTTCACCGGCATATGCACCGCCGCCTGCGAGCCGTCGACCAGTACCGGCACGCCCTTGGCGCGTGCGCCGTCGCAGATCGCCTTGACGTCCACGACGGTGCCCAGCACATTCGACACATGCGTGACCGCGATCAGCTTGGTGCGCGGGGTGATCGCCGCGAGAACCTTGGCAGGGTCCAGCGCGCCGGTGCTGTCCACATCCACCCATTTGATCACCACACCCTGCCGTTCGCGCAGGAAATGCCACGGCACGATATTGGCGTGATGCTCCATGATGCTCAGGATGATCTCGTCACCCGCCTGCATCCGTGGCATGGCCCAGCCGTAGGCGACCATGTTGATCCCTTCGGTGGTGCCGGAGTTGAAGATGATCTCCTCCTCGCTGGCCGCTCCCAGAAAGCGTGCGACGATCCCGCGCACGGCCTCGTAATTGTCTGTGGCCAGATTGGACAGGTAATGCAGGCCCCGGTGCACATTGGCATATTCGTGGCTATAGGCGCGGGTGATGGCATCAATCACCACCTGCGGCTTTTGCGCCGAGGCCCCGTTATCCAGATAAACCAGCGGCTTACCGTTCACCTGCCGCGACAGGATCGGGAAATCGGCGCGGATTTTTTCGACATCAAACATGGATCAACTCATTTCAGGAGTGGTGACGCCCAGCAAGGTGAGAAGCATCGATAAGGCAAAGATGACCCCCAGAAACGAGAAGACAATGACCAGCGCGCTTTTGCCCAGGGAGCCGAAGCGATGCGCCACGTCCAGAAAGGTCAGCAGCAGGAAAAAACTGTAAAGTGCGATCGCGAATGTTGCGATCACCGCCAGCACCGGGATCAGAAGGGTCATCACAAGCAGCAGTACCTGTGCGGCAAGGCGCAGATATTGCAGCCAGATCAGCACAACGGCCACCTCTTGCAGCCGCGCCTGCCCGCCCATCTTGCCGCCCACCCAAGTGAGCACGAAGATCGAGAAGGCCAGACCGGCGGCCATGACCGCGGCATAGACCAGCGGGTTCAGGAAGATCGGTGGCAGCGGAAAACTGGCCGTCGGAAACAGTTCCATGTTCACACCGACCAGCAGCGCGTTCAGCACCGCCGCAAGGACAAGTGCCAGCCACAGGGCCGGCATGCCGACGTCCTGCGCGATCAGCCGTCCGGCCGTGGTGCGCGGGTCGCGCAGCGTGTCCATCGCAAGAGTGGACAAGTCATTCAGGTTCATCTGCGCCAATCTCCCCAACCGGCCTGTTTCATGCCGGCAATCCAGAACCACAAAAAGGCAGCCATCCAAATGGCTCCGGTCAGGGTCAGTTCCAAGCCCTCGCCGATGAAACCTGCCACCAAACCCCAAAGCAAAGCCACAGGGCTGGCCGCAAGCAGCGCCCAGAAAAGGGCCAGACGGGCCGTAAAGCCGGTGCTTTTGCCCCCCACCAGACGGATCAGACCGTGACTGATCAACGCCAGAGCGTAAAGGGCAAGCGGCAGAATGAACAGCAGGCCGAACAGCGATCCGGCCAGCAACATCTGAAGGTCCTGCTCCGTCAGATGCGCGATCCGCGACAGGCGCGGCCACTGCGCCACGAACATCACGGCGCAGGCACCGATCAGGATGACGAGCGCACGGTCTTCCCGCGCGCCCGCCTCCATCAGTCGCGCAACCACGCGCCCCGGCCCCCGGTAGGTGGCCACGATATCGCGGGTGACGGGCATCAGCCGCTCCTGCGTTCCAGCCAGCCGGTCAACCGGGTTACGATCTCCTCACGCAGGGATTCGTCCTCGATCTCTTCCACCGCCTCGGCCATAAACGACAGCACCAGAAGATCGGTTGCTTCCTTCTTGGTCACCCCGCGCGACCGCAGATAGTAAAGGGCGTCCTGATCAATCGCGCCGGTCGTCGAGCCGTGCGAACAGGCCACATCGTCGGCATAGATCTCAAGCTCCGGCTTGGCCAGAAACTGGCTGTCATCGTCGAGCAGCAAGGCCTGACTGATCTGGTAGCCGTCGGTTTTCTGCGCGCCTTCCTTGACAAGGATCTTGCCCTGAAACACGCCCACAGCCCCGTTGCGCAGCACCTTTTTATAGACCTGACGGCTTTCGCAATTCACCGCGTCATGGGTGATGAAAACCGTGTCGTCATGATGGAACGCCCCGTCCCCCATGGCAGCGCCCGCGATATGGGCCACGGCATTGTCGCCGCTAAACTCGATGACCGCCTCGTTGCGGGTCAAAGCGCCGTTCACGGTCAGGGTGAAGGATTTGAACAGGCTTTCCGACCCCAGCCGCGTGAACAGATGCGTGGCCGCCCGGCGCTCGTGGTCGCGCCCCTGCGCGCGGATATGGTGGAACTTTGCCCCGTCGGCGACTTCGACCTCCATCACCTTGTTGAAGCGCGAGGCGGCAGGACCGTTTTCCAGCACCGTCAGTTCGGCACCTTTTTCCAGCTTGATCACGTGATGCAGGATCGCATCAGACGCCTCTGATTTATGGGTATAAATCAGGCTGATCGGCTTGGCGGCCTTGCCGGTGACGCGGATCAGGATCCCGTCCGTGGCATAAGCCGAGTTCAGCGCCGCCAGCGGGCGCGCCACAGGCGTCTGGCCGCGCGCCTCAAGACGGCCGTAAACATCCTTGGCCCAATGGATATCGGCGGCTGCCGCGGTTTCCAGCCGATCGATCTCGACGCCGGACAGGGACAGATCATCGCTGGCCGCCGCATCGAAAACGCCATCGACGAAAACGATCTTCAGCCGGTCGACGGAGTCGAAAACCGCCGGTTCCAGACTGTCGAACAGTGCTGCCGCCGGTGCATCCTGCTGGATCAGCGTATCGGGACGGGTGTATTTCCAGTATTCGTCACGCCGGGCGGGCAAACCCATGCCACGCAAACGCGACAGCGCCTCGTTGCGCGCCATGCTCGCCCATGTTCCGCCTTGTGGCATGTTCAGCGTGGAGATCCGCGCCTCAGTCGCCTCATGCTTTTCTTTTTTCAGATCAGCCCGCGCCATCATACCGCTCCCGCATCTGCCTTCAGATCGGCGTAACCGTTCTGCTCGACCTCGAGCGCCAGTTCCGGACCGCCCGACTTGATGAGGCGGCCATCGGACATGATATGCACGACATCGGGTTTGATATGGTCCAGAAGCCTTTGGTAATGCGTGATCACCAGAAACGACCGGCCAGCATCGCGCAGGGCGTTCACCCCTTCGGAGACCAGTTTCATCGCATCCACATCAAGGCCCGAATCCGTCTCGTCGAGAATGCACATCTTCGGCTCCAGCATCGCCATCTGGAGGATCTCGTTGCGTTTCTTCTCGCCGCCGGAAAAGCCCACATTGACAGGACGCTTGAGCATATCGGCGTCAATCTGCAGGGTTTTGGCCTTCTCGCGGATCACCTTGAGGAATTCCGCCGCACTCATTTCGTCCTGCCCGCGCGCCTTGCGCTGGGCATTCACCGCTGTGCGCAGAAACGTCATGTTGCCGACACCGGGGATCTCGACCGGATACTGGAACGCCAGAAACAGACCCGCCGCCGCGCGCTCTTCGGGCTCCATGTCGAGGATGTCCACATCGTCCAGCGTCACCGATCCGTCTGTGACCTCATAGCCCGCGCGACCGGACAGAACGTAGGACAGGGTCGATTTGCCAGAGCCGTTCGGCCCCATGATCGCATGCACGCTGCCCGGTTCGATCTTGAGGTCGACGCCCTTCAGAATGACCTTGTCCTCTTCCTCGAGTTTCACGTGCAGGTTCTTGATATCCAACATTTTTAGTCCTTTCGTATTTCCGTGACCCAAACTCAGGCTCAGGGTCTTGTCATCATCTGGATCACCTGCAGCAGCCTATTGGCCGGCACAGGCATCGGTGTCAGGTCAAAGCGCGCCATGCGCCCAGTTATCTCTGCGGGCGCACCCAGAAAGCTTTCGATCTTGTGGTGGCGCGCGCGGTTGGCATAATCGTCGTAATAAAGCGTGACGGGGCGGCTGATCCGGAAGGCCGTGGCCAGCGCGCATCCCATGCGGAACCGTCCGTCCACCAGAACCACATCGGGATGTTCAAACGCCGGATCATCCCAGACTTCAAGGGGATAGCGGGCGAAGTGCTTCCATTTGGTCTCGTCGACAGGATGGCCCCATTCTTTTGTCGGGCCGATATCGGACCACAGCACCCTGACCTTGCCCGAGGGTGGATTCGCGTTGAACCAGTCGCGCATCATCTGCGCCCAATCCGCATCGCTCTCGACAGACATCACGCGCTTGCCAAGCTCGGCGGCCATCACGGTAGACCCGCCGGAGCCGTATTCAAGGATCACATCCGCCGCCGCATAGGCCGCGCGCAGCACGCCCGCCTCGGCTTCCGGCAGGGTCAATTCAGGCCGCGTCAGGGTCTGGCTCATGCGGCCACCATGCCTGACCGGAACAGGCGCGCCTCCGCGCGCCCGTAACCGCCAGCCTGAGCCGCAATCAGGTCATATCCTGCAACAGTCATTCGGATGTCCCACGCATGAGGCCGGTGCTCCGGCCTTAGCCGACGCTGCCTTCCAGAGAGATGGCGACAAGCTGTTGCGCTTCCATGGCGAATTCCATCGGCAGGGCCTGCAAGACCTCGCGGCAGAAGCCATTGACGACAAGCGCCACCGCCTCTTCCTCGTCCATCCCGCGCGAGCGGCAATAGAACAGCTGATCGTCATCCACCTTGGATGTCGTCGCCTCGTGTTCCACCCGCGCCGTGTTGTTGCGCACTTCGATGTAAGGCACCGTATGGGCGCCGCATTTGTCACCGATCAGCAGGCTGTCACATTGCGTATAGTTGCGCCCGTTCTGCGCCTTGGGATGCATCGACACGAGCCCGCGATAGGTATTCTGCGCGCGGCCCGCGCTGATCCCCTTGGAGACGATCCGCGATTTGGTGTTCTTGCCCAGATGCACCATCTTGGTGCCGGTATCGGCCTGCTGCATGTTGTTGGCGATGGCGATGGAATAGAACTCGCCCTGGCTGTCGTCGCCGCGCAGGATGCAGGAGGGGTATTTCCACGTGATGGCAGAGCCGGTTTCCACCTGCGTCCACATCACCTTGGCCCGGTCGCCCCGGCAATCGGCGCGCTTGGTCACGAAGTTGTAGATGCCGCCCTTGCCGTCCTCGTCACCGGGATACCAGTTCTGGACGGTGGAATATTTCACCTCGGCATCTTCCTCGATGATGATTTCCACCACCGCCGCATGAAGCTGCGCCACGTCGCGCTTGGGGGCTGTGCAGCCTTCCAGATACGACACGTAAGAGCCCTTGTCCGCGATGATCAGCGTCCGCTCAAACTGGCCGGTATTCTCGGCATTGATGCGGAAATAGGTGCTGAGCTCCATCGGGCAGCGCACACCGGGCGGCACGTAGACGAACGAACCATCCGAGAAGACCGCCGAATTGAGCGTGGCATAGAAATTGTCCGACGCTGGCACCACGGTGCCCAGATATTTCTTCACCAGTTCAGGATGGTCGCGGATCGCCTCTGAAATCGAGCAAAAAATCACACCCGCTTTTTTCAACTCCTTCTGGAAAGTCGTACCCAGCGAGACGGAATCGAACACCGCATCCACGGCGACCTTGCGGCCCTCGGCCTGGTAATCCTCGGCACCCTCGACACCGGCAAGGATCATCTGCTCTTTCAGCGGGATGCCCAGCTTTTCATAGGTCGCCAGCAGCTTGGGATCGACCTCGTCCAGCGACTTGGGCTTCTCGATCATGCTTGTGGGGCGCGCATAGTAATACAGATCCTGAAAGTCGATCTCGGGATAGCTCACCATCGCCCATGTCGGCTCTTCCATCTGCTCCCAACGCTGGAACGCCGACAGACGCCATTCGGTCATCCATTCCGGTTCCTCGTTCTTGGTGCTGATAAGCCGCACGATATCGGGGTTCACGCCTTTGGGGGCGTATTCCATCTCGATATCGGTGTTCCAGCCGTGCTTGTAGGTGCTGCCCACCTCGCGCACCGCCTCGACCGTCTCACGGTCGACGCCTTCGCGGATCTCTTCTTTTACAGTGGTCATGCCCATTACTCCTGTTCGCGCCGTCTTGGTTTGCGTCTTGGCTTCGCGTCTGTCTGTCTAGGCCGCTCGCGCGGCAAATCTGCGGTGTTTGGCCAGCCATGTCTCGGCAAAGCGCATCACCTCGTCTGTCGTCGTCAGGGGCGAGAGCGACACGCGGATCGCACCGCTCGCCACATCTTCCCCGTATCCCATCGCGCTCAGCACAGGGCTTGCGCGCAGTTTGCCGCTGGAGCAGGCCGAGCCTGCGGAGATGGCGAAACCTGCCAGATCCATCTGCATCACCTGCGTCTCGTTCTTCCAGCCGGGCGTGGCAAAACAACTGGTATTCGGCAAACGTTCCGCGCCCTGTCCTATAAAAATAGTCCCTGCGGCCTCAGCCTCAATGGTCTTTTCTAGAATATTTCTAAGTTCCGCAACCCGCGCCCAGACACCATTGGCCAAATCGCGCGCCGCAGCCTCTGCCGCAGCGCCGAAACCGGCGATCCCGATGATGTTCTCGGTGCCCGCGCGCCGTCCCTGTTCCTGCCCGCCACCGCGCAGTTGCGCCGCCAGATCGGTGCCGCGCTTCACGATCAGCGCACCGATCCCCTTGGGGCCGCCCAGCTTGTGCGCCGAGACCAGCGCCATCGTGCAGCCCGACCAGTTGAAGGCCAGCGGCAGCTTGCCGAACGCCTGTGTCATGTCGGAGACGGCAAGCCCCTCGGGCAAGGTCTGGATCACGCCGGTTTCCGAATTGGCCAGTTGCAGTGTGCTCCGGCCCGGATCAGGCACCGTGACGCGGCCCTGACCATCCACCGCCAGATCGCACGCGACCCAAGCGGACACCGCCTCGTGCTCGACGGCCGCACCGTGCAGGCCCCTGCCCGCCAGCGCCAAAGCCGCAGCCTCCGTCGCGCCGGAGGTAAAGATCACATCCGCGCCCTCGGCTCCCAGAGCCGCCGCCACCTGCGCCCGCGCCGTCTCCAGCAGCGACTTGGCCGCGCGCCCTTCGGCATGGGCCGAGGATGGATTGCCAAGGCTGTCCATCGCGCACACCATCGCCGCCCGCGCCTCGGGGCGCAGCGGCGTTGTCGCGTTATGATCCAGATAGGCTCTCACAAGCACCCCTTTACCTTGCCGTAAATACGTAAATCAGCCCGCCGCCTCATCCACCACGGGCATGGAAAACAGCGACGGCACCGCCGGACACGGGGCCAGATCGTTGCGCACCACATCCGACAGCCTTGTCTGGTGCAGATAGACATAGACCTGCGCGCTCAGTCCTTCCCACAGCCGGTTTGTCACCGATTGCGCGCGACTGCCCGAGACGGCCCCGCTGGCGCCTTCGCCGCGATGCATCGCATCGACGGTCTCGTCCACCGCTCCCAGCACCTCGACCACACGGATCTCGCTGGCCGGGCGCGCCAGCCTGTAGCCACCACCGGGGCCGCGCACCGAGTCGACCAATCCGGCCCGACGCAGCTTGACGAACAACTGCTCCAGATAGGGCAAGGACACATTCTGCCGCTTGGAAATCTCCCCCAGCGTTACCAGTGTTCCCACCGGTTGCAGCGCGATATCGGCCAGTGCGACCATCGCATATCGGCCCTTGGTGCTAAGTTTCATGGGCTTGCTTTCGTGAACACATTGACGTGACGGGGTGCAGGGCTTATCTCGCGAGAACCCGGTGCAACGCCGACAACTCATTTAGAAACGTTCTAAGGTGCTTGAGCAATTTCGTCAAGATTAATTGCCCCACCCCTGCAGGAGACACATATCCACCATGCCCGAGGTTATATTTCCCGGCCCCGAAGGCCGGCTCGAAGGCCGGTATCATCCCCAAAAGGAACGCGACGCCCCGATTGCCATCATCCTGCATCCGCATCCGCAATTCGGCGGCACGATGAACAACAAGGTCGTCTATAACCTGCATTACGCGTTCTACAATATGGGCTTCACCGTGCTGCGTTTCAATTTCCGCGGTGTCGGACGCAGTCAGGGCGAGTATGATCAGGGGATCGGCGAGCTGTCCGATGCCGCCTCGGCGCTCGATTATCTGCAATCCATGAACAACAATTCCAAACATTGCTGGGTCGCGGGTTTCTCGTTCGGCGCATGGATCGGAATGCAGCTTCTGATGCGGCGGCCCGAGATCACGGGCTTCATCTCGGTCTCTCCGCCCGCCAATATGTATGACTTCTCGTTCCTCGCACCCTGCCCGGCCTCCGGTCTGGTGATCAACGGCACGGCCGACCGCGTCGCACCGCCCGCTGATACCACAAGCCTTGTCGGCAAGTTGCACGAGCAGCGCGGCATCACGGTGACGCACGAGCAGGTCGAGGGCGCGGGCCATTTCTTTGATGCGCCCGGCCATATGGACCACATGATCGGCTCGGTGTCGGATTACGTCAAACGCCGCCTGACCGAAAGCACGCGGTAACCTCATGAGCGTGACAGAAGATCTCGCTGATGCACTGGCCCGTGATGTCCTTGCGGCTGTGGATGAACTGGGCGACGACACGCTGATCGAGGCGATCGCGAAAACGCTCAGTACCTCCTCCACCGTCACGCAGGAGGCTTTCATGACCTCGATCCGCGTCCGCACCGCCGAGGCGCGGGCGCGCAAACTGCTGGCAGAGCGGCTGGCCAAGGGAAAGACCGCCCCGTAAGAATCTGGTGAAAATGATGTTTTGAGTATTTTTGGAACAGTGAAAGCGCGCGGACTGGTGTTCAGCCGCGCGCTTTTCGTTTGCCGTCACGCGGGCAGAGCAGCCTTGCGTTTTTTCTCCGCCACGACCTTTTCCGCCAGATCGCGCGCAATCGCATAGGCACCGCGGATCTTGTCCTTCTCGGCCGTCCAGTCGCGCCGCACCACGATCTTGTTGTCGCGGACCTTGGCCAGACCGTTCTGTGCCGCGATGAACTCCACCAATCCCTGAGGCGAGGCGAATTTGTCGTTGTGGAACTGGATCGTCGCGCCCTTGGGGCCGCCATCCAACCGCGAGATCCCCGCGCGTTTGCACATCTCCTTGATCCGCACGATCAGCAGCAGCGTATTCACCTCCCGCGGCAGTTTGCCGAAACGGTCGATAAGCTCGGCGGCAAAGCCCTCCAGTTCAACTTTGGTATGCAAGCCGCTGAGACGACGATACAATCCCAGCCGCACATCGAGATCGGGCACATAGGTTTCGGGGATCAGCACCGGCACACCGAGATTGATCGAGGGGGCCCATTGCCCGTCGGAATCTGACAGCCCCTCCATCTCGCCGGATTTGATCTTGGCAATCGCATCCTCCAGCATCTGCTGGTAAAGCTCGTAGCCCACATCGCGCATCTGGCCTGATTGCTCCTCGCCCAGCAGGTTGCCCGCGCCGCGAATATCGAGATCCTGACTGGCCAGCGTGAACCCTGCGCCAAGCGTGTCGAGCGATCCCAGCACCCGCAGCCGCTTTTCCGCCGAAGGCGTCAGCTTACCGCGTGGTTTCGTGGTCAGATAGGCATAGGCCCGCGTCTTGGAGCGGCCCACGCGCCCCCTGATCTGGTAGAGCTGGCTGAGGCCGAACATATCGGCGCGGTGGATCACCATCGTATTGGCCGTGGGGATATCCAGCCCCGATTCCACGATTGTCGTGGCCAGCAACACATCGTATTTGCCGTCATAAAACGCGTTCATGCGGTCGTCGAGTTCACCTGCCGCCATCTGGCCATGCGCGACGACATGGCTGACCTCCGGCACCTGCACACGCAGAAACTCTTCGATCTCGGGCAGATCGCTGATGCGCGGCACCACGAAAAAGCTTTGCCCGCCGCGATAATGCTCACGCAAAAGCGCCTCGCGGATCGTGACCGTATCGAACTCCGAAACATAAGTGCGGATCGACAAACGGTCCACCGGCGGCGTGCCGATGATCGACAGGTCGCGCACCCCCGACAGCGACAGTTGCAGCGTGCGCGGAATTGGCGTGGCGGTCAGGGTCAGCACATGGATATCGGTGCGAAGCTGCTTCAGCCGCTCCTTGTGGCTGACGCCGAAATGCTGTTCCTCGTCAATGATCAAGAGGCCGAGGTTCTTGAAGCTGACGCCCTTGGCCAGCAGGGCATGGGTGCCCACCACGATATCCACTGTGCCGCGCGCCATGCCGTCGCGCGTGGCCTGCGCCTCCTTGGTGCTGACAAAACGCGACAGCGCGCGCACTTCCAGCGGGAAGCCGCGAAACCGCTCGGCAAAGCTTTTGAAATGCTGCCGCGCCAGCAGGGTCGTTGGCGCGATCACCGCGACCTGCACGCCCGACATGGCCGCCACAAAGGCTGCCCGCATCGCGACCTCGGTCTTGCCGAATCCGACATCGCCGCAGATCAGCCGGTCCATCGGGTTGCCCGAGCCCAGATCGGCCAGCACATCCTCGATGGCACGCAACTGGTCCTCGGTCTCGGTATAGGGGAACCGTGCGCTGAACGCCTCCCACGCGTGGTGCTGCGGCTCCAGCACGGGGGCGGTCCGCAGCGCACGCTCGGCGGCAACGCGGATGAGGCGGTCCGCCATCTCGCGGATACGTTCCTTGAGCCGCGCCTTCTTGGCCTGCCATGCGCCGCCGCCAAGCTTGTCGAGCAAACCCTCCTCATGGCCGAACTTGCTGAGCAGTTCGATATTCTCGACCGGCAGGTAAAGCTTTGAGGATTCGGCATATTCCAGCGTCAGACATTCATGCGCCGCCCCCAGCGCCGTGACGACCTCCATCCCCAGATAGCGGCCCACGCCATGATCGACATGCACCACCAGATCGCCCGGTGACAGGCTTTGCGTCTCGGTCAGGAAATTCTCGGCGCGGCGGCGTTTGCGCGGCGCGCGGATCAGCCTGTCGCCCAACACATCCTGTTCGCTGATCACCGTCAGACCCGGCGCCTCGAACCCCTGTTCCAGCGGCCAGACCGCCAGATGCAGCCCGTGTTTCGTGATCCCCCGCGCATCCGCGACATGCACCGCGCCGATCAGCCCCTCGTCACTGATCAACCCGTCCAGCCGCTCCCGTGCGCCTTCCGAGAAGGAAGCGACAAGCACCGGCCCCTTGTCCATCCGCGCTTTGATATGGGTGGCCAAAGCCTCGAAAAGGCTCAGGTTTTCCTGCTGCCGCTCGGGCGAGAAACTGCGCCCGATGCGCGCGCCCGCGTCTATCACGCCGGGTCCGGTCGCCTGCGCCAGCGGGTTGAACTGCATCACGCGGCGCGCCGCCACAACCGCTTCCCACGCGGTATCGTCCAGATAAAGCAATCCCGGCGGCACAGGTTTGTAGACCGAATCCATCCGGCCTTTCTGCGTCATCGCCAGCCGCCGCGTCTCGTACTGGTCGGCAATGCTGTCCCACCGCGACAGCCGCGTGGGTGTCACCTGATCATCCTGCGTGACCGTGGCTTGCGGCAGATAGTCGAACAGGGTCTCGAGGGTGTCATGGAAGAACGGCAACCAATGCTCGATCCCGGCATGTTTGCGGCCCGCGCTGACGGCCTCGTAAAGCGGATCATCGGTGCCGGCCGCGCCGAATTCGATCCGGTAGTTCTGCCGGAACCGCGTGATCGCGGCCTCGTCCAGAATGACCTCCGACACCGGGGCCAGTTCGACCAGATCGAGTTTTTCGGTCGTGCGCTGGGTGGCCGGATCGAACCTGCGCGCCCCGTCCAGCACATCGCCGAACAGGTCCAGCCGGACCGGACCGCCTTCGCCGGGCGGGAAAATGTCGATAATGCCGCCGCGGATCGCGTAATCGCCGGGCTCCATCACCGTGGGCGATTGCGAAAAACCCATCCGCACCAGAAAGTGCCGCAACGCAGATTCATCCAGCCTGCCGCCGACACGCGCGCTGAACGCCGCCTGCCGCAGCACATCGCGCGCGGGCAGACGCTGCATCGCGGCGCTGATGGTGGTCAGCAGTACGAAGCGCTGTGGCATACCGTGCACCAGCCCCGCCAGCGTCGCCATCCGCGTGGCCGAGATATCGGCATTGGGGCTGACCCTGTCATAGGGCAAGCAATCCCACGCCGGAAAGGTGATCACCGGCATATCGGGCGCGAAGAACCGCAGGGCGGCCTGCATCGCGGCCAGCCGCTTGTCATCGCGCGCGATATGCAGCACCGGCGCGCCGGTCTTTTCCAGCTCCTTCAGGATCAGGCTGGCGTCAAAGCCTTCGGGTGCACCGGCGACGGTGATACGGGTCTGGCTGGTCATGGCGCGCTTGTTCCGGTGGTCAGAGAAGAGGGTTTGGCATCATATAGGTCAGGTTCTGGTACATGCCCCATAAAGCCGTGATGAAAATGGAGATCATGCCGATCACCTGCGTCGCGATGCGGTGTCGTGTCAGGGCGCGGCGCAGTGCGGCACCGTGAAGCGCATCGCGTTGCAGCCGCTTTGCCGTGCGAAAGCTGAGCAAGCCGACCAGCGACATCGGGAAGGCCAGCAGAAACACCGCCTGCGCCAGCTGGAACCCGTAGACAAACCCGCTCAACCCCAGAAAAGACAGAAAGAACGTACCAAAACCGACGATCCACAGGCCGGACACATCCACGATATAGATCAGGCGGTTCACATTGACCCTGACGATATCCGCCAGATCCGCCTCGGCCTCGCCGCCCTGGGCTGCGGCGCGGGTGACGATGTCATAGGGTACGCCCAGCACCCAGTGGCTGGCGGTGGACCACAGGAACGCGAGCATGATCCAATACCACAGATTGGAAAAGGATCGAAGGTTGATCACTTCGGTTACGGAGCTGAACCAGTCCAAAATCGACGCCTTTTCAATATCGCACGCTTCCATAGCCGCGAACTTTGGCAATTCCTACCCTTGAGATGCGGCAATATCCATGCCACGCATGATAAACTTCTCAACATCACGATCACAGTGAGTAAACAGACACATGATCCCCAGTCAGGCCGCCTACCCCGCTACCCGCTTTCGCCGCACCCGTAAATCGCCCGCGATCCGCGCACTGACGCAGGAAAACACACTCTCGGTCGGTAATCTGATCTGGCCGGTCTTCGTGCGTGACGGCGAGGGCGTGGAAGAGCCGGTGCCCTCGATGCCCGGGGTCATGCGCCGCTCGGTTGACCGCGTGGTCGAGGCGGCGCGCGAGGCGGCGGATCTGGGTATCCCCGCGATCTGCCTGTTTCCCTTCACCGATCCGGCCAAGAAAACCCGCGACTGCGCCGAAGCATGGAACCCCGACAACCTGTCCAACCGCGCCACCCGCGCCATCAAGGCCGCCGTGCCGGATATCGCGATCATGACCGATGTGGCGCTCGATCCCTATAATTCCGACGGCCATGACGGGTTCTGGCGGGACGGCGTGGTGGTCAATGACGAGACAGTGGAGGCGCTGGTCAAACAGACCCTCAGCCAGGCCGAGGCCGGTGCCGATATCATCGGACCCTCCGATATGATGGATGGCCGCATCGGTGCGATGCGGGCCGCGCTTGAGGCGGCGGGTCATCAGGATGTGCTTTTGCTGAGCTATGCGGCGAAATACGCCTCGGCCTTTTACGGCCCGTTCCGTGATGCGGTGGGCGCGTCGGGGGCGCTGAAAGGCGACAAGAAGACCTACCAGATGGACCCTGCCAATTCCGACGAGGCGATCCGTCTGGTGGAGCGTGACCTGCGCGAGGGTGCCGATATGGTGATGGTCAAGCCCGGCATGCCCTATCTCGATATCTGCCGCCGCGTGAAAGACAGCTTCGGCGCGCCGACCTATGCCTATCAGGTGTCGGGCGAATATGCGATGATACAGGCTGCGGCACAGAACGGCTGGATCGACGGCGAACGCGCGATGCTGGAAAGCCTGATGTGTTTCCGCCGCGCCGGATGCGATGGCATCCTGACCTATTTCGCCCCTGCCGTGGCGCGCATGCTGGCGCAGCGCTGAAACGGTGGCGGACGCCGCCATGTGCAAAATCCATGGCGGCAATTCGCCGTTGCACGTGCCCATGGCCCGTGCCGACACAAGCAATGGTGACATTGGACCCTTTTGCATCTATCTTGAGGCATAGCCGGGGCACGCAGAACATCCGGCATGGCAGCAGATCCATACACACAACAGAACAGGCACAGATATGACCCAGATGAGTAGACGGACTTTCACGCTTTCGGCGCTGGCGGGTGTCAGCGTCACGGCGGCCTGCGGCAACGGTATCGGCAGTCCTGGATCGGCCGTGATCGACAACCGTGTCGATGCCACGTTGAACTACCTTTACAACACCTATCCCAATACCCGCGATCTGGCCGAGAAATCGGTGGGCCAGCTGGTCATGCCGTTGATCACAGAGGCGGGATTTGGCATCGGCGGCGGTTACGGGCGCGGCGCGCTCAAGGTGGGCAACACCACGGTCGATTATTACTCCGCCACCAAAGGTACCTTCGGCCTGCAGATCGGGGCGCAGCAATTCGCCCATGTGCTGTTCTTCATGACGGAGGATGCCTTGCAACGGTTCCGGCGCTCCTCCGGCTGGGCGGCAGGTGCCGATGTCGGCTATGTGCTGAACGATCAGGCCGAGAATATCCGCGCCGAGACAACAACCTCCACCTCGCCTGTGCTGGCCGTGATCTTCGGTCAGGCCGGTCTGATGGTGGGCGCAACGCTGGAAGGCGTCAAATACACCCGCATCATCCCCTGACCGGCCCAATGACAGGATATGTCGGGCCTCTGGCGCGGGGAATGCTCCCGCGCCGTGCCTGACCACCCCTGAGGGTGATCAATGCAGGGTAAATTCCCCCACGACATTGCGCCACTCCCCCGGCGAGATCATCTTGCGATGGGTGAAGCGCACCGAATGCAGCGGCCCCTCGATCTCGGACTTCCAGTAGTCGATGAACTTGAACAGCCGTGGATGATCCGGCGCGATATCGTAATCCTGCCAGACGAATGTGTTCAGCACGGAGGTGTAATCCGGCATCCGGTAAAAGAATTCGGCTGTGGTCAACCCGTAGCCTTTGAGCATCAATTCGGTGTCTGAAGCCTGCATGAGTGGTCCCTTTCTGCGACTCGCTTATTCAATCATGCCAAGCTTAAATTACTTTTCAATTAAAACAGTATGTTAGCAGTCATGAAGCATGGCTGCCAAATGGGGTGGCCTTGCACCATTGCACCCCAGATCCGGCCTCTGTTATAGTCCGGCCAACAAGATATAGTGAAACTGGACAGAGCGGTTAAATCACGTGAGCGACACGCCGGAAACTCCTGAAAACGAAGACGAAAACGTGCCCGCACGTTACGTCTACGATGGCCCCTCCATCTCGATCACCGAGGAGATGAAGACCTCCTACCTCGATTATGCGATGAGCGTGATCGTCAGCCGCGCGATTCCCGATCTGCGCGATGGCCTGAAACCTGTGCACCGCCGCATCCTTTATGCCATGCACGAGGCAGGAAACACACACGACAAACCCTACCGCAAATCCGCGCGCGCCGTCGGCGATGTGATGGGTAAATACCACCCCCACGGCGATTCCGCGATCTATGACGCGCTGGTGCGGATGGCGCAGGATTTCTCGATGTCGTTGCCGTTGCTGGACGGTCAGGGCAATTTCGGCTCCATGGACGGCGATAACGCCGCCGCCATGCGCTACACCGAAGTCCGGATGGACAAGCCCGCCGCCTTCCTGCTGGCCGATATCGACCGTGACACAGTCAATTTTCAGGACAATTACGATGGCAAGGACCGTGAACCCACGGTGCTGCCCGCACGCTTTCCGAACATGCTGGTCAATGGCGCGGGCGGCATTGCCGTCGGCATGGCCACGAACATTCCGCCCCATAATCTGGGCGAGGTGATCGACGCGACGCTGGCGCTGATCGAAAACCCCGATCTGACCACGGAAGACCTGATCGAATATGTGCCGGGGCCGGATTTCCCCACGGGCGCGCTGATGCTGGGCCGCTCCGGTGCGCGCAAAGCCTATCTTGAGGGGCGCGGCTCGGTCATCATCCGCGCCAAGACCCGGATCGAGGAGATCCGCAAGGACCGCTACGCCATCATCGTCGACCAGATCCCCTATCAGGTCAACAAGGCCTCCATGATCGAGAAGATCGCCGAGCAGGTGCGTGACAAGAAGATCGAGGGCGTCAGCCACGTGCAGGACGAAAGCGATCGCAACGGCGTGCGCGTGGTGATCGAGCTGAAACGCGATGCCACCCCCGAAGTGGTGCTGAACCAGCTTTACCGCTTCACCCCGATGCAGACCTATTTCGGCTGTAACATGCTGGCGCTGAACGGTGGCCGCCCGGAGCAGTTGACTCTGCGCCGCTTCCTGTCGTCCTTCATCGCGTTCCGCGAAGAGGTTGTGGCCCGGCGCACGGCCTATGACCTGCGCAAGGCGCGCGAGCGCAGCCATATCCTGTGCGGACTGGCCGTGGCCGTCACCAATGTCGACGAGGTCGTGGCCACGATCCGCGCCTCCGCCGATGCCGCAGATGCCCGCGAGCGGCTGATGACACGGGCATGGCCCGCCCGCGACATTGCCGAATATATCCGTCTCATCGACGATCCGACCCATACGGTCAACGAGGACGGCACCTACCATCTGTCCGAAATACAGGCCCGCGCGATTCTGGAACTGCGCCTGCAGCGCCTGACCCAGCTTGGCGTCAAGGAAGTGACGGACGAGTTGCAGGAACTCGCCGCCAAGATTCGTGAATACCTTGAAATCCTCGCCAGCCGCGAGCGGATCATGGGCATCATCTCGGACGAGTTGCGCGAAGTGCGCGAGCTGTTCGCCGTGCCCCGCCGTACCCAGATCGTGGACTGGTCGGGCGACATGGAAGACGAGGACCTGATCGAGCGCGAGGATATGGTCGTGACCATCACCTCCGCCGGCTATATCAAACGGACTCCGCTGGCCGATTTCCGCGCGCAAAAGCGCGGCGGCAAGGGGCTGTCGGGCATGCAGACCAAGGAAGAGGATGTTGTCACCACGCTTTTCGTGGCCAATACCCACGACCAGCTTTTGTTCTTCACCACCGATGGCATGGTCTACAAGCTGAAGACATGGCGGCTGCCGCTGGGCGGTCGGACCTCCAAGGGCAAGGCGATCGTCAATATCCTGCCGATCCCCGTGGGCGTGTCGATCGCCGCGATCATGCCGGTGGACCGGCCTGACAGTGAATGGGCCGATCTGCAGATCTTCTTCGCCACGTCGGCGGGCGATGTGCGGCGCAATGCCCTGTCGGATTTCACCAATGTCATGCGCAACGGCAAGATCGCGATGAAACTGCCCGAAGGCGTCGAACTGGTGAATGCGCGCATCTGCTCGGAAGAGGACGATGTGATGCTGGTCACGGATTCGGGCCGCGCTATCCGTTTTTCCACCACCGATGTGCGGGTCTTCAAGGGCCGCGATTCCACCGGTGTGCGCGGCATCCGCCTGTCCGGCGATGACCGTGTGGTGTCGATGTCGGTGATCCGCCATTTCGAGGCCACAGCCGAGGAGCGCGCCGCCTATCTCAAGATGCGCCGCGCCATGGCCGGTCTGGCCGATGATGCCGAGGCCGAAACCGACGAGGAGGACGCGCCCGCCGATCCCAACTTCTCCAACGAACGCTATGTGGAGATGTCGGCCGCCGAGAACCTGATCCTCACGATCACGGCCAACGGCTCGGGCAAGCTCTCGTCCAGCCATGACTATCCGTTGCGCGGACGCGGCGGCATGGGCGTCACGGCGATGGACAAAGCGATGCGCGGCGGCGCGCTGGTGGCCTCTTTCCCCGTGGAACTGGACGATCAGGTGATGCTCGCCACCTCCAAGGGCCAGTCGATCCGGGTGCCGGTGGAGGGGATTTCCTTCCGCTCGCGCTCTGCCGGCGGGGTCAAGGTCTTCAACACGGCCAAGAACGAATTCGTCGTCTCGGTCGCGCGGATCGCCGATCAGGGTGACGAGGATACCGCAGAGGCACCGGAGCCAGAGGGCGAATAACCCTGCGTTCTTCTTGCGTGAAATATCCTCGGGGGGTCAAACCCGCAGGGTTTGGAAGGGGGGCAGACAGCCCCCCTTTTGCATTAACCCCACCGTAACCCGCAGGTGTCACGATGAGCCCCTGACCGGGAGGGGAAAATGAATCTCTATAGCTGTTCCATCGATCTCAAGGATGATGCCAAGGCGCTGGCCTTTGCCAATGCGGTTGACCTGTGGATGACACATCTCAAATCCGAAGGGGTGATCGAGAACTGGCGCCTGTTGCGGCGCAAGCTCAATCTGGCCTCGGATTGCCACCGCGACTTCCTGCTGGAGGTGGAGGTGCGCGATCTGGCGCAGCTCGATCAGGCGTTTCGTGTGCTGGGCCGACAGGATGACCGCGTCTCCAGCCTCTACCGCGCGGTCAATACCCTGATCGCGGAGGCACGGTTCGCACTCTACCGGCCCTTCCCCGACCCCGAACGCTCCGAACGCATGGCACTGGTCTGACGTGGCCCTACAGCTTGTAGATCGCGCCGAACTTTTCGTGCAGATAGGCCAGCAGCGGCGCTTCGGTCGGGACCATGCCTGCGGCTTGGGCGATCACCTCGCGCGGCCTGTAAAGCCCGCCGTGGCGCTGCACCGTCTCGTGCAGCCAGCCTGTCGCACCGCTGGTATCGCCCTGCGCCAGTGCCCCGTCCAGCCCCGGCAATGCCGCCCGCATCGCCTGATACAGGCAGCCCGCATAGACATTGCCCAGACTATAGGTCGGGAAATAGCCGAACAGCCCGACGGACCAGTGCACATCCTGCAAACAGCCGTTGGACGGCTTGTCCACGGCAAAGCCGAAATCGGCGGCAAAGCGGTCGTTCCACGCGGCTTCGAGATCGCGCACCGCCAGATCGCCCGCGATCAGCGCGCGTTCAAGATCGAAGCGCAGCATGACATGCAGGTTGTATTGCACCTCGTCGGCCTCCGTGCGGATGAAGCCGTTCTGCAACCGGTTCACGGTGCGGTAAAAGGCATCCTCGTCGGCAATCCCGAAATCACCGAACGCATCGCGCATCTGCCCGAACAGCCAGCCGGTAAAGGCGCGGCTGCGGCCGATCTGGTTTTCATAAATGCGGCTCTGGCTTTCATGCACCCCCATCGACACGCCCTGTCCCAGCGGTGTCAGCGCATAGGCGGGATCAATGCCCTGTTCATAGCAGGCATGGCCCACCTCGTGCACGGTCGAGTAAAAGCAGTTGAAAGGGTCCACCGCCGAGGTCCGCGTGGTGATCCGCACATCGGCGCCCGATCCGCTGGAGAACGGATGCACCGCCTTGTCCAGCCGCCCGGTGTTGAAATCATAGCCGAAAGCGCGCGCCAGCAGATGGGTCAGCTCCATCTGCGCGCGCTCGTCGAACGTGCCCTGCAAGCCTTGGGGCGCGGGTTGCGCCAGCGCGGCGGCGCGCAGATCCACAAGGGGTGCGCGCATCGCGGTAAACATCGCCACGATCTCGCTGACCTTGGCATCCGGCTCGTAATCATCCAGCAGCGCCTCGTAGGGATCGCCGCCCGCGGCCAGTGCAGCGCCCTCGGCACGTTTGAGCGCGACGATCCGCTCCAGCACCGGCACAAAGCTTTGTACATCCTCGGCCGCGCGCGCCGCCGCCCATTGGCCCTGCGCGCGGCTGGTGACGCGGGCCAGTTCCTCGGCCAGATCGGCAGGCACGCGGCGGGCGCGGTCAAAGCTGCGCCGGATATGGCGCAACTGGGCCTGCCACACGGGGTCGAGCGCCGCCGCCTCGATGGCCGCAAGCCAGTCCCCGATGCGCGGGTCGGTGCGCCTTGCGTGCAGCACCGCTTCCATCGCGGCCATCTCCTCGGCCCGTTGATCTGCCGCCCCGCGCGGCATCATGGTTTCCTGATCCCAGCCGAGCCGCCCGGCCACCTGCCCCAAGGCCGACGTCTGGCGCTGGTGCGCCATGAGGGCGTCATAGGCCATTGCAGCCCCTGTGGCGCCTGCTCGTCCGGCCGTGGCGGAGGACGTGCTCATGCTCTGACACTCCCACGGATCGAGGTGGCGATCGGATAGGCCGACAGATAGCGCGCCCGCAGCACCAGCACCCACAGGATCACCGCCAGCCCCTGATGCAGGATCGCGATCTCCCACGGGGCTGCTGTCATCACCGTGACAATCCCCAGCACGATCTGCGCCACCAGCGCGCCAAAGGCCAGATTGAACGCCTGCCGCGTCGCCGCCTGCGCCGATTTTCGCCCGCGCAGCCAGACCACGATCCCGAAGGCCAGCAACAGGTACCCGCTGACCCGGTGGATGAACTGCACCAGTCCGGGGTTCTCGAAAAAGTTGGTCCAGAGCGGTTCCAGCATGAAGGGTTCCGGCGGAATGATCTGCCCGCCCATCAGCGGCCAGTCGGTATAGGAGCGGCCGGCATCGATCCCGGCCACCAGAGCCCCCAGAAGGATCTGGAGAAAGGTGAAATGCATCAGCCCTGTGGAGAGGCCGAACAGCTTGTCCTCCTTGGCGCGGCGCGCCTGCAACAGATCGCGCTCCGTACGGCCAAGCTGGAATACATACCATGCGATCAGACCGAGGATCACGAAAGCCAGCCCCAGATGCGTGGCAAGCCGGTAGCTGGCCACACTCGTCATCGATCCGGTCAAGCCGGAGGCGACCATCCACCAGCCGATGAAACCCTGCAATCCGCCCAATCCGCCCAGAAGCAACAGGCGCGGGGTCCAGCCCGTGGGGATCTTGCGCGCCAGCAGAAAGCCGAAAAAGCCGATACCCCAGACAAGGCCGATCAGGCGGCCAAGCTGGCGGTGGCCCCATTCCCACCAGTAGATGAATTTGAAATCGTCCAGTTCCATCCACTGGTTCATGATCTGGAATTGTGGAATCTCCTGATATTTGGCAAATTCCCTTTCCCAATCGGCCTCGGACAGCGGCGGGATCGCCCCGGTGAGCGGTGCCCATTCGGTGATGCTCAGCCCGCTGTCGGTCAGCCGTGTCAGCCCGCCGACCGCGATCATCACGAACACCAGCGCGAAGAGCACCATCAGCCAGATCCGGATCGCAGAACGCGCCCCTGTGGACGCCTTGTCGATCATTCCGCCCTGCGGCACGGAGGCGTCGCGCTGCGCGGTGCCAACCTCTTCGAATATCGCACGTTTTTTGGTCATCGTGGTCTCCTGTCGGGTACGAACCTAGGGCTTGTGCGGCCCGTCGTCCAGAACCTAGCCCCGCTCTTTCCAGCGCACCATTTGACGCAGGATGCCATGCAGCATCTGCACATCGGCGCGCGTCAGGCGCATCCGGCTCCACAGGTTGCGCAGGTTCAGTTTCATGCTGTCGGCCTTGGTCTCGGGAAAAAAGAAACCGGCCTCGCCAAGCCGTTCCTCGTAATGCCGCGCCAGCGCGTCGATCTCGGTGCCGTTGGCCCAGTCGCTGCGGCCGGTTCCGTGGCTCTCGTGTTGCACCTCGGCGACTTGCCGCTGCCATTCATAGGCCGTCAGCAGAACGCATTGCGCCAGATTGAGGCTTGGGAAATCGGGATTCACCGGCACGGAGATCAGCGCATTGGCCTGCGCCACATCCTCGTTCTCCAGCCCCGCGCGTTCGGGGCCGAACAGCACCGCCACCTTTTCGCCCTGCGCGATCATGCCAGCGGCCAGTTGCATGGCGCGTTCGGGGCTGTAGACCGGCTTCGTCAGGTCGCGCGCGCGGGCCGTCGTGGCAAAGGTGAATGTCATCTCTGACAGGGCCGCTGGCAGATCGTCATGCAGGACCGCCTCGTCCAGCAAGCGGCCCGCACCGCTGGCCATCGCCACAGCGCGGCTGTTGGGCCAGCCGTCGCGTGGCCCCACCACATGCATCCGGTCCAGTCCGAAATTCCACATCGCCCGCGCCGCGGCACCGATGTTTTCACCCATCTGGGGGCGCACAAGAACAAAGGCAGGTTGCGGCATGGTGCTGAACATGGGGCTGGGCATGGGTATCTCCGGTCGTGCAGGGCGTCTGATACGCCAGCGCGGCGCATAATCCAAGAGGCTCCGGCACCGCAAGCGCGCGGCGTTGGTGCTGAAAAACCCCCGATGGTCAAAGCCGGAAATCCCCGTTATGACACCGCAAGACAGTCAAGGAGCACGACCCGATGGCCGATACAGCCGATGCCCCGCAAACACCGCAGCTCTACCTGATCACGCCGCCCGCGTTCGAACTGGATGTCTTTCCCGATCTGCTGGCCCGTGTTCTCGATACGCAGGAGGTTGCCTGCGTGCGCCTTGCCCTTGCCAGCAAGGACGAGGACCAGATCGCGCGCGCCGCAGATGCCTTGCGCGAGGTGACCCATGCGCGCGATGTCGCACTGGTGATCGAAAGCCATATCCTGATGGTTGAGCGGCTGGGTCTGGACGGGGTCCATCTGACCGATGGTGCGCGGTCCGTCCGCAAGGTCCGCAAGGATCTGGGCGCCGATGCTATTGTCGGGGCCTTCTGCGGCGCCAACCGGCACGAGGGGATGAGTGCCGGCGAAGCGGGCGCGGATTACGTGAGCTTCGGACCTGTTGGCCTGACACCGTTGGGTGACGGCTCGCAAGTGCCTCTGGATGTGTTCGAATGGTGGTCCGAGATCATCGAGGTGCCTGTGGTTGCCGAGGGTGCGCTGACAGAGGATCTGATCCGCACGCTGGCCCCGATCACCGATTTTGTCGCGCTGGGGGACGAGATCTGGTCTGCCGAGGATCCGGCCGCCGCATTGGGACAACTGGCCCGCGCGCTGCTGGTCTGATCCGTACCGGACAGGCGCGGCATTGGAGCGGCCGCGCCAGTGTTGCGCCCGATAAGTGTTGCGCCCGATCAGTGCTGCGCCGCGCCGGTGTACAATCCGGCGCGCACCGTGGTTTCCAGATGCACGGACAGCGACTTGCGGTTGGGGAAACGGTCCACCCGCACCGGCGCGTGATAGATCACCTCCACCGCGCCGTTGCGCCGCGCGGCCAGCACCTTGGCCAGATGCGGGCCAAAAGCCATCGCCCCCCACCAGCCATAGAAATGCGCCGCCTCGCCCGCTGGCGCGTGATATTTCAGCGTGACGGGTTGCAGGAAGGTCCGGTGCTTCAGTTCGTCGGCAAAAAACGCCTGAAAAAGCGTGGATTTGAACGGCAGAACCTGCGCCCCATCCGTCGAGGTGCCTTCGGGGAAGAACAGCAGTTTGTGCCCTGCCAGCAAACGCGTCTCGAAAATCGCCTGCTGGCGGCGCGCCTCGCGGGGATCGCGGGTGATGAACACCGTACCGGTTGCCCGCGCCAGCCAGCCGATGAAGGGCCAGCCCGCCACCTCGGATTTCGAGACGAAATACACCCGCTTGCGCGCGTTGAGCGCGAAAATATCGAGCCACGAGACATGGTTGCACACGACCGCCCCGCGCTCTTCCATCCGTTTGCCGCGCACGACATAGCCCATGCCAAGGATCACGAAGGCCGTGCGGCACACGCCTTGCGTCAGATAGGGCGTGACCGGACGGTGCAGCCCGAACAAAGGCCGCTCGATCAGGCGCAGCCCCAGCATCAGAACCAGCCCGACAAGGATGATGCTGCCCAGCACGGACCCGCGCAGGATCAGCCGCAGCCAGTCGCCCGCTGACAGCGCAACAGCAGGCGGCTCGGGCGGCGGGGACCAGACCGCGCTCATGCCCGCACCTTGCGGGTATAGATCGCGCGCTGGCTTTCGTTCATTCGCGCCACATCGAGGATCAGGCAGACATCGGTGGTGTTGAACGCACGGTCCAGATAGGCATCCTGCCCGACGAAACCGCCAAGCCGCAGATAGGCCTTGATCAGCGCTGGCACGGCCAGCATCGCGGCGCGCCGGTCCAGCGCCTGCGACGCGACCCGGTTCATCGCCACAGCCCCTGCCGCGCGCGCCCTCACCCGCAGGTCCGGCGGGGCCAGATGGCGGTGGTGCAGCATCGACAAAGGTGCGGCCAGCCTCTCGATATCCGTGCCGTGAAAGCTTGCAACGCCGAACAGGATCTCGATGCCGTGCGCCTCCACATAGGCGGCCAGCGCGTGCCACAGATGATACATGCCCATACCGCCGCGATAATCGGGATGCAGGCACGATCGGCCCAGTTCCAGCAGCGGGCGGCCACTGGCTTTCAGCACGTCCAGATCATATTCATCCTCGGAATAGAACTGCCCCGCGCGGCGTGCCTGATCTTGCCGCAGCAGGCGGTAGACACCGACCACATGATCGGGGGCACAACGGGCCTCGTCTACCAGCAGCAGATGGTCGAAATACGGATCGAAACGGTCCTGTTCGAGGCGGTTGGCATGATCCACCAGATCACCGCCCGCGCCGAGTTCCTCCACAAAGACGGTGTAACGCAGGCGTTGTGCGGCGCGCAGATCCGCGTCGGACCCGGCAAGACGAACACAATATTGCGGCTCGGGCAGGGTCATGCGGCGGCTCCAAGGTGTCATCCGTTTCTAGGAAAGCGGCACGGTGATGGCAACCGGAACCGCCATATGCCCCGATAACGGACGCCCAAGACCACAAGCGACCGAAACGATGATTTTATCCAGCCTTTTTTCTTTCCCTGATAACAATTTGTTAACTACTATGAGGCATCAAATACAGGCAGCAGAAAAACCCGGGAGCCGTCAATGACAACCTTACCGGCCTCGCGGAAATTGACGGTGATCTTGCCGCCGCTGTTGGATTGCACCTGCCCCAGCCCCCAGTCCGGCTGGTCGGGGTGGCGCACCAGCATGCCCGGCTCCAGAATCGCATTCAGATCGCTCACATCCTCACCTCATATCGGAGACCTCTTTGGGCCATAATAGGAACAACCTGACTGCTTTGATAGGGTCGCGTATCTGTCATGACCTGATCAGCCCGATCGGGGCCATCTCCAACGGTCTGGAACTGATGCACATGTCAGGTGGTCCGCTTGGCGCGGAAATGGCGCTGATCAATGACAGTGTCCAGAGCGCGAATGCGCGCATCCGGTTTTTTCGCGTGGCCTACGGGCTTGCCACCGCACAGCAGATGGTGGTGCGCGCCGAAATCGTCGGAATCCTGCAGGATGTGGCGCAAGGAACGCGGGTACGGTTCCACTGGGGACCGCTCGACCCGGTGCCGCGGACCGAGGTGCGGCTGGTCTTTCTTGCGATACAATGTTTCGAGACGGCCATGCCTTACGGCGGGCAGGTCATGATCACGCGCGAGCACGGCCGCTGGACGCTGGACGGACAGGCCGACAAGTTGCGTCCCTGCCCCGATTTGTGGCGCGGCCTTGCCTCGCCCGACAGCGCGGCAGAGATCTCGCCGTCCGAGGTGCAATTCGCGCTGCTCCCGCTTCTGGCGCAGGACGAGGGGCGCCATGTCACGGTAACGGATAGCCCGACGGGTATCATGATACAGTTCTGACACGCGTACCCCTGCCTCAGGCGCGGACAGCCCCGGCACTGGTCACGAGATATTTGAAACTGGTCAGTTGCTCCGCTCCGACGGGCCCGCGCGCATGCATCTTGCCCGTGGCGATGCCGATCTCGGCCCCCATGCCGAACTCGCCGCCATCGGCAAACTGGGTCGAGGAATTATGCATCAGGATCGCACTGTCCAGCCGCTCGAAAAACCGCGCGACGGCCTGTGTGTCCTCGGTCAGGATGCAATCGGTATGGTTTGACCCGTAGCGCCGGATATGGGCAATGGCCGCGTCAATATCGTCCATCACGCGGGCGGCGATGATACTGTCGAGATATTCGCAGCCCCAATCGTCATCCGTGGCGGGCACGGTGCCGGAAATGTGTTGCAAATCCGCATCAACGCGCACCTCGACACCGGCGGCCAGCAGATCGCGGACCAGATCGGCCCCCAAAGTGGCGGCGACATCGCGGTGGATCAGCAGACATTCCGCCGCCCCGCAAATGCCGGTGCGCCGTGTTTTGGCATTGAGAACAACGCGCCGCGCCAGTTCCGGATCGGCCTGCGCATCGACATAGATATGCACGATCCCTTCAAGATGGGCAAAAACCGGCACCCGCGCCTCGCGCTGCACCAGCCCCACCAGCCCCTTGCCACCACGCGGCACGATCACGTCGATCCACTCGGTCATGCCCAGCATCGCGCTGACCGCCGCACGGTCACGCGTCGGCACAAGCTGGATCGCCGTTTCGGGCAGACCGGCGGCGCGCAACCCCTCGACCAGACAGGCATGGATCGCCGTGGAGGAATGGAAACTCTCCGACCCGCCGCGCAGGATCACTGCATTGCCCGCCTTGAGACAGAGCGCACCGGCATCGGCGGTCACATTGGGGCGGCTTTCATAGATCACGCCCACCACACCCAAAGGCGTGGCGACGCGGCGGATATGCAGCCCGTTGGGCCGGTCCCATTCCGCCAGCACGCGACCCACCGGATCATCCTGCGCGGCGACGGCGCGCAATCCGGCGGCGATGGCCTGAATGCGCGGGGCGTCCAGCAGCAGCCGGTCCATCATCGCGGGGCTGAGACCCTTGTCGCGGCCATAGTCCAGATCAAGGGCATTGGCCGCGATGATCGCGTCTGTGCTGGCGGTGATCGCTTCCGCTGCGGCCTGGAGCGCGTGGGCCTTCGCATCCGCCGGAGCGAAAGCCAATTCCGCAGCGGCGTCGCGGGCGGCGCGGCCGATCTGGTCCATCTGGGCGGGTATGTCGGTCGTCTGTGTCATAGGCAGCGTTCCGTGGCGATGCCGGATGCCTCCGGCGGGGATATTTCGGGCAAGAAGAAGCGCGGGTTACAGCGCCATATCGTCCCGGTGGATCAGCGCGGCGCGTCCCGGATAGCCGAGCAGCGCCTCGATCTCGTCGCTGCGGTGACCGAGGATCAGCGCAGTTTCGGCGGCGGTATACCGGATGAGGCCCTGGCCGAGGATGGCCCCGTCGGGGCCGAGGATGGCCACCGGATCGCCCCGCCCGTAGCGCCCAGTCGTGGCGATAACACCCGCAGGCAGCAGGCTTTTACCACTGGCCAGAGCCGTTGCAGCCCCCGCATCCAGCGAGACCTCGCCGCGCGGTTTCATGGCGGCGATCCAGCGTTTGCGCGCGGCTTGCGGATCGACCTGCGCGGTGAACCACGTGGCGCGCGCGCCGCTTTCCAGCGCCTGCAACGGGCGCAGGTTAGAGCCTTCGGTGATCGCCATGGCGCAGCCTGCGGCGGTCGCGGTTTTGGCGGCCATCAGCTTGGTCTTCATGCCGCCCTTGGACAGGCCCGATCCGGCATCGCCCGCCATCGCCTCGATCTGCGGGGTGATGCGGTCGATCACGGGGAAATGCCGCGCTGTCGCATCCTGTTGGGGATTGGCGGAATAGAAGCCATCCACATCCGAGAGCAGGATCAACTGGTCCGCGCCCACGGTCACGGCTACCTGTGCGGCCAGCCTGTCGTTGTCGCCGTAGCGGATCTCGTCGGTCGCCACGGTGTCATTCTCGTTCACGATGGGCACGACACCCAGCCCGATCAGCATTTCCATCGTGGCGCGTGAATTCAGATAGCGGCGTCGGTCTGTGCTGTCCTCGAGCGTCACGAGGATCTGCCCCGTGGTGATGCCATGCGGGGCCAGCACCTCCTCATAGGCGCGCGCCAGCCGGATCTGGCCCACGGCGGCGGCGGCCTGCGATTGCTCCAGCGCCAATGTGGTGGCGGGCAGGCCCAGCACGCCGCGCCCCAGCGCGATGGAGCCGGAGGAGACGAGGATCACATCCTTGCCCAGAGACTTCAGCCAGACGACATCCTGCGCCAGTGCAGCCAGCCAGTCCTGCCGGAGCAGACCAGTAGTGCGATCCACCAGCAGGGCCGAGCCGATCTTGACGACGATGCGGCGCGCCGTGCTCAGCCGCAGCGGCGTCAGGCTTGCCGCTTCGCTCAGGGTCGCCACGTCGCGTCCTCCTGCTCCTCCGTGGATTGTTTCTGGCGCAGCCTGTCTTCGGTGATCTGCGCACGCACGGCGCGCAACACATCCTGCAGGCCCTCGCCGGACACACCCGACAGCATCATCACAGGCCCGCCCACTTCCTCCTCAAGACGGGCGCGGGCCTCGGCGCGTTCCGCGTCATCCAGCGCGTCGATCTTGTTGAGCGCGGTGACGCGCGGCTTGTCGGCCAGATCGCCGCCGTAAAGCTCCAGCTCGTTGATGATGGCGCGGTAATCCTCGTCCAGCGTCTCGGATGTGCCGTCCACCAGATGCAACAGCACGGCACAGCGCTCGACATGGCCAAGAAAGCGGTCGCCCAGCCCCCTGCCCTCGGACGCGCCCGCGATCAGGCCCGGAATATCGGCCATGACGAATTCCGCCCCGTCCACACCGACTACGCCAAGATTGGGATGCAGCGTGGTGAAAGGGTAATCCGCGATCTTCGGCCGCGCATTGGACACAGCCGCCAGAAAGGTCGATTTGCCCGCGTTGGGCATGCCCAGAAGGCCCGCATCCGCAATCAGCTTGAGCCGCAGCCAGATCGTGCGCTCGACGCCGTCCTGTCCCGGATTGGCGCGGCGCGGGGCCTGATTGGTGGAGGTCTTGAAATGCAGGTTGCCCCAGCCGCCATTGCCGCCGCGCGCCAGCAACACGCGCTGGCCGAGTGCGGTCATATCGGCCAGCACCGTCTCTTCATCCTCGTCGAGGATCTCGGTGCCCACAGGCACACGCAGCACGATATCATCGCCATCCTTGCCGGTGCGCTGCCGCCCCATGCCCGCCTGCCCGTTCTGGGCAAAGAAATGCTGCTGGTAGCGGAAATCGATCAGCGTGTTCAGACCGTCCACCGCCTCGACCCAGACCGAACCGCCGCCGCCGCCATCGCCGCCATCAGGGCCGCCATATTCGATGAACTTCTCGCGGCGGAAGCTGACCGCCCCGCCACCGCCCGAACCGGACCGGATATAGACCTTTGCGAGATCAAGAAATTTCATGGTCTTTCTCCTATCGCAAAGGCCCTGCTCTGCTCAATCCAGTTTTCGACTATAGGTCCAGGTTGCCACTTTGGCGTTGCGCGCAACCGAGAAGGTTTCCGCGTCACCCAGATATTCAAAGCCGCAATTCGTCAAGACCCGCGCCGAGCCGGCATTGTCCTGAAACACCTCGGCAAAGATCGTGCGGCACGATTGCGGATTGGCCGCGACCAGCGCGCTGGCAGCCTCCGAGGCGACGCCGGTGTTCCAATAGGCCGGTGCGACCCAGTACCCGATCTCTGACTGGTTGCGGTCGATGCGTTTCAGACTGATCAGCCCCATCACCTCGGACCCGCCCTGCGCGCTGCCATCCATGACCCAGATATCCTCGACGCGGCCCTTTGCCATGGCGCGCGCGACGAAGGCCTCGGTGGTGCCGGGCGGCAGCGGATGCGGGATCGAGCTTGTGT
>JAGXGW010000066.1 GCA_024636555.1 Paracoccaceae bacterium | reverse complement strand
GCCCTGCAAGCCGCGGAAGATGTTGCCGCCACCGATCACCATGCAGATCTCGACACCGAGATCATGCACCGATTTGACCTCCTGCGCGATCCGCTGGACAGTCGGCGGGTGCAGACCAAAGCCCTGATCGCCCATCAGCGCCTCTCCCGATATTTTCAGCATCACGCGGCGAAAGCGGGTCTGCGCCAGAAGCGTGTCTTGGGTTTCGGCGTCAGCTGGCATGGGGGCTCCGTTGTGGTTTAGGCGGGTCGCGCGCAAAATGTCGCAAAACGCCGCCGGGTTCAATCCGCGAAGCGCCCCCTTTGCGATTTCCCTGCTTTGGGGCTAACAGGCGCGCATGACATTGCTTGCGCTTGATCATATTCCGGCTGATCGCCCCGTGCTGATCGCAGGCCCCACGGCCAGCGGCAAATCCGAACTGGCGCTGCGGATCGCCGAAACGCAGGGCGGTGTGATCGTGAACGCCGATGCGATTCAGGTCTTTGCCAACTGGCGCATCCTGACCGCGCGCCCCGCCCCGCAAGACCAGGCCCGCGCGCCGCATCGGCTTTACGGCCATGTTCCGGGGGATGGCACCTATTCCGTGGGGCAATGGCTGCGCGAACTGGCCCCGCTGCTGGCTGAGGGGCCGCGCCCGATCATTGTGGGCGGTACGGGGCTTTATTTCAGTGCGCTGACCGAAGGGCTGGCCGAGATCCCCGCCCTGCCCGCGCATGTCCGCCCTGCGGCGGCGGCGCGTCTGCAAGCGCGCGGAATCGAGTCGCTACTGGCGGATCTGGATGCTGAAACGCTTGCCCGGATCGACCAGAGAAACCCGATGCGCGTGCAGCGCGCGTGGGAGGTCTGGCACGGCACAGGGCGCACTCTGGCGGCATGGCAGGACAGCACGCCAGCGCCGCTTTTACCGTTGTCGGCGGCAACCGCGATCCTTGTGGACGCGCCAAAGGACTGGCTGACACCGCGAATCGCGCGCCGCTTTGCCGCCATGCTGGAACAGGGCGCACTGGACGAGGCGCGGGCCAACCTGCCGACATGGAATCCCGCGCATCTGTCGGCCAAGGCGATCGGCGCGCCCGAACTGATCGCCCATCTGCGCGGCGAGATGACACTGGACGCGGCGCAAGAGGCGGCCACCATCGCCACGCGGCAGTTCGCCAAGCGGCAGCGCACATGGTTCCGGGCCCGGATGCAGGGCTGGCGGCCCTATCGGCCAGAACCCGCCTGATCAGGCACAGGATTGCCAAACCGCGCCCGACCCCCTTTAGATGAACGGGCGGGCTTGTTACGCTTGCAGGCGGACAAGGGCGCAGCCTGCCGGAACCGGCCACCTCTCAAGAAACGGGATCCTTCATGCATATCGGCCCCGCACGCGCAGATCAGAAACCGCAACCCCTACCCGATACGGGTGTGGCGGGCATCCGCGTGGGCACGATCGCCCAGATGGCCCGCGGCACGCCGTGGCGGCTGGAGCATATGCACAGTCATGATCACGCCATCCTGCTCTGGATCACGCGCGGTCAGGGCCGGATGATTCTTCAGGGGCTGCGCAGCGGGATCGGGACGCATAACGCGGTTTTCATTCCCGCGGGCACGCTGCTGTCTGTCGAGCTTGGCAAACAGGGGTTCGGTCTGGCCGTGCATCTGCCGGAAGACCCCGATCTTGGCCTGCCGGAGGAGCCGCAACACCTGCGGATCCGTGATGTGCAGGCGCAGGCCGAGATCTCGACGATCCTTGACGTGATGCAGCGCGAGCAGACTGCCAACCGCCAGCTTGCCGAAACCGCCATGCGCGCCCATGCCATGCTAATGTCGGTCTGGCTGCGCCGCCAGATGGTCGAGCATGGCGATGACGGCCCGCGCATTCCTGCCGCACACCGTCTGGTGCAGGCCTATTGCGCGCTGGTGGCCCGCGATTATGCAACGCCGAAGCTGATGGGCGATTACGCCGCCGAGCTGGGCGTGACCCCGACCCATCTGACACGGTCGTGCCGCGAGGCGTCGGGCCTCACGGCGGCGGACATCCTGACACAGCGCAGCCTCTATGCGGCGCGCGAGATGATCGAGACAACCTCCCTGCCCTTGCAGGATATCGGCCAGAGCCTGAATTTCTCCAGCCCGGCCTATTTCTCGCGCTTCGTGCAGCATCATACGGGCCAAAGCCCCAGCACATTGCGCCGCAGCGCGCAGCGCTGAACGCCCCCCTTTGCAACCTGTCAAAGCCGGAGCGCCTGCTGTGGTCCGGGACCGTAAACTGTTGGCATAGATTTGACATCTGCCGTGAAGTTATACCTTGTAACCGACATCAATGTCGTTTTTGCTAAGAGGTGATGTCGCTTTTGAGACATAGAATGACGAATGCGTGCGTTGACGCACCGCTCAAACTGGTGCCGAATGCCACGTGGGAAAAAGGGAATTCCAGATCCGGCAAGGTAGGCAGCCATCGCGATCACCCGGAAAGGTCACCAGTTTTACCGTCATAAATAAAAATACGTCACAGGGAGTTCGAGATGAAACACACGATCTTTAAGTCAAAGCCAATGCACAAGGCGGCCTTGATGTATGCGGATGAATATAAATCCGGCAAACTCAGCCGTCGCGAATTCCTGACCCGCACGACGGGACTGGGTGTTTCCGCCGCCGCCGCTTATGCGTTGGGCGGGCTGGGCACGCCCGCACAAGCGCAGGCGCAGGCCACACCGGCCGAGGGCGGCACGCTGCGTTGCCAGATGAGCGTGCGGGCGCTCAAGGATACGCGCACGGCGGACTGGTCGGAGATCGCCAACCAGACACGCGGCACGCTTGAATATTTGGTTGAATACAACAACGACGGCACCTTCCGCGGGATGCTGCTGGAAGGCTGGGAGGCGAACGAGGATGCGACGCAGTATACGCTGACCGTGCGTCCCGGTGTGACATGGAGCAACGGCGATGCATTCACCGCCAGTGATGTCGCGCATAACATCACCCGCTGGTGCGAGCGCAGCGTCGAGGGCAATTCGATGGCCGCCCGGATGGAGGCGTTGATTGACGCCGATACGGGCACGGCTGCCGAAGGCGCGATCGTGGTCGTGGATGACACCACGCTGCAACTGAACCTCGGTGCGCCCGATATCTCGATCATCGCAAGCTTCTCGGATTATCCGGCGGCCGTTGTGCATGGGTCCTACAATCCCGACGCGGTGCAGAATGTCGGCACCGGCCCCTATGTGATCGAAGAGCTTGAAGTCGGTGTGAAATGCACGCTGGCGCGCGCGGAAGACCACACATGGTGGGGCACCGATGTCTATGGCGGGCCTTATCTGGACCGGATCGAATACATCGATTTCGGCACCGATAGCGCGGCCTGGCTGGCGGCGCTGGAA
Organism: Paracoccaceae bacterium; assembly: GCA_024636555.1. Classification (GTDB taxonomy): domain Bacteria; phylum Pseudomonadota; class Alphaproteobacteria; order Rhodobacterales; family Rhodobacteraceae; genus Seohaeicola. The sequence continues at coordinate 46,705 of JAGXGW010000066.1, read as the reverse complement.
TCCGAAGAGGTGGACATGCTGCACGAATCCGTGGGCGAGTTCATCGACATCATGGATGGTCTGGGTCTGGTGAAATCCGAGGTTGTGACCGGTGCCACCGTGGTGATCCGCCCCAACCAGCTGGCCGAAGTGGACGGCGTGCGCCCCTACGCGGACAAACGCGTGCGTCAGGCGATCCAGATGGCGGTGAACAACGCGGTCTGTCTGGAACTGGGCTATGACAACCTTGGCGTGCCTGCCGAGAACCACCACGTCGCGCCGGTCCATCCCGAATATGCCGAACTGCCGCCGCAGATCTACGACCCTGTCGCGGCCAAGGCGCTGCTGGATGAAACCGACATGGCCGATTTCGAGCACGAGATCATCTCGATCGACGACGACTGGCGGCGCAACACCACGGATGCCGTTGCTGCACAACTGCGCGACGCGGGTTTCAAGGTCAAGCGGACCATCCTGCCCGGCTCGACCTTCTGGAACGACTGGACCAAATATCCGTTCAGCTCGACCAACTGGAACCACCGCCCGCTGGGCGTGCAGGTTCTGGCTGTTGCCTACCGGTCCGGCGAGGCATGGAACGAGTTCGGCTGGTCCAACCCCCAATTCGACGCGCTGCTGGAAGCGGCACTGGCGATTGCCGATGCCGATACCCGCCGTGCGGTCAGCGCGGAGATGCAGGCGCTTATCCAGGAAGAGGGCGTGACGCTGCAACCCTACTGGCGCTCGCTCTACCGCCATGCGCGTGAGGGCGTTGTCGGGGTCGATATGCATATCGCTTTCGAGCACCATCACTACAAATGGGGGCTGGCGGCCTGATCAGGCCCGTCAGAGCACCGCATCCACGTTTCGGGGGCGCGGTCTGCCATGCTTTGGTGGAAAGTGCGTTGCTGCGCTTTCCGTCCAAGAGCGCTGTGCCGCAAGGCTGGTCATACAGAACGCCAGCCACGGCCCGCGCGGTAACAAGTTCAGACGACAGGGGGCTTTGAATGGGTCTTTTCATCTTGCGACGGTTGGGCGTGATGATCCTGACCGCCCTGTGCTTGACGTTCATCGTCTTCACGATGACCAATCTTTATCCAAATATGGAAAAGCTGGCCAAAACCCAAGGCAACTTCCGCATGAGCGATGCCGAGGTGGCAAGCTGGCTGGGCCAGAACGGCTTTCTCGAACCGTTGCCGGTAAAATACGGGCAATGGCTGGGTGTCTGGCCGGGCTGGACGCTGGAAGTGGAAGACGGGATGCGCGGGCGCTGTGTGAACGGCACCGTTACGCCGCAGGTCATGGCCGATGCGCCGACCTTTTGCGGCATCCTGCAAGGCGACTGGGGCACGTCGACTGTTTTCCGCGATGACGTCGGCAATATTATCGCCACGCGACTGGGGCTGACGGGCAAGCTGATGTTCTGGGTCATGGTGCTGATGGTGCCTTCGGCCTTGCTGCTGGGTGTGCTGGCGGGAATGCGTGAAGGCTCGCGCACCGACCGCACACTCTCGACCTTTGCCATCACCACCACGGCCACGCCGGAATATGTCTCCGGCGTTATTCTGATCGCGGTTTTCGCCTCCTCCGCCGTAGGGCTGCGCTGGTTCAACGGCACCGCGACGGGCGCGATGGACAACGCAACCTTCTCGAATTTCTTTCTGCCGGTGCTGACCATCTCGCTCTACGGGATGGGCTATATCGCGCGGATGACCCGCGCCTCCATGGCCGAGGTGATGACCGCGCAATATATCCGCACCGCCCGCCTGAAGGGGGTGAAATTCAGCGATATCGTGATGAAACACGCGCTGCGCAATGCGCTGATCGCACCCTTCACGGTGATCATGCTCCAGATCCCGTGGCTGCTGAACGGTGTGGTCATTGTGGAAACCCTGTTCAACTACAAGGGCTTCGGCTGGACGCTGGTGCAGGCGGCAGGCAATAACGACATCGAGCTGCTGCTGGGCGTCTCGGTTGTGTCGGTGATCGTGGTGCTGGTGACGCAGCTGATCTCGGATATCGGCTATGTCTATCTCAACCCGCGCATCAGCGTGTCATAGGAGGAGCGGCGCATGGACCCTATCGGCTGGGGTGAGATCACCACCCGCATCCTGATCCAGTTCACACCTGTCTGGATCGCACTTGTCGTGACGTTCGCTCTGTCACTGACGTTCAAGCGCAGGCTCGGACTTTACGGAAAGCTGTTCGACAGCACCGTCGGCATGATCGGATTTGCGCTGGTGATGTTCTGGGTCTTCACCGGATTGTTCGGCGGCGGATTCGGCTGGATCGTGACCCATGACACGCTGAGCCAGATTTCCGGCCTCAAGAACAAACTCCCCGGAACGCCCGTGCCGGATGCAGAGGCGAACGGCCTTTATCCCTATTACCTGATGGGCGGTGACAATCTGGCCCGCGACGTGTTCAGCCGGATGATCGTGGGCGCGTGGGAAGTGATGAAGATCGCCCCTTTCGCCACGATTTTCGCCTTCATGGTGGGAATTACGCTGGGCTTGCCCGCGGGCTATTTCGGCGGGCGGCTGGATACGTTTCTGTCTTTCCTCGCCAATCTCATCCTCGCCTTTCCGGTGATCTTGCTGTTCTACCTGCTGGTCACGCCCGAGATCGTGCAGACGGGCATTCCGGTCTATATGGCGGGTGTGCTGTTCCTGTTTCCGATCATCTTCCTGTCGATCCTGTTCCAGTCACGGTTTTTCACGCAGCCCGCCAAGCGCAACCTCTATCTTTCGGTCACGCTGGTGGTCGGGTTGTGGATCTACCTCGGCATCGCATGGAACGCGGACCCGCTGGGCATCATCGGTTTTCCGCCCAACCTGCTGGTGGTTTTCGTCGCGGTCGTCTTCGTGAACTCGCCCACGGTATTCCGCATCGTGCGGGGCCTCACGATGGATATCAAGACACGCGACTACGTGGCCGCCGCCCAGACGCGCGGTGAGGGGCCATGGTATATCATGCTGTGGGAAATCCTGCCCAACGCGCGCGGGCCGCTGATCGTGGATTTCTGCCTGCGCATCGGATACACGACGATCCTGCTGGGAACACTGGGCTTTTTCGGCCTCGGCCTAAGCCCCGGAAGCCCGGACTGGGGCAGCACGATCAACGAGGGGCGCAAGCTCTTGTCGATCTATCTGCATCCCGCCGTGCCGCCGGCTGTCGCGCTTCTGAGCCTTGTGCTGGGCCTGAACCTGCTGGCGGACGGGCTGCGCGAGGAAAGTCTGCGGGATTGAGGGCGGGTACAGGCGGGGCGCTGCCCCGTACCCCGGGATATTTGACGCAAAAAGAAACAACGGAGCGGATCAATGGCAAAACGCGACTATGACGGGCCGATCCTCGAGATAGACATGCTGTCGATCTCGTTCTTCACGCGGCTGCGCGAAATTCCGGCGGTGATGGATTTCTCGGTCACCGTGCAACCGGGCGAGGCCGTGGGGCTGGTGGGCGAGAGCGGCTGCGGCAAATCTACGGTGGCTCTGGGCGTGATGCAGGATCTGGGCGTGAACGGACGCATCGTCGGCGGCTCGGTCAAGTTCAAGGGGCGCGACATGAGCGAGATGTCGGCGCAGGAGTTGCGCGACATCCGCGGCAACGAGATCGCGATGATCTATCAGGAACCGATGGCGAGCCTGAACCCCGCGATGCGGATCGGCAAGCAGTTGATGGAAGTGCCGATGATCCACGAGGGCATTTCCCAGCGCGAGGCCGAGGCGCGCGCCTTGCAGGTGATCGAGGATGTCAAACTGCCCGATCCGCAGCGGATTCTGCGCGCCTTTCCGCACCAGTTGTCAGGCGGCCAGCAGCAGCGCATCGTGATCGCGATGGCGCTGATGTCCAAACCGTCGCTGCTGATCCTCGACGAGCCGACCACCGCGCTGGATGTGACGGTCGAGGCGGCGATTGTCGATCTGGTCAAGGATCTGGGCAAGAAATACGGCACCTCGATGCTGTTCATCAGCCATAATCTGGGGCTGGTGCTGGAAACCTGTGACCGGATCTGCGTGATGTATTCCGGTGAAGCGGTGGAGCGCGGCAGCATCACCGATGTGTTCGACAAGATGCGCCACCCCTATACGCAGGCGCTGTTCCGCTCGATCCCGCTGCCGGGCGCCGACAAGAACGCCAGCCCGCTGATCGCCATTCCGGGTAATTTCCCGCTGCCGCACGAGCGGCCCGATGGCTGCAATTTCGGCCCGCGCTGCGATTATTTCGAGGCCGGGCGCTGCGATCGGGGGGTGATCCGCATGGCGCCTGTAGACGCGGCGGCCACGCATGAGACGCGCTGTCTGCGCTTTGACGAGATCGATTGGGCCGCGCGCCCCGCGCTGGCCGAGGTCAAGCAGAAGGGCGAAATCGGGCCTGTCGTGCTGAAGATGGAGAACCTCAAGAAATATTACGAGGTCGCCGCCAGTAAGCTGTTCGGCGGTGGCGAGATGAAGGTGGTCAAGGCCAACGAGACGCTGACATTCGAGGCCCGCGAAAGCGAGACGCTGGCCATCGTGGGCGAATCCGGCTGTGGCAAATCCACCTTCGCCAAGGTGCTGATGGGGCTCGAGACGGCCACGGACGGGCAGATCCTGCTCGACAACCGCAGCATTGGCGATGTGCCGATCCAGAAGCGCGACACCAAGACGGTGGCGGATGTGCAGATGGTGTTCCAGAACCCGTTCGACACGCTCAATCCCTCGATGACGGTGGGGCGGCAGATCATCCGGGCGCTGGAGATCTTCGGCATCGGCGACAGCGAGGCGGCGCGGCGCGACAGGATGCTCGACCTGCTCGATCTGGTGAAACTGCCGCGCGAATTTGCCGACCGGATGCCGCGCCAGCTGTCCGGCGGGCAAAAACAGCGCGTCGGCATTGCGCGCGCCTTTGCGGGGGATGCGCGGATCGTGGTGGCGGACGAGCCTGTCTCGGCGCTGGATGTGTCGGTGCAGGCCGCGGTGACCGATCTGCTGATGGACATCCAGCGCCAGCACAAGACGACGCTGCTGTTCATCAGCCACGACCTGTCGATCGTGCGCTATCTCAGCGACCGCGTGATGGTGATGTATCTGGGCCATGTGGTCGAGCTTGGCAGCACCGATCAGGTCTTCAGCCCGCCCTATCACCCCTATACCGAGGCGCTGCTCTCGGCCGTGCCCATCGCCGACACGCGGGTGAAGAAAAAGCACATCGTGCTTGAGGGGGACATTCCCTCGGCGATGAACCCGCCAACCGGATGCCCGTTCCAGACCCGCTGCGGCTGGAAAGCGAAGGTGCCGGGGAACCTGTGCGAGCGCGAGGTGCCGCCTGTGCGGCATCTGGCCGAGGGGCATCAGATCAAATGCCATCTGTCCGATGCGGAACTGGCCACGATGGTGCCGGTGATCCAGATCGCTGCCGAGTAGTCCGATGGCCGGGTTCGCGCCGCCAGATTTTGCGCCCCTGCCCGCGCCGCCCTATTACGCGGTGATCTTTACAGCGCAGCGGGCCGAGGGCGATCACGGCTATGCCGCCATGGCCGCAAGGATGAGCGAGATGGCGCTGGCCAGCCCCGGCTGTCTGGGGATGGAAAGCACGCGCGACGCGGGCGGGTTCGGCATCACCGTCAGCTACTGGCGCGACGAGGCGTCAATTCTGGCATGGAAGGCGGATTCGCAGCATCTGGTGGCGCAACAGCTTGGACAGGATCGCTGGTATACGCATTACACCCTGCGCGTGGCCAAGGTGGAGCGGCATTACGCAGGCCCGGCAGGGCGCAAGCCTGTCGCGGGTTAACCGCCCCATATCACCTTGATGTAGTTCTGGGTCTCGCGGTAGGGCGGCACGCCGCCGTGTTTTTTCACCGCGCCCGGCCCCGCATTGTAGGCCGCCAGCGCCAACGGCCAGTTGCCGAAGGCACGGTATTGCTGCATCAGATAGCGCGCGCCGCCGTCAAGGTTCTGGGAGGGATCATGCGGATCGACGCGCAGGAGCGCCGCTGTTTGCGGCATCAGTTGCGCCAATCCCAGTGCGCCCTTGTGCGAGACAGCTTTTGGGTTGAACCCCGATTCCTGTTGCACGAGCTTCAGGAACAGATCCTCCGGCACACCGTGACGCCTTGCGGCATCGCGCGCCATCGCCAGATAGGGGCCGTTATAGCGCCCTTTGAAAGGCGTTGTTTCCGCGCTGCCCCATTTCGTCGGCGTATTGACCGAAGGCGGCTGCAACCGGACCGAATTGTTGTATTGCTGGCGGGCGCGGTTATCCAGAACGCTAGTCTGCGACGACAACAGCTTGACGCGCGCCTGACTCGACAGGGTCTCGGCCTGCGCGCCCGCAACAGCGCCTGATACAAGACCAAGCGCCATAAGGGCGGACGTGGCGCATCGTCTGATCATCTGCAATTCTTCCATTTGCGGCAAACCATACCCGTATGATGGCATTTTCCAGCATGTCCGGCAAGGCAGGCCGCCCGCCGCCCAAGGCCGGCGCATGTTGCGTTTTTCATGTTCCCTCCCCTTAGGTCCGTGTTAACCAAGTTGCATCACAAGGAATGACGTGGTCCACACAGGCACCACACCAACAGATTCGATGGAGAGATGCATGGCCGGATCGGTAAACAAGGTAATTCTGATCGGCAATCTTGGCCGAGACCCCGAAGTGCGGACTTTTCAGAACGGCGGCAAGGTCTGCAACCTGCGGATCGCCACCTCCGAGCAGTGGAAAGACAAACAATCGGGCGAGCGCAAGGAGCGGACCGAATGGCACACGGTTGCCGTGTTTCAGGAAGGACTCGTGCGGATTTGCGAGCAATATCTGAAGAAAGGCTCCAAGGTCTATATCGAGGGCAAGTTGCAAACCCGCAAATGGCAGGACCAGAGCGGGGCGGATCGCTATTCGACCGAAGTTGTGCTGCAAGGCTTTGACGGCACGCTGACCATGCTGGATGGTCCCGGCGGCGGGGGTGGCGGCGGCACTGGCGGCGGTGGATATGCCGGTGGCGGTGGCGATTACGGCGGCGGCGGCGATTAAGGCGGCTATGAGAGCGGCCCCTCGCAGGGCGGCGGAGGTGGCGGCAGCGGGCGTGCGCCATCGCGCGACATTGACGATGAAATCCCGTTCTGACGACATTGAAAGGCCCGCCATCGCGGGCCTTTCGTACCTCTGAAGGGAATTTACGTGGCCTGGTCTTTTCCCATCGCACGGTTGTTCGGCTCCGAACTTCGCGTCCATGTGACCTTCTTCCTGATCCTGATCTGGATCGGGTTCATCGGCTACGGTCAGGGCGGCACACCTGCTGCGATCCTCAATGTGATCTTTATCCTTGCGCTGTTTGCCTGTGTCGTCGCCCATGAATACGGCCATGCCCTGATGGCGCGCCGCTACGGCATCCGCACGCCCGATATCACCCTGCTGCCGATCGGCGGGCTGGCACGGCTGGAGCGGATGCCCGAGAAACCCTCGCAAGAAATCGCGGTTGCACTGGCGGGTCCGGCGGTAAATATCGTGATCTGGGCGGTTCTGATGGTGCTGCTGGGCGGACGCCTGGCCCCGATGGAGCAGATGATCACCCCCGATGGCGGTTTGCCGGGCTTTCTCAGCCGTCTGGCTACCGTGAACCTGTTTCTGGCGGTGTTCAACATGCTGCCCGCCTTCCCGATGGATGGCGGCCGCGTGTTGCGCGCCGGCCTCGCCGCGCGGATGGGACGGGTCCGCGCCACCGAGATCGCCGCCATGGCGGGCCGTGCGCTGGCCTTTGGCATGGGCTTTCTGGGGCTGATGTCAGGCAATCCGTTCCTGATCCTGATCGCGGTCTTCATCTTTTTCGCCGCCGGAGCGGAGGCGCAGGATGTCTCGATGCGCGCCCTCTCGCGCCGCTTTGCCGCGCGCGATGCGATGATCACCGCCTACGAACCACTTGGCCCGCAAGACACGCTGCAAAGCGCTGGGCAGGCGCTGATCCGCACCACACAGCACGAGTTTCCCGTGATCGCGCCCGATGGCCGCGCCCTCGGTCTGCTCACCCGCCAAAGCATCCTGTCCGCGGTCGGCGATCCGGCCAGACAGATGACACGGCTGGATGCCGTCGAACTGGCACCTCTGCCCTGTCTGGGCCTTACCACGCCGCTGGTCGAGGTGCTGGATCTCATGCACCAGCAATCCGCCGCCGCTGTGGCGGTCTGCGACAAGAACGACCGGGTTCTGGGCTATATCACACGCGAGAACCTTGGCGAATTGATGATCCTGCACAGCCGCGATACGCGCTGACGGGCCGGACATTCGTGCCGCAATGCAGAAAAAACGCCGCGCAATCGGGTGCTGCGGCCCTTTGACTCTGGCCTTTTTTGCAAATGCGTTATACCTCGCGGCCAAACACCCCCCAAAGGACAGACAATGGACCTGCGAAATATCGCCATCATCGCGCATGTTGACCACGGCAAAACAACGCTGGTGGACGAACTGCTCAAGCAATCCGGTACCTATCGAGAGAACCAGGCGACGACCGAACGCGCCATGGACAGCAACGATCTGGAACGCGAGCGCGGCATCACCATCCTTGCCAAGAACACCTCGGTCGAATGGAAAGGCACGCGGATCAATATCGTGGACACGCCCGGCCACGCCGACTTCGGCGGCGAGGTGGAGCGTATCCTGTCGATGGTTGACGGTGTCTGCCTGCTGGTCGATGCGGCCGAAGGCCCGATGCCCCAGACAAAATTCGTGACAGCCAAGGCACTTGCGCTTGGCCTGCGCCCGATTGTGGTGCTGAACAAGGTCGACAAACCCGCTGCGGATGTGGATCGCGCGCTGGACGAGTGCTTTGATCTTTTCGCCAATCTCGGCGCGAATGACGACCAGCTCGATTTCCCGCATATCTATGCCTCCGGCATCAACGGCTGGGCCGATACGAACATTGACGGTCCGCGCAAGGACCTGTCGGCGCTGTTCAACCTGATCGTGAACCATGTGCCCGCACCCAAGCAGCAAAAACAGGCCGACGAGCCGTTCCGCATGCTGGCCACCACATTGGGGTCCGATCCGTTCGTGGGCCGCATCCTGACAGGCCGTGTCGAATCGGGCCGTCTCAAGGTGGGCGCAACCGTGCAGGCGCTCTCGCGCATCGGCCAGAAGATCGAACAGTTCCGCGTCACCCGCGTACAGGCGTTCCGTGGTCTGGGACAGCAGGATATCGACGAGGCGATTGCCGGTGACATCGTCAGCCTTGCCGGCATGTCGAAAGCGACCGTGGCCGATACGATCTGTGCGCTGGCCGTGGATGTGCCGCTGCCCTCGCAGCCTATCGATCCGCCGACGATCACCGTGACCTTCGGCATCAACGACAGCCCGCTGGCAGGCCGCGAAGGCAAGAAGGTGCAGTCCCGCGTGATCCGCGAGCGTCTGATGAAAGAGGCGGAATCCAACGTCGCCATCAAGATCACCGACACGCCCGGCGGCGAGGCTTTCGAAGTGGCCGGACGCGGCGAATTGCAGATGGGCGTTCTCATCGAGAACATGCGCCGCGAGGGTTTCGAGCTCAGCATCTCGCGCCCGCAGGTGGTTTTCCGCGAAGGCCCGGATGGCGAGCGTCTGGAGCCGATCGAGGAAGTCACCATTGATGTGGATGACGAGTATTCCGGCGCCGTGATCGAGAAAGTCACCGGCACCCGCAAGGGCGAACTGGTCGAGATGAAACCCGCAGGTGTCGGCAAGACTCGCATCATCGCGCATGTGCCGTCGCGTGGCCTGATCGGTTATCATGGCGAATTCCTGACAGATACGCGCGGCACAGGCGTGCTGAACCGCGTGTTCCACACATGGGCACCGCATAAAGGCCCGATCCCCGGACGGCGCGCAGGCGTGCTGATCTCGATGGAGAACGGCACCTCGGTCGCCTATGCCTTGTGGAACCTCGAAGAGCGGGGCCGCATGTTCATCGGCGCGCAGGCCGATGTCTACACCGGCATGATCATCGGCGAGCACAGCCGCGACAACGATCTGGAAGTGAACCCGCTCAAGGGCAAGAAACTGACCAACGTGCGCGCCTCTGGCACGGACGAGGCGGTGCGTTTGACAACGCCGATCACGATGTCGCTGGAACAGGCGATTGCCTATGTCGACGATGACGAACTGGTCGAGGTCACACCGAACTCGATCCGTCTGCGCAAGCGCTATCTCGATCCGCATGAGCGCAAGAAGCAGTCGCGCTCGGCCTGATCGGCTGATCGGTAAACATGGTCAGGGCGCGATGTTCACGCGCCCTGTCACCTCAAGGCTGCCATCTGCGGCCACCCGCGCCACGATGATCTCGCCCGATGCTGCAAATTCGCCCGTCAAGGCGGTGATATTGACTTGATGGGTCACCATAAGCACCCGTACGCCATCCGCCACAGCGGACAGCGCCTCCCGCGTGGACTTTGTTTGCGCCTGCCGGTTGCCACGCCCTGCAAAAAACGAATGCAATGAGGGGGTGACCTGCACAGGCCCCATCTGCATCAATTCCGCCGTCTCGCGCGCCCGACACCAGCCGCTGGACCAGATGTGATCGAATACGATGCCCTGTTCGCGCAGGGCCGCGCCGATCCGCCGCGCCTGAGCGCGGCCCTGCGCGTTCAGATTGCGCTGGGTTGTGCAATCCTCAAGCCGGAAAGAGGCGGGATCGCCCGTGCCCGGTGCCAGCGCGTGACGCATCAGTGCAATCGCGCCGGGTTGGCGCAACGCCTCCCAATCATTGGCCAACAGCGATGTCGGGATCAACAGGAGGAGACAGAAAAACAGAAAAGCGCGCATCAGAACCCCGACCGGAAGAGTTACCCCAGGATCTAGCCTGACGCGCGCCTCGATCCAGTCTGCGACTGTCCTCGGTCAGTACGCTGAAACAGATTGCCTACTCGGTGATCTCGACGATCAGCAATTCCCGCTCGGACGCGCCGCGCGCATGGCTCAACGCTTCCTGATATTCGGGCGAGTGGTAGCAGGCTTCTGCCGCCTCGACCGATTCAAAGCGCGCCACCACGTTGCGGGGCCGCTCCTTGCCCTCGAGCTGCACGAAACGCCCGCCACGCGCGATGAACACGCCGCCGTGCTTGGCAATCGCAGGCCCGGCGAGTTCCGCGTAACGGGCATAGGCCTCGGGGTCTGTCACGGTCACGTGGGCGATCCAGAGTGCGCTCATTTCTTTGTCCTTTCAGTGTGTTACACGCCATCCACGATCACCAGATCGCGGGTGCTGCTGCGCAGGGCAATCGGCAGGATCGCCTGATATTCCGGCGAATGATACCATTCCAACGCCTGTTCGCGGCTTGGAAAGCTGATCAGCACGTGCCGGTCCGGCCCGCTGCCCTCCACCTGCGTCATGGCTCCGCCCTTGACCAGAAAGGTGCCGCCCGCCGCTTCGGCCAGCGCGACGGTCTGGCTGGCATAGTTTTTGTAATCCTCAAGATCGCTCACGTCGATCCGCGCGATGATATAGGCTGTGATGTCCGTCTTCCTTCAACTGCCCAGCAGGCTCTCGACCGCTGCAATCGCGCCGGAGGCATTTGACGCATCCGCGCCACCGCCCTGCGCCATATCCGGCCTTCCGCCGCCGCCCTTGCCACCAAGCTCGGCCACAGCCGCCCGCACCATATCGACCGCCGAGACCCGTCCGGTCAGGTCCGCTGTCACGCCCGCCGCCACGGCTGCCTTGCCATCCGCATCCGCGATCAGCAGCACAGCACCCGATCCAAGCCGTTGTTTATGCTCGTCGATCAGCGCGGGCAGATCCTTGCCCGACACGCCCGCCATCACCTGTGCGATGAATGGCACACCGTTGATCGTCTTGACCTCCTGCGCCGCGCCGGAGCCTGATCCACCTGCCATGGCCAATTCGCGGCGCAGTTGCGCCACCTCGTTGGACAACGCACGCCGCTCGTCCAGCAGCGCGCGCACACGTTCGGCCAGATCAGCGGGTTGGGCCTTGAGCGCCTCGCTCACCTGTGCCAGACGCTGCGCCTCGGCGTGGATATGCGCCATCGCGGTCTCGCCGGTCAGCGCCTCGATCCGCCGGACACCGGCGCTGGAGGCGCTGTCGCCAAGGATCACGCAGGCCCCGATATCGCCGGTCCGCGCCACATGGGTGCCGCCGCACAGCTCGATCGACCATGTCTTGCCATCAAGGCCCTTGCCGGTATCGGCGCGCCCCATCGACACAACACGCACCTCGTCCCCATATTTCTCGCCGAACAGGGCCTGCGCGCCGATGGCACGGGCATCGTCCGGCGTCATGATCCGCGTCTCGACAGGGCTGTTCTGACGGATATAGGTGTTCACCTCGGCGCTTATCCGGGCCAGTTCGGCCGGCGTCAGCGCCTTGGAATGGCTGAAATCGAACCGCAACCTGTCCGGCGCATTCAGCGATCCGCGCTGCGCCACATGATCGCCCAGCGTTTCGCGCAGCGCCTCGTGCAGCAGATGCGTAGCCGAGTGATGCGCGCGGATTGCGGCGCGGCGGGTGTGATCCACCTCCAACGCGCCATGACTGCCCACGGCAATCTCGCCCTCCAGCACAGTGCCGAAATGGATGAAAACGCCAGCGGATTTGCGTGTATCGGTGATCTGCACCAGTAGCCCCTGCCCGCGCAGATATCCGGTATCGCCAACCTGACCGCCGCTTTCGGCATAAAACGGCGTCTGGTTCATCACGATCTGGACGGTTTCACCCGCCTTGGCCGCACCTACCTGCGCACCTTCACGCACCAGCGCCATGACCTGACCCTCGGCGGTCTCGGTATCATAACCCAGAAAATCCGTCGCGCCATGCGCCTCGGCGATGTCATACCAGACGGTGGCATCCGCCGCCTCGCCGCTGCCGGACCATGCCGCGCGGGCCTTGGCCTTCTGCTCGGCCATGGCCGTGTCGAAACCGGCGGTATCGACGCTGCGGCCCTTCTCGCGCAGGGCATCTTGCGTCAGATCGAGCGGGAAGCCGAATGTGTCATAAAGCTTGAACGCCGCCGCGCCGGGCAGGGCCGCATCCTCCGGCAAGCCGGCCAGTTCGTCATCCAGCAGGCGCAAACCGCGATCCAGCGTCTGTTTGAAGCGCGATTCCTCCAGCCGGAGCGTCTCCTCGATCAGGGCCTGCGCGCGGCTGAGTTCGGGATAGGCCGCCCCCATCTGGCGCACCAGCGCCGGCACCAACTGGTGCATCACAGGGTCTTTGGCCCCCAAAAGATGCGCGTGGCGCATCGCGCGCCGCATGATCCGGCGCAAGACATAGCCGCGCCCGTCGTTGGAGGGCATGACGCCATCCGCGATCAGGAACGAGGTCGAGCGCAGATGGTCCGCGATCACGCGGTGATGCGTCTTGCCCGGACCGTCCGGATCGGTGGAGGTGGCATGCGCGCTGGCCTCGATCAGGCTGCGGATCAGATCGGTCGCGTAATTGTCGTTGGTGCCCTGCAACAACGCCGCGACCCGCTCGATCCCCATGCCGGTATCGATGGATTGCGCGGCCAGTTCGCGGCGGCTGCCATCCTCGAACTGCTCATATTGCATGAAAACGAGGTTCCATATCTCGACAAAACGGTCTCCATCCTCCTCGGGGCTGCCGGGAGGCCCGCCCCAGATGTGATCGCCGTGATCAAAGAAAATCTCCGTGCAAGGACCGCAAGGGCCGGTCGGCCCCATCATCCAGAAATTGTCATTGGTGGGAATGCGGATGATCCGGTCATCGGACAGACCCGCCACTTTTTTCCAGATATTCGCCGCCTCGTCATCCGTGTGGTAGACGGTGACCAACAGGCGATCCTTGGGAATGTCGAATTCCTTGGTCAGCAATTCCCATGCAAAGGGAATCGCCTCGGATTTGAAGTAATCGCCGAAGCTGAAATTCCCCAGCATCTCGAAGAATGTATGGTGCCGCGCAGTATAGCCGACATTGTCCAGATCGTTATGCTTACCGCCCGCGCGCACACATTTCTGCGCTGTCGTGGCGCGGGTATAGTCGCGGTGTTCGACCCCGGTGAAGAGGTTCTTGAACTGCACCATCCCCGAATTGGCAAACATCAGGGTCGGATCGTTGCGCGGCACCAGCGGGCTGGAGGGAACAACCTCGTGCCCCTGTTTGGCGAAATAGGTCAGGAAGGTTGATCGGATATCATTCAGCGTGGGCATATGCAGACTTTCCGGGGAAGTTCAGTGTTCGCGCTGATGTAGCGGTCAGGCGCGGGCCTGTCCACCGCCGCATCGCCACAAGGGTGTCGCAAAATGAAAAGGCCCGCCAATGCCGGCGGGCCCTCACATCACATCTGCGTCTGGATCAGGCTTCGAGAACTTCCGGTCCGTCGTCACCCTCGTTACCCATATTGAAGTCCAGACCATGGGAGGCGCGGATCTTGTCCTCGATTTCGTCAGCGACCTTGGGGTTGTCACGCAGGAACTGTTTGGAGTTCTCGCGTCCCTGCCCCATCCGCTCGTCGCCATAGCTGAACCACGAGCCCGACTTCTCGACAACACCGGCCTTGACGCCGAGATCCAGCAGTTCACCGGTCTTCGAGATACCTTCGCCATACATTATGTCGAATTCCACCTGCTTGAAGGGCGGTGCCACCTTGTTCTTGACCACCTTGACGCGGGTCGCGTTGCCCACAACCTCTTCCCGGTCCTTGACCGAACCGATCCGGCGAATGTCGAGACGCACGGAGCTATAGAATTTCAGCGCGTTACCGCCTGTTGTGGTCTCGGGGCTGCCGAACATCACGCCGATCTTCATGCGGATCTGGTTGATGAAAATCACCATGCAGTTGGAACGGTTGATCGAGCCGGTCAGCTTGCGCATCGCCTTGCTCATCAGGCGGGCCTGCACGCCGACGCTGCTGTCGCCCATATCGCCCTCAAGCTCGCTTTTCGGGGTCAGCGCCGCGACACTGTCGACCACGACCATGCTGACCGCGCCCGAGCGCACCAGCGTGTCCACGATTTCCAGCGCCTGCTCGCCCGTATCGGGCTGACTGATCAGCAATTCGTCAAGGTTGACGCCCAGCTTTTTGGCATATTGCGGGTCAAGCGCGTGTTCGGCATCGACAAAGGCGCAAATGCCGCCCTTTTTCTGCTCCTCGGCCACGCAATGCAGGGTCAGCGTGGTTTTACCCGAGCTTTCCGGCCCATAGATTTCGATGATCCGGCCCTTGGGCAGCCCACCGATCCCGAGCGCGATATCCAGGCCGAGCGAGCCGGTCGATGTCGCCTCGATGTCGCGCATGACATCCTTGCCACCCAGCTTCATGATCGAGCCTTTGCCGAACTGGCGCTCGATCTGGGCAAGGGCGCTGTCGAGCGCCTTTTGTTTGTCCGCGTTTTTCTTGTTATCCATTGAAAGAAGATCTGCCGTTGCCACTGTTCTGACCCCTTATTCCACACCCGGTCTCGGGCGGCAATGATTGCCTTGTGTTCCTGTCCTGTTCTTGTTTCCGTTATGAGATCAAAACAGGAACATTTCAAGATATTTCTTTGTGGTTCCAACTTGGCCTAAACAGGTTAAGGATTGATTTAGATTAGGGTTGGCTTCTGTGGTTTCGCAGAATGGAGGGTGTGATGCTGGTGTTCTGGAAGCAAGGTCTGGTATTTCTGTCTGTTCCCAAGACCGGAACGACCGCTTGGGAAACCGCTCTTGCGCCCCATGCCGCGATCGCGGTCCTGGACCCGCCCGAGCTCAAACATGCGCCGCTTTACCGCTACAACCGATTCTTCCGGCCCATGTTCGAAAAAGCCTGCAAGACCGACGGAATCGAGACCCTGGCTGTCATGCGCGAGCCGGTAAGCTGGCTGGGAAGCTGGTACCGTTTCCGGCGGCGGCCTTTTATGAAGGGCAAACCGCAGGCGACCTTCGACGTGAGTTTCGACGATTTCGTCGCCGCCTATATCGAGGGCGACGCCGCCGGTTTTGCCAATGTGGGCAGTCAGGCCAAGTTTCTGGAGCCGCGTCCCAATGGCACGGCAGTCACCCATCTGTTCCGCTACGAGGATCAGCCGGCGCTGTTGGCATTTCTGCAAGAGCGGCTGGATATGCAGATCACGCTTGCCCGCAGCAATGTCTCCCCCGCGATGGATCTGGAACTGTCGCCCGGGATCGAAAAGCGGCTTCGTCGCAAATTTGCCGAGGATTTCGCGCTGTGGGAATCGATTCCCCGGCGCAGTGCGGGATGAGGCCGGCCGCTGCGCCTTATGTCATTGAAGCTGGTTGTTGACTGTCTCCGTAAGATCGTTGAGCGAGAACGGCTTTGGCAGGAAAACCGAATTCGGAATGCGGGCCTGTGCATCGCCGAAGGATTCCTCCGCATGGCCGGAGACAAAGACAACGCTTACGCCGGGGCGCTGTTTGAGCGCCTCGCGCACCCATGTCGGCCCGTCCATGCCGGGCATGACCACATCGGTCACGAACAGATCCACCTCGAGCGTCTCGTCTTCAAGTGTCGAGAGCGCCTGTTCTGCCGAATCGGCCTCGATCACGGTGTAGCCGCGCAAACGCAGGGCGCGGGAGGCGAATGCACGCACCGGTGCCTCGTCCTCCACCAGCAGGACAACCCCGTTTCCATGGCGCACCGCGGGCACCTTCGCCGCCGCTGTGCTTTGATGTGCCGGAGCCGGTGCCAGATCATGACCCGGAAAAAGCAGCGTGAAACAGGTGCCTTGCCCCACGACACTGTCGACAAAGATGTAGCCGCCGCTTTGCTTGACGATGCCGTAGGCGGTGGACAGGCCAAGCCCGGTCCCCTCCCCGGTGCGTTTGGTGGTGTAGAACGGCTCGAACACCTTTTGCAGCTTGTCCGCAGGAATGCCGTGCCCGTGATCGGACACCTGAACCGACACATAGTTACCCGGCGGCAGCGTTACGCGGTCCCGCTCCATCGGTTCGCGCAGCAACAGCCCCTCCGTCTGGATGCGGATCTCTCCACCGCCCAGCATCGCGTCACGCGCATTCACCACAAGGTTCATCAGCACCTGCTCCAATTGCCGCTTATCGGCGCGGATCGCCTGCAACACCGGCTCGTGGGACAGTGTCAGGGTGATTTTCTCGCCCACCAGACGATTGAGCAGATGCGTCAGATCCGACAGGGTATCGCGCAGGTCCAGCACCTCGGGCCGCAAGGTCTGCTTGCGCGAGAAGGCCAGAAGCTGGCCCACAAGGGCTGCCGCGCGATTGGCATTTTGATGGATCTGCACCAGATCGCCATATTCCGGATCGCCGGGGTCGTGGCGCAACAGCAGCAGGTCGCAATGGCCGGAAATGGCCGTCAGCAAGTTGTTGAAATCATGGGCGACTCCGCCGGCCAATTCGCCAATGGCCTGCATCTTCTGACTCTGGACAAACTGCGCCTCCAAGGTCTTGAGTTCGGTCGCATCGGTCAGCACGGCGATCAGGGCGGGCTTGCCGCGATCATGCACCTTGTTCAGCGTGACCTGAACGAAAACCTCCGTATCCGCGCGGGTCAGGCGCAGGAATTCCGAGTTGTGCCCGCTGCGCCCCGCCGCCGCCTCGGCCAGCCAGTCCGCGATGGACCGGCCCAACCCTTCCATCAGGTCGGACAGGCGCCGCGGCGCGGTATCGCGGCACCTCAACAACTCGCGGGCCGGCAGGTTGGATTGCAATACCGCACCGTCGGGATCAAGTTTCAGCAGCGGCACCGGCAGCGCATCGAAAAAGCGCCAGCCTTCATGCAGGTCCGTCCCAGCCTGCTGTCCCGCCGCCTGATGCCCGGGCAGTGGCAGCAGATACATCTCCCTGCGGCCCAGCGTCGGCTGGGATTCGATCACGATGCAGGATTTTTGTCCGTGCAACGTGCTGATCCGGTGGACATGCCCCTGTTGCAGAGGCCGTTCGGTGCTGAGCCTGTCGAGTGACTTGATCCTTTCCCCGATGAGCCGCCGTGCGGCATCGTTCATCGACAGGACGGCATCGTTCCGCCCTATTGTGAGCATCGGCAGATCCGCACCCAAGGCAAGGCGCTGTATATGGGAACGCTCTGCGATATCCTGACACCGCCAGAGCAAGCCGCCGCTGTCCAGCCGCATCACCGTGATCCGCAGATGCCCCCGCCTGATCACGATATCCTCGGTGGCATGACCGGTCAGCGCCGCTTTCCGGCTGAGCCGCAAAAGTACCGGCGCGGGATCGGCCAGCACCACCCTGAGTGCAGCCGCAACGGTCTGACCCTGCATGTCGCCAAACCGCTCGGTCGCGGCGGCGTTGCCGAAGATGATCTCGCCCGTTGTGTCCGACAGCACAGAGGCAATGACATCCTGCGCCACAAGCTCGCGCACCGCCTTCATGTGGCGCGTGTTATGCCAGTCAAGCCAGCGCGTGCCCAGCCAGCCGATCACCACAACTGCTATCAGCACGGCAGCCGCCGCGACGAAGGCCAGCGACATGTGCAAGTCAGACGTGCCCTGCGCGATCAGGACAGCCGCTGCCCCCAGCCCCATAAGCAGCCAGCCGCGTTCCGAAACCTGCCGAAAAACCCGTGC
This sequence comes from Paracoccaceae bacterium, assembly GCA_024636555.1. GTDB lineage: Bacteria > Pseudomonadota > Alphaproteobacteria > Rhodobacterales > Rhodobacteraceae > Seohaeicola. The sequence continues at coordinate 28,249 of JAGXGW010000066.1, read as the reverse complement.
CACAGAACCGCGTGACAGAACCAAATAATCCACACCACAACCCGATTGCCGATTCGTGCAGCTTCAGGATGCCAGAGGAAATCCTAACCGGAGCTTAATTTTACTCGTTTTTGCACCTAAAACGGGAAATGCGTCACTTTCGCTGCAACTGCGCGAGAAAAAACCCGTCTCCCGAGGGGCCGGGCCACCAGCGCTGCGCCGCAATCTGCTGCCATGCCGGATGGCTTTCGAGAAAGGCCGCGACACGGTCCTCGTTCTCGGCGCGCAGGACAGAACAGGTGGCAAAAGCCAATGTGCCTTGCGGCGCAACAAGGGCTGCGGCCTGTGCGAGGATCGTGTCCTGAATGTCCGTCAACTCCGCGAGCCTCTCGCGGGTCAGCGCCCATTTGCCCTCCGGCGCGCGCCGCCAAGCACCCGAGCCGCTGCAAGGCGCATCGCACAGCACCAGATCGAACGGCGCTATGGCGGGCAGGTCTGCGGTCGTCGTCGTTACGATCTGCACGCCCGCGCGCTCCGCCCGCGCGGGGAGGTCTTTCATCCGGCTGGGCTGGATGTCATGGGCGAAAACCGTGGCCTCTGTGCGGTCTGCCATCGCAAGCGCCTTGCCGCCGCCGCCCGCGCAGTAATCCAATATGTTTCCGCTGCTTGGCAGGCGTAGCTCATCCAGCGTGGCCTGGCTGGAGCCGTCTTGCAGCTCGACCAGTCCCGTCAGATAGCTGTCTGTCTGTGCGACACGGCGCCCGCCGGAGACGACGCGCAGCGCGGTCACACTGATCGCGTCGGGCAGGCTCTCGACACCCTCCTGCGCGAGCCTCTCTTGTGCCGCATCGCGCGTGGTCCGGCGCAGGTTGACGCGAAGCATCACCGGCCCGCGCGCCTGCAGCACGGCTGCGACCTCCTCGGTGCGCGGGCCGAGGCTTGCCTGCAGATCCGGCCAGAGCCAGTCGGGCATGTCGCAGGCCTCCGGCCCCGGGGTAGGTTGGAGTCCGGCCGCGATCTCGGCCTCGCTGGGCGGTTCGGGCGCGTGGCCCTGTCCGGTAAAGACCGTTTCCACCGCCTGCCCCTCGGCCCGCAGCAGCCCCAGCATCAGCCCGCGTCCGGTCATCGCGCCCCCCAAGGCGGCCAACGAGCGTTTGCGGCGCAAGGCATCGAACACCAGATCGCGCAGGGCGGCGCGGTCGCCCGATCCGGCAAAGCGGCTGCGGCGGGCCCATCCGGTCAGGGCCTTTTCGGCGGGCATACCGTCAAGGATATGGTCGAGCACCTCGCAGGCGGCAGCGATGCGGGCAGCGGGTGTCATGGCGACTCTCCTTGATCGGGCGTGGCAGCAATCTCGCGCAGCAGATAGATATCCATGATCCAGCCATGCGCGGCCTTGGCCTGCGCGCGGGCTGTCCGGATCCGCTCCGCCACATCCGCGAGCGCGCCTTCGATGCAGATCTCGTTCTGCATGCCGACATAGGCCCCCCACCAGATGTGATAGCGCGGCATATCCAGCGCTGTGAAAGCGCCGCCGGCATCGAGCATGACGACAACCGTTCCGGCCCCATCTGGCCAGCCCTTGTCGCGCAGCTGCCGCCCTGTGGTAATCATCACGGGCGCGCCCAGATCGTTGAGCGGGATGGCATGCGCGGCACACAGCGCCTGAATTGCGGTGATGCCGGGAACGACCTTGAGGGTCAGCGGCATGTGCCGACCGATACGCTCTGCGATCCGGAGCGTGCTGTCGTACAGCGAGGGATCGCCCCAGACCAGCAGCGCGACATGCGGCCCGCCGCCCTGTTCCAGATGCGCCACGATGCGCGCCTGCCAGACCTCGGCGATGGCGCCATGCCAGTCGTTCACACGGGTCAGGTAATCCGGTGTCGCAGGGTCGCGCACGGGCAGGTCGAAGCTTTCGATCCGCGTTGCGGGATTGGTGACGCAGGCCTTGCAGATCGCATGGCGCAGACCGGCCAGGTCGGCCTTGTCCTCGCCCTTGAGCGGGATCAGGATCAGATCGGCGGCATTCATCGCCTTGACCGCCTGTGTGGTGACATGATCCGGATTGCCCGTGCCGATGCCGATCAGTGAAAGCGTGATCATCTGCGCCCCTGTTGGATGGCCAGTGTCGAAATAACAAGGGCGCGACCCGGCGGATCGCGCCCTGTTGTCTTATTGGATCAGATCACGCTGCGGCGTAAAGGCGTGACGTCACGAATGGCGGCGGTGTCTTGCCGCGCAGGGCCTTGGCACCCGCCAGAACGGCCAGATCGACCAGTGGCTCAAGCAGGATCACGCCCAGATAGGCCAGCGCGAAGGTGCCGACAGGCGCGATCGCCTCGCTGCCCATGCCGTAGATCGCCCAGAACGCGACCCATGCCACCACACCGCCCTGATAGCAGGCCGAGAGCGCCAGAACCTGGCTGTATTTCAGGTCCACATAGGCCGTCTGCGGCGCGATGATCCGACGTGCCAGCATGGTCAGCGCGAAAAGCGGCACCAGCAGCGTGGTCATGTTCATCGCGAATTGCGGCATGTCGGACGGCGAGAAGAACATGCCCTGAATGAGCAGGCCCAGCACAAGGCCGATTGCGGATGGCCCCGCCCCGAGGATCAGGAACAGGGTCGAGCCGAGGATGAAGTGCACCTCCGACACGCCGACGGGGAAGGTCGGCAGAACCTCGAAGAAAACGAAGGTCAGGACAGCCGCGAGCGCGCTGCGGGTCACGAGCGAGGGCATGCCGCGCTGCATGATGGCGTGGCGCGCATACCACAGGCCTGTGGCCCCTGCTGCGGCTGCTGTTGCGTAGCTTAGAGTGATTTTTGCCCCGTCGACGAGGCCCGGTTCGATATGCATGTCAGTCTCCTTGCCGTCACACCCGACGGCGGATGGGTTGATGTGACAAGGCCGGTCTCCTGGCTGGCGGGTCGTCACGATCATTCACCTTCCCGGCCCGGTGATTGGCCAGTGGCATATCGAATGACCGCTTTCCGCTGACAGTCGCGGGGGCGGCTGAGGGAGGGGCGCCGCGATTTGGTCCGCCCTTCCTCATTCCCGTTTCAGCCCCTTTCCTATCCGGATCAGGGCACCTTGATCAGACGCTTTTGCGCCCATCCATGGCATCGGTCAAGTCTGTAGGCGACATTTGCGGGGTGGAACGCAGCATCGCCCGGCGCGACGCGTTTAACCTTTAAGACCGTTGGGTCTCAGAACTCCGCAAGCGGGCCATAGAGGATCAGCGCGGGCTGGTCGCTGCGCGCCTCTGCCAACGTGGCGGCCAGTTCCGCGATGGTGGTACGGTGCAGGTTCTGATGCGCGTGGCTGACCGCTTCGGCCAGCAAAGCCGGCGTGTCGGCGGGCATGCCGTGCTTGATGAGATCGGCCACAAGCGCGGGAAATGTCCGCTTGCCCATGAACACAACGGTCGTGGCCAGCGGATCGGCCAACGCGGCCCAGTTCAGATCACCCGGCAACTGGCCCGACACATCCGCGCCGGTGATGAACTGCACCCGCCGCGCGGTCAGGCGGCGTGTCAGCGGGATGCAGGCGGCTGCGGCCGCCGCACAGGCCGATGGCACGCCGGGGATGATCTCGTAGGGGATTCCGGCCGCGACCAGCGCCACGATCTCTTCCTCCAGCCGCCCGAAAATCCCGCTGTCGCCGGATTTGAGCCGCACCACCTGTGCGCCCGTCATCGCGTGTTCCACCAGCAGGCGGCTGACGTGGTCCTGTTTGGGCGAGGGCCGACCGGCGCGCTTGCCCACGGCGATCAGTTCGGATTGCGGCCCCGCATGGGTGAGGATCGGGCCGGATGACAGATCGTCGAACAGGATGATGTCGGCCTTGCCCAGACGGTTGACCGCCTTGAGGGTCAAAAGTTCCGGATCACCCGGCCCGGAGGAGACGAAAGAGACGAAGCCGGTCATGACGCGCTCTCGGAAATAACGGTGGCGGGGGCGATCAGATGGAAGAAGGTGCCGCTGACGCAACCGCCGCCTTGCGTCATCCGGTAGGAGCCGGTCTCCGGAACGGCCAACCCGTTGGCATCCGTGACCGCAGCCAATGCGTCGTCGGGTTGCGACAGGATCGAGGCATAGTGGAATTCATGCCCGCGCAGCGCCGTGCCTGCCGCAAGCCCCGGAAAGTCCAGATGCGGGCGGGCCAGCCGGTAGCCGAGATGCATCCGCCGCTTGGCAAAGCTCGTCTCCAGCCCCAGCAGCCCGACCATCTCGTGCCGCGTGCCATCGGCCGAGACCAAGCCCTGCCCCAATGTCATGTAGCCACCGCATTCGCCATGCACCGGACGGGTCTGCGCGAATTGTCTCAATCCCGCGCGGAACGTCGTCGCCGCGCTCAGCCTTGCGGCATGCAGTTCGGGATAGCCCCCCGGCAACCAGCAGACGGTTGCGGATGGATCAGGCGCCTCATCGGCCAGTGGCGAGAACGGCAGGACAGTTGCGCCCTGCGCGTGCCACTCTTCCAGCAGATGCGGATAGACGAAGGAGAACGCCGCATCGCGGGCCAGCGCGATCCGCTCTCCGGGTGCGGGGATCGGGGGCACGAGGCCTTCTGTCTGCGCCGCATGGCTGGCCGCCACAGCGCGGATCGCATCAAGGTCGCAATGGGCCGACACGAAGGCCGCAGCCTCGGCCAGTATCGCCTCCAGCCGTGGCAGTTCCTCGGCCTGCACCAGTCCCAGATGCCGCTCCGGCAGGGCAATCTCGGCTTTGCGTGGCAGCGCGCCCAGAACCTTAAGGCCCGCCGCCTCCATGCCCACACGGATCAGCGCCTCGTGACGGGGCGAGGCGACCTTGTTCAGGATCACCCCTGCCACGTTCAGCCCCTTGCGGAAGTGCGCCATGCCATAGGCCACCGCCGCCGCTGTCTGCGCCTGCCCCGAGACATCCAGCACCACGATCACCGGCCAGCCCATCAGGGTCGCCACATCGGCGCTGGCCCCGTTGACCGCCTCGCCGGGGATCGCAACACCGTCAAACAGGCCCATCGACCCTTCGGCCACGACCAGATCGGCCCCTTGCGCCTGCGTCGCCAGCCGCCGGATGCGCGCCTCGGTCATCGACCAACTGTCCAGATTGACCGAAACGCGCCCCGCAGCCGCCGCATGAAATGCGGGATCGATATAATCCGGCCCGCTTTTGAAGGGCTGCACCGTCAGCCCTTGGGCGCGGAACGCCGCCAGCAGCCCCAGCGTCACCGTGGTTTTGCCGGTGCCGGAGGCGGGCGCGGAAATCAGGATGCCGGGTGGAAGCTCTGTAGCCTGCATCATGCGCTGTCCGGAAAACGGGGGTTGGTGCCCACGGGGCGGTAGCGACGGTCATAATCGCCAGCATAGAGGCGGCTTTCGTCGAAATCCTCGGCGCCAATAGCGTGACCCACGAGGATCAGGGCGGTCCGCTCCCCCTCACCGATGGCGGGGTCCAGCGTTTCAAGCGTCGCGCGGATCACCCGCTGGTCGGGCCAGCTTGCGCGGAACACCACCGCCACCGGACAGTCCGCGCCGTAATGCGGAGACAGCCGCGCCGTGACCTCGGACAGCAGATGCACCGACAGATGGATCGCCAGCGTCGCCCCCGTGCGGGCGAAATTTTCAAGGCTTTCATTCTCGGGCATGGAGGTGGCGCGACCGGAGGTGCGCGTCAGGATCACCGATTGCGCCACGCCGGGAAGTGTCAACTCCGCGCCCAACACAGCCGCAGCCGCGGCGAAAGAAGGCACACCCGGCGTCACGTCATAGGCGATGCCCAAGGCCCGCAGGCGGCGCAACTGCTCGCCCATTGCCGACCAGACCGACAGATCGCCCGAATGCAGCCGCGCCACATCATGGCCCGCGCTGTCGGCGGCCTGTATCTCGGCCATGATCTCGTCAAGACTCAATGATGCGGTATTCACGACGCGCGCGCCTTCGGGGCAATGCGACAGCAGCGCGTCGGGCACCAGACTGCCTGCGTAAAGACAGACAGGGCAGGCTGCGATCAGGTCGCGCCCGCGCAGGGTGATCAGATCGGGGGCACCGGGGCCTGCACCGATGAAATGAACCGTCATGCCGTCTCTCCTTCGCCTTGCGCCACGGCGCAGGTCACCATTCCATCCGGCGAGGCGACACGTTCCATGACAAGCCGCGCCCCTGCCCCGGCGCAGGCCAGCGCTGCCGCCTCGGCCACTGATCCGGTGCCATGCAGCGCCATGATCCGCGCCGATTGCGTGGGCGTCACCACCCCGTGCACCGCAACCGCATGGACAGGCAAGCCGCGTTCCGCCGCCAGCGTCCGCAACGGCAGCGCGCAGGCTTTGGCGGGCAAGGTCGCCAGCGCATCGACAGGCCCGCCCTGCGCCTCGACGGCCTCAAGCGCTGCGCGCAATGCCTCGACGGTTGTACCGGAGCGGAAGCCCAAACCTGCGACCCTCATCTCGACCCACTCATATTGTGACACTCATCTCGTGACACTCCATTGCACCACGGGGCGCGCCGCTGTCCAGCCACGAAAGCCGCCCAGTGACGTGGCCTCGGCCAGATCGACCCGCAGCAGATGCCCGCCGTGGCGCGCGTGACATTGCGCCAAAACGGCCTCGGTCTCCAGCGTGACGCCATTGGCGACAATGCGGCAACCGACGGGCAGAAGCGGCCACAGCGCCTCGTAGAGTGAGGTATCACCGCCGCCGCCGATGAAGACAGCATCGGGGGACGGCAGACTGTCCAGCCCGTCAGGGGCCTGCGCGGTGATCACTGACAGCCGGTGCGCCACGCCAAAGGCATCGGCATTGGCACGGATATTGGCGGCGCGCGACGCCTTCGCCTCGATGCAATGCGCGACACCGCCCGCCAGACACCATTCGACAGAGATCGACCCCGACCCGCCGCCGATATCCCACAGCACCTGCCCCGGTCGCGGGGCCAGCGCCGAAAGGGTCAGCGCCCGCACCGGCCGTTTGGTGATCTGCCCGTCATGCCGGAACAGATCGTCCGGCAGGCCGGAGGCGCGCGGCAATCCGGCATCCAGCGGCAGGTCAGCCCCGTCCAGCGCCACGGCCACGGGGGCCGCTACATCGTCCCAAGCGGTGCCTGCCCGCAGCCTTTCGCGCGGCCCGCCCAATGCCTCGCAGACCGTCACCCGAGTGGCGGCAAAGCCGTTGTCGTCAAGCCAGGCGCCCAGTTCCGCCACCGCTGCGCCATCTCGCAGGGTGCAGATCACCCGCACGCCGCGCGCCAGAACAGGGCGCAGCCGCGCGAAAGGCGCGGCATGCAGGCCAAGGCAGATCACCTCCTCCAGCCGCCAGCCGAGCCTTGCAGCCACCAGCGAGACTGTCCCCGCCACCGGATAGGCGCGCCATTCGGCGGGCGACAGATGCACAGTTATCGATCCGCCCGCGCCAAACCAGAACGGATCGCCCGACACGAGCATCGCTACGCGTGTGCCGCGCCGCGCCAGCAAAGGCGACAGATCGAATGGCACCGGCCATGCCTGCCCCCTCGCCTCCGCCTGCGCCAGTTCCAGATGGCGCGGCGCGCCAAAGACGATTTCCGCGCCGTCAAGCGCGGCACGGCTTGCGCCGGACAGGCCCGCCAGTCCATCCTCGCCCAGACCGATGATCGACAACCAAGGCTCAGCCATGACACGCATCCTTCTGCTCGGCGGCACGACCGAGGCCAGCCAGCTTGCCCGCGCCTTGGCCGATGCTGCTGCGGATGCGGATGCGGTGTTCTCCTATGCCGGTCGCACCGACAACCCCGTGGCGCAGCCTTTGCCCACACGGATCGGCGGCTTTGGCGGGGTCGACGGGCTGATCGGCTATATCCGCGATCAGGCCATCACCCATATCGTGGATGCGACCCATCCCTTCGCCGCGCAGATGAGCCATAACGCGGCTGCGGCCTGCGCGCAGACCGGCACCGCCCTGATCGCGCTGGAGCGTCCCGCGTGGCAGGCGCAGGCGGGCGACGACTGGACCCATGTGCCCGATCTCGAAGGGGCCGTGGCCGCCCTGCCCGATGATCCGTCTCGCGTGTTCCTTGCCATCGGCAAGCAGAACCTTGCGGCTTTTGCCGCCAAGCCGCAGCATCACTATCTGTTGCGTCTGGTCGATCCCGGCGCGGGCATCAGCGCCTTGCCCCATACCAGTACAGTGATCGCGCGTGGCCCCTTTGACGTAGCGGGCGATACGGCGCTGCTGCGGGATCACGCCATCACGCATATCGTGGCCAAGAATGCAGGCGGCACGGGCGCGGAGGCGAAGCTGGAGGCGGCGCGCCATCTGCGCCTGCCGGTGATCCTGATCGACCGGCCCGCCCTGCCGCCGCGCGAGACCGCCGCCAGCGTGGCGCAGGTGATGGCGTGGCTGGCTCATTCCGGCACCGTTTCCACCACCGAGCGCGGCGTATAAAGCCAGCGCCCAATACGGCGGGTGGCTTCGTTACCCACGATCACGACCGTCCGCATATCGGCCATCTCGGGCGTCGCCTCGGCCAGCGTCACCGTCTGCAACGCCTCGTCCGGCGTGCTGACAGCGCGGGCGAACAGGATCAACCGCGCCGGTTCGCATTCCTCGCGCAGAATCTCCAGCACGCGGGTGAACTGGTGCGGGCGGGATTTGGAGCGCGGGTTGTAGAAGGCCATCGCAAAGCCGCCCCTTGCCGCATGGCGCAAGCGGCGCTCGACTTCCGAAAACGGCTTGAGGTTGTCGCTCAGGTTGATGGCGCAGAAATCATGGCCCAAGGGTGCGCCCGCCCGCGCGGCTGCGGCCAGCATCGCGGTAATTCCGGGCAGGATGCGGATATCGGTGGCATGGTATTCAGGCCGCGCCTCAAGCCCCTCGAACAGGGCGGAGGCCATGGCGAAGACACCGGGATCACCGGAGGAGACGATGACCACGCGCCGCCCCTGCCCCGCCAGCCTGAGCGCCAGTTCCGCGCGGTCAAGCTCCACACGGTTGTCGGAGGGATGCAAACTCAGCCCCGCGCGCGGCGCGATGCGCGCCACATAAGGGATATAGCCCACCACATCCGTGGCCTCGGCCAGCGCCGCTGTCACCTCGGGTGTGACCAGCGCCTCCGCCCCCGGCCCAAGCCCTGCCACCGTCACCCAGCCTGTCATTCGGGGCCACCCATTTCAGGGCGGCGGCCCTGCCCGTGCACCAGCACGATGGCGAAATACGGACAATCCGCCGCGTCCACCTCGGCCAGACGCACGATCCGCTGGCCGGGCATGGTGCCGCGCTCGATCAGCCATGCATCCTGAAGCCGTCCGGCCTCGGCCAGCGCACGGCGCACGCGCGGCAAGTTTCGGCCCGTTTTCATGATCGCCAGCGCATCGGCGGCTTTCATATGGCGGACCAGATCGCCCTCGGGCAGCGTGCCCATCAGCACGGTGAGAACATCATCGCCCCATGTGATCGGCTGGCCTGTCGCGTTCCAGCAGCCCACCATGCCGGGGATGGCGGGGATCACGTCAATCGGGACATGGTCCTTCAGCCGCGTGTAAAGATGCATGAACGAGCCGTAAAAGAACGGATCACCCTCGCAAAGCACCACGACATCGGCACCAGCCTGCACCAGCGCCTGCAACCGCGCGGCCCAGTCGTCGTAGAACTCCGCCAGCAGACGGATATATTCGGGGCTGTCGAAGGGCAGCTCGGTCGTGACGGGATATTCCATCGGATATTCCGTGGCCCCTGCCGCCAGCATCCCCTCAACGATGCGGCGCGCCTGACCGGGGCGCCCTGCCTTGCGGAAAAACGCAACATGCCGCGCGGCACGGATCACGCGGTCGGCGCGCACCGACATCAGGTCGGGATCGCCGGGCCCCAGCCCCGCACAGATGATGCGCCCCGTGATCGTTGCGCCCGTTGTCGGCTGCATGGTCATTCCTTGCGACTGGCCAGCGCGTTGACCGCCGCGACCGTAATCGCCGAGCCGCCCAGCCGTCCGGCCACGATGACCGACGGCACAGGCGGGGCCGCCATCAACGCCGCCTTGGATTCCGCCGCCCCGATGAAACCCACCGGACAGCCGATGATCGCCGCAGGGCGCGGACATGCGGGGTCTTCCAGCATGTTGAGCAGATGGAACAAAGCAGTCGGCGCATTGCCAATCGCCACAACCGCGCCGTCCAGATAGGGCCGCCACAGCTCCAGCGCCGCCGCCGAGCGGGTTGTGCCCATCTCTGCCGCCAGCCCGGGCACCATCGGGTCACGCAGGGTGCAAATGACCTGATTGGCAGCGGGTAGCCGCGTGCGGGTAATCCCCTCGCTGACCATATGCGCGTCACACAGGATCGGCGCGCCCGCCTCCAGTGCCCCGCGCGCCGCGATGGCCATGCCGGGGGTGAACTGCACGAACTGTTCCAGCCCGACCATCCCCGCCGCATGGATCATGCGGACGGTCACGATCTCCTCCTCCGGTGTGAAACGCGCCAAATCGGCCTCGGCGCGGATCGTCGCGAAGGATTGCAGATAGATGGCGGCCCCGTCGGTTTCATAGACATGCGGCATCAGAACGGACCTCTTGCAAGGATGGCGGTTTCGCTGAGGCCTTTGACCTCAGGTGCATCCTGCGCGCAACCCCCCAGAACCAGATCCAAGCCCTGCGGGGTGGCCACAAGTGTCGCATCGGCGCGCCCCGGATTGGCGCAGCCCTTGGCGCAGCCCGAGACATGCAGCAAGCAGCCCTGCGGGACCTGCGGCGCAAGGCTGCGGGCCAGCGTGCGCACCGCGCGGTGCGCTTGCAGGCAGCCCGGCTTTCCGGTGCAGGCCACGACGCGGCGCAGCGGATCATCCGGCGTTACGATCAGGTCCGGCAGGTCGGGCATCTTCCGCGCCTGTTCGATCAGAAGCATCCGCCACGGCGTCACGCGCAGATCGCCCAAGGCCGCCAAAGCGGCAAATGTTGTGGCCTGCATCTGTCCGAAGGCAAAACCCACCAGCGCCCCTTGCGGCACCAGCCCCGGACCGGGCGCGGCGACAGCTTTGGCGGGCGGTACTGTTCCCACAAGCGCACCAACCGGCATCACGCTGCGCCGGATCAATGCGGCCATGCGCCCCCGCCCGTCTGTCACGCCGCCCGCATCCACGAACCATTGCGCCAAAGCCACGGCCTGTGCAGGCGCCTCGGCCTCGCTGACACGCGCGCCCAAATCGGCCCCGTCGCAGCGCAGGATCAGCCCGCCATCCGCCGCCCGCTCCAGCCTTATATCGGCGGCTATGTCCTGCATGACCGGCGCAGGTCCGCTATCCACGGCAAAGCCGAACTTGCCAGGCAGGTTGGGCGCATCGGTGAGAGCGGCACCCAGCTTTATCGCCAGATCATCAGTCGCGGCATCCGCAAAGGGCGTGACCAGCACATTGCGGCGCGCCTCGGCCTGCGCGTCATCGTCGATCAGGCCAAGCCTGCGCAGATCATCAATCAAGGGGGGGTGCGTCGGCTCGGTCACGCCGCGCAACTGCACATTGCCGCGCGCGGACAGATCAATCAACCCGTTGCCATGCGCCTGCGACGCCATGGCGATCCCCATCGCCTGCGCCTGAGTCAACTGCCCGCCAAGCGGGCGCACCCGCACCACCAGACCGTCGCCCGACATCATCGGGCGCAACGCACCGGGGCACCAGCCCATCACGGCAAAATCCGGCGCGGCGCTCATACGCCTGCCTCCAGCGTCGCGGCAATGGAATTGCGCCGCGTCACCCAGAGCCCTGCGTCGCGCAGGCGCTGGAACATATCGCGCAACGCGGCCAGCGCGGCAGGGTTCTCGCGCTCCATGAACTCCACCAGATCGGCGCGGCCAAGGGTGGCCTCATGATAGGCGTCAAACAGATGCGGCGGCACCACGCGGGCCAGATGCGCGAAAGCGGCCATGTTCTCCAGCGTGGCGGTGATCTCGGCGGCACCGCGGAAACCATGCGCCATCATCCCGTCCGCCCAAGCCGGATTACTCGCCCGCGCTCGCACGACCCGCGCGATCTCCTCGGTCAGCCCACGCGCGCGGGGGCGGTCGGGCTGGGTGGCGTCCAGATGATAGAGCGCAGGCTTTGCTGCCCCGATCCGCGCCATGGCGGCGGCAAATCCCGCCTCATGCGCCGCATAATCGCCCGCCAGCAGCAGATCGCTTTCGGGCAGATCCTGCGCATGCACGAAACTGTCCGCCCTGTGCAACCGTGCCTCAAGCCCCGCGCGATCGTCGCGCGATTGCCCGTCTGCGCCGATCGCCCAGCTTGAGGCGGCAAGCCAAGCCTCGCCCGCCGCTGAACGGGCCTCGTCGGTAAAATCATCCATCGCGGCCCCCATGCCAAGCCCGTATTGGCCTGGTTTGGGGCCGAAAACGCGGGCCGCTTTGGCGCGGTAGGGGTTGAAATCATCCGCCTCGTCGCGTTCGGCCAAGGCCGCCGCCCCCGTCTCGAACAACGTCGCCAGCCCCGGGAACACATCGCGGAAGAGGCCCGAGACGCGCAAGGTCACGTCGATGCGCGGCCGGTCGAGCAGCGCCAGCGGCACCACCTCGACCCCCGACACCCGCGCCGAGCCTGCGTCCCAGACAGGCGCCAGCCCCGCCAGATGCAGCGCCATCGCGAATTCCTCGCCCGCCGTGCGCATCGTGGCACTGCCCCACAGATCAATCACCAAGCCGCGCGGCCAGTCACCATGATCCTGCAGATGCTTGCGCAACACTTCTTCCGCCAGCTTCACGCCCTGCGCATGGGCCGCACGTGACGGAACCGCACGCGGATCGACGGCATAGAGATTGCGCCCCGTCGGCAGCACGTCAGAGCGCCCCCGTGCAGGCGAGCCGGACGGCCCCGCCGCCACGCGCTTGCCCGAGAGTGCACGGATCAGCCCGTCACGTTCCGCATCGCCGCAGGCGCCGCGCCCCAGAATATGCAGCCCCTCGCCATACTGGCTTTCCTTGATGTCGCAGACGAAACGGTCCAGCCGCGTCAGCGCCTCTGCGGGGCTTGCGCCCGCGTGCAGGCCAAGATCTTCCTCTACGCCGGAGGCCCGCGCCTCGCCCAGAATATCCCCGATCAGGCGGTCGCGGCGCGCCGGATCAAGCCCGTCGGCGGTGGAAAACTCGTCCAGCAGCCGCTCCAGCCGCTGCATCCCCGCCGGAATCTCGGCCTGCGCCAAGGGGGGCGGCAGATGGCCCAATGTCAGCGCGCCGATGCGCCGCTTGGCCTGCGCCGCCTCGCCGGGGTCGTTGACGATAAACGGGTAAATCACCGGCAACGTGCCGATCAGCGCCTCGGGCCAGCAATCCTCGGACAAAGCCACCGATTTGCCCGGCAGCCATTCCAGCGTGCCATGCGCGCCCATATGGATCAGCGCATGGGGGGCTTGCGACCTGAGCCAAAGATAAAACGCGACATAGGAGTGGCGCGGCACCCGCGCCAGATCGTGGTAATCACCGTCCCGCGTGACGACATCGCCGCGCTCGGGCTGCAGCGCGATCAGCGCGCGGCCTCGGCGCAGCGCGGCAAAGCGGAACACGCCACTCTCACAAGCCGGATCATCCTCTGGCGCGCCCCAAGCCGCATGCAGATCATCACGTAACCCCTGCGGCAGGTCTTCCAACGCGGCCAGATAATCGGCCAAAGGCCAGTCCAGACGCGCGTCCATCAGCGCAGTGCCCAGCCCCTTGCCCGCCGCCACGTCATAGCCCGCAGCCGCCAGATCACCCAGCAAAGCCTCGGTCGATTCAAGCGCGTCCATGCCCACCGCATGGGCCAGTTGATGCGCGCGCCCCGGATAGGTCGAAAGCACCAGCGCCAGCCGCCGCTGCCCCGCCGCCGCGGCCGCCAGATCGTGCCACGCCTTCACCTTGCCAACGACCGCAGCCACGCGGGCCGCATCCGCACGATGCGCGAAACGCGAGAATTGCAGGTCGGGATCGCGCTTGCCCGGCGTCTTGAACGACACCAGCCCCGCGAACATGCGCCCGTCCACTTCCGGCAGGACCACATGCATCGCAAGATCCGCAGGCGACAGGCCACGGTCCGACACGGCCCAGTCCTTGCGGCGTGCGGTGGACAAAGCCACCTGAAACACCGGGCAATCCGCCGTGTCAAACGGCGTTGTTCCGTCCTCTGCCCGTGCCGAAAAGGCGGTCGCATTCACAATCGCCACGGGCGGCACCTGCGCCAGCCAGGGTTTGATCCAGTCGGCAAAGCCTGCCGCCTTGAGCGAGGGCGCAAACACCCCGCAAGCCGCGAACCCTGCGTCGCGCAAGCCATGAATCAGCGCATCCACCGGCGAAGTATCCGCCGCTGTCAGATACGAGCGGTAAAAGCTCACCAGCACGAATGGCCCATCAGCGGGAGGGGCCGCGATCACACCTTGGTCGGGATCGTAGAACCCCATATCCGGCACACGCTTGTTACCCGGCACCGGCCCCGCATAAAGCCCCGCGGCAATGCACAACTGCGCCAAAGCCGCCTGCGCCGCCACAGCGCCGCCAGCCTCGCACAACTCGGTCAGGCGCCGCAGGGTGGACACGGGCAGCGTCGACAAGGCATCTAGCGCCGGATCGGGCCGCCCGTCCGCTGGCAACACCGCCAAAGCGATCCCTTTGCGCCGCGCCAGATCCTGAATGGAGGCCAGACCGTAGGGCCAATACGCCTCTCCCCCGATCAGGCGGATCAGGATCGCCTTGGCGCCCGACAACGTATTCTCGATATAGGTATCAACCGAGACGGGATGTTTCAGCGCGACGATATTCTGCAACCTAAGCGCTGGCAAAGCACCCGCCGCACGGTGCCAGCCCGCCGCAAATGCCCCCAGATCACTGTCCGAGAAGGACAGCACCACCAGATCGGCAGGGTCCTGCCCCGGATCGAACGGGGTTTCAGCCTCTTCCAGACCATGGGATTCGCGGAAGACGACGTGCATGATGTGCCCTTAGCCCTGCAAAACGCGGTGGATCGCGGCAGCGTCGATATTGTCATGCTCCGCGATGACAACAAGACGCGACTGACGCGGGGTCTGCCCCCATGGACGGTCGAACTGGTGGCGCACACGTTCCCCCACGGCTTGCAACAGCAGACGCATCGGCTTGCCCGTCACGGCGATATAGCCCTTTACCCGCAGGATATCCTGCTCGCGCGACAAACGCTGTACGCGGGCGACCAGATCATCGATATCCGCGACCTCGTCCAGCGCCACGACGATGGAGTCGAAATCCTCGTGCTCGTGGTCGTCATGACCATCGTGATGGCTGGGGCGGGCATCCAGATCATCCTCGGCCGCCGCGTTCAGGCCGATGATCACGCGCGGATCAATGATGCCGTCGGTCATGGCGATGATCGGCAGCTTGCGCGGCGTTTCCGCCTCGATCACCTTGCGCGCGGCGGCAAGACCCGCCTCACCCGCGAGATCGGCCTTGGACAGCAGCACCACATCGGCGCAGGCGATCTGGTCCTCGAACACCTCGGACAGCGGTGTCTCGTGATTTAGTGAGTCGTCCGCCAGACGCTGTGCATCCACCGCCGCCACATCGGGCGCGAAACGCCCGGCCGCCACCGCCTCGGCATCGGCGAGCGCGATCACGCCGTCCACGGTGATCTTGGAGCGGATCGCGGGCCAGTCGAACGCTTTCAACAGTGGTTTGGGCAATGCCAGACCGGAGGTTTCGATGATGATATGGTCCGGCCGCTGCGGCATCGCCAGAAGCGCCTCGATCGTGGGGATGAAATCATCGGCCACGGTGCAGCAGATGCAGCCATTGGCCAGTTCCACGATATTCTCCTCGGGGCAATTCTCATCCGCGCAGGCTTTCAGGATATCGCCGTCCACGCCGACGGTGCCGAATTCGTTGACCAGAATGGCCAGACGCTTGCCCTGTGGGTTCTGCATCAGATGCCGGATCAGCGTGGTCTTGCCCGATCCCAGAAAGCCGGTAATCACGGTGACGGGGATTTTGGTCAGATCGGACATGTCAAAGCTCCATTTTGGGAAGGCGCGCAAGGCTCTGCTTGCGGAAGATCACGGGGCGTTCGCGCCACGGCACGATACCGTCCTTGGTCTGTGCATAAAGGCCCGCGCCGCGCAGGATTTCATCGGTATCATCAGAGGTCATGCGACCGTAGACATATGACCACGCGCCGGGCTTGGTCAGCGCGATGCTGCACCCATGATCGCAGGCGGACAGGCATTCGACAGGACGAATGGTCACACCGTCGGGCGCGGGCGCAGTCGACAGCGCCTCGAACAGCCGCGCACCGGGGCAAACCTCGCCCTCAAGCACCGGCTGGCCCGCGCGGCAGGTCATGCAGACATGGAGAACAGCACCCATCACGTCACCTCTTTTGACTGCGGAAAACAGAGGCATGCGCCAACGGTCAGGCGGTATCGCCTGTGTCCGAAGGTCGCGGAACACCCCGTCCGCGCGTTTCAGTTCGTGCACTGGCAGGTCTCCCGGCTTGCGGATCTCGAAGCGCGGCTTTCGCCCTGCTTCAGCGGTTCGCCCCCCTTCCCGAACCTTGCGGCCAGTGGCATGGGCGGACCTTTCCGGTCACGGTCGCGGGGGCGGCTGCGCTTCGGTCCGGCAACACGGGTGTGTCGCAAAACCTGTCGCATTCCCTTTTGGCCTGCCATAAGACAGGCACCAGCGCTCAATCCCCCTCATTTGACAGAAGGGTGGCGAGTGTCAAGAAAAAGGACAATCCGATGTCAGATAATCAGAACACTTCCGCCGACAAGCCAGCCCTCACGCCCGAGGCGGAACTGGCGCGTCATGCCTCCAAGATGGCCAAGAAGAAAGCCGCCCGCGACCGGATGATGGCCGCGAAAGAGGGCGAGAAGGGCCTGATCATCGTGCATACCGGCGCGGGCAAAGGCAAATCCTCCTCCGGTTTCGGGATGATCCTGCGCGCCATCGCGCACGAAATGCCCTGCGCCGTGGTGCAGTTCATCAAGGGCGCATGGGATACCGGCGAGCGGCGTCTGATCGAGGGGCATTTCGCCGAGATGTGCCAGTTCCACGCAATGGGCGAAGGCTTCACATGGGAGACGCAGGACAAGGCGCGCGACATTGCGGCAGCCCAGGCCGGATGGGAAAAGGCCAAATCCCTGATCCGCGATCCCGAAATCCGGTTCGTACTGCTGGACGAGATCAACATCGCGCTGCGCTACGACTATCTGGATATTGACGAGGTGCTGGCCTTTCTGTCCGAGGAAAAACCTCCGTTGACCCATGTCTGCCTGACTGGCCGCAACGCCAAGGAGGCGCTGATCGAGGCCGCCGATCTGGTCACCGAGATGACCCTGGTCAAGCATCCGTTCCGCTCCGGTATCAAGGCCCAGCCGGGCGTGGAGTTCTGATCCCCGATGCCCGCGATCATGATTCAGGGCTGCGGCTCGAATGTCGGCAAATCCATGCTGGTGGCGGGGCTGTGCCGTGCCGCAACCCGTCGCGGCCTGTCCGTGGCGCCGTTCAAGCCGCAGAACATGTCCAACAATGCTGCCGTCACCGCCGATGGTGGCGAGATCGGGCGGGCGCAGGCCTTGCAGGCGCTGGCCTGCGGGCTGGAGCCTGTGACGGATATGAATCCGGTGCTGCTGAAACCCGAATCCGAGGTTGGCGCGCAGGTGATCGTGCAGGGCAAAAGGCTGACCACGGCGCGGGCGCGCGATTATGCGGCGCTGAAGCCCAAGCTGATGGCCTCGGTGCTGGACAGTTTCAACCGCCTGCGTGACACCTATGATCTGGTGATCGTGGAGGGCGCGGGCAGCCCGGCGGAGGTGAACCTGCGCGCGGGCGACATTGCCAATATGGGCTTTGCCCGCGCCGCCGATGTGCCGGTGATCCTGACCGGCGATATCGACCGTGGCGGCGTGATCGCGCAGGTCGTGGGCACGCAGGCGGTGATCGATCCAGCTGATGCTGAAATGGTAAAAGGTTTTATTATCAACAAGTTCCGTGGCGATCCTCGTCTGTTTGACGATGGCTATGTCATGATCGAGCAGATGACCGGATGGCGCGGATTCGGCGTGGTGCCGTGGTTTGCACAGGCCCATCTGCTGCCCGCCGAGGATGCGCTGGATCTGGCCTCCGGCCCTGCCACAGACGGCGTGACCATCGCCTGCCTGACCTTCAGCCGCATCGCCAATTTCGACGATCTGGACCCGCTCAAGGCGGAACCCGGCGTCAATCTGGTGATGGTGCGCGCGGGACAGGCGATTCCCGGTGATGCGGCGCTGGTGATCCTGCCGGGGTCCAAATCCACACGCGGCGATCTGGCCTTTCTGCGTGCGCAGGGCTGGGACATTGATCTGGCCGCCCATATCCGGCGCGGCGGGCATGTTCTGGGCATCTGCGGCGGCTATCAGATGCTGGGCCGCAGCGTCAGCGATCCCGACGGGATCGAGGGTCCGGCAGGCGAGACCGCCGGGCTGGGCCTGCTGGATATCGCCACGGTGATGACGCCGGACAAACGCCTGTCGCGCGTGAACGCGACCCATGCCGCCAGCGGGCTGGAGGTGGCAGGCTACGAGATCCATATCGGGCAAAGCGACGGCCCCGATTGCGCCCTCCCTTTCGCCCATGTCGACGGGCGCGCCGAGGGTGCTGTCAGCGCCGACGGGCGCATCACCGGCAGCTATCTGCACGGGCTGTTCGCCTCGGACGCGTTCCGCGCGGCTTTCCTTGCGGCGCTGGGCGTGCAGGCGTCAACACAGGCGCATGGCGCACTGATCGAACAGACGCTGGATGCTTTGGCCGATCACATCGAGGCACATCTGGACGTTGCGGGGCTGATCGCGCTGGCGCGGTAAGGCTGCCTTCTGTTGCTAATCTAAAACATTAGCTATGCCTTTTATGTCACTATTATAATTTGTTAATATCTGTGTTCTAGGAACATTTTGTCTGAAGAACCCCAAATCACATCTTGAATCCCGAGCCTGATTTTCCTGTCAGCGTTATGTTATAACATAACAGCAAGGATCACCGCTCTGCCTCACCCGCGCCAAAGCTCTGTCCGGCATCGGGACGCCCTGCGGTTCGTCGGCAGAGCAATGCTTGACTTACTTGATTCAAACACTCGCCCACCCGCCAAAGCCAGCATGCCATGCCGCTGCCAGCTATCCCCATACATCCGTTTCCGGTCGCATTTTTAACCTGCAACGCACGCATGAAAGTTTCCGCCATGTCAAAACCCCTCCCCGCCCTTTCAAGATTGCTGCTTGCTGCGGCTATCTCTGTCACGCTTGGCACCCCGATGCTCGCGCAGAACAACGCTACACTTAGCGTGGTCGCACCTTTCGAGGTCCTGTCGCCCGAGCCATCGATCGCCGGCTATATCTTCACGCGGATGGGGATTGCCGAGACGCTGGTGAATGCGGATGCCGAAGGGCGTTTGCTGCCCGGTCTGGCAACCGACTGGACCGCCTCCGAGGACGGGTTGAGCTGGCGCTTCACCCTGCGCGACGGGGTGGTGTTCCATGACGGCACTGCCCTGACACCCGCGGCGGTCATCAATGCGCTGGAGACTGCGCGCGCCAAGCCCGGCCCGCTGGGCGATCTGCCGATCACCGCGATGGAGGCGGACGGCAATACCGTTGTGATGACGCTGAGCGAGCCGCGCGCCGCCCTGCCCGCTTTTCTGGCCGAGGCCCGCGCGCAGATCCTTGCGCCAGATGCTTACGGCGCTGACGGCATGGCCACAGCTATGATCGGCACCGGCCCTTACCAGTTGACAGATCTGTCGCCGCCGCTCTCGCTGCGCGCCAGCGTTTTCGCGCCGTATTGGGGCGATGCGCCGCATGTGGGCAATGTCACCTATGCCGCCGTGGGCCGTGCCGAGACCCGCGCCCTGATGGCCGAATCGGGTGATGACGATTTCGTCTTCACCCTTGATCCGGCCAGCGTGACGCGGCTTGGTAATTCCGATGCAGTCGAGGTGTTGTCCGTTGCGATCCCGCGCACATTGCTGCTGAAGGTGAACGCCGCGCATCCGTTCCTGTCCGATATCGGGGCGCGTCAGGCTCTTAGCCTTGCGATTGACCGTGCGGGCATCGCGCAGGCGATCCTGCGCTATCCCGAAGGTGCCGACCAGCTGTTCCCGCCTGCCATCGGCGCATGGCATAACGAGGACGTGGCCCCGCTGACCTATGATGTGGCCGCCGCACAGGCCCTGCTGGCCGATCTGGGCTGGACGCCGGGCAATGATGGTGTGCTGATGCGCGACGGAGAGCGTTTTGCGCTGACCTTGCTCACCTATCCTGACCGGCCCGAACTGCCGCTGGTGGCGGCGGTGCTGGAACAGCAGTTGCGCGCTGTCGGGATCGATGTGACGATCAACTCGACCAACTCCTCCGAAATCCCCGCAGGCCATCAGAACGGCACGCTGGAGATTGCCCTGCTTGCGCGCAACTTTGCGCTGATCCCCGATCCTATCGGCACGGTGCTGTCGGATTTCGCCCCCGTGGGCGACTGGGGCGCGATGGGCTGGGACAACGCGGAGATCGTGGAACTGGCGCAAGCGCTGGCGCGCGGCGAAGGCGACGATGCTGACCGCGCCCGCGTTACCGCCATCCTGCAAGAGGAACTACCGATCATCCCGATTGCGTGGTACCAGCAGACGCTGGCCGTGGCAGCAGGCATCGAAGGCGCCACAATTGATCCGTGGGAGCGGACATTCGGCCTGCAAGACCTGCGGAAACCGGAATGACCATTCTTCTCAACCGGCTTGTGCAGGCGGCCATGGTCGCGATCATCGTGGGGGTGTCCACCTTCGCGATGATGCGCGCCCTGCCCGGCGATGCCGCCTATCGCATCGCTGCAGGCCGCTACGGCTATGACAATGTCACCGCCGCCGCCGCCGATGCCGTGCGGGCTGAACTGGGCCTTGACGCGCATTGGTTCCCCGCGCTGCTGCAATGGCTGGGCGATCTGGTGCGGCTGGATTTCGGCGTCTCGCTGGTCTCCGGCCAGCCGGTGATGCAAGAGATCGTGCACCAGCTTGGCGCCTCGCTCTGGCTGGCGCTGGCGGCGGTGGGGCTGTCGCTGCTGATGGGGCCGCCTCTGGGCATTCTGGCGGGGCTGCGGCCCGGTGGCCTGCTGGACCGTGTCTTGCTTGTGGTATCCACAGGGCTGAAATCCATTCCGCAATTCCTGATGGCCCTGATCCTGATCCTGTCGGTGCAGATGGGCTGGCTGCCTGCTGCGGGTTACGGCCAGTCGCGCCATTTCATCCTGCCCGCGCTGGCGCTGGCGCTGGGTCTGGCGGCGGTCAATGCGCGCATCACCCGTGATGCGATGGCGCGCATTACCGAGATGCCGTTCTACCGCTTTGCCGGATGGAAGGGGCTGCGCCACGGGCAGGTGCTGCGCCGCCACGGGTTGCGCAATGTCGCCGTGCCGCTGCTGACCTATCTGGGGCTGCAATTCGTCACGCTGATCGAGGGCGTGGTGGTGATCGAAACCATCGTTGGCTGGCCGGGGATCGGCCATGCGCTGGTCCATGCGGTCTTTGCCCGCGATGTGCCGATGGTACAGGGCACCGCACTGGTGCTGGGGCTGGGCTTTGTTCTGATCAACACGGTGATCGACCTGACCGTACGCCGCATCGACCCAAGGGGACGGACATGACCGCGATACCAAACAACACCTCGCCGGCACGGCTTGCGGGCGCTGCGATCCTTGCGCTTCTGGCCG
The DNA here is from genome assembly GCA_024636555.1 of Paracoccaceae bacterium. GTDB lineage: Bacteria > Pseudomonadota > Alphaproteobacteria > Rhodobacterales > Rhodobacteraceae > Seohaeicola. Next base: position 6,613 of record JAGXGW010000066.1, on the reverse strand, counting down.
CACTTGCCCTGTTCGGCCCGCTGCTGGTGCCGGGTGATCCGTTCGGCCAGTCGCTGGTCAAGTCGCTGGGCGGGCCAGATGCCGCTGCCCCCTTGGGTTATGACCATCTGGGGCGCTCGCTGTTCCACCGGCTGGCCCATGCGTTGCGCCTCTCACCCGCTATTGCGCTGGGGGCTGTGGCCACGGCGGGTGCGGCGGGCCTGATCCTTGGCACATGGGCGGCGGCGCAGGGCGGCTGGGTGGACCGTATCCTCGCCACGCTCGCCGATGCCTTGCTGGCGCTGCCGGGGCTGCTTCTGGTGCTGATCGTACTGGCGATCATGCCGGGCACGGCCTTCGGCTTCTGGGCGGGGCTGTCGCTGGTGCTCTGGGTCGAGTTCTTCCGCCTCACCCGCGCCACATCGCGCGCCGTGCTCGCCTCTCCGGCGGTGGAGGCGGCGCAGCTGCTCGGTTTCGGCTGGCCCTATATCTTCCGCACCCATCTGTGGCCCGAGATCGCCCCCGTGATGCTGACCGCTGCGGCTTTCGGCACCGCGACCGCGATCATGGCGATTGCCGCGCTGGGCTTTGTCAGTGTGGGCATGCGCGCGCCGACGCCCGAACTGGGGCTGATGATGGTGGAACTGCTGCCCTACTGGCGCGAGGCCCCCTCGGCCCTGCTGACGCCGGTGATTGCCACCTTCGCCCTGTTGATGGGCCTCACCCTTCTGGCCGGGAGCCGCGAGACATGAGCCTGCTGCAACTGAACGAGATCAGCGTCCATGACGGGGCGACGCAACTGATAGCCCCTGTCTCGCTGACGCTGGAGCCGGGCGTGCCCCTGATCATTCTGGGGGAGACCGGATCGGGCAAAAGCCTGCTGGCACAGGCGGTGATGGGCACGCTGCCGCAAGGGTTGACGGCGCGGGGCCGCATCACGCTGGGCAAGGACGCGCTTGATCCGGCGCAACCTGCCCGTTTCCGCGCGCTTTGGGGGCGGCGCATCGCAGTGTTGCCGCAGGAGCCGTGGCTCTCGCTTGATCCGCTGATGCGCGCAGCCCCGCAGATTGCCGAGACGCACCATCTGGTGCGCGGGCTGACGCGGTCCGATGCGGCAGCACAGGCGCAAAAGGATCTGGCGGCGCTGGATCTCGCGGCGGTTGGTCAACGCTATCCGCACGAGTTGTCGGGCGGCATGGCACAGCGCGTGGCGATTGCTGCCGCGCGGGCCGGTGGTGCGCGTATCGTGATCGCGGACGAGCCGACCAAGGGGCTGGACGCCGCACGGCGCGACGATGTGGCCCGGCTGCTGCTTGACGCTTTGGGGCGCGATGGCGGGCTTGCCGTCATTACGCATGATCTGGCACTGGCGCAGATGATCGGCGGGCAGATCATCATCATGCGCGAGGGAAAGGTGGTCGAGGCGGGTCAGACCTCCGCCGTTTTCGCCGCGCCGACTGCCACCTATACGCGCGATCTGATCGCTGCCGATCCCGCGCATTGGCCCGCCCGCAGCACCCTGTCCATGCCAGTGCCGGGGCTGGCCCCCGCCGCCCCTGTTGTGGCGGCCAAGGGACTCAGCCTGTCGCGTGGTGGCCAACGCCTGATCGAGGATCTGGATATCGCCGTGCATCCCGGCCGCGTGCTGGGCATCACCGGCCCCTCCGGTTGCGGCAAGTCCAGCCTCGGCGATGTGCTGCTGGGGCTGTTGGCACCGGATGCAGGCGCGGTGACACGTGCCCCCGGCCTGCCCCGCACGGCGCTGCAAAAGCTCTATCAAGACCCGGTCGCGGCCTTCCCGCCACGGCGCGCACTCGGCATGACGCTGGCCGATGTCGCCGCCCTGCACGGAGCCAGGGCGCAGGATATTCCCGCACAGATGGAGCGCCTGCGCCTTGATCCGGCGCTGCTGAACCGCTTGCCCGGTGCGGTCTCGGGCGGCGAATTGCAGCGGCTGGCCCTGTTGCGGGTGATGCTGGCGCGGCCTGCGTTCATCTTCGCGGACGAGCCGACCTCGCGGCTGGACCCGATCACCCAGCGCGAGGTGATCACCCTGCTGCGCAAGGTCGCCACCGAGGATGGCGTGGCCGTGGTGCTTGTCAGTCACGATATGGCGCTGATCGACAAGACGGCGGACAGGGTCGTCAGGCTTGGCTTGGGCGGTCAGGAGCAAGCGCCTGTGCTTCAGGACGCCTTCGCCGGATAAACGCGGGCTGCGCGGGGATGAAATCGCGCGCAGCCAGCAACGTCGGCTGTCTCAGCCCAGACGGTAATTCGGGCTTTCGCGCGTGATCTGCACGTCATGCACATGGCTTTCCTTCAGCCCCGCGCCGGTGATCTTCACGAAGGTGCAGTTATGCCGCATCTCCTCGACCGTCGCGCAGCCGGTATAGCCCATCGCGGCGCGCAGACCACCGACGAGCTGGTGGACAACGGCGGCAGCCGAGCCTTTGTAGGGCACCTGCCCCTCGACGCCTTCGGGCACCAGCTTGTCGCTGGCCGCATCCTTCTGGAAATAGCGATCCGCCGAACCGCGCGCCATCGCGCCCAGACTGCCCATGCCGCGATAGGATTTGAACGAGCGGCCTTGATAGAGGATCACCTCGCCCGGGCTCTCGTCGGTGCCCGCGATCAGGCTGCCGACCATCGCGCAGGACGCGCCCGCCGCGATCGCCTTCGCGAAATCGCCCGAGAACTTGATACCGCCATCCGCGATCACCGGCACGTCGCCCGCCGCCTGCGCGCAATCCATGATCGCTGTCATCTGTGGCACGCCGACGCCCGCCACCATCCGCGTCGTGCAGATCGAACCGGGGCCGATGCCGACCTTGACCGCATCCGCCCCCGCATCGATCAACGCGCGCGTCGCCTCGGCTGTGGCGATATTGCCCGCGACCACCTGCACCTCGTTTGACTGCTTCTTGATCCGCTCAACCGCGATCGCCACGCCCTCGGAATGGCCATGCGCGGTGTCGATCACCACCATATCCACACCGGCCTCGATCAGCGCCATGCTGCGCTCGAAACCGGCGTCGCCGACCGTGGAGGCGGCGGCAACGCGCAGCCGTCCCAGATGGTCCTTGCAGGCGGTCGGGTTCAGCACGGCGGTCTCGGTATCCTTCAGCGTCAGAAGCCCCGTCAGATGCCCCTTGCCGTCGGTGACCAGCAGCTTCTCGATCCGGCGCGCCTTCATCAGGCTCTTGGCCTCTTCCAGTTCGGCAGGCTCGGTCAGCATCGCCAGATTGTCGCTTGTCATCATCACCTTGACGGGCGTGTCATCCGAGGTGGCAAAGCGCATGTCGCGGTTGGTCACGATGCCCAGCACCAGACCTTTCTCGTTCACCACCGGAAAGCCGGTCACGTTGTAGCGCGCCTGCAGAGCCTTGGCATCGGCCAGGGTCTGGTTGGGGGTCAGGGTGATCGGGTTGTAGACGATTCCGCTCTCGAACCGCTTGACGCGGCGCACCTCTGTGGCCTGCTCCTCCACGGTCAGGTTGCGGTGGATCACGCCCATGCCGCCCGATTGCGCCATGGCGATGGCCATGCGTGCCTCGGTCACCGTGTCCATCGCGGAACTCAGCAAGGGGATATTCAGCGCGATGGATCTGGTCACGCGCGTGCGTGTATCTGCGGTAGACGGCAGAACCGAGGACGCGGCGGGAACGAGCAGAACATCATCGAAGGTCAGGGCCTCACGAATCTCCATCGGGCATCTCCATGCTGGGATCGTTTGGCGCTTCCCTATTGCATGTCTGTTCGGGATGCGAAACCCCCAAACGCCAAGGAATTCGGGCTGTACCGGCTGGATAGCCGCTTCTTCTTGCACGAAGTATCCCCGCCGGAGGCTCCGACGTCTCCACCCGCTCCCGGGGCCGGAAAATGACGCGCGACACCGGCATTTTGCCGCATCACGCCTTTCCCTTTCGAATGCACGCCATATGCTAGTGCAGCAAAGACCCCACCAAAGACCCCGAGGGAACCAGATCGCCATGAGCAGCTCCGACCAGACCGCCGCTAATACGCAAACCGACCCGCTGCCGAACACTCCGCTCGTCGTCTTCACGCCGTCGGGCAAACGCGGGCGTTTCGCTGTGGGCACGCCGATCCTGACGGCGGCGCGCCAGTTGGGCGTCGATCTGGACAGCGTCTGCGGCGGGCGGGGGATTTGCTCGAAATGCCAGATCGCGCCCTCTTACGGCGAGTTCTCCAAATTCGGGGTGGTCTCCGAGGCTACAGCCCTGTCGGACTGGAACAGCGTCGAGCAGCGCTACAAGGACAAGCGCGGGCTACTGGACGGGCGGCGGCTTGGCTGTCAGGCCACCGTGCAGGGCGATATCGTCATCGACGTGCCACCCGAAAGCCAAGTCCACAAACAGGTGGTCCGCAAGGCCGCCACCGCCCGCACCATCATCATGGACCCCGCCACGCGGCTCTATTTCGTGGAGGTGGAGCAGCCCGACATGCACGAGCCGACAGGTGATCTGGAGCGGTTGGCGCGGGCCTTGCGCGCGCAATGGCAGATCGACGATATCAAGGCGGATCTGTCGGTGCTGACCAAGCTGCAACCGGTTCTGCGCAAAGGCAACTGGCAGGTGACCGTGGCGCTCTACCGTGACCATACTGGTGCCCCTGCCCGCCTGCTCGACATCTGGCCCGGATTGTACGAGGGCGGGCTTTACGGCCTTGCCATCGATCTCGGCTCGACGACCATCGCGGCACATCTGTGCGATCTGGTGACGGGCGAGGTGCTCGGCTCCTCCGGCGTGATGAATCCCCAGATCCGCTTTGGCGAGGATCTGATGAGCCGCGTTTCCTATGCGATGATGAATCCGGGCGGTGACAAGGATATGACCCGCGTTGTGCGCGAGGCGATCAACGGGCTGACCGCGACCCTGAGTGCGGAGGCGGGCATCGCGCCGGACAGTATTTTCGAGGCGGTGATCGTGTGCAATCCGGTCATGCACCATCTGCTGTTAGGGATCGATCCGGTCGAGCTGGGACAGGCCCCCTTCGCGCTGGCGACATCGGCCTCGCTGTCGTTGCGGGCCACCGATCTGGGCCTTGATACCTTCAGCCCCCGCGCGCAGGTCTACCTCCTGCCATGCATCGCGGGCCATGTGGGGGCCGATGCCGCCGCCGTCGCCCTGTCCGAGGAGCCGGGCAAGTCGGAGGATCTGGTGCTTGTCGTCGATGTGGGCACCAATGCCGAGATCCTTCTGGGCAACAAAACCCGTGTGCTGGCCTGTTCGTCGCCCACCGGCCCCGCTTTCGAGGGCGCGCAGATCAGCGCTGGCCAGCGCGCCGCCCCCGGTGCCATCGAGCGGGTCGAGATCGACCCCGTCACCAAGGAGCCGCGTTTCCGCATCATCGGCACCGATCTGTGGTCGGACGAGGTCGGGTTTGACGCCGCCGCCACTGCCTCGGGCATCACCGGCATTTGCGGCTCGGGCATTATCGAGGCGGTCGCCGAAATGCGGATGGCGGGCATTCTGGACGGCTCGGGCCTGATCGGATCGGCTGAACAAACAGGCACGGTGCGCTGCATCATGGAGGGGCGTACGCATACGTATGTGATCCATGACAGCACCGCCGAGGGCGGCCCGCTGATCAGCGTCACACAGGGCGATATCCGCGCCATCCAGCTAGCCAAATCGGCGCTTTATGCGGGCGCACGGCTTTTGATGGACGAGATGGGCGTGGACAAGGTGGACCGTGTCGTGCTGGCTGGTGCCTTCGGGGCCCATATCAGCCCCAAACACGCGATGGTGCTGGGCATGATCCCCGACGTGCCGCTGGACAAGGTGTTCAGCGCGGGCAATGCCGCCGGCACCGGCGCGCGGATCGCCTTGTGCAACACCGCCAGCCGCGCCGAGATCGAAATGGTCGTAGGCCAGATCACCAAGGTCGAAACCGCCATCGAGCCGAAGTTTCAGGAGCATTTCGTCGCCGCCAACGCGATCCCGCACAAGACGGACCCGTTCCCCGAGCTTGCCAAGATCGTGACCCTGCCCGACAACAGCTTCAACACACGCGGCGAGGGCGGCAGCGACGATGGCGGCAGACGGCGGCGCAGAAGGGCTTGACGGTGTCCGCGCCCTGACTTACCTGTCGCGATGATGCGGGTGTAGCTCAATGGTAGAGCAGCAGCTTCCCAAGCTGAATACGAGGGTTCGATTCCCTTCACCCGCTCCAATCACCCCCATAAGTCTTTGAAATAAAATTTTTTATTTTCTGGAGAAAATGTGAATCTGCCCTTGAACCCGCCCTAAATTTATCGATAAATTTCAAGCAGAAAGAAGCTACAAAGCGTTTTCCCACGGGCCTAATCAAATTCGGCTGTTGTGGTGGTAACATGAACATTGCCCGCAAGGATCGCTATTATTGCGCGACACGCCGCGAGAAAGGCACCTGTGAGGCGACCTTTGGTATTGCGGCGGCCGAGGTTGAGAGCCGCGTGCTGAATGGGCTGCGTGACATCCTCGTCGGCAATGACGCCCTGATCGCGACCTTCACTGCAGAACTAAACGCAGAACTTATGCGGCTAAAGACAGACAAGGGCCCGGATAAAACCGCCTTGCGGAAGGACCTGGCAGAGGTCGAGCGTGGGATCACCCGGTGCGTGGAATTCATCATG
>JAGXGW010000065.1 GCA_024636555.1 Paracoccaceae bacterium | reverse complement strand
GAGTCCTTCGGCATGGCGTGCAAAAAGCTGCGAGACAACGTCGCGGATGTCGCGTCCGCGCTGTGTGAGCTTCACCCGGACCGATCTGCGGTCGATCTCGCAGCGCTGGTGGTGCATGAACCCCATCTCCACCAGTTTCTTCAGGTTGTAGCTGACATTGCTGCCCTGATAGTAGCCGCGGGTTTTCAACTCGCCTGCGGTGACTTCGTTATCGCCGATGTTGAACAGCAAAAGCGCCTGTACGGCGTTCACCTCCAGCATACCGACGCGTTCGAACTCGTCCTTGATCACATCCAAAAGGAGCCGGTGCAAACGCTCCACCAGCGCCAGCGCGTCCAAGTAGCTGCCCATGAAGCCGGATCTTGGCCCTGTCAGCAGATGCTTTTGCATCGTCATATGATGTCTCCATCGGTTTTTTATGCCCGAAGCAGACCTTGATGCAGAAAACCCAACATCCGGTTAATCCGCGCAAACTTTTTGGATGCGCCCCTATGGTGGGGCAGCGCGGGGTTGTGTCAGCGTGCGCCCGCCCCGCCCTCTTCGCGCAGCATCACGCGGATTTGCGTGACGATGGGCGCAAAATTCTCGGGCGGCTCCGACACGGCACTGACCCAGTAATACAGGTCGTGGTCGTTCTCGCGCAACAGCGCGTCATAGCTGTCCAGCATGGGTGTCTCGAGATCTTGCAGCCGTGTCTGCGCGAAGCGCGACAGGATCACGTCCATCTCCTTGATCCCGCGCCGCATGGAGCGCATGGCAAGACGCCGCAGACGCGTATCGCGGGTTTCGCCATGGGTCGGCTGTTCGATCAGCATGTCATTCGCCTTTCAGCTTCATTCGCAACGTCTTCTCGAGGCGGCCCAACCGGTCGGCAGCACCGCTGATCTGGGTCTTGAGGTCACGGATCTCGATCAGTACAGCGTTGATATCGGCCGAGATGGGGGTTTCGTCAACCGGCGCGCTCACCCCATCGCCCTCTCCGGTCAAAAGCCAGACCATCGAGACATTCAGCAGCCCCGACATCATCGACAGCTTGTTGGCGCGTGGCTCGGACAGATCATCCTCCCATCCGCGCACGGTACTGTGCTTGACGCCAAGACGGCGGGCGAGCTCCTTCTGGCTCATTCCGGCGTGATCGCGCGCCGCCGCAACCCTGTCGCCAAAGGTGGCCATATCGGGCCCGTACCAGTTTTCATCCAGCTCGGAGGCCTGCCCCGCAGCTTCGGCTGCATCGTGATCCGGTTCCATATCTCTCCCATCTGCCGTTCGTGCTTGATCGGCTCTTCACAGCACCCTAAGACATTGGCTTGCCGAATTCAAATGCGAGGCCCGCCGCAATGTCCCTTCTGTCCAAGACGCTTGACCGCGTGAAACCGTCGCCCACCATCGCTGTCAGCAATCTGGCGATGGAACTGAAGGCGCAGGGCCGCGATATCATCAGCCTTGGTGCCGGCGAGCCGGATTTCGACACACCCGCCCATATCCGCGCAGCAGGGATCAAGGCGATCAAGGAGGGCAAGACCCGTTACACCGCCGTGGATGGCATCCCCGAGTTGAAGCAGGCCATCTGCGCCAAGTTCAAACGGGACAACGCGCTGGACTATGTGCCCGCGCAGGTCACTGTGGGCACCGGCGGCAAACAGGTGCTTTATAACGCGTTCATGGCCACGCTGAATGCGGGCGACGAGGTGGTGATCCCCGCCCCCTACTGGGTCAGTTATCCCGATATGGTCCTGCTGGCCGGCGGCACGCCCGTCTTCATCGAGGCGACGCTGGAGAATGCCTTCAAGATCACGCCCGAACAGCTTGAGGCCGCGATCACAGCCAGAACCAAGTGGTTCCTGTTCAACTCCCCCTCCAACCCGACCGGCGCGGGCTACACATGGGACGAGGTGAAAGCCCTGACAGATGTGCTGATGCGCCATCCCCATGTCTGGGTACTGACAGACGACATGTACGAGCATCTGGCCTATGACGATTTCAAATTCTGCACCCCCGCGCAGGTCGAGCCTGCACTCTACGACCGCACGCTGACGATGAACGGCGTCTCCAAGGCCTATGCGATGACAGGGTGGCGCATCGGTTATGCGGCAGGGCCGAAGCCGCTGATCGACGCAATACGCAAGGTGCAGTCGCAAAGCACATCCAACCCCTGCTCCATCAGCCAGTGGGCCGCGGTGGAGGCGCTGAATGGCACCCATGATTTCATCGCGCCGAACAATACGATGTTCGCTCGCCGTCGCGATCTGGTCGTCAAGGCACTGAACGAGATCGAGGGGATCACCTGTCCGGTGCCCGAAGGAGCGTTCTACGTCTATCCGTCGATCAAGGGACTGATCGGCAAGTCCACCCCCGCAGGCACCGTGATCACGGATGACGAGGTCTTTGCCCGCGCTTTGCTGGAAGATACCGGCGTTGCGGTGGTATTCGGGGCCGCCTTCGGACTTTCCCCGAACTTTCGCATCAGCTACGCGACCTCCGACGCGGCGTTGACTGAAGCCTGCAACCGCATCCAGCGGTTTTGCGCGGCTCTGGTCTGAAGACGACAGGAGGCTGGACACGATGGTGAGCGATCTTCCCGAACACTTCTTCCGTGTCAAGGAGAACGGCGCGCTGGTCTTTCGCGTCGATACCGAAAACCGCCAGCGGCGGATCGAGATGGACCAGATCGCCACGGTCAACATCCGCAACGGCGAGGTCAAGCCGCATGGCGACCGTCGCCTGAGCGAGGAAGATATGGCCGCGATCACTGCTTGGATGGCCGAGCGCAACGCGCTGCTGATGGCGCGCGATGTGGATGACATCCTGAGGACGGTCGACCATCTCAACCTGACCACGCATTGGGTGCAAAGTCGCGCCACGGAGGCGCAGCTCGACAGTGTCACCGATACGCTTTTGCTGGCGATGCATGATTTAAGGTCCGTTCTGGTGCGCAAAAAGGCCGACCGTCTGATGAAGGGCGAATAGCCCGCCGCGCGGGCCGTGGCGGATCAGGCAGCGACAGCCGTCCGGCCATCCAGCCGTGGCAGGATCACCCCCCAGAAGCGCCACATCATGAACACGCCCGCCAGCGCCAACCCGACGGCAAGGCCAAGCCAGACCCCGACACCGCCCCAGTTCAGCACGAACCCCAGCACATAGGCGACAGGCATGCCCACCGCCCAGTAGGACAGGGTCGCGATGATCATCGGCACGCGCGTGTCCTGTACGCCGCGCAACAGGCTGAGCGCCATGACCTGCGCGGCATCCGCCAGTTGGAACAAGGCCGCCGCCGCCAGCAGAACAACACCGATCGCGATGACACCGGGGCGGTCAGGCTCGTCCGGCGACAGGAACAGCCCCATCAGGAATTCCGGCACCGCAAGAAACAGAACCACCGTCACGGCCACAGTGACCAGTGACAGCATCAGCACGATCTGCGCCCCGCGCCGCAGGCTATGGATGTCACGCGCGCCCAAAGCCCTGCCCGCCCGCACCGTGGCAACATTGCCCAGCCCCAGATGGATCATGAACATCAGCGAAGAGATTTGCAGTGCGATCCCGTGCGCGGCCAGCGGCAGCGTACCCAGCCAGCCCATCATCACCGAGGAGGCGGCAAACAGCCCGACCTCGGCCAGTGTCGTGATCCCGATGGGCCAGCCCAGCCGGAACACCTGCCCGAACGCCTCCCAGTCGGGGCGCCAGAAGCGGATGAACAGCGCATGTTCCTTCGTGACCAGCGCCGCATAGACGGCCAGCAGCACCAGCGAGACGACCTGTACCGCAACAGAGGCCCAGGCCGCGCCGACGATGCCCATCTCGGGCGCGCCCCAGTTGCCGAAGATCAGTGCGTAGTTGACGATCACATTGACGACGACCGCCCCGACCGTGACCCAGAGCACGACCTGCGTGCGCTCCAGCGCCGCCAGATAGGATTTCAGCACCATCACCAGCAAAGCCGGAAAGATCCCCCAGCCTGCCACGCGCAGATAGCGGCTGGCCTCGCGGGCGATTTCCTCGGTCTGGCCAAGCCCCAGCAGGATCGGCTCGGACCACAGCATCAACGGCATCGAGACAGCCCCGAACAGGATCGACAACCACATTGCCATGCGGGTCACGCGGCGCACCTGCTGGCTTTCGCCCGCCGTCTCGGCCTCGGCCACCATCGGCATCACGGCCCATGCAAAGCCCGAGCCGAACAGAAACAGTACGAAAAACATCATGCCGCCCAACACCTGCGCGGCAAGTGCTGTCACGTCATACCACCCCAGCATCAGCGCATCGGTCAGCGAGATCGAGAACTGCGCCACATGGCTGAGGATCAGGGGCAGACCCAGCACGGCAATGGCGCGCAGGTGCTGCTTGGGGGTCAGGAACGGTGTCATGCCTTGGCCCTAGCGCCGCTTTGGGATCAAGGCAAGACACAGCACGCGTATAACGGGATTGCGAGACGTCCATAGCGGGTTGTGCAGGGAGCAAGGCCGCTGCCCACCGCGCGGAATAAAGGCGCGGCACGCGCCGCCGCGCGATCGCCGACCCGCCCCCTGGGGCGGCGATTTAGCCACCGTTGTGGCACAGAATTAAGGTCCGATGACGTTGCGGGGATAAACTGCCTCAAACAACCCGGGCATCGCCACCCCGCGGGTCGGCACCCCCACGGCTTGGGGCGAATGCCGCTGTTTGCCCACCTCAGGCAACATCAGCGCGGATCCCCCCTAGCCGCCACCCCACGCTTGCCCTACCTCTACCGCATGAGCGCGACCACCCTGCCCCCCGTCATTACCGACTGGTTCCAGAGCAAAGGCTGGGCCCCGCATCCGCACCAGCTGGACATGCTGGCGCGCAGCGATGATCCCGCCCTGCTGCTGATCGCGCCCACGGGTGGCGGCAAGACGCTGGCGGGGTTCATGCCCACGCTGGCCGACCTCGCCACCGCCCCGTACAAGGGGCTGCACACCCTCTATGTCTCGCCGCTCAAGGCGCTGGCTGCCGATATCCGCCGCAATCTGGAGACGCCGGTGGCCGAGATGGGCCTGCCCGTGCGGATCGAGGACCGGACCGGCGACACCTCATCCCACACCAAGCGCCGCCAGCGCGCCGATCCGCCGCATATCCTGCTGACGACCCCCGAAAGCCTTGCCTTGCTGGTCAGCTACGAGGATGCGCCGCGCATGTTCGCGGGCCTCAAGCGTGTTGTGGTGGACGAGATTCACGCGCTCGCCGAATCCAAGCGCGGCGACCAGTTGATGCTGGCCCTCGCCCGCCTGCAAACCCTCTGCCCCGATCTGCGCCGCGTGGGGCTTTCAGCCACGGTGGACGATCCCGCCGCCATCGCCCGCCTGCTGGCGCGCCACCCCGACCCCTGCCCGATCCTGACCGCCGATCCCGGCCCCGACCCCGATATCGCGATGCTGACGACATCCGAGCCACCGCCGTGGTCCGGCGGAGGGGCCGCCTATGCGATCCCCGCCGTGCTGGAACAGGTCAAGGCGCATAAAACCACGCTGATCTTCCACAACACCCGCGCGCAGGCCGAGATTTTCTTTCACAACCTGTGGCTGGCGAACGAGGATGCACTGCCCATCGGCATCCACCACGGCAGCCTTGACCGGGACCAACGCGCAAGGGTCGAGGCGGCGATGGTGCGGGGCGAGTTGCGCGCCATCGTCTGTACAGGATCGCTGGATCTGGGAATCGACTGGGGCGATGTCGATCTGGTCATCCAGATCGGCGCGCCCAAGAACGTCAAACGGCTGGTGCAGCGGATCGGGCGGGCCAACCACCGCTACAACGCGCCCTCCAAGGCACTGCTGGTGCCCGCCAACCGGTTCGAGGTGATCGAATGTCTGGCCGCTCTCGAGGCGGTGATCGCCCATGATCTTGACGGGGAGCCGCGCGGGGATGGCCCGCTGGATGTGCTCTGCCAGCATATCCTTATTGCCGCCTGCGCCGGACCGTTTTCGGCGGATGCGCTCTTTGCCGAGATGACGACCGCAGGTGCCTACGCCACGCTGGACCGCAAAGATTTCGACGCCTGTCTGGATTTCATCGCCACCGGAGGCTATGCCCTGCGCGCCTATGACCGCTGGCAAAGGCTGATGCAGCGCCCTGATGGTCTCTGGCAGTTGCGTGACCCGCGCGCCACCCGCCAGATCCGCATGAATATCGGCACCATTCAGGACACCGACACCGTGAAAGTTCGCTACCGGCGCAATCGCGGCGGCAAGCCCTTGGGCGAGATCGAGGAAGCCTTTGCCGCGACCCTGACCCCCGGTGACACTTTCCTGATCGGCGGGCAGATCGTGCGCTACGAGGGACTGCGCGAGATGACCGTGGAGGTCAGCCCCGATCCGGGCCGCAAGCCCAGGATCGCCACCTTCATGGGCACAAAATTCGCCACCTCCACCCAGCTTAGCGACCGTATCCTGCGGCTGTTGCAGCAGGACGACTGGCCCGGTCTGCCGGCTCACATCACCGACTGGCTGGCCCTGCAGGCCCGCGTCAGCCGCCTGCCGGAACCGGGGCGGTTGCTGATCGAGACCTTCCCGCATGATGGCCGCGAACATGCCTGCGTCTACGGCTTTGCAGGCCGCAACGCGCAGCAGACGCTGGGGCTGTTGCTGACCAAGCGGATGGAGGAGATGGGCCTTGATCCGCTGGGCTTTGTCGCCACCGATTACGCCACGCTGATCTGGGGTCTGAAGCCGCTGACCGATGCGCGCGCGTTGCTGGACCCGGCGGCGCTGGAGAACGGGCTGGAGGAATGGTTCAAAGGCAATGCGGTGATGAAACGCACCTTCCGCGCCTCGGCCACCATCGCGGGGCTGATCGACCGGATGAGCGCGGGGCAGCGCAAATCGGGGCGGCAGGCGACATTCTCGTCCGATATCCTGTACGACACGCTGGTGAAATACGATCCCGACCACCTGCTGCTACGGATCACGCGGACAGAGGCGATGCGCGGGCTGGTGGATTTCGGCCGTGTGCGCGAGATGCTCACCCGTGTGGGCGACCGGATCGATCTTGTACCACTCAAGCGCCTCACCCCCTTTGCCGCGCCGCTGTTTCTGGAGGCGGGCCGCGTGCCGGTGGAGGGTATGGCCCGCGAAAGGCTGATGGCCGAGGCCGCTGCCGATCTGATGCGCGAGGCGGGGCTTGGGTAACGCGCGACGCCTCTTGCCTTGGCCCGCCCCCGCTGCCAAGAACCGGCCCATGTCCGAGAGCAAACCGCACCACAGCTTCACCCTTGCCGGAGAGACCCTGCACGCAATGCGCTCGGGCGCGCTTTACTGGCCCGCGCAATCGCTGCTCTGTGTCTCGGACCTGCATTTCGGCAAATCGGAGCGCAAGGTGCGCCATGGCGGCATGGCCCTGCCACCCTACGAGGTGCAGGACATCCTGACACGCCTGCAGGCCGATCTTGACCTGACGCGCGCCGGTACGGTGATCTGCCTTGGCGACAGTTTCGACGACATCACCGCCCATCACGGCCTGCCCGAGGCGGCGCGGCTCTGGATCGCGCGGCTTCAGGCGGGGCGGCGCTGGGTCTGGGCCGAGGGCAACCACGATCCCGGCCCGGTCGATCTGGGCGGCACACATCTGGCCGAAATGGCGCTGCCGCCGCTCAGCTTCCGGCATATCGCAACGCGCGGGGCCGTTGCCGAGATTTCGGGCCACTATCACCCCAAGGCGGCAATCCGCACCCGCGCTGGTTTGTTAAGCCGCCCCGCCTTCCTGATTGACGCCGCCCGCGTGATCCTGCCCGCCTATGGCACCTATACAGGCGGGCTTCGCAGCAGCGATGCCGTCTTGTCGGGGATGATGGCGGCGGATGCGATTGCCGTGCTGACGGGTCACAGTGCCCTCTGCGTGCCGATGCCGCGCCAGGATGTCCGCATCCCGTCCTGACGCGGCGCCAGCCTAACCCAGCCCCAGCGCCTCGATCTGCGGCAGATACTTGCGGCTGACCGGAATGCGCGCACCACAAGCGACATGCACGAAAAGACGGTTGTTCTGTCGCTCTGCACCGAGAATCGCATGTTGCGCCACCCAATGGGAGCGATGCGCCCTGATCCCCTCGACACCGTCCATTTCATCAACGGCATCGGCGAACCGCATCCGCAGATTATACTGCCCCGCAGACGTGACCACGGTCACGAAGTGGTCAAGCGCCTCAAGCCGCAGGACCGGTCCGGGATCGCCCGCAACAATCCGGCGCAAGAGCCGCGATCGGTTTGCCCGGGGTATTTGCGGTACGTCAGACGTGTCAGGTGTATCCTGCAAAGCGTAGAGTTCTGGCGCCGCATCTGCGAAGCCGTCGCCTGCACGGATTTTTGCGATCTTGCGCGCCATGAAAATCTCGAGCGTCACAAACACCGCCAGTGAGATCAGGATCACGTCGCGCAGAAAGCGGGCGTAGTCGGTCGTAATGCCGTCAACAGACGGCACCATGAGAACGGTCCATCCGTAGATGAAGGGTGTGAAAAGCACCCCCATTGCCGCTGTTTTGGCCACGACACTCTTCCATCTGTGTGCCTCACGCAGCAAGGGGGCAAGAAAAGCGACGATGAAGAGCGCCGTGAAAAAGGCCATCGGCACCGCGATACCCCAGTAGATCAAGCGCTCGCCAAAACTTAACAGGCTCAACGTCAGGAATGGCCCAGCGTCCACCGCGATTACCACCGTCAGCAGGATCAAAGTCATTCGTCTGGCGGATGTTAGTTGCCATGCGGCCGAACGGACCGACGCGAAAAAATGGATAGAAATATTGTAAAATATGATCCTATAACCACTCTGAGACATACCGACGGGACTTATGGTTGCGAATATATCTGCCTTCAAATGGCTTTGGCAATAATTCCAAACACCCACAAAGGACACAACCGCATATCGGCCCCAACCGGAGCGTCACGCGTACCAGCATTGAACAGGAAAAGAAATCACGTTGGATGACAGCATCAAAAAACGCATCATCGGCAGTTTCGCCACGCAGTCGATGATGCAGACACTCGGCGCAAGTCTGGGCGAGATCAGCCCCGGCCTTGTCCGTGTTCAGGCACCAATCCTGCCCGGATTGCGCCAACAGCAAGGGTTCGGCCATGCCGGGCTGACATTCACCCTCGGTGACACGGCTGCGGGCTATGCAGCACTCAGCCTCATGGCACCCGAATTTGACGTGCTGACCGCCGAGATCAAGATCAACCTGCTGGCACCTGCGCGCGGCGATCTGCTGATCGCGACGGGCCGCGTGATCAAACCGGGGCGCCGGTTGATGATTGTCACCGCCGAGGTCGTGGCCCGTGACGGTGGAACCGACACGCTGATCGCCATTCTGCAAGGCACGATGGTTCCCGTTCCCGCAGGTTGAGGATCAGCCGCGCGGCGACGGGATCAGACCGGCCCGCATCGCCACCGCAGGGTTGGCACGGCTCACCGGCACCTCGCTGGTGTCCTGCATGTCATGGCAGACGTGAAAAGTCTTCGAGGCAACGAAGTATCGCCATAACAATTTCTGCCGATTTCACCCTGCTTCTGAATCGGCCTTTTTGGATGCAGGCCCATGCTTTCGCAGCTCTTGCGGTGATCCCGCTGAGGGTGACGAGCTTCGCCCTGCCGCATCCCCGGACGATGACGGGCCTGACCTTCAGCGCGCTGATCGGGGCGGGCCTGTTCACCCTGCTTGCGGGCCGCGTCATGTATCAGGTCGTGTTCGGGCTTTGAGTGCGGCCAGCGAGGTCAGACCGTCAGACGGTCAGCCCCTCCGGTTCCGGCAGAGCGTTCGCGCGGCAGCAGGCAGTTACCGTATTGGCCAGCAGACAGGCGATCGTCATCGGCCCGACCCCACCCGGCACCGGCGTGATGGCCCCGGCCACCCCGCTGGCGCTGTCGAAATCGACATCGCCCACCAGCCGCGTCTTGCCCTCGCCCGCATCGACACGGTTGATGCCAACATCGATCACCGTCGCACCGGGCTTGATCCAGTCGCCCGGCACCATCTGCGCCCGCCCCACGGCGGCCACCACGATATCGGCGCGCCGCACAACCTCGGCCAGATTACGGGTGCGCGAATGCGCCAGCGTCACCGTGCAGCTATCGCCCAGCAGCAACTGCGCCATCGGCTTGCCCACGATGTTGGAGCGCCCGATCACCACAGCCTCCATCCCCGCGAGACTGCCGTGATGCGCGCGCAGCATCAGCAGACATCCCAGCGGTGTGCAGGGCACCATGGCTTTCTGCCCCGTCGCCAGCAGCCCGACATTCGAGATATGAAAGCCGTCCACATCCTTGGCCGGGTCAATCGCATTGATCACAAGATCGGCATTCAGATGATCGGGAAGCGGCAATTGCACCAGTATACCATGCACTTGCGCATCATTGTTCAACTGGTGGATCAAGGCAAGCAGCGTGGCCTCATCCGTGTCCACCGGCAGGCGATGCTCGAAGGACCGCATC
Source organism: Paracoccaceae bacterium (assembly GCA_024636555.1). Classification (GTDB taxonomy): domain Bacteria; phylum Pseudomonadota; class Alphaproteobacteria; order Rhodobacterales; family Rhodobacteraceae; genus Seohaeicola. The sequence continues at coordinate 41,576 of JAGXGW010000065.1, read as the reverse complement.
CCCACCTCGACGGTCATCTTGCCTTTCGAGCGCACATAGACGTGGCTGGCGGGATCATCCCCCACCAGCACAACCGCCAACCCCGGCACGATCCCATGAGCGGCGGTCAGCGCGGCGACATGCCCCGCCACCTGCCCGCGCAACGCCGCTGCAAATGCTTTGCCGTCGATGATACTGGCTGTCATGTCACGCGCCCCTTGCTTCTTCTTGCTTCAAATATCCCCGCCGGAGGCTCCCCGGCGTCGCTTTACAAAATACCATCCCGGACCGGGACAGCCTGTCGTCTTTGCCTCAAACGTCGCTTGCTCAGAACAGCCCTTCGATCTGGCCTGCATCGTTCAAACGGATCGCCTCGGCGCTCGGGACGCGCGGCAGGCCGGGCATCGTCATGATCTCGCCGCAGATCGCCACGACAAAGCCCGCGCCTGCGCTCAGCCGCACCTCGCGCACCGGCACCGTATGGCCTTCGGGCGCGCCGCGCCGTGTGGGATCGGTGGTGAAGGAATATTGCGTCTTGGCCATGCAAACCGGCAGATGGCCATAGCCCGCTGCCTCCCATTCACGCAGTTGCAGGCGGATTTTCTCGTCCACCAGCACGCCATCGGCATGGTAGATACGTTTGGCGATCGTCTCGATCTTCTCGAACAGCGGCATCTCGTCAGGATAGAGCGGGGCAAATTGCGCATGCCCGCTCTCGGCCAGCGCCACGACCTTGCGGGCCAGCTCCTCGGTCCCGGCCCCGCCATCGGCCCAATGTCTGCACAGAACAGCCTCGGCCCCCTGCTCGGCCACATAGGCCCGCACGGCGGCGATCTCGGCCTCGGTATCACCTGTAAAATGGTTGATCGCCACCACGACCGGCACGCCAAAGGATTTGATATTGCCGATATGACGGCCCAGATTGGGGCAGCCTGCCTGCACGGCGGCCACATCCTCGGCCCCGAGATCCGCCTTTGCCACGCCGCCGTTCATCTTCATCGCACGCACGGTCGCCACGATGACCACCGCATCCGGTGCGATGCCCGCCTTGCGGCATTTGATGTTCATGAATTTCTCGGCCCCCAGATCGGCCCCGAATCCGGCTTCGGTCACCACGTAATCGGCCAGCTTCAGCGCCGTTGTGGTGGCGATGACCGAATTGCAGCCATGCGCGATATTGGCAAAGGGACCGCCATGCACGAAGGCGGGGTTGTTCTCCAGTGTCTGCACCAGATTGGGCTGCATCGCATCCTTGAGCAGCACCGTCATCGCGCCATCCGCCTTGATATCGCGCGCGAAAATCGGCTTGCGCTCGCGGGTATAGGCCACGACGATATCGCCCAGACGCCGCTCCAGATCGGCCAGATCGCTCGCAAGGCACAGGATCGCCATCACCTCGGAGGCCACGGTGATGTCGAAACCGGTCTGGCGTGGAAAGCCGTTCGTGACGCCGCCTAGGCTGGTCGCGATGTCGCGCAAGGCACGGTCGTTCATGTCCATCACCCGCCGCCAGACGATCCGGCGCGCGTCGATCTCAAGCGCATTGCCCCAGTAGATATGGTTGTCGATCATCGCCGACAGCAGGTTATGCGCCGAAGTGATCGCGTGGAAATCGCCGGTGAAATGCAGGTTCATCTCTTCCATCGGCACGACCTGCGCGTATCCACCGCCAGCTGCCCCGCCCTTCATGCCGAAACACGGGCCGAGGCTGGCCTCGCGGATACACACGGCTGTTTTCTTGCCGATCCGGTTCAGCCCGTCACCCAGACCAACGGTGGTCGTGGTCTTGCCCTCGCCCGCAGGGGTCGGGTTGATCGCGGTCACAAGGATCAGCTTGCCATTGGGGCGGTCCTGCACCGAGCGGATGAAATCCTGACCGATCTTGGCCTTGTCATGGCCGTAAGGCAGCAGGTCCGTCGCGGGAATGCCCAGCTTGGCCCCGATGTCCTGAATGGTGTCCTTGCGCGCCGCGCGTGCAATCTCGATGTCGGATTTGAACGCCATTATCTCCGCCCCTGTCTTGTGCATGTCTAGTCCATGTCCCGCACCCCTTGGCTATAGAGAGACGCGGCGGGCGTAAAGATCGTGTTTCCGACATTTGCGAGGGCACAAGCGTCCCGCACGGCCTGTTGCGCCAACGGCGCGGGCTTTTCGGCCCCTCAAAACGGGGCCTCAGCGCCTAGCCGCGCCGCGCCTCGGCCAGATGCGCCCAGACCCGCTGGTCCGGCACATGCAGCGCCAGCGTGTCGCCAACCGCCAGCATGCCTTCACGCTCGACCCATGCGGTCACGCCGCGTCTGCCGTTGGCGGCTTTCTTGAACGCGCCGCCCAGACCTTCCTGTTCGGCGTCGATCACCTTGGCGGGCAGATGGCAGGGACGGTTCTGCATATCGACGACCAACGTGGCACCTGACGGCCCCTGCAGCCGCGCGGAGGGCGGCAGGTGGCTGAGATCGGGTATACCCTCGATCACCATCGACGCCCCGATCCACGCGGGATCGAACCGCGTAATGCCCATGCGGTCCGCGATCTCGGCCAGTTCCTCGGCGGAGACGATGCTGAACTGGCGGGTGTTGCGGATCTCTGTGCCGCGCTTGTGCTGCGCCGTCACGCGGCTGCAGGAGGGGCGCGTCAGGCCCGCATGGTCCTCGCCCGCCACGCCTGCGAAAGTGGCCATCACCTGATCCTGCGGGCTCGCCCGCAGGCTGGCGGCACGGTCTGTCACCAGCCCCAGCCATGTGATCCGGGCGCTGAAAAGGGTGGGTTTCAAGGCGGGCATGGCGCAATCGTCCTTTGCATTGGCACTCAACGCCCGCGAGACAAACAGAAAACGGCTGGCTGCGCCAGAGCCTCGGGCGGACAGCCGCGTGGCGATTCGGCCTTTATACGGTCAGCGTGAAAAACATCCGCCGGAAGGGAAACAGCACCGTTCCGTCCGCAGCCGCAGGATAGACCTTGTCCATCACGGCCTCATAGGCGGTGATGAGTTGGTCCTGCTGTTCCGGCTCCAGTGCCGCCAGAATGGGGCGGGCGAAGGTGGTCTCGGTGAAGCGGCGCACCGGGTGACCGTCGGAACAGGCATCAAGTGTTTGGTAATACTCGGTTTCCCACAGGGAAAGCTCTCCCAGAGGGACCATGAGTTGGTGGTACTCCACCGGGCGCAGCACACCGGGGCCATGCGCGAGATCGACCTGCCCAGGAAACAACTCCTCCGCCAGAGAGACCCAGACGCGGTGCGAGGGTGCGTTGTTCTGGTGCGGCACTTGCACCGCCAACGTGCCGCCGGAGGCCATATAGCTGGCCAGACGCGGCATCAGCGCGTTGTGATCCGCCAGCCAGTGCAATGCGGCGTTGCAGAAGATCAGCGCAGGCGGGGCGCCTTGCGGCGTCCAGTCCGCGATATCCATTTGGTGCAGACTGTCGTAGCAGCCGCGCGCCTGCGCCTCTTGCAGCATGGCGGGCGAGCTATCAATGCCGGACAGGGGTTTGCCAAAGGTTTTGAGGGCGGGGCCGACAAGGCCGCTGCCGCAGCCCAGATCAACCACATCGCCCTCGGGCAGGGCCGGGAGCGCGCGGATCAGATCCAGCGCGGGGCGCAAACGCAAACCCCGGAACCTGTGGTAGGTTCCGGGGTTCCAGTCGGAGGTCTGGACAGCAACCATTACGTCGGCTCTGGCTCCAGACCACCCGCCGGCTTTACCTTCGGCTTGGTCTTGGGGATCGCGGTTACGGAGGCGGCATTGCCCTTGTCGGACTTGTCTTCCTCGTCGTCGCCGGCCTGCGGGGGATCACCGCGCATGACGCGCTTGATCTCTTCGCCGGTCAGGGTCTCGTATTCCAGCAAGCCCTGCGCCAGGCGCTCCCACTCTGCCTTACGCTCGGTCAGGATCTGGACAGCGCGCTGGTAGCCTTCCTGAATGAAGCGCTTCACTTCTTCCTCGATCAGCTCCTTGGTATGGGCCGACACGGAGAAACCCGCAGTGTTGCCGGAATATCCCTCATGCGCTTCGGCATAATCGATATTGCCGATCTTGTCCGACATGCCCCAGCGCATGATCATCGCGCGCGCCAGTGCACTGGCTTGCTGGATATCACCTGCGGGACCGTTGGAGACATTGTCCTCGCCATATTTGAGGATTTCCGCGGCCTTACCCGCCATGGTCATGGCCAGCTTTTCCTCGCATTCTGCGCGGTGCCAGTTCAGGCGGTCGATCTCCGGCAGGGACACGACCATGCCGAGGGCACCGCCGCGCGGGATGATCGTGGCCTTGTAGACCGGATCGCATTTCGGCAGGGCCATACCGACAACGGCATGTCCGGCCTCGTGATAGGCGGTCTTTTCCTTCTGGTCGTTGGTCAGCACCATCGAACGGCGCTCCGCCCCCATCATGACCTTGTCCTTGGCATTCTCGAAATCGACCATGGTGACAAAACGGCGCCCGACACGCGCAGCCATCAACGCCGCCTCGTTCACGAGGTTGGCCAGATCGGCACCGGAGAAACCGGGGGTACCACGTGCGATGATCCGCATATCGGCATCGGGGCCAAGCGGCACCTTGGCGGCATGCACACCGAGAATTTTCTCGCGGCCCTTGATGTCGGGGTTGGGCACGGTCACCTGACGGTCAAAACGGCCCGGACGCAGCAAGGCAGGATCCAGAACGTCGCGGCGGTTGGTGGCGGCGAGGATGATCACACCTTCATTCGCCTCGAAACCGTCCATCTCCACCAGAAGCTGGTTCAGCGTCTGCTCGCGCTCGTCATTACCGCCGCCGTAACCTGCGCCACGGGCACGGCCCACGGCGTCGATCTCGTCGATGAAAACGATGCAGGGCGCGTTCTTCTTGGCCTGCTCGAACATGTCGCGCACGCGGGAGGCACCGACACCCACGAACATTTCCACAAAGTCGGAACCCGAGATGGTGAAGAAGGGCACACCCGCCTCGCCCGCAATGGCGCGCGCCAGCAGGGTTTTACCTGTGCCGGGAGGTCCGACAAGCAGCGCGCCTTTAGGGATCTTGCCGCCAAGGCGGCTGAACTTCTGCGGATTGCGCAGGAATTCAACGATCTCTTCCAGTTCTTCCTTGGCCTCGTCGATGCCCGCGACGTCATCGAATGTGACGCGGCCATGCTTCTCGGTCAGCAGCTTTGCCTTTGATTTGCCAAAGCCCATGGCGCCGCCTTTGCCGCCGCCCTGCATCCGGTTCATGAAATAGATCCACACACCGATCAGCAGAAGGAACGGCAGCAGCGACAGGATGAAGGTCTGGAAACCGGATTGCCGCTGGCTTTCCGCCGTCACCGGCACGTCATTGGCAATCAGAAGGTTTGTCACCTCCGCATCCTCGGGCTTGATCGTGACATAGTCACGACCATCCGCGCCGCGATAGCGAATCTGCTCGCCATCCAGCGTTGCCCGCGTGACCTGATCGCTTTCCACCGAGCGGACAAATTCCGTATAGCTGATATTCTGGCTTTGAAGGGTGTTTCCGGAACCGCTGAACAGGTTGAAAAGTGCCAGTATCAGAAGGAACAGAACGACCCAGAAAGCGATGTTTCTCGCATTGCCCAAGGCATGTCTCCCATAAATTAGATCGCCATTGGCATACTGCCTCAGGACTTTACCCTAAAATAGGCAACAAATGGTTTACTTCAATGCGAAACCTGCCTGTCGTGGAAATCCGCGACAATCCGCGCTGTCCATCCCTGCCCCAGCCCCGCCAAGGGGGCAGCCACCAGCGTCTCGCCCGCCCAGATCGCGGGTGAGGCCAGAAGCGTCGAACGCGGCAGTCCGGTCTCGCGCCAGTCCGGGCACTGGCGCAGACCGGCGTCGCCCAGCAAACCGACATGCAGCGCTGCGTCATGCGGTCCCTCGCACTGCCAGCGACCGTCCCAGACTGCATCCGTGGCGCTGACCTGTCCCTGCACGGCCTGCGCCTCGCGCGAGAGCCGCACAAAGCGCCCTGCCCGCCGCAGCACACAGCCCGACAGGGTCCGCTGCCCGTCCTGCGTCATGGCCTGCATCAGTTGCGCCACCTCCTCGCGGCGTGGCGGATAAGCCGCACCCGACATCCAGACCAGCGCCTCCACCAGACAGCGCCGCGTCACCTCGGCAGGGTATGTGGACAGCGCCGCCCAGTCGAGGATCAGGTCACCCTGCTCCTGCCGGATCGTTGCCCGCGCCACATCGCCCACCAGATGGCGCAGGGCGTTGCGCGCATCGTCAAGCTGCGCCATCACCCGCGACAGACCCGCGGCCTCTATCCCCAAGGGGGCCAGCGCCGCCAAAGCCTCGCGCGCCTTGATCCGGTCGAACCGCGCATCCTCGTTTGACGGGTCGTCGCTCCAGCCCAGCCCGGCGGCACGCAGATGGTCACGCAGGGAGTCGCGGCGCACACCCAGCAGGGGGCGGTGCCACGCCATGCCGTCGCGGGAAAACCGCGCGGCCATGCCTGTCAACCCGTCCAGCCCGGCCTCGCGCCCCAGACGCATCAGGAAGGTCTCGGCCTGATCGTCCTGCGTATGGCCCAAAAGCACGGCATCCAGCCCCTGCGCCCGCGCCCAGTCAGCCATCAGCGCGTAGCGCGCGGCGCGGGCCGTCGCCTGAAGGTTGCCGCGCAATGCCCCGTGCTGCCAGACCAGTGTGGTGTGTGAAATCCCTTGCGCGTCGCAATAGGCCGCGACCCTTGCGGCTTCCGCCGCGCTCCCGTCGCGCAGGTCGTGGTCCACGGTGACCGCCGCGATACGGCATGCGGTTTCCGAAGCGGCCAGCCCTGCCAGATGCAACAATGCCATCGAATCGCTGCCGCCAGATACCGCAATTCCCACCGCGACCCGCGCCTGCAGCGCCTCGGTGACCGCAAGGCGCGCCGGGCAAGGCGATCGTGTGGCGGTTTGCGTCACTGGCAGCCCAGACGCGCGCGGGCCTCCTGCGCCGAACTCACGCTGCCGGATTGCGGGAAACGCATCCCCACTTCCTGCAGGGTGGTGCAGGCTTCCTGTGTCTGCCCTAGACGGCCCAATGCATCGCCCAGCCGGTAGAGGGCTTCGGGTGCGTTCGGGCCGGTCTGGTCATTGGTGAAGGCCGACAGATAGGCGCGCGCGGCACCGCGTATATCGTCAAGCTGCGCCAGAGCCTGCCCGCGCTTGAGATCGGCCTCGGCACTCAGCGGTCCGCCCGGGTAGGTCTCATTAAAGGTCGCAAAGAGGTCCGCGGCACTGCGAAAGTCACCGCTTGCGAGCGCCTCCGACGCCCGCTCGAAGTCTGCACGCTCGCCGATGGCAAGTTCTGTTGTCGGAGTTGAGGAGTCGCTGCCGTTCTGCTGTGCGGGCGGCGGGAAGAGCGACGGGATCGCGCCTGTCGTGGCAGGAGCCGCGCCGCCACCCAGCGTCGAGGCGTTGCCCAGTTGGGAGATGTCGCAATTCGTTTCCAGCTCGCACAGGCGGAATTCCAGATCGCCAAGGCGGTTGGTGCCATCGGTCACGATGGAATTGATGCGGAATTCCAGTTCCTCGCTCTTGCGGGTGAGGCGCTGCAACTCGGTTTCCATCACATTGACACGGTCGAGCACACTGCCACCGGGAACGGTGACACCCGGCGCGCCAGTGGTGGACAGTTCGCGGCGCAGGCGTTGCACCTCGACGTAGAGCACCGACATTTCCTGACGGATATCCGCCAGCGTCTGCCCGTCCTGTGCGGCTGCCCCCTGCGGCAGGGCAAGCCCCGCCACAAGCGACAGCACCACAGCCGTGACGCGCCCCTGACCGAGGACGCGCCGCAAGGCCGGGCCGAGGCGCGCCCCGGTAAAGGTGTGTGCAGCAAACTGCATCATCTTTGTGCTCCGATCAGCTGGACAGACCGGCCGAGATGATCGTCACGGCGCGGCGGTTCTGGGAATAGCAGGCCTCGTCGCTGCAAAGCTCGATCGGGCGCTCCTTACCATAGCTGATCACCCGCAGGCGGCTGGGGGCCACACCGCGCGAGATCAGATATTCCTGCACCGCATTGGCGCGACGCGCGCCCAGTGCAAGGTTGTATTCGCGCGTGCCCTGCTCGTCCGCATGGCCTTCAATGATGGCGACGTAATCGGTATTGGTCATCAGCCACTGCGCCTGTCCGTCCAGAACGCTCTGGTACTGCGGCGTGATCGAGGACTGGTCGACGACGAACAGCACACGGTCTCCGATGGTCTGCTGGAAATAGGCTGGCGAGCGGGGATCGCTGGCGCTTCCGGGCGCGCCGATGCCGCCTGTCCCGCCAACGCCACCCGCACCGCCAGCACCATTGGCACTGTCGAAACGGTCGGGGTTGGTACAGGCGGCCAGCGCCAGAACCGAAACCAGAAGAAAGCTACGCGCGGTGAAGTTCATGGAGGATGCCCCGTTCATGTTATGTGTCATCAGAATATGCCTGTCTGTCTTTGGTCGTCTATCACAGTTGCGCGGATGAGGGAATCTCTCCGCGCGCTGTGCCGTTATTCAGCTAGCGTTGCAACGGCGACCATGCCGGGTCGGACGCGCCGCCCTCGGTCGGGATGCGCTTGAGGTTGCGGCCCGAAATATCGACGGAATACAACGATGCCGTGCCCGTCTCGCCTTGGGATTCACGGGTGAACATGATCACACGTCCGTTGGGTGCCCAAGTCGGACCCTCGTCGAGAAAAGAGGCTGTCAGCAACCGCTCCTCCGCGCCGTCCGTGCGCATCACACCAATGTGAAAGCGGCCCTTGGACTGCTTGGTGAAGGCAATCAGGTCACCACGCGGCGACCAGACCGGCGTACCGTAGCGGCCCTGCCCGAAACTGATTCGTTGCGGCTCGCCGCCCTGCGCGCTCATGATATAAAGCTGCTGTGTGCCGCTGCGGTCGCTCTCGAACACGATGCGGCTGCCATCGGGGCTGAAGCTCGGCGCGGTCTCGATCGACGGGGTCGAGGTCAGGCGTGTGGCATTGCCGGAATTGATATCCATCCGGTAGATGTCCGTATTGCCACCCGTGGTCAGCGAATAGACCACCGTATTGCCGTCCGGCGCAAAGCGCGGCGCAAAGCTCATATCGCCCTCCAGCGTCGGCAAGGCGCGCCGCCCGACCGAGGCCACATCCATCACGTAGATGCGCGGAAAGCCGGATTCGTAGCTGGTATAAAGGATACGGTCCCCCGTGGGCGAAAAACGCGGTGCCAGCACGATGGCATTGCTGTCGGTCAGGAACTGCACATTCGCGCCGTCATAATCCATGATCGCCAGCCGCTTGCGGCGGTCATCCTTGGGGCCGCTCTCGGCGACATAGACCACGCGGCTGTCGAAATAGCCGCCCTCGCCGGTGATCCGGCTATAGACGGCATCGGCCACCTTATGCGCCATGCGCCGCCATCCGGCCTGTGTGCCGTTGAACTGCAACCCGTCGCCCAGTTCCTGCCCTGCAAATACATCATAGAGACGGAACTTGACAAAAACCGATCCGTCGCTGCCCACACTGACCGCACCGGAAATCAGCGCCTGTGCGTTGATCGCACGCCAGTCAGAGAACTGCACCGGGCTGTTGAAGCTGGTGATCTGGCTGATAAAGGCCGAGGACGGGATCTCCCGGAACAAGCCTGTGCCGATCAGATCCTCGGAAACAACGCGCGAGAGGTTGCGCGCCAGTTCGGTCGCGGCGGCGTTTTCCGCCACGAAGGCCGGATTGGCAAAGGGCAAAGGCTCGATCACACCTTCGGTAATCTCGATTCTCAGAGGGCCGGACTGTGCCACGGCTTTTGAGGCCGGCACAGCAAAGACGAGCAAGGCCGCCAGCAAGGTCAACAGTCGTTTCATCATTTGATCCTCATGTTCTCGGGATTGAACGTCATTTCGATATCACGCCATTGGGCGTATTTGTCGCGCGGCAGGTTGAAACCGTTCGCCCCGCACCGGATGATCGCGCGGCGGGCGGATTCGAACGCCTGCCGCGCCGATTCCGCGGAACCGCCCTCATAACTGAGCATCCGCAACGTCTCGCCTTGCGGATGGCCATCTTCGGACATCGACACGGCCACGACAACCGTTGTGCGCAGCGCATCAGACGAAAGTGATCCGACATTCCAGCATTGCTGCACCGCGACACGCAAGGCATCGCGCTCGCCGGATGTCATCGGCGGCCCGCTCTGGCCCGAGGGTGCCGCGCTGGGTGTCTGGTCCGCCGTCAGCGCCTGACGCAGCGCATCATTGACCGCATCCGCAGTGGATGGCGCAGGCGGGGTCGGCTCCTGCGCGGCCTGCTGGGACGGCTGCTCGGGCGGTGTTTCAGCCACGGCCTCCGGTGTCGGCGCAGGTGTCGGCGCTGGCGTCGGGCGCGCGGGGCGCTGTTGCGGGCGGATCGACGATGTCGGCGCGGCAGAGGGGGTCTGCATCGCCTCGGTCACGATCTGGGTCGTCGCCTCTTCGGGGGCGCCGGATTCCGCCTGCTCCTGCGGTGTCTCGGCCGCCTCGTCCGGCACAACCTCCTCGGTCACGGTATCGGCCACCTGCGTATCAGGCTCGGGCGCTGCAACCGCCTCGGGGGCCACGCGCTCCGCCGGACGCGGCACCGGACGGTCCGACACGTCCGGGGCCAGCACGGCGGTTTCCTCCGGCGGCGGGGCCATCTCGGGGGCCTCGTCCGTCACCTCGGCGGGTACGGGCGGCAAGGCTTCTGCCGCCTGCGGGGCCGCATCGGGGGGCGGTGTCTGCGTCACCTGCGGCTCGGCGGGCGGCGGCGGCGGCGCATCGGGCTGGCTTTCGGGCGCTGGCGCGACCTCGTCTTCCGCGGGTGGCACAGGCATGGCCACATCCGTGGCCGCATCGGGCGATTGCACCCCCTGCATCAAGGCATCGAACTCGGCCCCTGAAATGACCGATACCTCCGTGATCTCGATCGGGTCGCGCGTCGACGAGAACGCGCCCCCGAACAAGACCCACAGAATCAAGGCGATATGCCCGGCTCCGGAGATATAATAGCCGATCCTTACCACAGCGCCCCTCAGTCGGCTTGACCGGCGGGCTGGCTGCCGTCCAGCGCCGGACCGCCCAGATCGGTCACCAGACCGATATTGGAGAATCCGCCACGGTTGAGCGCGCCCATGACCGTCACCACCTCAGCATAAGAGACCGCGCCATCGGCACGCAGGAACACACGGTTCCCCGCACGCTCCCCCGCGATGGCCTGCAAACGCGGCACAAGCTCGCCCAGCGGCACCTCGGTGGTCTGGATCATGACCAGCCCATCCGCTGTCATCGTGATGCTCAGCGGCTCTTCCTGCTCGGCAGGCAGCGATGTTGCCGCCGTGCGCGGCAGTTCCACCGGCACACCCACGGTCATCAGCGGGGCCGCGACCATGAAGATGATCAAAAGCACCAGCATCACATCCACAAAGGGCGTGATGTTGATTTCCGACATCGGACGACGGTTACCGCCGCGCCGCCGTCCGCGCCGACCTCCACCGCCGCCGCCATTTCCACCACCGTTGCTGACTACGCCCGCACCCATCGCTCAGCTATCCAACTGGCGGCTGAGGATGGTGGCGAATTCATCGGCAAAGGCACCGTAGCCTCCGATGATATGATCCGCATCCGCGCTCAGCTTGTTGTAGAAGATCACGGCCGGGATCGCGGCCAACAGGCCAAGGCCCGTGGCAAGAAGCGCCTCGGCAATACCGGGGGCGACAACGGCAAGGCTGGTATTCTGCTGCTCGGCGATCTCGATAAAGGCGTTCATGATCCCCCAGACCGTTCCGAACAGGCCGACAAACGGCGAGGCAGAACCGATGGTGGCCAGAATGGTCAGCCCCGATTGCAGCTTTTCCGCCTCTTTCGAGATGGCGACATCCATGCTGCGGTCAATCCGCGCGGTGGCGCCCGCGATCAGCCCGCCGTCATTGCGATGGCTGCGCCGCCATTCCATCATGCCGGCGGCAAACACTTTCTCGGATGATCCCGAAGGCTCTGGGCCGACCTGCTCGAACAACTCGTCCAGCGGCTCTCCAGACCAGAAGGATTGATCGAATGCCTCGGACTCGGCACGCGCCTTGCGATACTGCAAGGTCTTCTGGATGATGACAGCCCAGGCCCAGAAGGATGCCAGAATAAGGCTAAGCATAACAAGCTTAACGACAATCGTTGCGCGGGCAAACAAAGCCCACATGGTATACTCCGCCGAAGCGGCATGTGTGATAATTTCGGTTTCCATATGCCTGCTCTTTGTGTCGGCCGCCTTCGCGGTCCATTTGGCAGGCAAATTACCTTATTTGAAAGGGAAACGCCAACACATCTGCGTCATTCGATCACATCAGTGCAACATCTGGCGAATATTCGCTGGCATGCGTGCCGGTTGTCCCGTCTCGTTGATCACAACCACGGTCACAACCGCATGGAAAAGCCTGTCCTTGCCGCGCCGGACGACCTGATCCATGACCAGCCTTGCGCCTGTGACCTGCACCACCTCCGTCTCGACGACCAGTTCGTCATCGAGCCGCGCAGGCAGGAGGTAATCCGCCTCGACACGGCGGACGGCAAAAACCAGCCCCTGCGCCTTCATGGCATTCTGGTCGATGCCGAGGCCCCGGACCCAGTCACTTCGGCCACGCTCGATATAGCGCAGGTAATTGGCGTAATAGACGATCCCCGCCATATCGGTATCCTCGTAATAGACACGGACCGGCAGGATATGGGGCATCGCGCTGACTCTCGCAGGGGAATGGACAGGCGCAGTTTTGGCCGCATTCGGGACTGGCTGCAACCGTCAAGACGCGGGATGAAGCCGGAGGCCCGGAAATACGCGCGACGACGGCTTGTCAAACACCAACCTGAAACGTGATACCGGAGCAGTTGACCCGAAGAGTACATCCTCGCCCCCGGCGCCCATTGTCGAGGCACGTCCGATCCCGCAAATCCGCGCGCAGCCCCCGCATTCGCTTTATTGCGGCTTTTGCAACCGTGCGAACAGCCGCAACGCATGGGCGGGGTCGCTGGCCACTGCGGGCAGCACCGGATCATAGGCCGCGCGGATCAGCCCCGCGATGTCGGGCCGCAGGATGGTGTGCCCGTCGACGATGGCCAAGGGCGCACGGTCGCGGAACGCAAGGTCGGACCACAGCAGGATCGTCTGCACCACCTGGCTCAGGGCAAGCACATCGGCACTGACCGCCTGTAGATGCGTATCCATCCGCAAAAACACGAAACTGGCCTTGATCCCGCCGCCTGCGTCAAAGCGGAAAATCCGGTACTGGTTGGCCTCTGCCGCCTCCAATCGCGCCACCAACGGCCCCAGATCAGGCACCAGACGGTCCAGATTGGGCACTTGCACCAGTTCGGACCAGTCGCGGCAGAAAAACACCATCAGGTTGGCGCCAAGTTCGGGATCGGTTTCGGCCATCTCGTGCCCGGCCAGCGTGACAACCGCCTCCAGCGCGCCCTTGATCACCTTGAGCGTGTCATCCTCGACCCCGAACACAACGGGCGCGATTGGCCTGCCCCAGCGCGCAAAGGCATAGCTGCCGTCGCTGCGTGTAAACAAGGCCGTGATCGCCTCGGGTGTCAGCCCCGCCTCTGCCATGCCGTGCCCCTTCCCTTCATTGTTCTGCAAATACTCATCATCCGGGCTCAGCCGAACAGATCGGCGTCGCGTCTGGGCGCGTCCAGACCCAGATGGGTCCATGCTTTCTGCGCCAGCATCCGGCCCCGTGGTGTGCGCTGGATCAACCCCTGTTGCAGCAGGTACGGCTCGATCACCTCTTCCAGCGCATCACGGCTCTCGGACAGGGCTGCCGACAGCGTCTCGATCCCGACGGGACCGCCCTGATAATTCTCGGCGATCAGGGTCAGATAGCGCCGGTCCGCCCCGTCCAGCCCCAGATGGTCCACGCCCAGCCGTGTCAGCGCGTAATCGGCGATTTCGCGCGTCACGCGGCCATTGCCTTCGATCAGCGCGAAATCCACGACGCGGCGCAGCAAACGCCCCGCGATGCGCGGTGTCCCGCGCGAGCGCCGCGCAATCTCCATAGCACCCCCTTCCTCGGCAGGGGCACCCAACAGGCGGGCATTGCGGATGACGATCTCGTAAAGCTCCGCATCCGTGTAAAAGACCAACCGTGTGGGAATGCCGAAACGGTCGCGCAGCGGCGTGGTGAGCAGGCCCATCCGCGTGGTCGCACCCACCAGCGTGAAGGGCTGCAACTCGATCCGCACGGTACGCGCGGCAGGCCCCTCACCGATCACCAGATCAAGCTGGAAATCCTCCAATGCCGGATACAGCACCTCCTCCACCGCCGGGTTGAGGCGGTGGATCTCGTCGATGAACAGCACGTCGCGCGCTTCCAGATTGGTCAGGATCGCCGCCAGATCGCCTGCCTTGGCCAGCACCGGGCCAGAGGTCATGCGGAACCCCACCCCCAATTCGCGGGCCATGATCTGCGCCAGCGTGGTCTTGCCCAAGCCGGGCGGGCCGTGGAACAGCGTGTGGTCCATCGCCTCGCCGCGCTGGCGGGCGGACTGGATGAAGACGCGCAGGTTGGCGCGCGCCTCGGCCTGCCCGATGAACTCGTCCAGCCCCTGCGGGCGCAGCGCGCGGTCAAAATCCTCGGGTTGTTTGGCCGGATCAAGGATCGGGTCGGATTGTGTCATCTGTTACCCTTTCGGGGCCAGCGCCTTGAGCGCGGCGCGGATCAGGGCGGCAGCATCGGCCTCGGGTGCATCCATCGCGGCGCGGGCGACAGCGCCTGCCGCGTCACCGGGGGAATAGCCCAGATTGGTCAGCGCCGACAAGGCATCCGATTGCGCCGCCGCACTCCCCGATGGTGCTGCCGGGGCGGCCACCTTGCGCGGCGCGGGCGCTGTGTCGATCACCTCGCCTTCCTGCGCCGTGGCGGGCACCGCGCCCATCGCCGCAGACAACGTGCCACCCATCGCCATGACGGCGGGGGCCTTGTCCTTCAACTCGATCACCACGCGTTGCGCGGTTTTCGGGCCGATCCCGCGTGCCGCCTTGATCGCGTTCATATCGCCCAGCATGATCGCGCGGCTGACACCTTCCGCCCCCAAAGCGCCCAGAATGGCCAGCGCTGCCTTCGCGCCCACCCCCTGCACGCCCATCAGAAGGCGGTGCCATTCCTTTTCCAGCAGCGTGGGAAAGCCGAACAACTGCATCAGATCCTCGCGCACCACCAGATCGGTATAAAGCGCGACCACATTCCCCGGCCCCGGCAACGCGGCCAAAGTGCGATCCGAGCAATAGACAAGATAGCCCACCCCGCCCACGTCGATCAGCAGGTGGTCCTCGGCGCGGTAATCAATGCGCCCTGTCAGCTTGCCGATCATGCCGTGGCCTTCCGGATCGCGGCGGCCAGCGGGCTGCCTGCGGCGCCGTGATGGGCATGGCAGATCGCCACGGCCAACGCATCCGCCGCATCCGGCCCCGCCAGCACCACACCGGGCAATTGCATCCGCACCATGTGCTGCACCTGTTCCTTGCCCGCATGGCCCACACCCACCACGGTCTTTTTCACCGCATTGGGCGCGTATTCCGCAACGCGCAGCCCCGCCTGCGCCGGAACCAGCAGCGCGATCCCGCGCGCTTGGCCCAGCTTCAACGTGGCCACACCGTCCTTGTTGACGAAAGTATGCTCCACCGCCGCCGTATCGGGGCAGTACTGCGCCAAAACGGCCGAGAGTTGTTCATGCAGAGACAACAGACGCAGCGCCAGATCATCGCCGACCGAGTGGCAAATTCCATTGGCGACATGGGACAGGCGGCTGCCGTCAATATCGATGATTCCCCAGCCAAGGTTCCTCAAGCCGGGATCGATCCCTAAAACCCGCATGTTTGCCCCTGCCCTGTTGCTTTTTTGATGCACTAGCACGAAAGGCGAACAAAGGCCAATCCCAAAGCGCGCAGGGCAAAAGACGAGGCCTCGAATGCTGCGATGCAGAAAGATGATCAAATTCGCCATTCGGCATGCTGAAAGCGACATTTCCCTCTGCCCGATCCGCCTTGTTTTTAAGCATATGCTGCGAAAATCGACCCATGCAAAAGTCGCATAAGACCTATGCAGCGAGGCCGTCTTGTGCCGGAATATGAGGCAATCTATGTGCAGTTGCAGAAACAGGGCTCAACAGAGCTTGACACGATTTAATGCACACATCGCGCAGACGCGCAAACAAGGATACTGAACATGGCTGTTTATGACGCCCCCCGCACCAATGCACAGGCTGGCCTGAACACCGGCATGACCGGCTTTTTCTCGACAATGGTCGGTGTTGTCTCCGCATGGAACGACGCCCGCATCACCCGCAGCGCATTGTCCAAACTCTCGGACCGCGAACTGGAAGATATCGGCCTGTGCCGTGGCGACATCGACCTCGTCGTCAAGACCCGTTGATCCGCCAGACTTCGTTTGCCACTCACGGCACGAAAAAGCCGCGCTCTGTTTCAGAGGCGCGGCTTTTTCATATCTGAAGGCCAGTTGATCCCCGGACCGGCTCAGGCATGCCTTGTCCAAGCTGGCAGATCAGTCAAAACAATCGCGGATCAATGCAGATATCCCCGCAGCTTTTCTGCGATCATGACCGTCAGCGGATCGGCCTGCATGATCACCGCGCCCGTCTGCTCTACAAAAGAGCCTGCACGAAGGGTGGCGACACGGTCCTCGAAAACGGGCTGACCGAGTGTCGCAAGGATCAGCGCCTTGAATCCGATGAAGCCGACGACCATAAGAAAAACGCCCCGGACCGGAAAGCGCCCTCTGGGCCGTTTCGGCTTGGCAATGATCAGACCGTCGGGTCCGACAACAGACTCATATCCTCTGGCGAGCTTCACCCTGGTCTTGCCGATCCGCTTCAGCCGGTTGTCAAAATCTTGAAAGGCATCTGACATGTCAGTGCTCCGAATGTGGCCCCCACCACAATTGCGTAAATATACCATAAATCCGGTTCAAATTTCAACGATTGCCTCGAAAAATGCGGAAAAGAGGGCTTTTTCGCGCCTTATTTGCCAAGAGTGAGCGTCGTCCATTCACCAATCTCTTCGCGATGGACAAGATTGATGCCGGATTGTGCATAAACCGAAATGACCTCATCGGCCTGCTCGTTCAGAATCCCTGACAAAATGGCATAGCCGCCGGACGTCAGATGCGCCGCCATATCGGGCGCGAGTTCGATCAGCGGCCCTTTCAGGATGTTGGCGAAGACCAGATCGAACGGGCTGGCGGCCGTAATATCGGGATGGTCGAACCCTGTCGCCTCGACGCAGTGCACACGGCCTCCCAGCGCATTGGCGCTGACGTTGGCGCGGGCCACATCCACGGCGACCTCGTCGATATCGCTGGCCAGAACAGGGTTCGGCCAGATCCGGGCCGCCGCCATCGCCAGCACCGCTGTGCCACAGCCGATATCGGCCACGGACCGTCCGGAAAAGCCGCCTGCTGCCAGCCGATCCAGCGCGCGCAGACAGCCCTGTGTGGTGCCGTGGTGGCCGGTGCCAAAGGCCATCGCCGCCTCGATCAACAACGCCTCCACGCCCTCGGGCACCTTGTCGGCATCATGGCTGCCATAGACGAAAAAACGCCCCGCCACGACGGGCGACAGCTCGCGTTTGACCTTGGCGACCCAGTCGGTTTCGGGCAGTTCGGAAATGGCGAAGGGCTTGGCCCCGTGGATCACCGCCAGTAGGGCCAGCCCCGCATGATCCGGCGTATCCGTGAAGTAGCAGGCCACTTCCCACAGGCCCGAGCCGTCCTCGATCTCGAAGACGCCCACGCCCTCGGGTTCGGGGGTCAGGGTCTCGACAGCCTCTCCCAGCGCCTCGGCGGGGGTCTTGCCGGTCAGGGTAGTGATTGCGGTGAATGTGGGCATGGCGTCTCTCCGAGGCTTGCGCTGTAGCCCATGCGGTTATGTGGATGCGGGCTTGGCGTCAAGCACGGCAGCAGGCGGCCCGTTCAGGCGGCGCACGAAACGCCAGCCGATCCATGCCGCCAGAATGCCGGCCAGCGTATTCGCCAGCGCCTGCCCCATGATCACACCGCCCCCCGCATAGAGCGCACCCAGACCAAAGGCGAAAGGTGCCATCAGGATCGCATCGCGCGCCCAGTTTGCTGCTGTGGCCCACAAGGGACGGCCCAGATTGTTGAACGCGGCGTTGGAGACGAACAGCGCGCCGGTAAAGACAAAGGTGCCCGCCGCGTAGTACGAGAAGACCCGCACCACATGCGCACCCTCCGGCCCCAGCCCGAAGCTGGTGGAGATCAGATCGGCGCTGAACCACAGCAGTATCCAGACAACGCCGGTGTAGATCGCGCAGAACTTCAGCGCATCGACATAAGCCCTTGCAACACGGTCATATTGCTTGGCCCCGTAATTCTGCCCGATGATCCCGCCAATCGCGCCTGACAACGCGAAGATGCCGCCGAAACACAGGATGGTCAGGCGCAGTACCACGCCCAGTCCGGCCACGGCGCTGTCACCATGTTGCGCCATAGCGCGCACTAGAATCCAGTTGCCGAACGGGGTGGAGACCTGCGTCGCCACGGCTGGCATGGCAATGGCCAGGAAAGGCAAGAAAAACAGGCGCAGATCTATGGCACTGGGCCGCGCCAGCAGGTTGCGCGACTGGCTGACCCAGTAGAACCCCATCACCGCCATGGTCATGCGCGACAGCACGATCCCCATCGCGGCCCCGTTGACGCCAAGTTCCATCCAGATGATCAGGATCGGATCGACGATCAGCGCCACAACGCCCGCCGCCACCGTCACCATCATCGCGCGCCACGCCTCGCCTGCCGCGCGCAACACGGCGCTGGCACACATGCCGATGGCGACAAAAGGCAGCGACGGCAGAGAGATGGCCAGAAACTGCACCGCCACTTCCAGCGCGGGACCATCCGCCCCGGTCCAGATCAAAATCTCGCGTCGGAAGATGAACACCATCACCGCCAGCGCGGTCTGGAAGGTCGCGCCGTAGATCATCGCGGATGTCGCAATGCGCCGCGCCTCTTCGGGATCACCCATGCCCAAGGCGCGACTGACCAGTGCGACCGCCCCGATCATCATGCCGACAGAGACGGACATGACGAAAAACTGGATCGTTCCGGCAAAGCCGATGGCCGTGATCAGCACCTCGTTGCCAAGCTGGCTAATCCACCAGAGCGCGAGAAAATCCACCAGAAACAGAAAACTCAGCCCCAACGAGCCCGTCAGCGTCATCACGACGACATGGCGCATTGTCGATCCGGTGACGAATTTTCCCTGCGATTTCGGCGGCGTCGGACGTGCGGCCGCCTCGGTCGGATCAGGACTGCTCATCTTTGCTTCACTCCGCCGGGGCCGGCGCCAAACGCGCGAAAATCGTCTCGTTGCCCGGCTCGGGATGGCGCGGAATCAATAAGGCAAGGCAAAAGGATAAGCCCGCCATACCCGCCGCCAGAACAAACACAGAGCTGGGCGAGACCAGCCAGAGATAGCCCAACGAGGCCGGAAGGAAAACCGCCGCGATGTGATTGATGGTAAAGGCCACCGCCGCCGTGGGCGCGATATCGCGCGGATCGGCGATTTTCTGGAAATAGGTTTTCAGGGCAATCGCCAGCGCGAAGAAGATATGATCGACCACATAAAGGCACGCCGCCATCACCACGCCCCAGCCGAACCAGTAGATGCCGCCATAGCCAAGAAAGACGCAGATCAGCCCGATATATTCGACGCTGAGCGCCTTGCGCTCGCCCCAAAGGCCCACAGCGCGGCCCAGCAGCGGGGCCGCGATGATATTGATCACGAGGTTGATGGTGAACAGCAAGGTGATCTCGTGCACGCGGAAGCCGAATTTCTCGACCATCATGAAACCGGCAAAAACCACGAAAATCTGCCGCCGCGCGCCGGACATGAATTGCAGCGCATAATAGAGCCAGTAACGCCGGCGCAGCACCATTTTCTTGATCTGCGGCTCGGGTGCCTCGAATTGCGGATAGGCCAGCAGGGCAAACAGCGCGACCGCTGCGGTAAAGCCGCCGGCCAGCAGATAGACCGCGTTATAGGTCAGTCCCAGCGCCTCCCATGTCAGGATCACACACAGGTAAGCCACCAGCGTTGCCCCTGATCCGGCGGCCAGCAGCCAGCCCAGCATCTGCGGCGCGCGCTCCTTGGGCAACCATTGCAGCTGCAGCGACTGGTTGACTGTCTCGTAATAATGGAATCCGATCGACGACAGCATCGTGATCGTCAGGATACCGCCAAGGCTGGGAAACCATGCCGTGATCGCCGTGGCGACCCCCAGCAGGATCAGCGAGACCAAGCCCAGCACCTGTTCGCGCATCACCATCAGCACCGCGATCACGCCCACGGCCAACAGGCCGGGAATCTCGCGCACCGTATGCAGCCAGCCGATGTCGGAGCCGTCGAAACCGGCAACCTCGATGACGAAATTGTTCAGCAGCGCCGACCATGTCGCAAAGGCAATCGGCATGGCGGCGGCCATGACAAACAGCAAGAACACCGGCCTGCGCCAGAAGGGCAATGTCGAGGCGAGGGCAAGCGGAATGATTTGCATGCTCACGACTTACGCAGATTTTCTGGCCTTGGCGAGAGCCAAGATCACGGCGAAACGCGCGCGTGTGCACAGAAGGTTGTGCAGGCAGATCACGCCCGGAACATGCTTGCAGGCGGGCAGGAACCTCAGAAGGGTGTGAAGCGATAGTCCACTTCCGAGAAACGGTCGCGCGGGAAGACATAGAGCATGCGGAACCCGTCCGGCCCCGCAAGCGTGCCATGCTCGGCATCGCCCGGAATGAACAGCGCGGTGCCCGGCCCCATGGGTTGGGCCAGCCCGTCAACGGTGACAACGGCGCTGCCCTCCATCCCGAAATAGAACTCGGCCGGACTGTGGCGGTGCGCCAGCAGCGTGCCGCCGGGCGGAAATTCTGCGATGCCGATGACCATGCCTGTGGTCTGGGTGCGATCCCCGCAGAACAATGTCCGCCAGCGCACCGTGCCAAAGGCCGGATCATCGCCGCCTTCCAGCGGTTGCGCGAAAGCCTCGACCCGCTGCGGCAGCGCGGCAAGGGCAACCATCGCCAAGGCCATTGCTTCGGATGGCATCGTCCCGGCTTGTTTCTGCTCCATGTCTTGCGCCTTCAACTGGTGTGTCGGGTCATTGTCTCACGCGCCCTGCCTAGGGCAGCGCGCCCCGTGCGTCCTTTCGCAATGCGACATGGGCAAGTCGGTTTTGAACCAGCCGGAATGACCACCTCTCCTGCGGCTTTGTGGCAACGGTCTGGCCTGCGCGGCCCGCACCAAAGCCCGGCCTAATTTATCCGCCGTCGCGCGGATGCCCGCGCCTGTCGCTTCCGGGCTTTCGGGCTTTCGATCGTGCTGCTACGAACCGCAGAACCAGAACCCGGAGAGATCAATGACCCATCATGTGCTGACCGTTCAATGTACCTCGACGCGCGGAATCGTCGCCGCTATATCGGGCTTTCTGGCTGAGAATGGCTGCAATATCACCGACAGCCACCAGTTCGACGATCCGCTTACCGGCATGTTCTTCGTGCGGATGACCTTCGTGGTGGAAACCGACACGACGCGCGACTCGCTGCGCGAGGGTTTCGAGCCCATCGCCGCCAGTTTCGGGATGGACTGGGCGATCCATGACGCGACCGAGCGGATGAAGGTGCTGCTCATGGTGTCGAATTTCGGCCATTGCCTGAACGACCTGCTGTACCGCTGGCGCATCGGGGCATTGCCGGTCGAGATCGTGGGCGTCGTCTCTAACCACATGACCTATCAGAAGGTGGTGGTGAACCACGATCTGCCCTTCCACCAGATCAAGGTGACCAAAGATAACAAGCCCGAGGCCGAGGCCCGCCTGATGGCGCTGGTCGAGGACTCGGGGGCCGAACTGATTGTGCTGGCGCGATACATGCAGGTACTCTCGGATGCGGTGTGCCAGAAGATGTCGGGCCGGATCATCAACATCCACCATTCGTTCCTGCCCAGTTTCAAAGGGGCCAACCCCTATAAGCAAGCCTACGAGCGTGGCGTGAAACTGATTGGGGCGACGGCGCATTACGTCACCGCCGATCTGGACGAAGGCCCGATCATCGAACAGGACACCGTCCGCGTGACCCATGCCCAAAGCGCCGAGGATTACGTCAGCCTTGGCCGCGACGTCGAAGCGCAGGTGCTCAGCCGCGCGGTCCATGCGCATATCCATCACCGCGTGTTCCAGAACGGCAACAAGACGGTGGTGTTTCCCGCCAGCCCCGGAAGTTATGCTTCAGAGCGGATGGGGTAAGTCGAGTTGCAAGCCGCGCAGTCGCCGACACGCGGAGTGGCGATGCAACCTCTGTGAGGGGCAGTTTATCCCTACCCAGTCATCTGACCATTGCTCATGCCGCAACGGTAGCAAAATCGCCGCCCCAGGGGGAGTGTCGGCTATCTCGCGGCGGCCTGCGGCTTTGATTCCGCGCGGGGCGTTTGGGGCGGCGTTGCTTTTGTCGCTATCTTGCGTGTCAGCGACCGCGCGGCTTATCTCTTCCGGTCAACCCGTCAATAAAAACTCTGCGGATCAATATCCACGGCCAGCCGCAGGCTGCCCGTCAGCCGGACCTGCCCCAGCCACCGCGCCAGCGCCGCCTGCAAGGGCGCACCCTTGTCGGCCCGAACCAGAAGCCGCACACGGTGCCGTCCCCTGATCCGCGCGATGGGCGCAGGGGCTGGCCCGTAGACCTGCGCGCCGATCTGGCGCAGCGGCACATCGCGCCGTGCAAGCTCGGTGCCCAGCTCGAACGCCTGTTGCGCGTCATTCCCCGAGATGATGATCCCCGCCATCCGCCCGTAAGGCGGCACCCCGGCCTGTCGCCGCTCTCCGGCCTCCGCGCCCCAGAACCCCTCCTCGTCGCCCGCCAGAATAGCGCGGATCACAGGATGTTCGGGCTGATGCGTCTGCAACAAAGCCTGCCCCCGCTTTTCCGCCCGCCCGGCACGGCCCGCAACCTGCCGCATCAACTGGAACGTCCGCTCCGCCGCGCGCAGGTCAGAGCCTTGCAGGCCCAGATCGGCATCGATCACGCCCACCAGCGTCAGCAGCGGGAAATTATGACCCTTTGCAACAAGTTGCGTACCGATGATGATGTCGGCGCTGCCTGCCGCAATCCCCTCGATTTCAGCCTTCAAGGCGCGAGCGGAGGCATACATATCCGATGACAATGTCGCCACGCGGGCATCGGGAAACAGCGCCTGTGCCTCTTCGGTCAGCCGCTCCACCCCCGGCCCCACCGGGGCCAGCTTGCCAGCCACACCGCAGGCGGGACAGGCCTCCGGCATCGGTTTGGTCTCGCCGCATTGATGGCAGACCAGCCGTTTGAGGAACCGGTGCTCCACCATCCGCGCATCGCAATGATCGCAGCCGATCTGATGCCCGCAGGCGCGGCACACGGTCGTCGGCGCATAGCCGCGCCGATTGATGAACAGCAAGGACTGCTCGCCAAGCCCGATCCGCTGCGTCACAGCAGCCTGCAAGCTGGGCGAGATCCAGCGGTTGTTGGGCAGACTTTCGGCCCGCATGTCGATGGCGCGCATCTCCGGCAGCACCGCCGCGCCGAAACGGCTCGTCAGCACCAGCTTGTCGTATTTGCCCGCCTCCGCATTGGCCCAACTTTCCAGACTGGGCGTGGCCGAGGCCAGCACCACCCTTGCCCCGCAGATCGCCGCGCGCAGCACCGCCATGTCGCGGGCGTTATAAAGCACGCCGTCTTCCTGCTTGTACGAGGTGTCATGCTCCTCATCCACGACGATCAGGCCAAGATCGCGGTACGGCAGGAACAGGGCCGAGCGTGCGCCGACCACCAGTTGCGCGCCGCCTTCGGCCACCATCCGCCAGATGCGCCGCCGCTCGGTCACGGTGACGCCGGAATGCCATTCCGCAGGCCGCGCGCCGAACCGTGCCTCCACCCGCGTCAGGAATTCCGCCGTGAGCGCGATCTCGGGCAGCAGCACCAAAGCCTGCCGCCCCTGCCGCAAACTCTCGGCCACGGCCTCCAGATACACTTCCGTCTTGCCCGATCCGGTCACCCCGCGCAGCAGGGTCGTGCCGTAGGTGCCGCGCGCGACGGCCTGCCGCAAGGCCTCCGCTCCGGCCGCCTGATCCTCGTTCAGTACCTTGCCTGCATGGGCGGGGTCCAGCTTCGGGAAGGGCAGATCGCGCGGGCTGTCCTCCTCCTGCACCGCGCCCTGTGCTGCCAGCCCCTTGACCACGCCGGTGGAGACCCCTGCCATCTCGGCCAGTTCGCGCAGGGTGAAGGCCAGCCCGCCGTAGTCGCGCAGCACCTCCAGAACCTTTGCGCGCGCGGGCGTCATGCGGTCGGGCGCGCCCTGCCCCAGCCGGTAGATGCGCCGCATCGTCGGTGGATCGCCCAAGCCCGGCGCGCGCGTCGCCAGCCGCAACATCGCCGACAGCGGCGTCATGGTGTAATCGGCGGCGCGTGTGAGGAACTCCTGCATCTCCTCGCGCATCGGCGCCACATCCAGCACGCGGTAGGCGTGGCGGACCTTGGCGGGGTCGAAATCTCCCTTGCCCTTCCCCCAGACCACCCCCAGCACCTTGCGCGGCCCCAGCGGCACCTCGACAAAGGCCCCCGCATGGCAGCCCCCTTCCGGCGCGCGGTAGTCCAGCACACGGTCCAGCGGCTGCGTGGTCAGCACCGCAATCAGATCGCCATGGTGGAAGAAATCGCTCACGCAGGGGCCGCTTTCGGTGAAAGGGGTTTCAGGGTTCTGCGCTATGGGGTAAAGCCAAGGCAACGAAAGGCCAAGCCCCGAGGGAGCATCATGAAGTTCTTTGTCGATACAGCCGAAATCGCCGCGATTGCCGAGTTGAATGATCTGGGGATGGTTGATGGCGTGACCACCAACCCCTCGCTGATCCTCAAATCAGGCCGCGATATCCTTGAGGTGACAAAGGAAATCGCCGAACTGGTGGATGGTCCCGTCAGCGCCGAGGTCGTGGCGCTGGAGGCCGAGGCGATGATCGCGGAAGGCCGCAAGCTGGCAGGTATCGCCCCGAATATTGCGGTCAAGCTGCCGCTGACATGGGACGGGCTGAAGGCTTGCAAGGTGCTCTCGGGTGACGGTTTCATGGTCAACGTGACCCTGTGTTTCAGCGCCAATCAGGCGCTTCTGGCGGCCAAGGCCGGGGCCAGCTTCATCAGCCCGTTCATCGGGCGGCTGGATGATATCAACCTCGACGGCATGGAGCTGATCGAGGATATCCGCATCATCTACGACAATTACGGTTTCGAGACCGAGATTCTCGCCGCCTCGATCCGCACGGTGAACCATGTGCTGGAATGCGCGCGCATCGGCGCGGATGTAATGACCGCACCGCCCGAAGTGATCAAGAAACTGGCCAGTCACCCGTTGACCGACAAGGGGCTGGAGACCTTTATGAAGGATTGGGAAAAAACGGGGCAGAAAATCATCTGACCCCGTGCTATAGAGACCCAAATCAAGAAACGGACCCGAGGCAGCCATGAGCACCAAACCCGGAATGGACAGCGCCCTGCGGGCCAAGATCATCGCGCAGCCCGATGTGATCCTCGAAGACAGGGATCTCATGCGGGCGCTGATCGTCGCGAACGAGCGGATGATGGGTGCCAATATCATCGACCTTCGCGGCATCGCGATGGAACGGCTCGAGGCGCGGCTGGACCGGCTGGAAGACACGCATCGCAGCGTGATCGCCGCCGCCTATGACAATCTGGCCGGCACCAATCAGGTCCATCGCGCGATTCTCCGGATGCTCGACCCGGTGGAATTCGAGGGGTTTCTGCGCGATCTGGGTGGCCCTGTGGCCGAGATCCTGCGCGTGGATTGTATCCGTCTTGTGCTGGAATCGGTGCAGGATGACCGTGATCCGGTCGTGCAACGACTTGGCGAGGTGCTGCGCGTGGCCCAGCCCGGATTCGTCGGCGACTATCTGAGCGCGGGCCGCGATGCGCCGAAACGGCAGGTGACGCTGCGCCAGATGCAGGAAGGCAGTACCGCGATCTATGGCGACAGGGCCGGCTGGATCCGGTCCGAGGCGTGCCTGCGTCTGGATTTTGGTGCCGGACGTCTTCCCGGTATGCTGGTCATGGGGGCCGAGGACCCGCACCAGTTCAACCCCAGTCAGGGCGTTGATCTGCTGGCCTTTTTTGCGGGCGTGTTTGAACGGTCGATGCGCCGCTGGCTGTCATGAGCCTGATATCTCCCGCTGCCTCCGCAGCGTTGGCGCAGTGGCTGGACGGGCAGAAAACACTGCACGGCGCGGCCGCCAATACGATCGAGGCCTATCACCGCGATGTGGCCGATTTCATCGCCTTCATGGCCGCCCATTCCGGCGCGCCGCAGGGGCTGGCGGCGCTGTCGCGCATCACCGTGTCGGACATGCGGGCATGGATGGCGCGCACCCGCTCGGATGATGTCGGTGCCCGCTCGCTGGCGCGCAAACTCTCTGCCGTCAAATCCTTCTACCGCTGGCTGGCCACGCGCGAGGGGTTCGAGCCCACGGCCGTGCTCTCCACCCGCGCGCCCAAATTCCAGCGCAAACTGCCCCGCCCTCTGGCCGAGGATGCCGCCCGCGCGATGATCGACCGCGTCGAGTTGCAGGCCCCGCAGGATTGGGTCGCCGCGCGCGACATGGCGGTGGTCACCGTGCTCTACGGTTGCGGGTTGCGGATCTCCGAGGCGTTGTCCCTGACCGGCGCGGACCAGCCCCTGCCCCCCGTCCTGCGGATCACCGGCAAGGGCGGCAAGCAGCGTATCGTCCCCGTCATCCCCGCCGCCCGCAACGCGGTGAGCCGGTATGCGCGCCTGTGCCCGCACCCGCTTGACGCCGATCAGCCGCTCTTTCGCGGCCTGCGCGGTGGCGCGCTCAATCCGCGCGCGATCCAGAAGGTGATGGAGCAGGCCCGCCTGCAACTCGGCCTGCCGGCCAGCGCGACACCGCATGCGATGCGCCACAGCTTCGCCACCCATCTTCTCAATGCAGGCGGTGATTTGCGCGCCATTCAGGAGCTGCTGGGCCATGCCTCGCTCTCGACCACGCAAGCCTATACGGCTGTCGATACCGCGCGGCTGATGCAGGTTTACGAGGCCAGCCACCCCCGCGCCGCCGGACGCACAGGAGGGGCAGCATGACGGCGCAGATCAAAGGACTTGCCGTGCATCTTTTCACGGCCACCGGTGCGGTCTTCGCCATGCTGGCCATGCTCGCTGCCGTTGATGGCGAGTGGGATGTGATGTTTGTCTGGCTCGTCGTGGCCTTCGCCGTTGACGGTGTCGACGGCCCGCTGGCGCGTAAATACAACGTCAAGAAAAACGCCCCCGAATTTGACGGCGAACTTCTGGATCTGATCATCGACTACCTGACCTATGTGTTCATCCCCGCATTCGCTCTGTTCAAATCCGACCTTCTGCCGGGCTGGACGGGCTGGTTCGCGATCTTCGTGATCACCTTCGCCAGCGCGATGTATTTCGCAGATACCCGTATGAAAACCAAGGATAATTCATTCTCTGGCTTTCCGGGCTGCTGGAACATGCTGGTGCTTGTGCTGTTCGCGTTGTCGCCCGATTTCTGGGTGATCCTGATCCTTGTCACGGTGCTGGCCGCCGCCATGTTCATGCCGCTGAAATTCATCCACCCCGTCCGCACCGCGCGCTGGCGCAGCGTCTCCCTGCCGGTCGCGCTGACATGGACCCTGTTTGCCGGCTGGGCCGCTTGGGTCGATTTCCACCCCGAAAGCTGGGCGCATTGGGGGCTGGTGCTGACATCTGTCTACCTGCTTTTCGCCGGCATCGTGCAACAGCTCATCCCGGCCCGCGACCCGGACTGATCACCACAGCCGCCCGCCCCGCATGCAAAAGGGCGGTGCCTGCGCGCCCGCCCCCTGCTTCTTCTTGCTGCAAATATCCCTGAACGCCCGCCGCGGCGGGCGCTTACCTCACGGGTTCAGCGCCTCGCTGCAGCGCGTGCAGATGCCCGGATGATCCGCCGTGCCCACGTCGGGCAGGATTTTCCAGCACCGCTCGCATTTCTCGCCATCGGCCATGCGGAAGGTCACCGCCACGCCCGGCACATCGGGCAGACGGAACGCCTCGTCTGGGGCCGCATCGGCGCTCAGACTGATGGCCGAGGTGATGCACACATCCTCGAACGCGACCGAGCCGAGAATCTCCAGCAAGCCGGGATCTTCCACATGCACGCGCGGTGCCGCCTCAAGGCTCGCCCCGATCACCTTGGCCGTCCGCTGCACTTCAAGGGCGGCTGTCACCACGCGGCGCGCCACCCGCACCCGCGCCCATTTCGCCGCGAGATCAGCGTCGAGCCAGTCGGCAGGCGTCTCGGGGATGTCCTGCAAGTGCACCGAGCTGTCATTGCCTGGGAAGCGCTCCAGCCAGACCTCTTCCATCGTGAACACCAGCACGGGGGCCAGCCATGTCGTCAGGCGGTGGAACAGGATATCCAGCACCGTACGCGCGGCGCGGCGACGCGCGGTGTCGCCGTCACAATAAAGCGCATCCTTGCGGATATCGAAGTAAAACGCCGACAAATCCACCGTGGCAAAGTTGAACACCGCCTGGAACACGCCCTGAAAATCGAACGCGGCATAGCCGGTGCGCACGCGTTGATCCAGTTCGGCCAGCCGGTGCAGCACCCAGCGCTCCAGTTCCGGCATATCGGCAGGCTCCACGCGGTCCGCCTCGCTGAAATCGGCCAGCGAGCCCAGCAAAAAGCGCATTGTGTTGCGCAGGCGGCGATAGCCGTCGGCAGTGCCTTTCAGGATTTCCGGCCCGATCCGCTGATCCGCCGTGTAATCCGCCTGCGCCACCCAAAGCCGCAGGATGTCCGCGCCGTATTGCTTGATGACCTGTTCCGGCGCGATGGTATTGCCGAGCGATTTGGACATCTTGTTGCCCTTCTCGTCCAGCGTGAAGCCGTGCGTCACCACGTTGCGATAAGGCGCGCGGCCCAGCGTGCCGCAGGCTTGCAACAGCGAGGAATGGAACCAGCCGCGATGCTGGTCTGTGCCCTCCATATAGACATCCGCGATCCCGTCGGCGGAGCCGTCCGCGCGGTCGCGCAGCACAAAGGCATGGGTCGAGCCGGAATCGAACCAGACATCCAGAATGTCATCGACCTTGTTCCATTCGGCGGGGTTCACGATGCCCGACAGGAAGCGCTCCTTGGCGCCGTCCTGATACCATGCATCCGCGCCCTCGGCCTCGAACGCCTCGAGAATGCGGGCGTTGACAGCCTCATTGCGCAGCAGGAAATCGGGATCTGTCGGCAGCGCGCCCACTTTTGTAAAGCAGGTCAGCGGCACACCCCAGGCACGCTGGCGCGACAGCACCCAGTCGGGGCGCGCTTGAATCATCGAAAACAGGCGGTTGCGGCCCGTGGCAGGCGTCCATTTCACCAGTTGGTCGATGGAGGTCAGCGCGCGCTCGCGGATCGTGGTGCCAAAATCGTCCTGCCCGTCGCCGACAGGTTTATCAATCGCAGCAAACCATTGCGGGGTGTTGCGGAAGATCACGGGCGCCTTGGAGCGCCACGAGTGCGGATAGGAATGTTTGAGCTGCCCGCGCGCGATCAGCCCCTTGACCTCGACCAGCTTGGCGATCACGGCGGTGTTGGCCTTGCCCTCCTTGCCCTTGTGATCCATCACGCTCAGCCCCGCAAAGAACGGTACATGCGGCAGAAACTCGGATTCCTCGCCCACGTTATGCGTCATCCGGTCCAGCCAGCCGCGCTTGACGAAGCACTCAAAGTCATCCGCCCCGTGGCTTGGCGCGGTATGCACAAACCCCGTGCCTGCCTCGTCGGTCACGTGGTCGCCGTCGATCATCGGCACATCGTAATCCCAAAAGCCGTCCGCGCCCTCGATCCCGTGGAACGGGTGGTCGCAGATCATGCCCTCAAACGCGGAGGCCTCCACGGTGCTGACGCGCGTATGCGCGGTCACGCGGGCCTTTGTCAGGCATTCCTCGGCCAGAGCATCGGCGAAAAGATACAGATCGCCAACACTTGTCCAGCTTTCCTCTTGCACGCCATCAACATGGTACAGCCCGTAGGTCAGCTTGGGGTTGTAGGCGATCGCCTTGTTGGACGGGATCGTCCACGGCGTCGTGGTCCAGATGACCACCCGCGCGCCCTGAAGCCCGGACGGCGCGGCCTTGCCGTCCGCGCCGCTCGTCCGGATTGCGAACGGCACCCAGATCGTATGGCTTTTATGCTCGTGATATTCGATCTCCGCCTCGGCCAGCGCGGTCTTCTCCACCGGAGACCACATCACCGGCTTGGAGCCTTGATAGAGCGTGCCTGTCATCAGGAACTTCTGGAACTCCGCCGCGATCACCGCCTCGGCGTGGAAATCCATCGTCAGGTAGGGATCGGCCCAGTTGCCCGTGACGCCAAGGCGCTTGAATTCCTCGCGCTGGATATCCACCCAACCGGCCGCGAACTTGCGGCATTCCTGCCGGAAATCGACCACGTTGACCGCGTCCTTGTCCAGACCCTTGGCGCGGTACTGCTCCTCGATTTTCCATTCGATGGGCAGGCCGTGGCAATCCCAGCCCGGCACGTAACGCGCATCGAAGCCCAGCATCTGGTGGCTGCGCACGATCATGTCCTTGATCGTCTTGTTCAGTGCATGCCCGATATGCAGATGGCCGTTCGCGTAGGGCGGGCCGTCATGCAGCGTGAAAGGCTGGCGCGCGGAGGCTTTCGCCTTTTCGCGCAGGCGGTCGTAGATGCCGATCCGCTCCCACCGGGCCAGCCAGTCGGGTTCGCGCTGCGGCAGGCCCGCGCGCATCGGAAATTCGGTGCGCGGCAGGTTCAGGGTGGATTTGTAATCTTGGGTCTCGGCGGTGTCGGCGCTCATATCGGGCGTCCTTCGGTCAGCAAATTATGATGAGGATGAGGGCGGCGCGGTATTCCATACGCCTTGTCCCGGCGGCCTGAAGCTCCTGTGGCAGGATCAGGGCGCCGGGTCGGTAATTCGCTGGATGATCGCAAATTCCTTACGCATGGCTGCGTTATAGGCCGCAGGAGCCTTAGCGTCCAGAGGTGCAATCGCGGCACCGATCGTGCCATGCAGCCTGCAAAAAAGTGCGCAATACCCGCATGGGTGGCCGGATTGTTGCGGGACAAGCGTTTAATCGCCGCTCCGTGACGTGATTGTTGCAAAAATGTGCCAATTTTTGCGTTTCTCCGTTTTTTACGGATCAAAAACCTAGTGGTCGCGTTACTCTTGGACACAACGGATAGACAAAGGAGGATGTTGTGGACAACAGAGATACCCAACAGGCGTCTCGGACCGACACGCGATCTGCCGGTGTCGAGACACAAAACGAGGCGAGCCGAGGCCTGTTCGTCGTCATTGGTGCCGTGATCGCCATTCTGGCGCTGGCGTTTCTGGTCAGCCCGTAGGGCACTCGCTAACGCGCCTGCTATTGCGGTGATCCGCGCGTGCAGGAGGCTTGGCGCTTGGGATGCCAGCATCCGGCAAAAACCTTTGCTTGCCAATCGGTGCAGCACGGGCGAGACAGGCCGCGATGGAACAGGCCCGTTCATGACAGTTCTTCCGCCAAGGTTCGACGTGACCCGTCCGCAGATTGCAGAAGTGGTCGCCGCATTCTACGCATTGGTGCGTGCGCATCCTGTGCTGGGTCCTGTCTTCGCGGCGCATGTGACCGACTGGGAGGCGCACGAGGCAAAGATTACGCGGTTCTGGGCCAATGCGATATTGTTCGAGCGGGCTTATGACGGCAATCCCCAACGGGTGCATGTCCGGACCGCGGAAGTCGAAGCTGGCCATTTTGCGCTTTGGCTCGAGACATTCGACGGTGTTTTGCACCAACATCTTCCTGAACCAACCGCGCAATCATGGTCCGCTCTCGCCCACAGGATTGGCCGCGGCATGAAAATGGCCGTGTCCGACCGCAACCGTGCGCCCGCTGATGCGCCAAAGCTGTTTTGAGCGCATACCCCGCACAGCTTGACGATACATCGCAACTTGCCCGGCATCGTCCAGAATTGTGACTTATCCACATATCCACAGGGTATTCTTGCAGTTTTTCGACATCGACACCGGCGCTATGCTTGGCCGAACAGCCCCGCAAGCGCGCGTTTGACCATCCCCGAGACGCTGGGGCGTCGCTGCTGGATGAAGGGGAGCGGGCGGCAGACCTCGATGGCTGCCAGCCCGACCCGCGCCGTCAGCGCGCCGTTGACCACACCTTCCCCGAAGCGGCGCGAGACCTTTGCCAGCATGCCGCCCCCGGCCAGCGAGCTGATCATGTCATCCCCCACGGCCACCGCCCCTGTCGCCACCAGATGCGTCATCACCGCCCGTGTCAGCCGCCAGCTGCCCAGCGTTCCGGCGCGTCCGCCGTAGATCTCGGCGATCCGCCGGATCATCCTGAGATTGGCGGTCAGCGCCGTGAACACATCGGCCAGCGCAATCGGAACCAACGCAGTCACCGTCGCCACCTGCCGCGCCGCCGCCTCGACTTCGCGGCGCGCTGCGGCATCCAGTGGTGCCAGCAATTCCGTCTCGGCCAGTCCCAGCAGGCCCGAAACATCGAACTGGTCCGCCTGCCGCTCTGCCAGTCGGGCGCGTCCCCAGTCCAGCGCGGGACGGCCCCGGTAGAGCGTCACAAGGTCGGCAACAACCGCCTGTGCCGCCTTCAGGTCTTCCCCGCCCAGCGCCTCGCGCGCCGCGTGATGCAGCTTGTCGATCTTGCCCAGCCGCGCAAAGGCCGCCGCCTCGCGGATGGCGATCGCCAGCAGGATCACCAGCAGGATCGCTGTGAGCGCCGTCACCGCATATCCCAGAACGGGGGCGCGGC
Source organism: Paracoccaceae bacterium (assembly GCA_024636555.1). GTDB lineage: Bacteria > Pseudomonadota > Alphaproteobacteria > Rhodobacterales > Rhodobacteraceae > Seohaeicola. Next base: position 8,719 of record JAGXGW010000065.1, on the reverse strand, counting down.
CGATCAGGCTGAGGCCGAAATCCCAAGCCGCAACCGTCAGCACGATCCCCAGCAAGGCCACCAACACGCCCCAGAACCAACGGGCCAGAGGCGATCCGGGCCTTGCCGCAAGCTGCGCCATCTGCTGCATGGCGCGCCCTTGCGGCAGGTCGTCTGCGGCTTGCGCATCCGGCACGGGCGGAGCCGCGTCCGGACCAGCGGCGGGTCGGTCATCGAATTCGATCAGAACCGGCCCTGTCGCCCTGTCACGCCCATTGGATTCCGTCATGGCTGCGCCCTTTCCCAAACCAGCAGAATATCCGGAAGGCCCTCTTCATTGGCAGAACCGTCGCCGCGCCCCGCCTCGCGGAAACCGGCGCGGCCATAGAACCTGTGTGCGGCTATATTGCACTGGAACGTGTGCAGTTCGAGCCGGGCGTTGCGGCTTTTCGCATGCTCCAGCAGGCGGCCCCCCATTCCCTGCCCGCGCCACCCCGCGGCGACATAGAGCGCATGGATATACCCCGCATCCACCGCCAGAAATCCGGCGATGCCGGCGCCGCGCCCCTCCGGTTCCGCCACGCTGACCCAGCCGCGATCAATCATCGTACCGGCAAAGGACAGCTCCTGCGCCGCCGAATACAGGCTTGGCATCCAGTCGGTCTGCGCGATGAATTGCGACAGGATCGCACCCACCGCACCGGCATCCGTGGGCTGCGCGGGCCGGATCACAGCCGGTCCCCGATCAGGAACTGCGCCGCGCGGTCGAGCCGGATATGCGGCAGTCCCTCGCCGGGCTTCAGCCGCAGCGGGGCGGGGGCGAAATTCATCACCTGATAATCCTCGTCCAGCCAGCTTTGCGCACCCGCGCGCGCGGGCCCCAGCAGACGGTTGGGATCATCGGGCAGGTCACCGGGATAAAAGGCGGCCTGCTTGCCCGTCTCCAGCAGCGTGCCGCGCACGCAATCGAGGTTGCGGCCACCGTGGGTGATCGTCTCCTCCACCGTCGCGCGCAGGGCGGCGATGGACATGGCCGCTGTCTGCGCCCCCGCGAAATCCGCCTTTGCGCGGGCGTCGCGTGTCAGCGCCTGCATGATGGCGCTCAGCTTGGGATGCTGGCTGTGATGCAGGTGATCGGCCTTGGTTGCGGCGAACAGGATGCGCTCCACCCGGTTGCCGCGCAGCAGCCGCGCCAGAAACGCGTTGCGCCCGGGACGGAACGCGCCCAGCGTCTCGGCCATAGCCCGGCGCATGTCCTCCACCGCCTGCGGGCCCTTGTGAATCGCGCCAAGCGCATCCACCAGCACCACCTGCCGGTCGATGCGCGAGAAGTGATCCCGGAAAAAGGGTTTCACCACTTGCGCCTTATAGGCCTCGAACCGGCGCGCCATTTCGCGGCGCAGGGATTTGCGCGGCCCGTCCCCCTCGCCCGGCAATGGCGCGAAGGTCAGCACGGGCGAGCCTGCCAGATCGCCGGGCAGGATAAAGCGGCCCGGTGTGCAATCGTAATAGCCAGCCCCCCGCGCCGCGTTCAGATAGCCGGTGAAACGCCGCGCCAGATCCTGCGCGAGCGGCTCGTCATGCGGGGCTGCCGGATCGACACCGCCCACCTGCGCCAGAAACGCTGCCGCCTCCGCGCGCGGGCCGATCCGGGACATCACCTCGCGCGACCACTGGTCGTAGGTCTTGTCCATCAACCCCAGATCCAGAAGCCATTCGCCGGGATAATCCACGATGTCCAGATGCAGCGTGCGCGGCCCCGACAGGCCCGAAAGCAAGCCCGCGGGCCGCACCCTGAGCGACAGGCGCAGCTCCGACACGGCGCGGGTGCTGTCGGGCCAATGCGGCTGCGCGGCGGTCAGGGCCGCCAGATGCGTCTCGTAGTCAAAGCGCGGCAGCGTATCGTCAGGCTGCGGTTGCAGATAGGCCGCCTGTATCCGTCCCTCCGCCTGCGCCAGAAGCTGCGCCATGCGGGCCCGGTCGATCAGATTGGCCACCAGCGAGGTGATGAATACCGTCTTGCCCGACCGCGCCAGCCCGGTCACGCCCAGCCGGATCACCGGCTCGAAAAAGGTCTCGGACACAGCGCCGCCAAGCGCCTCGACGCGCCGCGTTATCCCGTCCGCCAGATCCGTAATGATCAAAACCCTGCCTCTTCGCCCTTTATGCAGCCAAGATAGGCATGACCTGCCCGGATCGCCAGTGCCAAGGCCTTGCGCGGGCGCCGTTTCTTCTTGCCCCAAATATCCCCGCCGGAGGCATCCGCCCTTTCCTCCACGCGCTGGTCGTCGGGATGGATTGAGCCGGCGCGTGAATTCCTCTATGCCGCCGGTCATGCCCAGATACGCCCTCAAGATAGAATATCACGGTGCCGCTTTCGCCGGATGGCAGGCGCAGGCCGACCAGCCCTCGGTGCAGGAGGCGGTCGAGGCGGCCTTGGCACGGCTGGAGCCCGGCCCCCACCGGATCAGCGCTGCCGGACGCACAGATGCGGGCGTGCATGCGCTGGGGCAGGTCGCGCATTGCGATCTGGTCAAGACATGGGAGCCGTTCCGGCTGTCGGAGGCGCTGAACTATCATCTCAAGCCGCAGGCGGTTGCGATCCGCGCGGCGGCCCGCGTTGCGGATGACTGGCATGCCCGGTTCACGGCGGTGGAGCGGCGCTATCTGTTCCGGCTCCTGATGCGCCGCGCTCCGGCCTCGCTGGAGGCGGGGCTGGTCTGGCAGGTGCCGCGTGATCTGGATCTGGACGCGATGCATGCGGGGGCCGCCCATTTGATCGGGCTGCATGATTTCACCACCTTCCGCAGCAGCATGTGCCAGTCGGCCAGTCCGGTCAAAACGCTCGACGCCATTTCCATCCACCGGATTGCGGGGCTGTCAGGGCCGGAACTGCATTTCCATCTGCGCGCGCGCTCCTTCATGCATAATCAGGTGCGCAGCATTGTCGGCACGCTGGAACGAGTGGGTGCCGGCGCATGGGCACCACAGGATGTGCGCCACGCGCTGGAGGCACGCGACCGTGCCGCCTGCGGGCCGGTCTGTCCGCCGCAGGGGCTTTATCTGGCCGGTGTCGGCTATCCCGAGGACCCTTTCGCGGGCTGGACCGGCAGCACTACGGATATTTGAGGCAAGAAGAAGCGGCGGCGCAGGTCTGCCGCGTCGGAAACCGCCGCTTTACACAGGGAATTTCGTGACGCTGACACCTGCTGCTTGCAGGTCCGCGTGCACGGCGCGAGCGATGTCCACCGCTTCTGCTGTGTCGCCATGCAGGCAGATCGTGTCGATCTGCGTCGGGATTTCCTTGCCGCTGGCCGTGACGATAGCGCGGCGCAGCACCATGTCGGTGATCCGTTTGCCCGCCAGCGCCGCATCATGGATCACCGCACCGGGGATGGTGCGGTCGACCAGCGTGGCATCGTCGTTATAGGCGCGGTCGGCAAAAATCTCGCAGACGAATTTGCAGCCCAGCGCCCTGACCGCCGCCTGTTGTTCGGTTGCGGCCAGCACCATAATGGCAATGTCGGGAGCCACGGAGAGGGCGGCCTCGTAGCAGGCGGTGGCCAGTTCGAAATCCTCGGCTGCCGTATTGGCCAGCGCGCCGTGCAGCTTGAGGTGCCGCACCTGTCCGCCGGCCGCTTGTGCCATCGCCTGCGCCGCACCGATCTGGTAGCGGATTTGGTTCTGCAGGGTGCTGTGCGGCATCTGCATCCGGTGGCGGCCAAAGCCCTGCAGATCCGCATAACCGGGATGCGCGCCGATGCCGACGCCGTTTTCCACGGCGCCGCGCATCGTGGCCATCATCACATCGGCATCGCCCGCGTGAAAGCCGCAGGCGATATTGGCAGAGGTCACGATTTTCAGCAGGGCCGCATCATCGCCCATGCGCCAAGGGCCGAAGCTTTCGCCCATATCGGCATTCAGATCGACAGTCAGGGTCATGGCTCAGTCTCCTTGTTCAACGTCTTCATGGCCCGATATCGCGCCGCTGATCAACTGGTAGGACAGCAGATCCTGCATCTGCGCGGGATCGCGTAAAAGCGGGCGGGTTGCACCGGGCAGTTTGGCAAGCATGGCCATATGGCGGCGGTGGACCTCGACCGCCTCGGCCAACTCGATCACCACGAAGCGCAAGAAGACCCCCGGCCCGGCCTGCGCGATCTTCGGCAGATCGGCGGGGATCACCGTGCCGATCCTCGGATAGCCGCCCGTGGTCTGGCATTCCGGCAGAAGCACGAAGGGCGTGCCGTCACCCGTCATCTGGATATCACCCGGCACGATCACTTCCGACAGGATGCTGAGCTGGCCCGAGGCGGCAAAGGGTGCGCCCGCGAACTCCAGCCGCGCGCCCATCCGGTTGCCGCGTGCGTCACGGGCAAAGGCGGTGTGCTGGAACCGCTCCAGCACCTCCGGATCGAACAGCCCGGTCTGCACCGAGCGGGTCATCCGCACCGTGCCGCCCGCCAGTCGCGGCTCGGGGTCCAGCGTCAGCCCCACCTCGGTGCGAGGGTCATCGCCGAGCGGCAGCCGCGCGTCCGGGCCAAGCGCGCGGCCGATGCCTGCGGCCAGATGTGCCGCGCGCGCGCCCAGCACTGGATCGGTGGCAACGCCGCCCCCCAGATGCAGATAGCCGTAGATGCCGCGCTGCGCCGCGCCGATCTCCAACCGTGCACCTGCGGGCAACAGATGGCTTGCGTTCCACGCCAGTGCCTGCCCGTCGATGCTGGCCGCCATCGGCGCGCCGGTCAGGGCGATGCGGGTGTCCTGCGTCACCTCGAACGCGCCGCCCATGCCCGCCATCTCCAGCGCCGCGTGGCTGGCAGGCTGGCGCAGCAGCGCCGCGCCCTCGGCCAAGGCCACCGGATCGGCGGCGCCGCCCTGCGACAGCCCCTGCCCCAACAGCCCCGGACGCCCCCGGTCCTGCACGGTCACCTGCGGCCCGGCGCGGTGGATGATCAGTGCGCGGCTCATCGGATCACCTCCACATCGGCACCGCCCTGTCCCGAGCGGTCCTCGGCGCGGATACGCTCAAGTTCGGCGGGACTGATCGCGCGCAGCGAGATTTCATCGCCGGGGCGCAGGGCGAAGGGCTCCTCCGCCTCGGGACGGAAACAGCGGAATGCTGTCTGGCCGATGTGGCGCCAGCCAGTCTGGGTGGGGGCGGAAAAGATGATCAACTGCCGGATCGCCACCACCAGCGCCCCTTCGGGCACACGCGGGGTCAGCGCCGTCTGGCGCGGGATGTCCCATGCCGGGTCAAGCTGCCCCGTATAGGGCTGGCCGGGGGCGAAACCGATGGTCAGCACGCGCGGGCGCGCCGTGGTCAGGCTCTCGATCGCCGCCTCGGCAGACAGGCCCGCCGCCGCTGCCGCCTCGTCGAATTGCGGGGCAAGATCGGTGCCAAACACACAAGGAATACGGAAGTGCCGCCGCCCTTGGGGCAGATCGGCACGGGTCCAGTCCTGCGAGTCCAGTAGGGCCTGAATCTGCGCGGTCAGGCTTGCGTGGTCCAGATGCAGCGGATCGAAGCGGATGAATGTCGAGGTGAGCGAGGTCGCCACCTCCTCGATCCCGTCCATTCCCTCGGCCTCGATCGCGGCCCGCAGGGCCAGTGCGGCGCGATTGGCCGGCTCGCTCAGACGGTCGGCGAAGCTGACCAGCAGCCCCGCGATACCGACAGGGGCGATGCGGGGGAACTCTGTGGCGGTTGGGACATTCATCTGGGACATGGGATCAGTGCACAGCCTTCGGGACAGAGCGAGGCGCGTAAAGCCAGCGCATGGCGATGGGGGTCAGGAACATCGGCACCTGATAGACACCGATGAAGATCAGCAGGGGATCGGTCGTGGCCGCAGGCAGGGCGATCAGAAACAACGCCACATTGCGGTTGCCCGCGATGATCGCGGGGCCGGTGGGATCAGCGCCACCGCGCCGGCGCAGGATCATGTAACAGGCGATCTGCAACCCGAAATTCACCGCCGTGACACCGCCGAGCCATTTCAGCACCAGCACCGGATCGGCCCGCAGCGCAGGCCCGACGGCAGCCATCAGCCCGATCACGATGACAAAAAGCATCAGCGCGTTCAACCCGTCCACCTGATCCAGATCCGGCGCGGGAAACAGCCGTCGCAGCCCGAAGCCCAGCGCCGAGGCAAGCGCGATCACGCCCAGCAACCGCGCGGCGGCGGCCAGCACCTCGGCCATGTTGCCCAGCGCCGGAGAGGCCCAGAGCACCGGCATCACCGTCAGCGGAAAGACCGCGATACCGGCGATCAGCAGCCGCATCGCGGGGGCCGGATCGCGCCCCAGCAGCGCGGTGAAGGCCGCAGCACCGGAGACGCCGGGCGCGGTGAGCATCAAGAGCACGGCAAGCGCGAAGGGGGTTTCCAGCACGCCGAGTGCCCAGAACACCACCAGCGCCGCCATCGGCAGCACAAGCTGGAACACCGCGACAAGCATCAGGCCGGATCGGGCCTCGGCCAATGATCCGGCGGCTTGCCGCAAACCGATGCGGAAGGCCGTCAGGAACAGCAGGACCGCCACGAGATGCGGCAACCAAGGCCGGATCACTGCGGCCAGATCCGGCAGGGTCAATCCCGCCAGCAGCCCCGCGGCCAAGGCCAACCGCCCGTGGCGGGCGATGGTGGCAAGCAGGGCTGACAGCATATCAGCGGACCTTCCACCAAAGGACAAGCAGGCCCGTCGGACCCCCGGATCGCCATTTGCGTTGCAGGCCTCGCCGCACCGCGCAAGCGTGGCGCGGGGACGGGAGCGCGGCAGGACGAAGGGATGCTGTCATGATCTGTCTCCCGGTTCAGGCCCGGCGGGGCAATACCGCAGCATGGCCGATGCCTTGCTACGGCCTCCATAATGTCTGACTTTCACAAAACGTCAACAAAATGTTGACATTTTACAAGCACCCGTCATCATCCGCCTATGTCCACCTCATCCCTTGGTCCCGTTGTCTCCTCCGCGCATCTGGCTGACGGCTCTTTTGCCGAAGTGTCGGAGCTTGAGTTCGGCATGATCATCGCCAGCCATGCCTTCAACCGCTGGATGGTGCGGGCGATGGCGGCAGCGGGCTTTGCCGATCTGTCATCTTTGGATGTGCTGGTCCTGCATACCGTGCGCCATCGCGGACGCGCCAAGAAACTGGCCGATATCTGTCTGGTTCTGAATGTCGAGGATACGCATAACGTCAATTACGCGATCAAGAAGCTGACCAAGGCGGGGCTTGTGCAGGAAGGCCGTCGCGGCAAGGAAAAGACGGTCGAGGCGACAGAGGCCGGATCGCAGGCCTGTGCGCGCTACCGCGAGATCCGCGAGAGCCTGCTGCTCGGTCCGGTGCTGGAACTGGGGCTGGAGCCGGAGCAGCTTCGCAAACTGGCCACGCTTTTGCGCACCATGTCAGGTCAGTACGATCAGGCCGCCCGCGCAGCCACTGCGTTCTGAGGCATCCCGACAGGCCGCAAGAAGCAGGCGGAAAAGCGCCCATTTCCAGCCCATGATGCGATTGATAGATTCGGTGACGCAGCGTCATATCCGTCGTTGGACGAAGATGGAGCCCCGCGCGCTGATAGCGCCTGACAGGCCCCAAACCCCACATGCAACGACATACAGCACGATCCGGGACGACCGATTGTTCCGCCACAACCCCGCGCGGTAAATGTAATTTTTCTGTGAACGCGCCGAAATTTACAATTATTTTTGGAACTTGATAATTTCTTTACTCAATAAACAATAAAAAACAGTATCTTATACAAAAACAGCATCTCTGTGGTAAATTCACGTCCGAGGAGATGACGTTGCGGCCGTTCCGACGATGCGCGTCACTGGCTTTCGAGCCGAGAAGGATATTGGAGGATACATGACCAACCCGACCAGCGCCGATACCGTATATTCGCCTGCCAAGGAGTTTGTTGAGAAGGCCCATGTGACGGCTGATCAATACAAGTCCATGTACGAGGCTTCCATTGCAGACCCGGAGGGTTTCTGGGCCGAGCATGGCAAGCGGATCGACTGGATCAAGCCCTTTACACGCGTCAAGAACACCGATTTCACGCTGGGCAAGGTCGATATCAAATGGTTCGAGGATGGCACGCTGAATGTCAGCGCCAACTGTATCGACCGGCATCTGGACACCCGCGGCGACCAGACCGCGATCATCTGGGAGCCGGATGATCCCAAGGATGCCGCGCAGCACATCACCTACAAGGAACTGCACCGCCGGACCTGCCGGATGGCGAATATTCTGGAGACGATGGGCGTGCGCAAGGGCGACCGCGTCGTGATCTACCTGCCGATGATCCCCGAGGCTGCCTATGCGATGCTGGCCTGTGCGCGGATCGGCGCGGTCCATTCCATCGTTTTCGCGGGCTTTTCCCCCGATGCTCTGGGTGCGCGGATCAACGGGTGCGATGCCAAGGTGGTAATCACCGCCGATCACGCCCCGCGCGGCGGGCGGGCCACGCCACTGAAATCCAACACCGACGCGGCGCTGCTGCACTGCAAGGACAGCGTCAAATGCCTGATGGTCCGGCGCACCGGCGCGCAGACCACATGGGTGGAAGGGCGCGACTACGATTACAACGAGATGGCGATGGAGGCGGATGACTATTCCGCTCCGGTCGAGGTGGGCGCGGAAGATCCGCTGTTCATCCTCTACACCTCCGGCTCCACCGGTAAACCCAAGGGCGTGCAGCATTCCAGCGGCGGCTATCTGCTGGGCACGATGCTGACG
>JAGXGW010000010.1 GCA_024636555.1 Paracoccaceae bacterium | reverse complement strand
TCCATGGGCAAGACGTCGCTGGCGACCAACATCGCCTACAACATCGCCAAGGCCTACAAGAAGGGCACCTTACACGACGGCACCGAAGGGGCGGTCAACGGCGGAGTCGTGGGCTTCTACAGCCTCGAGATGAGCGCCGAGCAATTGGCCGCGCGTATCCTGTCGGAAGCGTCGGAAGTGCCCAGCGAACAGATCCGGCGCGGCGACATGACCGAGACCGAGTTCCGCCGCTTCGTCGAGGCTGCCAAGTCGCTGGAAGCCTGCCCGCTCTTTATCGACGACACACCCGCCCTGCCGATCAGCCAGCTTGCCGCCCGCGCACGGCGTCTCAAGCGGACGCACGGCCTTGATGTGCTGATCGTGGATTATCTGAACTGGTGCGCGGCGCGGGCAAGAACGAGAACCGCGTGAACGAGATTTCCGAGATCACGATGGGCCTCAAGGCCATCGCCAAGGAACTCAACATCCCCGTGATCGCGCTCTCGCAGCTCAGCCGTCAGGTGGAAAGCCGCGAGGACAAACGCCCGCAACTGAGCGACCTGCGCGAATCCGGCTCGATCGAACAGGATGCCGATGTGGTGATGTTCGTGTTCCGCGAGGAATATTACAAGGAACGCGAAAAGCCGGGCGATCACGAGCTGGAAAAGATGGCGACATGGCAGGCCGAGATGGAGCGTCTGCACGGCAAGGCCGAGGTTGTCATCGGCAAGCAGCGCCACGGCCCCATCGGCACGGTCGAACTGAGCTTCGAGGGGCGCTTCACGCGGTTCGGCAATCTGGTCAAACCCTGGCAACAGGGCGGCGGCGAAGACGTGGGTTTCTGACCGCGCCTCAAGGGGGCTGTCCGCCCCCCGTCCCTATGGGACTCCCCCCGAGGATACTTGCTGCAAGAAGAAGCAGCGCGCCTGCCTTGGTTGTTTCTTCTTGCAAAAAATATCCATAGCCGCCGCCAGCCGGCAGCGCGCGGGCTGTTTTGGTCTTGACCTTGGTGCGCGGCATGCCACAACGGCGCCATGACAGCACCGACTTTAACGATCGATCTTGATGCTCTTGTTGCCAACTGGCGCGCGCTTGACGCCGCCTCTGGTGCAGGTGTGCAAACCGCAGCCGTGATCAAGGCGGAGGCCTACGGGCTGGGCGCGGGCCGCGTCGCGCGGGCGCTGGCGCGTGCGGGGGCGCGGCGGTTTTTCGTGGCTTTGACGGAAGAGGCCGCGGAACTGCGCGAGGCTTTGGGGCCGGGGCCTGAAATCAACGTCTTTTCCGGCCATATGCCGGGCGATACCGACCGGATCAACGACCTGCAACTGGTGCCGATGATCAATTCCATCGACCAGATGCTGCGCCATGTCGAGGCGTTGCCGGGTCATCCGTTCGGGGTGCAGCTTGACAGCGGCATGAACCGTCTGGGCATGGAGCCTGCCGAATGGGCGGCGCTGCGCGATATCGCGCTGGAGCAGAACATCACGCTGCTGATGTCGCATCTGGCCTGCGCCGACACGCCCGACCATCCGATGAATGCCGCACAGCTTGCCAGTTTCCGCGCCATGACCGACGGGCTGGACGTGCCCCGCTCGCTTGCGGCGACGGGCGGTATCCTCATGGGGCCGGAGTATCATTTCGATCTCACCCGCCCCGGCATTGGCCTTTATGGCGGCGCGCCGTTCTCGGAGGCGCAGGCGGTGGCCCATGTCAGCCTGCCGGTGATCCAGACACGGATGCTGGAGCCGGGCGAGACCGTGGGTTACGGCAATGCCTGGACCGCCCCTGCCGCGACCAAACTGGCGACCGTTGCGGCGGGCTATGCCGACGGCATCCACCGGATCATGTCGGGTGACCTGCAGCTTTACGCGGGCGATACGCCCTGCCCCGTGCGCGGGCGGATCTCGATGGATCTGATCACCGTCGATATCACGCATCTGGATGAGGAACCGGCGGCGCTAGAGCTTTTGAACCACATCCAGACCGTCGATACGCTGGCCGATCTGGCAGGCAGCATCGGCTACGAGATGCTGACCGCCTTGGGCAACCGTTATCTGCGGCGCTATGCCGGGGGATGAGCCACGCCCGTGCCGCCAATTGCGCGGCGGCGACAAACGCGCCAAATCCGTGGCGCGCGCGGGTGCCGGAAGTGTTGCGCAATGGCATGACGGTGTGCTCAACTGCGCAGGTCCGGTAGCGCAAACGGACGTTTACGGTGCTTGCCTTATGGTTCGGTTCAGTCAAAGCCGCGCAACCGACCCGAGATAGGCTGTCCGATGAATGCATTTTTTGAACCGAACCCGATCCTGCTGACCTATCTGGCATTGAAGACCACATTCTACCTGCCGGTCGTGCTGCTGCTTGCCGTGCTCCGCGCGATCATCGCCACGGGTCCGGCCCGCATCTTCGCCCTGCTCACCATCGTGATTGCGCTGGCGGGGATCATCGCGCGGTTTGGCCCGCCGATGCTGGGCCTATCAGGCGGGTCCGTGGCGCAATTTGCCTATGCGGTGGCCAATGCGGGCGGCGGGATGGCGATGGCACTGGCGGCCTCGGTGCCGCTGGCGATCTCGGCCTTCGCAACCGGTCGCCGCTGGCCGGTGCTGGACGCGCTGCACGGCCTGCTCGTCTCGGCGCTGTTTCTGCTGTGGCTTCTGTCCCAGTGACCATGACTGCCCGCTTCGCGGCGCATCCGCTGCTGGTGGCGGGCAATCTTGCGCTGGTGGTGCTGTTCCCGCTGGCATGGTTCGCGCCGCTGCTGCGTGCTCAACTGCTGCCGTTTTTCCGTGTGGAGGAAATCTCGGTCATCTCCGGTTTGCAGAGCCTGTGGCAGCAGGACGTGTTTCTGGCGCTGGTCGTCACATTCTTCGCGCTGGTCGCGCCGATGCTGAAGACGGTCGCGCTGGCCTTGATCCATTTTGAACTGCTCGGTCGGAGGCTGCTGCCCGTCGTGACACTGATGGGCAAGCTGGCGATGGCCGACATCTTCCTGATCGCGCTTTATATCGTGACAGCCAAAAGCCTTGGCGTCGGCCGGATCGAGGTGGCATGGGGGCTTTACCTCTTTACTGCCTGCATTCTCGTCTCGCTCGGGATCAGCCTGTGGTCTGCAAATTCGATCCGGCACAGGCCCGCGGGCGCAAAGGGCGTTTGACCCGGCGCGCACTCTGGGGCATCAAGCCGGCATGGCAAAATCCAACAGTTTCACCTGCAACGCCTGCGGCGCATCCTTCGGCAAATGGTCCGGGCGCTGCGACGCGTGCGGCGCGTGGAACACGATTGTCGAGGAAACGCCTCTTTCGGCTGGTCCCGCGTCAAAATCGCTTGGCGCAAGGCGCGGCGCACCGATCCGCCTGACCGATCTGACCACCGAGGAAGCCCCGCCACCGCGCACCAATTCCGGCATCTCCGAGCTGGACCGCGTTCTGGGCGGCGGGCTAGTGCCGTCGAGCGCCATTCTTGTGGGTGGTGATCCGGGTATCGGCAAATCCACCCTGCTGTTGCAGGCTGCGGCACGGTTCGCGCAGGCGGGGCTGAAGACCATCTATGTCTCGGGCGAGGAAGCCTCGGCGCAGGTCCGGATGCGCGCCCAGCGGCTGGGGCTGGCGGATGCGCCGGTGCAACTGGCCGCCGCCACCAATCTGCGTGACATCCTGACCACGCTGGAGACGGAAAAGCCGCAACTCGCGGTAATCGATTCGATCCAGACGATGTGGGCCGACAATGTCGACAGCGCCCCCGGCTCCGTCAGCCAGGTGCGCGCGGCCGCGCATGAGCTGACGACATTCGCCAAACGGCGCGACATGTCGGTCATTCTGGTGGGCCATGTCACCAAGGACGGGCAGATCGCCGGCCCCCGCGTTGTGGAGCATATGGTCGATACCGTGCTCTATTTCGAGGGCGAGCGCGGCCACCAGTTCCGCATCCTGCGCGCGGTCAAGAACCGTTTTGGCCCCGCCGACGAGATCGGCGTCTTCGAGATGACGGGCGCGGGGCTGGCCGAGGTGCTGAACCCTTCGGCGCTGTTTTTGTCCGAACGCGGGGAACCCAGCCCCGGATCGGTGGTCTTTGCCGGTGTCGAGGGTACGCGCCCGCTGCTGGTCGAGTTTCAGGCGCTGGTCGCCCCCTCGCCGCACAGCCAGCCGCGCCGCTCGGTCGTGGGCTGGGATGGCGGACGCCTTGCGATGATCCTTGCCGTGCTGGAGGCGCGCTGCGGTATCCCGTTTGCCGGTATGGATGTTTATCTGAACGTCGCAGGCGGCATGAAGGTCAGCGAACCTGCCGCCGATCTGGCCGTGGCCGCAGCCTTGCTCAGCGCGCGCGAGGACAAACCCTTACCGCCGGAAACGGTGGTTTTCGGCGAAATCAGCCTGTCAGGGGCGCTACGCCCGGTCAGCCAGACCGAAAACAGGTTGAAAGAAGCGCAAAAACTTGGTTTCACAGCGGCGATTGCACCTTCCGGCGGCAAACCGGGTGGTGATAGCGGTATGAAACTGACACGGATGGGCGATCTGACCTCTTTCGTGGGAGAAGTGTTCGGTGCAGGCTAGCGCCTGACGGTCGGATGAACTATGCGGCGTGGATGCGCTTGGCGGCAAGGAACGGGACGATACATGGACGGCTTTACCCTCATTGATGGCGTGGTTGCCGCGATCATCGTGGTCTCGGCGCTGCTGGCCTATAGCCGCGGTTTCGTGCGCGAAGCGCTGGCGATTGCTGGCTGGATCGCTGCCGCCTTCGTGGCCTTTCTCTTTGCCCCCACGGTGCAACCGCTGATCAAGGAAATCCCGATGATCGGGCCGATGATCGCGGATAGCTGCGAGCTGACCATCATTGCCGCCTTCGGTGTCGTCTTCGCACTGGCGCTTGTCATCGCCTCGTTGTTCACCCCGCTGTTTTCAAGCTTTGTGCAACGCTCGGTTCTGGGCGGTGTGGATCAGGGCGCGGGTTTCATCTTCGGGGTCGTGCGCGGCATCCTGCTGGTGGCCGTGGCCTTCTTTGCCTATGACACCATCGTCAGCGCGCAAGATATCGCGATGATCGACGACAGCCGTTCGGCCCGCGTTTTCGCCAATCTCACCGGACAGATCGCAGAGCGCAACCCGGACGAGGCTTTGGGCTGGATCGCGCAGCAATACGAGAACCTCGTCGGCGTCTGTGCAGCCGCGAACTGAGCGGAATTGCATCCCGTCGCAAAGTTGTGTCCGTATGCCTTCGGTTATTTGTGATCCTTTCGTGACACGCCCGCTGTGACCCCGTATGAGGGGCAAAGCGATGCCATTCGGATTCGGAGCCTGCCTTGCCCAAACTGATGCCCCCCGCCCATCCGTTCGACTTTGACGCCTACAGAAGCGATGACGAGGACAAGCTGCATGAAGAATGCGGCGTCTTCGGCGTTCTTGGCGTCACGGATGCTGCCAATTTCGTGGCCCTCGGCCTGCATGCCTTGCAGCATCGCGGACAGGAGGCGGGCGGGATCGTCGCGCATCATCCCGAATACGGGTTCAACTCGGCGCATCGCTTCGGCTACGTGCGCGACAGTTTCACCTCGCAGACTCTGATGCAGACCCTGCCCGGCCCATTGGCCATCGGGCATGTGCGTTATTCCACCGCCGGATCGAAAGGTGCCGTCATCCGTGACGTGCAGCCCTTCTTCGGCGAGTTTTCGATGGGCGGTGCCGCCATCGCCCATAACGGCAACATTACCAACGCCATCGCCCTGCGCCGCGAGTTGATCGAGCGCGGCTCGATCTTCCAGTCCAGCAGCGACAGCGAATGCATCATCCACCTGATGGCGCGGTCGTTGCAGCAGAACATTCCCGAACGGATGGAAGATGCGCTGCGTCGCGTCGAAGGGGCCTTTTCCGTCGTCGCGATGACCCGGTCCAAACTGATCGGCGTGCGCGATCCGCTGGGCGTGCGCCCGCTGGTGCTGGGCAAGGTGGCCGACGGCTGGGTGCTGTCGTCGGAGACCTGCGCGCTCGACATCATCGGAGCAGAGTTCATCCGCGAGGTCGAGCCCGGCGAGATGGTGGTGATCGACGAGAAGAACGGGCTGGAAAGCCGTTTTCCGTTCCGCCGCCAATCGCCACGCTTCTGCATTTTCGAGCATGTCTATTTCTCGCGCCCCGACAGCATCATCGGGGGCCGCTCTGTCTATGAAACGCGCCGCCAGATCGGCGTGGAACTGGCCCGCGAAGCGCCGCAGGACGCTGACCTTGTCTGCCCCGTGCCCGACAGCGGCACCCCTGCAGCCATCGGTTTTGCCCATGAAAGCGGCATTCCCTACGGCATGGGCATCATCCGCAACCAGTATATGGGCCGGACCTTCATCGAGCCGACAGAGAGCATCCGCAACATGGGGGTGCGCCTAAAGCTGAACGTGAACCGCGCCCTGATCCGTGGCAAACGCGTGATTCTGGTGGACGATTCGGTGGTGCGCGGTACGACCAGCCGCAAGATCAAGGAGATGATCCTTGATGCAGGCGCGGCCGAGGTCCATTTCCGGATCGCCTCGCCGCCCACGGCATGGCCCTGTTTCTACGGTGTGGACACGCCGCAACGCGACAAGTTGCTTGCCGCCACGATGACGGAAGAAGAAATGCGCCAGCATCTGGCGGTGGACAGCCTCAAGTTCATCTCGCTCGACGGTCTCTACCGTGCCGCGGGCGAGGCGCAGGGCCGCAACAACCAATGTCCGCAATATTGCGATGCCTGTTTCTCGGGCGACTATCCGGTTGCCCCGTCCGACATGATCGAAAAAGGCTTCCAGCTGAAAGCCGCCGAATAAAGCCTCAAACCAGGCTTCTGCAGCGGCATCGCCGCACCTTGCCAAGCTGTACGGACATTGAGTCGCAGGCCGGCCGATCAGGTCCGGCGGCTCTTTGCCAGTCGCTTGGCGGCAGATCGCGCATCGCGGTGGTGGCACCGTGTAGACGTGGCGTACAGCCCTTTTCCTGTCCGCCCCGACATGCGAAACGGCCATGACGTACCCACGCAAGACAGCAATGCCATGCCCGCCGATTCGGCGCGGACTGCACGGAAGATCCCCATGAGCAGCACAGACGAGACAACGCCGGCCACGGCCGAAACACAAGCAGCCGCAACGCTGCCAGAGCGCCTGCCGCTGGACGGTATCACCCTGGTGGGCACGGTCGTCGCAGGCAAAGCCTCACGCGCCATGATCCGCACATCGGACGGCAAGATCCAGCACCTGCGACCGGGCGACGCGCTTGGCAAGGCAACAATCGCCGCGATTGAACCCGGCATGATCCACATGATCTTCAACGGAGAGGCGCAACGGCTGGCGATGCCCTGATGCGGTAGCCTGCCCCCTTGACCTTCGCGGCCCAGTCCAGCAAACCGCCTCCATATGCAGCCTGCAAGGAGAGCCGAGATGTCCGAGAAAATCGCCCTGATCACCGGTGCCTCCCGCGGGCTGGGTGCCGCCCTGGCCGAGGCCCTGTCGCGGACCCATCATATCGTCGCGGTCGCCCGCACCACGGGCGCGCTGGAAGAACTCGACGACCGGATCAAGGCGGCAGGCGGTCAGGCGACGCTGGCCCCGATGGATATCACCAAGCCGGACGCGATGGCGCAGCTTTGCCGCTCGATCCATGACCGTTGGGGCAAGGTGGATCTGTGGGTGCATACAGCGGTCCATGCCGCCCCGCTCTCGCCCGCCAGCACCATCGACGCGCGCGACTGGGACAAATCCGTCGCCTGCAATGTCACCGCGACCGGCCAGTTGATCCCCTATATCGCCCCGCTGCTGGGATCGGAGGGGGCCGCTATGTTCTTTGACGATCCGCGTGCGGGTCAGAAGTTCTTTGGCGCTTACGGTGCAACCAAATCGGCACAGATTGCATTGGCGCAAAGCTGGGCGGCTGAAACCGTCAAGACAGGCCCGAAAGTGCATGTTCTGACCCCCGCACCGATGCACACCGCCACCCGCGCGCGCTTTTTCCCCGGCGAGGACCGCGCCCCGCTGGCGCATCCACGTGACGAGGCGGCACGCCTGCTGGCCTTGCTGGGCTAAACTGCCGCGCCACCTTCATCGTTCTGCAAATACTCATTCCACCTCTCTTCAGGCGCAGGGCGTTCCTGTGGCAAAACGCGGATTGAGTATTTGCAGAACAGTGAAGGCGGGCCTGTCTGCTTGCCCCTGCCGCCTTGCTCCTCTACACCATAAAAAAAGGCGGATTGGGGCAGATATGCGTATTCTCATTACCAATGATGACGGGATCAATGCGCCGGGGCTGGCCGTGCTGGAACAGATCGCCAACGATCTTGCCGGTGCCGATGGCGAGGTCTGGGTCGTCGCGCCTGCCTTCGAGCAATCCGGTGTGGCCCATTGCATCAGCTATACCCATCCGATGATGATCGCCAAGCTGGGCGAGCGCCGTTTCGCCGCCGAAGGCAGCCCCGCCGATTGCGTCCTTGCGGGCATTCATGACGTGATGGACGGCACGCGCCCCGATCTGATCCTCTCCGGTGTCAACCGCGGCAACAATTCCGCCGAGAACGCGCTTTACTCCGGCACGCTGGGCGGCGCGATGGAGGGGGCCTTGCAAGGCATCCCCGCGATGGCGCTGTCGCAATATCTCGGGCCGTCGAACTTTGCAGCCCCCGATCCGTTCGAGGCGGCGGGCGTGCACGCAGCCTCTCTGATCCGCAAGCTGCTGGAGGCGACACCGCAGGACAACGCGGATTACCGCACCTTCTACAACATCAACTTTCCGCCGGTGCCGGCCAAGGATGTGCGCGGATCGCGTGTTGTGCCGCAGGGCTTCCGGCGCAATACGCGCTTTTCGGTCGAGCCGCATCTGTCGCCCTCGGGGCGGCGTTTTCTGTGGATCAAGGGCGGCGAGCAGCATGTGCCGACGCTGCCGGATACGGATGCCGCGGTGAATCTGGAGGGCTATATCTCGGTCACCCCGATGCGCGCCGATCTGACGGCGCATGATCTTCTGGACGGGTTGAAAGGGATCGAATGACCGACGAGGCGGAACGCAAGATGCAGTTCCTCTACACCCTGCGCTCCAAGGGGGTGACGGACAGCCGTGTGCTGACGGCAATGGAAAAGATCGACCGTGGCCCTTTCATCCGCGGTCTGTTCGCCAATCGCGCCTATGAGGACATGCCGCTGCCCATTGCATGTGGCCAGACCATCAGCCAGCCCTCTGTGGTCGGGCTTATGACGCAGGCCCTTGCCATTTCGTCGCGCGATACCGTGCTGGAGGTAGGTACCGGTTCCGGCTATCAGGCCGCGATCCTGTCGCAACTGGCACGGCGCGTCTATACGGTGGACCGTCACCGCCGTCTGGTGCGCGAGGCGCGGCAGATTTTCGAGACGCTGCAACTCAGCAATGTCACCGCCTTTACCGCCGATGGCAGCTTTGGTCTGCCCGATCAGGCCCCGTTTGACCGCATACTTGTGACCGCTGCCGCCGAAGACCCGCCCGGCCCCCTCTTGGCCCAGTTGAAAATCGGGGGTATCATGGTATTGCCTGTCGGCCAGTCCGATACGGTACAAAGCCTGATCCGCGTGACCCGTCACGAGACCGGATTTGAGTATGACGAGTTGCGTCCGGTACGGTTTGTGCCGTTGGTGGAAGGGCTGGGTCGTGACTGACCGCCCCTGCGCCTGACGGCCCCGGTGTGATGCAATCGCCGGTATGACACAAAACAACCAGGCCCCGTCGCAAGGGGCAGGACAGAGGAAATCGAGATGACCCAACAGAGCCGTCCCGCCGCCTGCCTTGCACATGATCAAGGACAGTTCCGGCTTGGCAACACCCTGCGCCGCCTGTTGCTGACGGGAACGGCCCTCGGCCTGCTCGCCGCCTGCGACAGACCGCTGGATTTCGACATGCGCGGCAATTTCGGCAATACGCTGGACACCGCCGAAGCCGCGCGCCAGCCCGTCGCCAACCGGCCCACACCGGATGCGCGCGGCGTGATTTCCTATCCCAACTATCAGGTGGCTGTGGCCCGTCGCGGTGACAGCGTCACGGATGTGGCCTCCCGCATCGGTGTCGATCCCGAGGAATTGGCCCGTTTCAACGGCATGCGTCCCGCCGATCCCCTGCGCCCGGACGAGGTGCTGGCATTGCCGGGGCGTGTGGCCGAACCCTCGCCCGCCACGGGTGCAGTCGGCACCGACATCACCTCCATGGCCAGCAGCGCCATCGACCGCTCCGGCCCAAGCGCGGTCAGCACGACCACCCTGCCCCCGCTGACCGGCGGTGCAACACCCGCAGCAGCCTCTGCCCCCGCAACAGTACCGCGCGCGCAAACCGGCATGGAGCCGACCCGCCACCGCGTACAGCGCGGCGAGACCGCATTCACCGTCTCGCGGCTCTACAACGTGTCAGTGCGCTCGCTGGCCGAATGGAACGGGCTGGGCGCGGATTACACGATCCGTGAAGGCCAGTATCTGCTGATTCCGGTCCCAGATACCGAAGCGCCGCAACGCCCCATCGCGACCACAGCAGCCGTCAGCGCCCCCGGCGTAGGCTCGCCGACGCCGACACCGCCCTCTGCCGCCACACCGCTGCCCCGCGAGACGCCCGCGCCCGCCGCAGCACCGGCGCCTCCAACCACGGCCCCCGACCTCGGCGCCAGCCAGACCGCACCCACGCGCAGCGCGCAACTGGCCACCCCGGTGCAGGGCACGATCATCCGCGACTACCAGAAAGGCCGCAATGACGGTCTGGACATACAGGCCCCCTCCGGCACGGCCATCGTCGCCGCCGAAGCGGGCACCGTCGCCGCGATCACCGCCAGCGCGGACCAGATCCCGATCATCGTGATCCGGCATCCCGACAATCTGCTGACGGTCTATGCGAATGTGGAAGGGGCTGTCGTCAAGAAGGATGACAAGGTCACGCGCGGCCAGAAGATCGCGCAGATCCGCTCCGGCTCGTCGAACTACCTGCATTTCGAGGTCCGCAAGGGCTTTGACAGCGTCGATCCGACACCCTACCTCGCACCGCGCTAAAGCGGGCGGTCTCACACTTTGCGGGAACGTGTCAGCCTCAGCCCGGGAGGTTGACACCTTCACGGCCTGCCAGATCGGTGACGAATTGCCATGCCACACGGCCGGAACGGGAGCCGCGCGTAGCCTGCCATTCAATTGCCTCGGCGCGCAGCCGCTCTTGCGGGATGCTGATCCCGTAGGCGGCGCAATAGCCGTCGATCATCGCCAGAAACTGGTCCTGATCGCAGGCGTGAAAGCCCAGCCACAGCCCGAATCTGTCTGACAGCGATACCTTCTCCTCCACCGCCTCGGAGGGGCTGATGGCGCTGGAGCGCTCGTTCTCGATCATGTCGCGCGGCATCAGATGGCGGCGGTTCGAGGTGGCATAGAAGATCACATTCTCGGGCCGCCCCTCGATCCCGCCATCCAGCACCGCCTTGAGCGATTTGTAATGCTGGTCATCATGACTGAAGGACAGATCATCGCAAAACAGCAAGAAGCGTTCCGGCCTTGCGCGCAACAGGTTGAGCAGGCGCGCCACCGAGGGCAGATCCTCGCGCTGCAATTCCACGAGTTTCAGCGGCAGGCCCTGCGCCATGACCTCGGCATGGACCGCCTTGACCAGACTGGACTTGCCCATGCCGCGCGCCCCCCAGAGCAGAGCGTTGTTCGCAGGCAGGCCGTGCGCGAATTGCAGCGTGTTCTCCAACAGCGTATCGCGCGAACGATCCACCCCCACCAGCAGGCGCAACGCCACCCCCGCCACATGTGCCACAGGCTCCAGCCGCTCCGGCTCGACATGCCAGACAAAGGCCTTGGCCGCGTCGAAATCGGGGGTGATACGGGAGGGTGGTGCCAGACGCTCCAGCGCCTCCGCGATCCGTTTCAGGGTCTTTGCCGTCACGTGTTCTTGTCCTCGGTATCGGTCCCGCTTGCCGGATCCTCGTCGAACTCGTCCATCACGGACTCGTCGAACGCTTCCTCGTCGTCGTAATACCCCTCCGCGCGCAGCTTCTCCTCGCGCTTGGTCTCGACGCGGCGCACCAGAAGGATCGACACCTCGTAAAGGCCGTAGACCACAACGAACAGGATCACCTGCGTGATCACATCGGGAGGCGTCACAAGGGCCGCCAGAATCAAAATGGCCACCACCGCATATTTGCGGACATTGCCCAGCCCTTCGGAGCTGACCAGCCCGGCCTTGCCCAGCAGTGTCAGCAGAACCGGAAGCTGGAAGCACAGGCCGAAGGCCACGATGAACTTGATCGTCAGGCTCAGATATTCCTGCGCGGAGCCTTGAAAGGCGATCCCGGCGACGGCGTTCCCCGTCGGCGCACCTTCGGTGAAAATCGCTCCTGGCTGCTGGAACCCGAGGAAGAAATCAAAGGCCAGCGGCGTGACAACATAAAAGGCAAAGGCCGCCCCCAGAAAGAACATGAAAGGCGAGGCCAGAAGGAACGGTAAAAACGCGCCCTTCTCGTTCTTGTAAAGGCCGGGTGCCACGAAACGCCACATCTGAAAGGCGATATAGGGAAAGGACAGCATCAGCCCGCCCATCAGCGAGATCGAGATCGCGACGAAGAACCCCTCCTGAAGGCGGATCAGGATCAGGCCGCAATCCGCGTGGCCCCGTTCGGCCAGGGCGGTACAGAGCGGATGGGTCAGGAAGTTGAAGATCGGATTCCAGACGGTAAAGCAGATCACCATTGCGATGATGAATGCGACAATCGAGTGGATCAGCCTGTTACGCAGTTCCGCCAGATGCTCGATCAGCGGGGCGCTGCTGTCGTCGATCTCGTCTTGTTTGGTCATGATCTACTCTTGCGCCTGAGGATCGGCGGATTTCTTGGCCGGGGCTTTTTTGGTCGGGGTTTTCTTGGCCGGAGCCTTCCCGGTCGCCGCTTTCTTTGCACCGGAGGGCGGCGCAGCCTTGGCGGCACCCGTCATTCCGGAACCGCTGGCGGGCTTTGCGGCTTTTGCCGCGGGTTTCGCCTCGGGAGCGCTTTTGGCAGCGGCAGACTTGGGCTTTGCGGCAGGCGCGGATGCGGATTTGGGTGCGGATGCGGCAGGGCTTGCATCGGCGGCTCTCGCAACCTCTGCCTTGACCTCGGCGGATTTCGCGCTCAGCGCCTTGTCCGTGGTCTGTGCACGCAGCTTTGCAGCAGCCTCGGCGCGGTCCTGCGCCAGCTTGGCGGTCTCCGACCCCGGTTTCCATGATTTGAACTCGTCCGTTGCTTCGCGGATCTTGTCCAGGCCCATCTTCTTGGGGTCGGCAACGGATTTCAGGCTTTTGGCCACATCGCGCACACCGGATTCGTCAGCGGCATCTTCCATCGCCCGGCTGAATTCCCGCGCCATGCCCCGCGCCTTGCCGACAAACCGCCCGACATTGCGGAACAGCATCGGCAATTCCTTGGGGCCCACAACGATCAGGGCCACGATGCCGATGAGCAAAAGCTCGGTCCAGCCCATATCGAACATGGATCAGACCTTGTCTTTCTCTTTGTCCGGCGAGACGTCCTTGACGGTGGTCTCTTCCGTGCCGTCTTCCAACTCTTTGGTGCTGTCGCTCACACCGCGCTTGAAGGCGGTGATGCCCTTGCCGACCTCGCCCATCAACGAACTGATCTTGCCGCGCCCGAAAAGCACAAGCACGACCACCGCGATCAGCAGAAGACCCGGAAGTCCGATATTGTTCAGCATTGCAATTCTCCCTTGCTTGGCGCCTCAACGGGGGCCGCGCGGCCGCCCTGCACCTTCACCACCCACATCTAATGACGATCAGCGCCGGTTGGAAGAACCAATACAGCGCCAGACAGGGGTTTTTCTACATGACAGCCTAGGATATCGGCGCGCCCGTGACAGCCTGACAAAAGCGCGCGTTTCTTCTTGCCCGAAATATCCCCGCCGGAGGCACCCGCCGCCGCAGCAAGGTCAACCCGAGACGATCAGCGCACAGGAAACACGAAACAGCGGTCCCGCCGGATCATCAGCCAGAGCGCCTTGCCGGGGCTGGGCAGGAACACATTGGGCACCGTCGCCTTCAGGATCGAGCCGTCGTGATCCATGCGGAACTCGACAAGGCTTTCACTGCCCATGAAGCGCGCACGCACCACCTCGCCGCGCGCGGCGACACCGTCCTGCGCGGTCGGATTGGGGCCGCGTCCGCCGCGATCAAGGTCGATCTTGATATGCTGCGGGCGGATGACGATCTCCACCTCGGCACCGTCCGGCACGCCGGGCGCCAGAAACTGCCCGAACGGCGTATCGGTCAGCGCCCCCTGAACAACGCCGCGTATCACGTTGACATCACTGAAGAACGCAACCGACTGGCGGTCTTTGGGCGCATTGTAGATATTGTAGGGCGCGCCGCGCTGCACGATCCGTCCGGCCCGCATCAGGGCAATCTCGTCGGCCATCCGCATGGCCTCGTCCGGCTCGTGCGTGACCAGCAGCACGGCCGCATCCTCCTGCTTGAGGATTTCCAGTGTCTGGTCGCGGATATCGTCACGCAGGCGGTTGTCCAGCCCCGAGAACGGCTCGTCCATCAGCATGATCCGTGGACGGGGCGCCAGGGCGCGGGCCAGCGCGACGCGCTGCTGCTCCCCCCCCGACAACGAATGCGGATAGGCGTCGATGAAACGCGCCATACCGACCCGCTGGAGCAGTTCCTCGACCCGCGCCCGGCGCGCGTCACGCGGCCCTTTGAGGCCGAAAGCCACGTTGTCGGCCACGCTGAGATGCGGGAACAGCGCGAAATCCTGAAACATCAGCCCGATGGCGCGGCGTTCGGGCGGTATCCGGAACACAGTGTCGCAGATCAGTTGACCATCGACCCAGATTTCGCCGGAATCCTGGACCTCCACCCCCGCAATCATCCGCAGTGTCGTCGATTTGCCGCAGCCCGAGGGGCCGAGAAGGCAGGTCACCTGCCCCGGCATCACGGTCAGCGAAACATCGTCGACCACGGGCACCCCGCCGAAGCGCCGCATCAGATTGCGGATTTCCAGCCGTGGCACGGGGGCCGCAGCGGTGCGCGCAGGCATGGCAGTCGCCGGTTTGGGATTGGGCTGGGTCAAACAGACATTTCCGATCATTACAGTCGGAAAGCGCTCTAGCAGGGGCGGTCGCATGCTGCAAGCCTGTCTGCCCTGCGCGCGGTCAAAAGGGGGGCTGCCGCCCCCCTCACCCCCCGCGGATATTTCCGGCAAGAAGAACGGGCGGGCCGCAGCCCCGGCTTGCGAACCGGATCAGATCGTGGCGTTCGTGGCCCCGCCGTCGAGCAGGATGTTCTGCCCCACGATGAACCCGGCATGGGTCGAACACAGGAACGCGCAGGCCGCGCCGAATTCCTCGGCCGTGCCGTAGCGGCCCACAGGAAGGCTGGCCGCACGGCGCTTGCGCGCCTCGTCCAGCGAGATGTTCTGCGCCTTGGCCACACCGCCATCCAGCGCATCGGCGCGATCAGTGGCATGGATGCCGGGCAGCAGGTTGTTGATCGTGACGCCCTTGGCGGCCACCTGACGGGCGGTGCCTGCGACATAGCCGGTGAGGCCCGTGCGCGCGGCATTGCTGAGGCCGAGCTGCGGGATCGGCGCCTTGACGGATTGCGAGGTGATGTTGATCACCCGCCCCCAGCCGCGTTCCATCATCGCGGGCATCAGGGCTTTCATCAGCGCGATCGGGGTGAGCATATTGGCATCCAGCGCACGGATGAAATCGTCACGCTCCCAGTCGGACCACAGGCCGGGGGGCGGGCCGCCAGCATTGGTGACAAGAATATCGACGTCGCGGCCAGCCTCCAGCACAGCTTGACGGCCGTTCTCGGTGGTCACATCGGCGGCGACCGTCTCGACCTTGACGCCGAATTCGTCACGGATCGCCTGCGCTGCCGCTTCCAGAGCGTCAGGCCCGCGCGCGTTCATCACCAGATCGACGCCGGCCTCGGCCAGAGCGCGGGCGCAGCCCAGACCCAGCCCCTTGCTCGACGCGCAGACCAGCGCGCGCTTTCCCTTGATTCCAAGATCCATGTCATCCTCCCTTTAGGCAAATTTGCCGGATTCAGCGCCTTGACTACCACCCTCCTGCCGGGAGATGCCAGCAAAAGACCCGGTCGTTGACCCGGTTATGACATAATCATATCACTATATGTGTCGGTACAGTCGGCAGGAGTGGTCTGAAATTCAACGCTACCTGGTCCGGATTTAACGAGTGAACAAGGACCAGGGCCCAATCTTATGACGGATATCCGCAAGCCCCTCGCATTGCCAAGCACGGCCTTCGCGCTTCCCGTTCTGCCTGGCACTGCTCTTGAGGCGGTTTCGGGGGCGAATGCAGGCGATACGTTGTCTTTCGCGACGGATCTTGTTCCCGATGATGTCTACAGCCTGACCCGCGGCGCGCGGCTCAGGAATCTTTCATTGCATCCCGATGGTCCGGCAAGGTTCCGCGTTTCCAAGGATTCAGTCGTGGGCCAGCCCGGGGCGTTGATTCATCTGGATTCGTGCCTGACCTTCATGTCACCCGATGGCCAGACCGGCGATATGCTGGTGCTGGTCGAGGTCGACGAGGCGGGCGATGTTGCGGAAATCCATGCGATGCCGCTGGGGCCACTCGCGCCCAAGACACGCTATTCGCTTGTGACCATTGATCCCGAGCGTGCCGCCACGCGTCTGGCGGAGATCGCCTGCGTCTCCTTCACCCGTGGCACCCACATCACTATGGCCTCGGGCGAGCAGCGCCTGATCGAGGATCTGCGCCTTGGCGACAGGGTGCTCACGCGCGACGAAGGCCCGCAGGAGATCCGCTGGATCGGACACAACACAACGCGGGCGCATGGCGAACAGGCCCCGATCGTGATCACCGCAGGCACGTTGCACAATGCCAATGACCTGATCGTCAGCCCCGAACACCGGCTGTTCATCTACCAGCGCGCCGATATTCTGGGCGCCGGCCGATCGGAGGTGCTGGTCCGCGCGCGGCTTCTGGTCAACGGCACAACCGTCTACCGCCAACCGGGTGGCTTTGTGGATTATTTCCAGATCCTTTTCGACCGCCACCAGATCATCTATGCCGAGGGGATCGCTGCGGAAACGCTGCTGCTGGACCCGCGCACAAAGCCGGTTCTGCCGGACGCGCTGGCAGAGAAACTGGCCGCGACGCTTGGCACCCGCCATGCTGTCGGGCTGGATGTATTCGAGATCGACGCACAGCTTCTGGACGTGCCGAACGTGGCCGACCTGTTGCGCCGCGCCTCTCTGGGCTAGGCCGCGAGATGGGTCGGTTGTGGCGCGACGTTTGCACGCCGCTACCGCCCTCATGCGTCCAGCGATTTTCTTGCCTTTTCCGCAGCACAGGCCTAATGCTGCGCGCATGTTGGATATCCCCTCGAACCGCCCCGCCTTGCCGCCCGAAATTGCCCGCCGCCGGACCTTTGCGATCATCTCGCATCCCGACGCTGGCAAGACCACGCTGACCGAAAAGTTCCTGCTGTTCGGCGGGGCCATCCAGTTGGCCGGACAGGTGCGCGCCAAGGGCGAGGCGCGGCGGACCCGGTCGGATTTCATGCAGATGGAGAAGGATCGCGGCATTTCCGTCTCGGCCTCGGCCATGTCGTTCGATTTCAAATCCTTCCGGTTCAATCTTGTCGATACACCCGGCCACAGCGATTTCTCGGAAGACACCTATCGCACGCTGACGGCGGTGGATGCGGCCGTGATGGTGATCGACGGGGCCAAGGGTGTCGAAAGCCAGACGCAGAAGCTGTTCGAGGTCTGCCGCCTGCGCGACCTGCCGATCCTGACATTCTGCAACAAGATGGATCGCGAAAGCCGCGATACATTCGATATCATCGACGAGATTCAGGAAAACCTTGCCATTGACGTGACGCCCGCAAGCTGGCCCATCGGCGTCGGCCGCGAGTTTCTGGGCTGCTACGACATGCTGCGCGACCGGCTGGAACTGATGGACCGCGCGGATCGCAACGTGGTCTCGGAATCCATCCAGATCAACGGGTTGGACGACCCTCTGCTCGACAAGCACATCCCCGCAGACCTGCTGACGAAACTGCGCGACGAGGTCGAGATGGCGCGCGAACTGCTGCCAAAGCTGGATATCAAGGCGGTACAGAACGGCAGTATGACCCCGATCTGGTTCGGCTCGGCGATCAACTCGTTCGGGGTGAAGGAACTGATGGACGGAATCGGCACGCTGGGGCCGGAGCCGCAGCCGCAACGCGCCGAGCCGCGCGCGATTCTGCCTGAGGAAACAAAGGTTTCCGGCTTTGTCTTCAAGGTGCAGGCAAATATGGACCCCAAGCATCGGGACCGTGTCGCCTTTGTGCGTCTGGCCTCGGGGCATTTCGAGCGCGGCATGAAGCTGACGCATGTCCGCAGCAAGAAACCGATGACGGTCTCGAACCCGGTGATGTTTCTGGCCTCGGACCGCGAACTGGCCGAGGAGGCCTGGGCGGGCGATATCATCGGCATCCCAAACCATGGCCAGTTGCGGATCGGCGATACGCTGACCGAGGGAGAGGCGCTGCGCGTCACGGGAATCCCGTCCTTCGCACCGGAATTGTTGCAGACCTGCCGTGCGGGCGACCCGATGAAGGCCAAGCATCTGGAAAAAGCGCTCATGCAGTTTGCCGAGGAAGGTGCTGCAAAGGTCTTCAAGCCCGCTTTCGGCTCGGGCTTTATTGTGGGTGTCGTGGGCGCGCTGCAGTTCGAGGTGCTGGCCAGCCGGATCGAGTTGGAATACGGCCTGCCGGTGCGGTTCGAACAATCGCAGTTCACCTCGGCCCGCTGGGTGAAAGGCGACCGCCAAGCTGTTGATAAATTTGTGAATGTCAACAAACAGCATATCGCGCATGACAATGATGGCGACATTGTCTACCTGACGCGGCTGCAATGGGATATCGACCGTGTCGAGCGGGATTATCCCGAGATCAAACTGACCGCGACCAAGGAAATGATGGTCTGATGCGGGGCGGCCAGCGCCGCCTGTTGCACGGCCTGTCGCACGGGCGCGCGCGCAGGCTGTGCAGCCATGACGCAGCGGCGGAGTTTTTGCGCGGCGGGCACCAGCGGACGCTTGCGCCACACGGGATCGCCCGCGCATCCTGTGCCCATGCGTGAGACCAGTGCCCCCAGCTATCCCGGCGGATTTGCCGCCATTGTGACCCAGATGGAAGGGCGGCGCGACCCGCTGACTTATCAGGATGACGAGGCGCTACCACCGCCGGATGTGGATTTCGGCCCGCTCAAACTGTCTTGCATCGATGGCGGTGCGCCCTCGGTCGATGGATCAAATTCCACCTACGCGCGCAAATTGCGCGAGTTGTCGCAGGAATTTGCGGGGCAGCCCGATTTGCTGCTGTTGCACGGCATGCTGGTCGCGCATCTGCGCCGCCGCAGCGCGCCAGACCACACAAGCGTCCTGTTCCAGCGGCTCTGGGCCGAGGAAGCCGCATGGCTGATCGACCATCTTGACGCCCGCTGGCTGGTCTCTGCGATCACCACGTTCGGCGATCACGGCGCGACAGAGGTGCAGCGGCGGCTGGGCCAGTCGCTCAGCCTGATGTTCGGGATGATGAAACTCTACGAGACCGAGCGGCTCTATTCCGGCGCGGCCCCTGATCAGCCCCATGAATGGGCGCGGCGCAAGCCTCAGGTACTGGCCTTGCAGATGGATGCCTATGCCCTTGGCGGCGGCGGTCTGGATGTGAACTTGCTGGGTCGTCTTTGGCAGGATGCGGAGACCGATCCGGTGATCGCACCCCTTGCCCGACACCTGCTGGAGATGCTGATCAGCGATGATCGCACGGTATTCCGTCGTTTGCGGCTGATGCGTCGGCAACGCGAAAAGACGCAAAAGGACAGTGGCGCAAGGTCCAAGCGTGGCCTTGATGCGGCAGCCCGCGCCATTCCCGTGCCCGCCAGCGTGGTCAAAACAGACCCCGACACGCTGCGCTGGGGCACCGTGTCGCTGATCAGGGCGCCCTTGCCGGAAATCGCGCGCTTTGCGGCACATCACCTCGAACTGGGCGCGCACAGGCTCTATCTGCATCTGGACGCCTCGCAGCCGGAGGCGGAGGCGTTTTTGTCGGGCCATCCGCGTATCGAGCTTGTCACCTGTGATGACGCATGGTGGGCCACGCAGAAAAAGCCGCGTATGACAACGCATCAGCTGCGGCAGGCTTGGATCGCGACGCAGACCTATCACCGCGCCGATCTGGACTGGCTGGCCCATATCGACGTGGACGAGTTCATCCTCAGCCCGCGCAAGCTGCAGGCCGATCTGGCCGCCCTGCCCGCCGATATCGCGGCCCTGCATCTGCCGCCCGCCGAATTGCTGGCCGGTACGCAGGCATGCTTCAAACTGACGCCGCGACAGGCTGGACGGGACAAGGCGGTGTTGGAGGACATCTATCCCAATTTCGGGGCCTATCTGCGCGGCGGCTTCATCAGCCATCTCGAAGGCAAACTGGTTGCCCGCTGCGGCATTCCGGGCCTGCGTTTCGGGTTGCATGCCCTGTTGCAGAACGGGCGGCCCGCCAGCAACCGCATGGATGTGCCCGGCCTCTACCTTGGCCATGCCCACGCACCGGACTGGGAGACTTTTCGCGCGCGTATGGATTTCCGCCTGCGCGAGGGCTCCTATCGCAAGACCGACGCGACCGCCCTCAACCTGAATGATATTTTCGCGCTGCTGCAATCGGAGAATGGCGAGGACGGCCTGCGCGGGTTTTTTCGCGAAGTATGCGAGGGGACAGACACGCTAACCGCCGCCCTTGAGGCGCATGGGATGCTGCTGCACGCACCTCTTGATCTTGACGCCAAAGTGTTGCGCGTATTCGGTTCATTGCCATAGGTTTATGCGTGAAACCTCCTGTGAAACATAAAGTGAAATGGGGCATCGTTTCGACGATCAAGGCCCCCGTGCGCGCGCTGCTGGAATTTGCGGCGCATCACCTTGATCTCGGCGCGCACCGCATTTTCATCTATGTCGACGATGACAACCGGACAGGCTTCGACATCCTCAAGGCCCATCCCAAGCTGCGCCCCGTTCTGACGGATGACGCCTATTGGCGCGGGCTGGGAATGAAGCGGCGCGTCAAGCACCAGTCGCGCCAGTTCGAGAATGCGCGCCATGCCTATGGCAGGGCGGGTGATGTGGACTGGCTGGCCCATATCGATGTGGACGAGTTCCTCTGCCCCGCCCGCCCCTTGGCGGAGCAACTGGCCGACCTGCCCGCCGCTTGCCTGTGTGCGCGGGTCCGCCCGGTCGAGGCACTGGCCCCCGTCAGCGCGGATCAGCCCCTGTACGCCAAAGCCTGCGCGCAAGACCGCGCCACGCGCCAGCAACAGACAGAGGCGCTCTATCCCGATTACGGCGCGCATCTGAATGGCGGTTTTCTGAGCCATGTCGCGGGCAAGGTGCTCTATCGGACGGGCATTCCCGATCTCAAGGCGAATATCCACAATGTCTTTGTCGGGTCGGGGCAAAATCCCGCGCAGAACCCCGGACAGGTCGAACTGACCGAAACCGAATTGCTGCACTGCCACGCCAAAAGCTGGGAAGCCTTTCTGGCCGCGTTCCACTACCGCCTCGAAAAAGGCAGCTACCGTGCCGAGCTCAAGCCAAACCGTGCGCCGGAAACGGGGGGTCTCACCCTGCACGAGATGTTCAAGCCCCTGCACAAGCGCGACGGCGAGGCCGGGTTGCGCCATTTTTACGAACAGGTCTGCACCGCAACCCCCGCCCATCTCGCCGCGCTGGAGGGTGAGGGTTTGCTGCGTCGCCCGGCGCTGGATCTTGCCGCCGCCGTGGCGCGGCATTTCCCACAGGCCGGACATGACGAAAAAGCCCCTTGAACCCGCTCTCATTGACCCCAGCCACGCTTTGCGCTATTTCCTGCGCGGGGATCACATTTGTGGATAACCACGGGGCCACAGGGGTCCGATTTCCATCAGACGCAACGGGCCGTGACGTGTCCGTGAACAACGGATACACATGATAAAATTCTCTGATCTCAAACTCGACCCGAAAGTCCTCAAAGCAATCGAGGATGCCGGGTACGAAACGCCCACTCCCATTCAGGCAGGGGCGATTCCGCCTGCGCTGGAAGGCCGCGATGTGCTGGGAATTGCCCAGACAGGAACCGGCAAGACAGCCAGCTTCACCCTGCCGATGATAACGCTGCTGGCCAAAGGCCGCGCGCGCGCGCGCATGCCGCGCTCGTTGGTGCTTTGCCCGACACGCGAGCTTGCCGCGCAGGTCGCCGAGAACTTCGATACCTATACAAAGTATCACAAGCTGACCAAGGCGCTGCTGATCGGCGGCGTTTCGTTCAAGGAACAGGACCAGCTGATTGATCGCGGCGTGGACGTGCTGATCGCGACACCGGGCCGCCTGCTCGACCATTTCGAGCGTGGCAAGCTGCTGCTGACCGGCGTGCAGATCATGGTGGTGGACGAGGCCGACCGCATGCTGGACATGGGCTTCATCCCCGATATCGAGCGGATTTTCAGCCTGACGCCCTTTACCCGCCAGACTCTGTTCTTCAGCGCCACGATGGCGCCCGAGATCGAGCGGATCACCAATACCTTCCTTTCCGCCCCCGAGCGGGTCGAAGTGGCGCGCCAGTCCAGCGCCTCGGCCACGATCACGCAGGGCGTGGTCATGTTTAAAGGCAGCCGCAAGGACAAGGAAGCCAGCGAGAAGCGCCAGCTTCTGCGCGCGCTGATCGACAGCGAAGGCGAGAAATGCCGTAACGCGATCATCTTCTGCAACCGCAAGACGGATGTGGATGTGGTGGCCAAGTCGCTGATGAAATACGGCTATGATGCCGCTCCGATCCATGGTGATCTGGAGCAGTCGCAGCGCACCCGCACATTGGACGGGTTCCGCGATGGTACATTGCGTTTTCTGGTCGCCTCGGATGTGGCGGCGCGCGGTCTGGACATCCCGAATGTGAGCCATGTGTTCAACTTCGATGTGCCCAGCCACGCAGAGGATTATGTCCACCGGATCGGCCGGACGGGCCGTGCGGGCAAGCTTGGCACCACGATCATGCTGTGCACGCCGCGGGACGACAAGAACTTCGCCGATGTCGAGCGCCTGCTGCAGACAGAGATCCCGCGCCTTGCCAATCCGTTGGACGGTGTGGTTATTCCCGAAAGCAACGACAGCGCGGAAAGCGCCGAAAAGCCTGCAAACCCGCGCAGCCGCACAAGGTCATCACGCAGCCGTTCGGGCGGCAAATCCGCGCCCAAGACACCCGTCGGTGACGAGGTTGCCCCGATCGTGGAGCTTGAGAACGCCGATGCACCAGCCGGGGCACCGCAAGCGGAACCTGCCCAGCCAGCCGAGGCCGCACAGCCGCAGCAACCTCAGGGCGAGCAGACACCAAACGACCGGTCACAGAGCGAACGGCCACAGTCTCGCAGGTCTGACAATCGTCAGACGAGCGGTCAGGAGCCGAGAACGGACAATCGCGCAAGCGAGCGCCGCGATGACAACCGCGACCGGCCGCGCCACGATCAGAACAGCAATAACGGGCGCGACAACGGCCCCAAGGTTGTGGGCATGGGCGACCACATGCCCAGCTTCATCGCGCTCAGCTTCGGCGACCGGCGCACGTCCTGATCCCGCATTCTGCGTAAAAACAAACCCGCGTCACTCATCCGGCGCGGGTTTTTCTTTTGGCAGGGCCGTAGTTACACCGGAAAGACCGGCAGGCCGAGGATCGCCATCACAAAGCTTGCCACCGTGACCAGCACGAAGGCAGCGGACACCACCCCCACCACCCGCAGCGCCGTCCCCGCCGAAAGGCTGCGCACCGCCAGCAATCCTGCCAGCGGCAACACATGCATCGCATGGGTCGCAAGGAAGTGCGAAAGGCGCAGATCGCCCACCTCGCGCGACCATCCCATCAACGGCACCCGCGCACCTGTCTGCGGCACACCGACCAAACGGCCCGTCTGCGACGCCATATAGCCTGCCACGATCACGGTCAGCACAAAGGTCAGCACCAGCCCCAGCGCCACGGAAAGCCGCAGCGCCCCATCCGGCAGTCCGCGCGGATCACGCCAGATGACGGCGCCGTAGACCAGAGAGGCAGAGGTCAGGATCACGGCCAACAGCCCCATCAGCCCGTAGATCTGCGCCATCAGCGGATGCGCCGCATTGTAATGGGAGGCGATGCCGAACATTGCCGCACCGCCGATCCACACCATCTCGGCCAGCACGAAAAGCACCACTATGATCGAGAACGCGCGGTAGCTGCGCCGTTCCAGAAACGCGCTTGGCAGGAAGCGGGCGAAATAGGCGAGGCTGAGCAGATAGACTGTCAACGAAAGCTGGAATTTCAACGGCTTGAGCCAGACCGCCTCCGCCTGAAACAGCCGCGGATCAAGCACCAGCGCCAGCGTGGTGGGGATCATGCTGAAGGCCAAAAGCAGCCCCAAAGCGGCAAAGCGCGGTTCCGCCGCGAAGAGCGCGGGCATCAGGCGGCGTGCCGCAATCCGGCTTCGTATCGGCGTGAAGATGGTGGCATCGCTCATGTCAGGTCTCGATCCGGTGGGGGTGCAGCACGCGGCGGGTGGCCACGATGGCAAGGAACAGCAGCAGCCCGACAGGGCCGAACAGGAAGGTCAGCAGCAGACAGGGCAGCACCAGCAGATGGGTGATCCCTTCGCTGCGGGCTTGGCGGACAATCCAGCCCCCGATGAACAGATCGAAGGCCAGAAAATGCACCCAACCCGCCAGCGCCATCCATGGATCGGACAGCAGCAGCATGACATTGCCAAGGCTGTCGAACCCGCCCTGCCCCTGCCACCAGAAACCAAGGATCACAGCCGCATAAAGCACCGACAACAGCACCGGAATGGCAAATCCCCCGATGCGGTCCGCCCATCTAGGCGCCAGCGGTGACAGCGCAAGACAGAGCCAGCCGACCATGGCCAAGGGGCTGGCGAGTTGGAAAAGACTGTCGGGTGTCATCCTACGCTCCATCTGGACAGTGACAAATTCAAGGATGCCTGCCTTAACTGGACAGTGTCAAGACAAATTTGACACTGTCCAGATGAAGTGTTAACATCCCGTTATGACAGTGGAAAAACACAGCTACCACCACGGCGATCTGCGCGCTGCCCTGCTGGCGGCAGGCGAATCCGTCTTGGCCGAAACCGGTATGGAGGGGTTTTCCCTGCGCCGCGTCGCGCGGGAGGTGGGTGTCAGCCACTCGGCACCGGCGCATCATTTCGGCGATACGCAGGGCTTGCTGGTTGCACTGGCCACGCAAGGGTTCCGCCAGTTTCTGGCGGCGATGCAAGCGCGCCAGAACGCCTGTCAGACGCAGGATGCCGGCGACCTGCTGGTCGCCTCCGGTCTGGGCTATCTGGATTTCACCATCGCATCACCGGCCTTGTTCAAGCTGATGTTCGGGTCGGACAAGATGGATGTCTGCGACCCCGCGCTGGAGGCGGCAGCCACGGCAGCCTTCGACCATCTCGCGCAGGATATCGCGCGGCTGCGCGGCGTCTCGCCCTATGAGGATACCGCCGCCATGGCCGATGTCATGGCCAGCTGGAGCATGGTGCACGGCTTCGCCTCGCTGCTCCTGTCGGGCCGGATGCATAACGTGCAGGAGATGGACCAGCCCGCGCGCGAGGCGTTCTTTCGTCAGGTCTTCGCCCGCGCCATCGACTAGGTCCGACGCGGGCGTAAAAAGGATCAGGCGCTCAGGCGGCTGATGACCACGGTCACCTCGGGCTTCTTGCCGATCTCGTCCAGCGCGGTCTGGCGCACCACCTTTTTCAAGGCCTGCTCCAGCTTGTCGTCATCGGCCATCGTATTGTCAGCCGCGCGGTTGATGAACTGGTCCAGATCCGCCTCCAGCACATCGACCAGCGGCGCGCGCGACCGGCCCGTTGTGGCCAGCCCCATGATCTCGCACCACGGCTCGCCCAAAGGCTCGTTCTCGTCGTCAAGGATCAGCGTGACCGTGACATGCCCGTTCAGGGCCATGCGGATCCGGTCGCGCACAACCCCGTCCAGCGCGCCGACCTGCGCGCTGCCGTCCAGATAGGTGCGCCCCGTCTCGACATAGCCCGCCACGGCAGGTTCGTTGCCGCTGAGGTTCACGATCATCCCGTTGGTGGCTAGGATCGACTGGAAGCGGTTGCCCTTGGCCACCTTGACCATCTCGCGCAGGTGGCGATGTTCGCCGTGCATCGGGATCACGATCTGCGGTTTCACCAGCTTTTGCACGAATTCGATATCGGGGCGGTTGGCATGTCCGGAGACGTGATACTTTCCGTTGCTGTCATCCACCACATCCACGCCCATTTCGCTGAACTGGTTGATGATGCGGATAACGCCCTTCTCGTTGCCGGGAATGGTCTTGGAGGAGAACAGGAACAGATCACCCTCTTTCAGCGTGATCCCCTGATATTTGCCATTTGCAAGCTGCGCGCTGGCGGCGCGGCGTTCACCCTGCGATCCGGTGACCAGCAGCATGACATTGTCGCGCGGCAGCGATTTTATATCCTCGGGGCTGATCACGCGGGGGAAATCGCTCAGCACGCCGGTCTCGATCGACGCCTCGATCATGCGGCGCATCGCGCGGCCCATCAGGCAGATCGACCGCCCTGCCCGCACACCGGCGTCGGCCAGCGTTTTGACCCGCGCCACGTTGCTGGCGAAGGTCGTGGCGACAACCATGCCCTTTTGCCCGCGCACCAGATCCTCGATGGCCGGACCGACACTGGATTCGGAACGCCCCTCGTGCTGGTTGAAGATGTTGGTGCTGTCGCAGATCAGCGCCTTGACGCCGCCCGCCGAAACCTCGGCCCAGAGATCGGGATCGAACGGCTCTCCGACATGCGGATCATGGTCGATCTTGAAATCGCCGGTATGGATCACGCGGCCCTCGGGCGTGTCGATCACCATGGCGGAGCTTTCGGGGATCGAATGCGAGATCGGCAGGAACCCCACGGTGAACGGGCCAGCCGTCACCGTCTGGGGCCATTTCGAGACGGTCGAGACCACCTTGTCGGAATAGCCGTATTCCGCCAGCTTGCCGCGCGCGATATTCGAGGTGAAGGCGCGGGCATAGACCTTGGGCTGGCCCAGACGCTCGAACAGGTGGCCGATAGCGCCCACGTGGTCCTCATGGGCATGGGTGATGAACACCGCCTCGATCTGGTTCTTGCGCTCTTCCAGCCATGCGATATCGGGCAGGATCAGATCCACGCCCGGCGTGCCGTCCATATCGGGGAAGGCCACGCCGATATCGACAACGATCAGCCGCTCTTTGTCCTTGGCGCCATATCCGTAGACATAGCAATTCATACCAATCTCCCCGGCACCGCCGAGGGGAAGGTAGATCAATCTGTTGCTGCTCATAAGTTACCTTGGTCCTTGTTATACTGATGAATGACCGTCAGGCCATGGATCGTCAGCGTTTCATCGAATTGGTCGAACAGTGTATCGCCCTGTCCGAACAGCGGGGCCAGTCCGCCCGTTGATATCACGCGCATGGGGCGCTCGTATTCCGCTTTGATCTGGTCGCAAATGCCGCGCACCAGCCCGACATAGCCCCAGAACACGCCCGATTGCATACAGGCCACCGTATTGGTGCCGATCACGCGGGCGGGTTTGGTCACATCCACATGCGGCAACGCCGCTGCGGCCTCGTGCAGGGCTTGCAGCGACAGGTTCACGCCGGGCGCGATCACACCGCCGACATAAGCCCCGTCATGGGCCACCACGTCAAAGGTCGTGGCCGTGCCGAAATCCACCACGATCAGATCGCCGCCGTAGCGGTCATAGGCACCGGCGGTGTTGACCAGACGATCCGGCCCCACCGCCGTGCCCTCGTCCACGCGCGGAGCCGTCGGCAAAAGGCATTCCGGCTTGCCCACCACAAGCGGGCGGCAGTTGAAATAGCGATCCGCCAGAACCCGCAGATTGAAGACCACACGCGGCACCGTGGAGGAGATGATGACCGCGTTGATATCCATCGGGATATTATGATGGTTCAGCAGCGCGCTAAGCCAGACGTAATATTGATCCGCCGTGCGCTGATGCTCTGTTGAGGTCCGCAGCGTGCACAAAATATCCGTGCCGTCCCAGATCGAGAAAACCGTGTTTGTGTTGCCGGTATCGATGGCCAGTAGCATGACGGCGATCCTCAGAAATAGACATCGGCCGCAGCAATGCGGCGCAGCCCTTGCGGCGT
Organism: Paracoccaceae bacterium; assembly: GCA_024636555.1. Lineage (GTDB taxonomy): Bacteria > Pseudomonadota > Alphaproteobacteria > Rhodobacterales > Rhodobacteraceae > Seohaeicola. The sequence continues at coordinate 34,929 of JAGXGW010000010.1, read as the reverse complement.
TGATAGGACAAGTTGCCCCTGCTCGTCCACCGTGTCGAAACGGCCCGTGATCTCCTCGGCGGGAAGACGTGCGGTGATCACCTCGCCCAGACGGGCGGCACGGGCCAGCCATGCGGCGCGGATCGGCGCAAACCCGTAGGCGATGAACTGCGCCTCGTGGCGGGCATAGGCCACCGCCAGCAGGTCGAGGAAGTCCGCAGGGCTGACCGAGGCGCCGGTTTCCGACAGCAGGGACACAGGGCGCACCGCCCCCGCCTCCAGCGCGCCCGCATCCGGGGCTTGGGCCAAATTGACACCGATCCCGATGGACAGCGCCGTGCCGTGCGGACCCAGCGTTTCCAGCAGCATCCCCGCCACCTTGCCGCCGTTCAGCAACACATCATTGGGCCATTTCAGCGCAAAGCTGCCGGGCCGCCCCGTCGCATCGGCAAAGGCATCATGCAGCGCGAGCGAGGCCACAAAGCTCCGCAAGGCTGCCGTTGCCGGTGGCATCGGGCCGGGGAGCACCAGCGTGGCGGCAAAATTGCCCGCCGGATGGGACCAGGCCCTGCCCCGCCGCCCGCGTGCGGCGGTCTGGTGCAGGGCCAGTATCCATGTCGGCCCTTGCAGGCTGTCAAAGCGGCGCACCGCCTCGTTCAGCGTGTTGTCCACCTCGGCCAGCACGATGCGGGATGTACCCTCCGGCCAGCCCGCCGGCAGCGCGTCAGTTGACAAGCGTTGCCGCCGCGGCGGCTGCCGCGCCCTCGATCCCGAAGAGGTTGATCACGCCGAACAGCATCACCGCCGCCGATCCCATCAGAAAGACCCACAACACGGGCGAACGGCCCCTGTCCAGTTCCTCGCCCTCGTCGCCGAAATACATGAAGTAGACGATCCGCAGGTAGTAGAAGGCACCGATGGCCGAGGCGACAGCCGATGCAATCACCAGCCAGACCATACCCACATCCAGCGCCGCCTGCCACACGCCCAGCTTGGCGAAAAAGCCAAGGAACGGCGGCACGCCAGCAAGGCTGAACAACAGCACCAGCATCGCCAGCGCCTTGCCCGGCTCGCGCTTGGCATACATGTTGAGCGCAGCGATATCGGTGACGGGCGTGCCGTCCTTCTCCAGCGACAGGATGAAGGCGAAGGTGCCAATATTCATCGTCAGGTAGACAGCCATATAGACCAGCATCGCCTGCACGCCAAAGGCCGTGCCTGCAACCAGACCGATCAGCGCATAACCCATATGCGCGATGGACGAAAAGGCCATCAGACGCTTGATATTGCGCTGCCCGATCGCGGCAATCGCACCAAGGAACATCGACAGCACCGACAGAAGCGCCAGAATCTGCTGCCAATCCGCCGTGGCCCCGCCGAAGGCATCGTGCAACACGCGGGCAAACAGCGCCATCGCGGCCATTTTGGGTGCAGTCGCGAAGAAGGCTGTGACAGGTGTGGGCGAGCCTTCGTAGACGTCGGGCGTCCACATATGGAACGGCACCGCCGAGATCTTGAACGCGAGGCCCGAGATCACGAAGACCAGACCGAACAGCAGCCCCAGCGACATCTGCCCGTCGCCTGCCGCTATGATGATGCCGGAGAACAGCGTCGTGCCCGCATAGCCGTACACCAACGAGGCGCCATAGAGCAGCAGGCCGGAGGACAGCGCGCCGAGGATGAAATATTTCAGACCGGCCTCGGTGGATTTCAGGCTGTCGCGGCGCAGCGAGGCGATCACGTACAGCGCCAGCGATTGCAGCTCCAACCCCATATAGAGCGCCATCAGATCGCCCGCGCTGACCATCATCATCATACCGACAGTGCTGAGCGCGACCAGAACCGGATATTCAAAACGCAGCAGCCCGCGCCGCTCCATGTAGTCCTGGCTCATCACCAGCACGGCGGCCGCGGCCAGCAGGATCGTCACCTTGGAGAAACGCGAGAAGGCGTCATCGTGGAACATGCCGCCAAAGGCCACGTTGTCGCCGCCGCCGTTCAGCCCGATCCATGCCGCCAGCAGAACGAATACGCCCGCCGTCGCCCATGTCAGCAGCGGTGCCATCTTGTCCTTGCTCGTATAGACCCCGAACAGCAGTGCCAGCATCGCAAAGAGCGACAGCAGGATTTCCGGCAGGATAATGGTCAGATCAGCCTCGATCATCTCTCAGCGCTCCTGTTCAGTTCTGGGCCAGCATGGGAAGGGAAGCCCCTTCGGCACGGGCAATGTCATAATCGGCGATCAGCGCCTCGACGGAGGGGCCGATGATATCGGTCACCAGCGCGGGGTAGACGCCGAGCAACAGCGTCATCACCACCAGCGGTGCAAAGATCGCCTTTTCGCGGCGGGTCATATCGGTGATCGCGCGCAGGCTTTCCTTGATCAGATCACCCAGCACCACGCGGCGGTACAGCCACAAAGCATAGGCCGCCGACAGGATCACCCCCGATGTCGCCACCAACGCCACCCATGTGTTGACCTGGAAGATACCCACCAGCACAAGGAATTCGCCGACGAAGCCCGAAGTGCCCGGCAAGCCGACATTGGCCATGGTGAAGAACATGAAGATCAGCGCGTAAGCGGGCATCCGGTTCACCAGACCGCCATAGGCGTCGATCTCGCGGGTATGCATCCGGTCATAGATCACGCCTACACACAGGAACAATGCGCCGGAGATGAATCCGTGGCTGATCATCTGGAAAATCGCCCCGTCGATCCCCTGCTGGTTGGCCGCGAAAATCCCCATCGTCACGTAACCCATATGGGCGACGGAGGAATAGGCGATCAGCTTTTTCATATCGGCCTGCACCAGCGCCACCAGCGAGGTGTAGACGATCGCGATGGCCGACATCCACAGCACCAGCGGCGTCATCACATCCGACCCGACAGGGAACATCGGCAGCGAAAAGCGCAGGAAACCGTAGCCGCCCATCTTCAGCAGTATCGCCGCCAGCACGACAGAGCCTGCCGTCGGGGCCTGCACGTGGGCATCGGGCAGCCATGTATGGACGGGCCACATCGGCATCTTGACCGCAAAGCTGGCGAAAAAGGCCAGAAACAGCAGCGTCTGCAAACCGCCCACGATCTGGATGCCCAGCACGCTGAAACTTGCAGAGCCGAACTGATGCGTCATCAGCGTCGGAATATCGGTGGTGCCCGCATCGGCATACATCGCCACCATCGCCACCAGCATCAGCACCGAGCCGAGGAAGGTGTAGAGGAAGAACTTGAAGCTGGCATAGATCCGCGCCTTGCCGCCCCAGATGCCAATGATCAGGAACATCGGGATCAGACCGGCCTCGAAGAACAGGTAGAACAGCACCAGATCCAGCGCCATGAACACCCCGAGTATCAGCGTTTCCAGCAGCAGGAAGGCGACCATATATTCCTTGACGCGGGTGTTCACATCCCATGACGCGGCAATGACCAGCGGCATCATGAAGGTGGTGAGCATCACGAACAGGATGCTGATCCCGTCCACACCCATCTTGTAGGTCAGACCCATGATCCATGTCCGTTCCTCGACGAACTGGAAACCGGTATCGGCGCTGTCGAACTGCAACAGGATGAACAGCGAGACAAGGAAGGTCACGCTTGTCGCGATCAGGGCCAGCCATTTGGCGTTGCGGTTGGCAGCCGCCTCGTCCCCGCGCAGGAACACGATCAGGATCAGGGCCGCCAGCGCCGGAATGAAGGTGACGATGGAAAGAAGGTTATCCATTAGTTCGCCCCTCCGGTGAAGGTCATCCACGTAACCAGAACCACGATTCCGATCACCATCGCAAAGGCATAGGTGAAGATGTAACCCGACTGTGCGCGGCCCGCGAAACGGGTCAGCATCGGGATCACGCCCATTGCCACTCCGTTGATCGAGCCGTCGATGACATCGCCATCGCCGCGTTTCCAGAAGAACCTGCCGATCATGCGCGCCGGGCGCACGAAGATCACGTCATAGATCTCGTCGAAATACCATTTGTTGAGCAGGAAAAGGTAAAGCGGGCGCTGCGCATCGGCCAGTTGGCGCGGCAGCGCGGGGTTCACGATATAGAACCAATAGGCCGTCAGGAAGCCCAGCACCATCGCGATGAAGGGACTGAACTTGACCCATTTCGCCACGTAATGCGCGTCATGCAGAACGGTGTTGCCTTCGGCCATGAAAATTGCACCAGCAAACCAGTCGTTCACCTCCTCGGTGGAGCCGAAGAAGGGCCCATACCAGACCACACCGGCAAAGATCGACCCGATGGCCAGAACGCCCAGCGGGATCAGCATGACCTTGGGGCTTTCATGGGCATGTTCATGGGTGTGTTTGTCGCCACGCGCTTCGCCGAAGAATGTCAGGAACATCAGACGCCAGCTGTAGAAACTGGTGAAAAGAGCCGCGATGACCAGCATCCAATAGGCATAGCCGCCCGCTGTCGCGGCATAGGCGCTTTCAATAACCGCATCTTTCGAGAAGAAGCCCGCAAAGCCGATGTAAGTGAGCGGGATGCCCACGCCGGTGATGGCCAGTGTGCCGATCATCATGGCCCAGAACGTATAGGGGATTTTCTTGCGCAGAGCGCCATAGTTGCGCATGTCCTGCTCGTGATGCATCGCGTGGATAACGGAACCCGCCCCCAGAAACAGCATCGCCTTGAAGAAGGCATGGGTGAACAGGTGGAACATCGCCACCGAATAGACGCCCACCCCAGCCGCCACGAACATATAGCCAAGCTGCGACATGGTCGAATAGGCGATGACGCGCTTGATGTCGTTTTGCACCAGACCGATGGTCGCCGCGACAAAGGCCGTGGTCGCGCCAAGGAAGGTCACGAACATCATCGCCTCAGGCGCATATTCCAGAATGGGCGACATGCGGCAGACAAGAAACACACCGGCAGTCACCATCGTTGCGGCATGGATCAGCGCCGACACGGGTGTCGGGCCTTCCATCGCATCGGGAAGCCATGTGTGCAGGAAAAGCTGCGCCGATTTGCCCATCGCGCCGATGAACAGCAAAAACGCGATCAGGTTCGCGGCGTTCCACTCGGTCCACAGGAACACGAGTTGTGTCTCGGCCAGCTGCGGCCCCATGGCGAAGATATCGTCAAACCGGATGCTGTCCGTCAGGTAGAACAGGCCGAAGATGCCCAGCAGAAAGCCGAAGTCACCCACGCGGTTGACCACGAAGGCCTTGATCGCGGCGGCATTGGCCGAAGGCTTGCGGTAGTAGAAACCGATCAGCAGGTAGGAGGCGACGCCCACGCCCTCCCAGCCGAAGAACATCTGCAACAGGTTGTCGGCTGTCACCAGCATCAGCATCGCGAAGGTGAAGAAGGACAGATAGGCGAAGAAGCGCGGTTTGTAGCTCTCGTGCTCTTTCCACTGCGGGTCATGCGCCATGTAGCCGAAGGAATAGAGATGCACGAGCGCCGAGACCGATGTGATCACCACCAGCATGATCGCGGTCAGACGGTCCATGCGGATCGCCCAATCGGTGCTGAGCGTGCCGCTTTCGATCCAGCGCAGGATCTCGACCTGCTGGGTGACCCCGTCGAAGGTCAGGAAGATGATCCACGACAGCAGCGCCGCAAGGAACAGCAGACCCGTGGTCACCCACATCGCCGCGGCCTCACCGATGATCCGCCAGCCGAAACCCGCGATCAGGGCCCCGATGAGGGGCGCGAACAGAATGATCGTTGCCATGATAGTCTTAGCCCTTCATCACATTGGCGTCTTCGACGGCGATCGTGCCCCGGTTGCGGAAGAAGCACACGAGGATCGCAAGGCCGATTGCGGCCTCGGCAGCGGCCACTGTCAGCACGAAAAGGGTAAAGACCTGTCCCACCAGATCACCAAGGAAACTGGAAAAGGCGACAAGGTTTATATTCACGGCCAGCAGCATAAGTTCAATCGACATCAGCAGAATGATGACGTTCTTCCGGTTCAGGAAGAGACCGAATATCCCTATGACGAACAGCGCCGCGGCGACCGTGAGATAATGTTCCAAGCCAATCATGTCGTCCCTCCGGGCCTTGCGGCCTCACTTCTTCCGGTTCGTGGTTCAGATCACGAAGACAATCCCGGCCATGCCCACCGCAACGGCGGTGATCCGGCCGGGACCGTCCATCACAACAATCCCTGCCCCGGTTTCACATCTTTCAGTTCCATCGCCTTGGCCGGATCGCGCCACATCTGTGCCAGCACATCCTGACGCTTGATGTCGCGGCGATGCCGCAGGGTCAGCACGATCGCACCGATCATGGCGACCAGCAGGATCAGGCCGGACAGTTGGAACAGCAGGAAATATTTGTCATAGAGCAGCAGGCCGAGGGCGGCGGTATTGGTCACACCGATCGGTGTCACCGCTTCGCGTGCGGCCATGGCGGTGTCGGATGTCTGCCAGACGCCGAAAGCCAGCGACAGTTGCATCAACAGTACCAGACCGATCAGGAGCGCCAGCGGCATATAGCGCGCCATCTCTGCCTTGAGCCCCGCGAAATCCACATCCAGCATCATCACGACGAACAAAAACAGCACCGCAACCGCGCCGACATAGACGATCACCAGCAGCATCGCCACAAATTCGGCCCCCAGAAGGACAAACAGGCCCGCCGCCGACAGGAAGGTCAGGATCAGCCACAGCACCGAATGCACCGGGCTGCGGCTGATCACTGTAAAAAGCCCGCCCGTCAGCGCGGAAATGGCAAACAGGTAGAAGGAAAAGGTAATCATCGTCATCCCTGGTCATCCTCCGTTTCATCGAGCACCTGACGCGCCAGTTCCATCGCGCGGGTCATCGAGGGGATACCCGCGAACATCGACATCTGCGCGATGGTCTCGGCAATCTCGTCCTTGGTGGCCCCGGCAGCGAGCGCATGGCGCACGGTCTGGCGCATGGCTGTATCGCTTTGCGCGCCTTGCATCGTCAGGCCCGCCAATGTCAACAGCAGACGCGTCTTGGCATCCAGCCCGTCCTTGCTGATGCCCTTGCCGAACCACATCTCCATCGCCTCTTTCGGCATGGTCGGCCACATTTTCTCGAACCCTTTGGGATCGAAAGAGGACATGGCGGGGTTGATGGCTTTCACCATCTCCTGCGCCTGAGCCATCATCAGCTCGAAGGGTGTTTTTCCATCAGTCATCTGTAGGGCGCATCCAGTTCGAGGTTGCGGGCAATCTCGGCCTCCCAACGGTCACCGTTCTCCAGCAGTTTGTCCTTGTTGTAGAACAGCTCTTCGCGGGTCTCCGTCGAGAACTCGAAATTCGGACCCTCGACGATGGCATCCACGGGGCAGGCTTCCTGACAGAAGCCGCAATAAATGCATTTGGTCATGTCGATGTCGTAACGCGTGGTCCGGCGGCTGCCGTCATCGCGGGGTTCCGCGTCGATAGTGATCGCCTGCGCGGGGCAGACCGCCTCGCAGAGTTTGCACGCGATGCAGCGTTCTTCGCCGTTGGCATAGCGGCGCAAAGCATGCTCGCCACGAAAGCGCGGGGAGAGCGGGCCTTTTTCATGCGGATAGTTCAGCGTGGCCTTGGGGGCGAAAAAGTATTTCAGCCCCAGCCCAAACCCTTTGATAACATCCGACAGCAGGAAATACCCTATCGCGCGTCCGTAATCGATCTGTGCCATATCAGCCTCCAATCGCCCAGCGGGCATAGGCGCCGCCGAACAGTTCGAATTTCGCAAGGAATGCCACGATGACCACCCATGCCAGCGACATGGGCAGGAACACCTTCCAGCCGATCCGCATCAGCTGGTCGTAGCGGTAGCGCGGCGTGATCGCCTTCACCATCGCGAAGAGGAAGAAGAAGAACGCCATCTTGCCGACCATCCACAGCACACCATCCGGCAGGCCGGGGATCGGCGAGAGCCAGCCGCCGAAGAACAGCAGGCTCATCAGGGCGCACATCAGGAAGATCGCGATATATTCACCGGCCATGAACAGCAGGAACGGGGTCGAGCTGTATTCGACCTGATAGCCCGCGACCAGTTCTGATTCCGCTTCCGGCAAATCAAACGGCGGGCGGTTGGTTTCGGCCAGCGCCGAGATGAAGAACAAAAAGACCATCGGGAAATGCGGCAGCCAGTACCAGCTGAAAAAGCCGTAATCGCCATCCTGCGCCCGCACGATATCGCTGAAGTTGAGCGAGCCCGTCGAGATGATGACCCCGATGATGATCAACCCGATGCTGACCTCGTAGGAGATCATCTGCGCGGCGGACCGCAAGGAGCCGAGGAACGGATATTTGGAGTTGGACGCCCAGCCCCCCATGATCACGCCGTACACCTCGAGCGAGGAGACGGCGAAGACGTAAAGCACGGCCACGTTGATATCCGACAGCACCCAGCCTTCGTTGAACGGGATCACCGCCCAGGCGATGATCGCCAGCACGAAACTTGTCAGCGGGGCCAGCAGGAAAACGGTCTTGTCCGCTCCTGCGGGGATCACGACCTCCTTGACCACGTATTTCAGCGCGTCGGCCACCGATTGCAGCAGGCCGAACACGCCCACCACGTTGGGCCCGCGCCGCATCTGCACCGCCGCCCAGATCTTGCGGTCGCCATAGACCAGAAACAACAGGCTGATCATCACGAAAGCCACAACGGCCAGCGACTGCGCCACCAGTAGAACAGCGATCCCCAGCGGGGTTGTAAAGAAATCAGCCATTGGTCCTCACACCGTCGGTATTCCGTTTTCCGCGCATTGCGAGACAACGACTTCGGCGTCGATTGTCCGCGATCCGCGGGGCAGCTGAGCCGAGATGGTGTAAACCGCATCCCCGCGCCAAACGCCACCCTGTTGTGTCACATTTGTCCGTAAATGCCGGGCAAAACCGTAGTCCCGGATCAATGCATACTGCGCTGCGGCACATTCTGTATATCTGGTCACGTCATCATCCGATTCCGCACCGCGCATCGCCACACGGAAGTTGACCAGATCGCCGTCCATCAGCCGTGTTTCCACGCCTTCATAAACTGGCGCGGCGCGACTCACCTCCGGAGAGGCCTCGCTGCACCCGCTTGCCGCACCCGCCCCGAGAAGTGCGAGACAGGATATGATCGCAGTGCTCCGCATCACTCTGCCGCCAATGCCCCGCGACTGCGGGACTTTGCCCCGGCGCTGAGTTCGGCCATCAACTGGCTGGAGCGCGCGATCGGGTTGGTCAGGTAAAAATCGGTGATGGCATTGCGGAAATCGGCCTTGCCCAGCGACGCCTCCGGCAAAGCGGTCCAGCCGTTGTCGGCCAGTTCGTCGATATCGCCAAGATGCGGATGCGCGGCCACCAGTGCCTGACGCAGTTGCACAAGGCTGTCATAAGGCAACGTCTCGCCCAGTTCCGCCGACAAGGCCCGCAAAATCGCCCAGTTTTCCTTGGCCTCACCCGGAGCAAAACCGGCGCGCAGCGCCAGTTGCGGGCGGCCTTCGGTGTTCACGAACAGGCCGTTCTCCTCGGTATAGGCGGCCCCCGGCAGGATGATATCGGCGCGGTGTGCACCGCGATCACCGTGGCTGCCCTGATAGATCACAAAGGCCCCCGGCGCGATTTCGATCTCGTCCGCGCCAAGGTTGTAGATCACCTCGGCCCCGTCGAGTGCGGCAGGCATGCCACCATCCGTCACAGCGCCGATATCCATCGCACCCACGCGCGCCGCCGCCGTATGCAACACCAGCATCCGGCCCGACACGGCCATGCAGGCGGCCAGAACCGCCGCGCCATCGGCCTCGCGCAGCGCGCCCTGACCGACGATCACGATGATATCCTCCGCCGCTTCGACCTTGGACAGCGCAGCGCGATCCATGCCGAGATGCGTGTAGGGATAGGTCAGATCGACCGCCTCCCCGACCAGCCGGACATTGGCCCCGCGTGTCCATGCCTTGCGGATCCGCGCGTTCAGCACCGGCGCCTCGTCGCGCGGGTTGGAACCGACGATCAGGATCTCCCGCGCCGTATCCAGTTCCTCGATCGCGACATTGCCGACATAGGCCGAGCGGTTGCCGATGGGCAGATGCGCGCCATCGGTGCGGCACTCGACATGGCCGCCCTGCCCCTCGATCAGTGCTTTCAACGCAAAAGCCGCCTCCACGGGGGCCAGATCACCGACCAGACCGGCCAGTTTCTTGCCCTGCATCGCGGCAGCCGCCGCCTTGAGCGCCTCGTCCCAGCCGGCTTTGCGCAGCTTGCCGTTTTCGCGGATATAGGGCGTATCAAGCCGCTGGCGGCGCAGACCGTCCCAGACAAAGCGGGTCTTGTCGGAAATCCACTCCTCGTTCACGCCGTCATGGTTACGCGGCAGGAAACGCATGACTTCACGCCCCTTGGTATCCACGCGGATGTTCGAGCCAAGCGCATCCATCACATCGATGCTCTCGTGTTTGGTCAACTCCCATGGCCGCGCAGTAAAGGCGTAGGGTTTCGACACCAGCGCGCCCACGGGGCACAGGTCGATGATATTGCCTTGCAGGTTGCTGTCGAGCGTCTCGCCCAGATAGGAGGTGATCTCGCTATCCTCGCCGCGCCCGGTTTGGCCCATCTGCGCGATGCCCGCCACCTCGGTGGTGAAGCGCACGCAACGCGTGCACGAGATGCAGCGCGTCATATGGGTCTCGACCAGCGGACCGAGATACAGATCCTCGGCCGCACGCTTGGGTTCGCGGTAGCGGCTGAAATCGACGCCGTAGGCCATCGCCTGATCCTGCAGGTCGCATTCGCCGCCCTGATCGCAGATCGGGCAATCCAGCGGATGGTTGATCAGCAGGAATTCCATCACGCCTTCGCGCGCCTTCTTGACCATGGGCGAGTTTGTCTTGACGACAGGCAACTGTCCTTCGGGACCGGGGCGCAAATCCTTGACCTGCATCGCGCAGGAGGCGGCGGGTTTGGGCGGGCCGCCCACAACCTCGACCAGACACATCCGGCAGTTGCCCGCGATGGTCAGACGCTCGTGGTAGCAAAAGCGCGGCACTTCGATACCTGCAATCTCGCAGGCCTGAATCAGCGTCAACGCGCCCTCGACTTCGATTTCTTTCCCGTCGATGATGATCTTGCGTAGGTCAGCCATGGGATCTCACTTCATTCTCAGGAAGGCGCCGATCTGGCTGCCCTTCGCGATTTCCGCCTGACCCAATGTGCACAGGTCGGCGTTGTTTTCCGGGTTCAGGCCGCGGGCGCGCATATAGGCCTCGCCGCGGGCGCGCATGCGGGCCTTCTCGGCCTCGCTGTCCACATAGGCTTTGATCTCGGCGGTTGAATAGCCAAGATCGCGCGCCTCGGACCGCAGGGTCCACAGGTAGTTCAGCCCCCGCAGCGTGCGCGGGTCGATGGCATCGCAGCGGTCGCTGATCTCGATCGCGATCGCGACCCAGAGCATGCGGTCATCGATCTGGGACACCTCGCGCAGCGGCGGCTTTCCAGCGGCCACTGCAGGCAGCGCCAGCAACACCGCAGCGAGACCGGCGAGCAGGGTCTTTTGTCCGATCCGGTTCACGCCCATCTCATCTGTCCCCATGTGCCGCAAAAGCGGCTGGCGCGGCGATGGCCATCCGAAAGCCCGATATGATCAGCGACTGCATCATGCCGCGCAACGCCCCGTCAGAACCAGCGTATCACCCTCGAACACCAAACCGGTATCGGGGCTGTCGGGGCCGACCTGCCAGACCGTTTCGGAATTTCCGAAATATTCGATGCAATGCTTGGTCGCCTCGTGACGGCCAGCCTCGCGCGCGCCCGAAAGCGTGCGGCCCGCCAGTTGTACGCGCACAACAAAATCAGCCGGAGCGGCACGGTCGAAGGCGATCGCGGTGCGGTAGACCTGCCCCTCGAAGGTCTGGCGGTCGCTGCCGGTCACACGGCCGGTCACATTCGAGATGGTCGCACAGCCCGTCAGGGCCACCAATGCACCGAGTGCCAGAAAACGCACGCCCATCACTCTGCCGCCACGGCGCTGACGCGCCCTGTCCGCTTGTGCTTGATGCGGTCCTCGATCTCGTCGCGGAAATGCCGGATCAGGCCCTGAATGGGCCATGCCGCCGCATCGCCGAGTGCGCAGATCGTGTGCCCCTCCACCTGCTTAGTCACGTCCAGCAGCATGTCGATCTCCTCGACCTCGGCATCGCCCTTCACCAGACGGTCCATCACGCGCATCATCCAGCCGGTGCCCTCGCGGCAGGGCGTGCACTGGCCGCAGCTTTCGTGCTTGTAGAACTTCGACAGCCGCCAGATCGCCTTGATCACATCGGTGGAATTGTCCATCACGATCACCGCCGCCGTGCCGAGGCCGGAGCGTTGCTCGCGCAGATAGTCGAAATCCATGATCGCGTCGCGCATCGCGGCACCGGGGATCATCGGCACGGAGGAGCCGCCCGGGATCACCGCCTTGAGATTGTCCCAGCCGCCGCGAATGCCGCCGCAATGGGTCTCGATCAACTCCTCGAAGCTGATCGACATCGCCTCCTCGACCACGCAGGGGTTGTTCACATGGCCCGAGATGGCAAACAGCTTGGTCCCCGCATTGTTGGGGCGGCCAAAGCCTGCAAACCATTCCGGCCCACGCCGCAGGATCGTGGGGACCACCGCGATGGATTCCACGTTGTTCACCGTGGTCGGGCAGCCGTAAAGGCCCGCTCCGGCAGGGAACGGCGGCTTCATCCGCGGCATGCCCTTCTTGCCCTCAAGGCTTTCCAGCAGCGCCGTTTCCTCGCCGCAGATATAGGCACCGGCACCGTGGTGCAGGTAGATGTCGAAATCCCAGCCCGATTTGCAGGCGTTCTTGCCCACCAGTCCGGCATCATATGCCTCGTCAATGGCGGCCTGCAGCGCCTCTTTCTCGCGGATATATTCGCCGCGAATGTAGATGTAGCAGGCATGCGCGTTCATCGCGAACGAGGCGATCAGGCAACCCTCGATCAGCGTATGCGGATCATGGCGCATGATCTCGCGGTCCTTGCAGGTACCCGGCTCGGATTCGTCGGCATTCACCACCAGATAGGCGGGGCGGCCATCGCTTTCCTTGGGCATGAACGACCATTTCAGGCCGGTGGGAAAACCCGCCCCGCCGCGCCCGCGCAGGCCGCTCGCCTTCATCTTGTCGATGATCCAGTCACGCCCGTTTTGCAAAATACCGGCCGTGCCATCCCAATGACCACGCGCCATCGCCCCTTTCAGCGTGCGGTCATGCATGCCGTAGAGGTTGGTAAAAATGCGGTCCTGATCCTTGAGCATCACGCCTATCCCTTGTCACTCTGGCGCAGGCGCCAGATTTGGTAAATCATCCAGATGGCCCAGACGAACCCCGCCAGAGCCAGCAGATCGAACAGGGCGCGGGTGCGCTGGGTCAGGCCGAACTGGCCGCCCAGCAAGGTTGCCAGAACCCAGAAAACGCCGGTGGCCGCGATGACGATTGCCGCCATGCGTCCCCTGCGCGCCAGTTCTGTATCCTTTTCCCGTGTCATATCCTGTTCCGGTTATCCTTCGCACAGCCCTTGCGGACGGCGCATTTCAAATCCTGTTGCCTTGGCCTGTGGCCGTGGCTGTCGTTCTTGCCCGCCTTAAACGTCGGGCCGTTCGCCGCGTGCCAGAGCCTTGGCCTGCGCCACCCAGTTGTCGCGGCTGGCACGGCCCTTGAACCCCGTCAGGTTCTCGTCGAACCATGCCAGATCAGACGCAGACCATTCGGCGACCTGATCGAAATGGAAAAACCCCATCCCATGCAGCATCGTTTCCATCTTCGGGCCGACGCCCTTGATCCGCTTGAGATCGTCCGGCTGACCGCCCCGCGCCGCTGGCAAGCTGGCGGGCTTGGTCCCGACCGGTGTTTGTGTCCCGCTTGCGGACGCTGTCGGCATCCCGCTCCCGTCAACAGGGGCAGCAGCGGCAGGCCGGGGTGCCGCGGGCGCTGTTTCGGGTGCGACGTCTGCCGCGGGTTCGGCCTTTGCCTCGGCCTCGGCCGCAGGCGTGATCGCCGCGGGGGTCGCCGCCGCCGTGGTTTGCGCCAGCGGAGCAGCCACACTCGCGGTTGCAGGTGCTGCGGCAGGCGCGGGCTTTGAAGCAGGTGCTGCCGCGTCTCGCTGCGCGGGCGTGACCGGATCACCCAACTCGCTCATTCCCGCCTGAATCTCGCTCAGCGGGGGCAAAGGTCTGCACAGCACGAAGGCCAGAAATGCGCCGAACACGAAAAAGATCACGCCGGCGCCAAAGACGGCCTGAAGAAAGCTCCAGTCTCTCACGAAAAGCAGCACGATAAAGGCAATAAGCCCTACCCCGGCCCCCATGCCCCATGAGGCAATCTGACAACTCGTCTTTTTCATCGGTTCAGCCATCGTTCCAACTCCTTTTGTGCAAATGCCCGGTCCTTGTTCAGACCTCGCCTTTCTTAGCACGGTTGGAGAATGCCGTCTCGCCCCCTTCGGCAAGCAGGGCTGCCTGCGAAACCCAGTCATCGCGGCTCACGCGGCCCTTGAACCCTTCGAGGTTCTCGTCGACCCATGCGACCTCGGCGGCACTCCATGCGGCGATCTGGTCGAAATGGTAAAAGCCCATCCCGTTCAGCATCGCTTCAAGCTTGGGGCCAACGCCCCTGATCAGCTTGAGATCATCCGCACCCGACTCGCGCGGGGCCGACATCACCTCGGGCTTTTCGCCTTGGCCGCTCACCGGCGTGGGGGTCGCGGCCGGTTTGACCTGCGGCCGGCCGATATATTCCTCCTCATCCGGTGAGGGGCTCTTTTTCTTCGGGGTCTCGCCATGCGGCCCGTCGGGTTTGCCCACCCACGGCGTTGTCAGCGGCACTTCCGTGCCGTCGATCCGCTTGAGCGTATCGCCGATATCCACGGCCAGTTGCACGCTCGCGTTATACTGCGTCTTGCCGCTGTCCATCTCCTTGAGGCTGGTCAACCCGCTCAGCGGCTCGCAGGCATACCGCCCGTTCTGCGGGCCCGGCACGGGCACCTGCCCGGCGGCGATCTCGTCGATGATCTCGGCCAGACGCGCGGCAGTCAGATCCTCGTAGTAATCCTTGCCGATCTGGGCCATCGGCGCATTGGCGCAAGACCCCAGACATTCCACCTCTTCCCAGCTGAACTTGCCATCGGCACTCAGCATATGCGGTTTGTCGGCGATTTTCGCGCGGCACACGGCCACCAGATCCTCGGCCCCGCAGATCATGCAGGTCGTCGTGCCGCAGATCTGGAAATGCGCCAGCGATCCAACAGGCTGCAACTGGAACATGAAGTAGAACGAGGCCACTTCCAGCGCCCGCATATAGGCCAGACCCAGCATATCGGCGACATGCTCGATCGCGGGACGGGTCAGCCACCCCTCCTGCTCCTGAGCGCGCCACAACAGCGGAATGATCGCGCTGGCCTGACGGCCTTCGGGATACTTGGTCATCTGCCCCTCGGCCCAGGCCCGGTTCTCGGGCGTGAAGGCAAAGCTGGCGGGCTGGTCATGATAGAGACGGCGAAGCATCAGGCACAGACTCCGGTTGTAAGTTTGACCCCGCCCTCGGGCAGGATTTCCGCGCGCCGCGCGGCAAGCTGGAACTGGGTCATTTCCATCACCTGATCACGGGTCAGCCCGGTCTGGAAAGCGACGGCCAGATAGTCCGGCTCGGTGATCAGGCGGCACCCGATGCTGGCGACAGCCGCCTCGTAATTGGCGATATCCTGCGCGTCCGTGCCTTCCGGCGGCATGTCGCAGGCTGCGAGAAGCAGGACGGGTGCCAAGACAAGACCCGCCAGACGTGCGGTGCGAAACGAAAAAAGGCTCAACGGTCGATCTCCCCGAATACCACATCCAATGTGCCGATGATGGCGGCCACATCGGCCAACTGGTGCCCCTTGGCAATGTGGTCCATCGCCTGCAGATGCAAAAAGCCCGGCGCGCGCAGTTTGGCGCGGTAGGGACGGTTGGTGCCATCGGCCACCAGATAGACGCCGAACTCCCCCTTGGGGGCCTCGCCGCAAGCGTAAACCTCGCCCTCGGGGACGTGGAAACCCTCGGTGTAGAGTTTGAAATGATGGATCAGCGCTTCCATCGAGGTTTTCATCTCGCCACGCTTTGGCGGTGTGATCTTGCCGCGCGCCATCACCTCGCCCTTTTCCACCTTCAGCTTGGCAATCGCTTGCCGGATGATGCTGGTGGACTGGCGCATCTCTTCCATCCGCACGAGATAGCGGTCATAACAGTCGCCGTTCTTGCCGACGGGGATCTGGAACTCGAACTCGTCATAGCATTCATAGGGCTGCGAGCGCCGCAGATCCCATGCCAGCCCCGAGCCGCGCACCATCACGCCGGAAAAGCCGAAATCCTGAATCTCCTGCTCGGACACGACACCGATATCGCAGTTGCGCTGCTTGAAAATCCGGTTCTCGGTCAGAAGACCGTCAATATCGGCCAGCACCTTGGGAAAGTTTACCGCCCATGCGTCGATATCGTCCAGCAGGTCATCCGGCAGATCCTGATGCACGCCGCCGGGCCGGAAATAGGCCGCATGCAGACGCGCGCCGCAGGCCCGTTCGTAGAAGATCATCAGGTTTTCACGCTCTTCAAAGCCCCAGAGTGGCGGCGTCAGCGCGCCGACATCCATCGCCTGCGTGGTCACGTTCAGAAGATGGCTCAGGATGCGGCCGATCTCGGAGTAAAGCACGCGGATCAGGCTGGCGCGGCGCGGCACCTCGACGCCTGTCAGCCGCTCGATGGCCAGACACCATGCATGCTCCTGATTCATCGGAGCCACGTAATCCAGCCGGTCGAAATAGGGCAGATTCTGCAGATAGGTCCGGCTTTCCATCAGCTTTTCGGTGCCACGGTGCAGCAGGCCGATATGCGGATCGCAGCGCTCCACGATCTCGCCGTCCAGTTCCAGCACCAGACGCAACACGCCGTGCGCCGCAGGGTGCTGCGGGCCGAAGTTGATATTGAAGTTGCGGATCTTCTGTTCGCCCGTCTGGACGTCATTGAACCCTTTGGAGCCGTCCATCATACCTTGCCCTCCGTCTTTTCGTCGCCCGGAAGTATATAGGTCGCCCCTTCCCACGGGCTCATGAAATCGAACTGGCGATATTCCTGCACAAGGTTAACCGGTTCGTAGACCACGCGCTTTTGCGCCTCGTCATACCGCACTTCGGTGTAACCCGTAGTCGGGAAATCCTTGCGCAAGGGATAGCCGCGAAACCCGTAATCGGTCAGGATGCGGCGCAGATCGGGGTGGCCGGTGAACAGGATGCCGAACATGTCGAACACCTCGCGCTCGAACCAGTTGGCCGAGGGGTGCACCGATGTGATCGAATGGACCATCTCGTCCTCGCGGATCGCCAGACGCAGGCGGATGCGCTGGTTCAGATACATGCTCAAGAAATGGTAGACCACTTCGAAGCGCTTGGAGCGGCCGGGATAATCGACCGCCGTGATATCCACCAGCGAGGAGAAGCGGCAATTCTTGTCGCTTTTCAGGAATTCGACAAGGCCCTCGATATTCGCGGGCGTGATGTTCATGTTCAACTCGCCGTGGCTCACTTCCCAGTCCAGCACGCAATCGGGCCGTCTGGCTGCGATATGCTGGGCCAATTCGTTCAGCGCATCACTCATCTTGTCGTTCCTTCTGGGTGCGGATCGGCGGCCCCGTCTGAAGGGCTGCCGCAGGGCCGCAGGTGTCAGCGCGTAATGGTGCCTGTGCGGCGGATCTTGCGCTGCAACTGCATCAGACCGTAAAGCAGCGCCTCCGCCGTGGGCGGGCAACCGGGCACATAGATATCCACCGGCACGATCCGGTCACAGCCGCGCACCACGGAATAGCTGTAGTGGTAGTAGCCGCCACCATTCGCACAGGAACCCATCGAGATCACGTAGCGCGGCTCGGGCATCTGGTCGTAGACCTTGCGCAGCGCGGGCGCCATCTTGTTGGTCAGCGTACCGGCCACGATCATCAGATCGGACTGGCGCGGGCTGGCGCGCGGGGCGATGCCGAAACGCTCGGCATCATAGCGCGGCATTGAGGTATGCATCATCTCGACAGCGCAGCAGGCCAGACCGAAGGTCATCCAGTGCAGCGAACCCGTGCGCGCCCAGTTGATGATATCCTCGGTCGAGGTCAGCAGAAATCCTTTGTCCGCCAGCTCGGCGTTCAGGGCACGTGTGCCATGCTCGCGGTCGCCGCCCGCCGTATTGGCCCCGGTCATCACTCCCATTCCAAAGCCCCCTTCTTCCACTCATAGGCAAAGCCTACGGTCAGTACGCCAAGAAACACCATCATCGACCAGAAACCCACCATGCTCACATCCTTGAAGGCCACCGCCCAAGGGAACAGGAAGGCAATCTCGAGATCGAAAATGATGAACAGGATCGAAACGAGGTAGAACCGCACGTCGAACTTCATCCTTGCATCGTCGAAAGCGTTGAAGCCGCACTCGTAAGCGCTGACCTTTTCAGGGTCGGGATTTCGCACGGCGATAATGACGGCGGACAGGATCAGGACAAGGCCAAGACCGATGGCGATGGCCAGAAACACGAGGATCGGTAGATATTCCCTCAGCATCCCTTCCAAGGTTGGCTCCTTTCGCGCACATCGGCGCAATCTGCTGGCTACAGGTTTGGCCGCAGGTTTACTCTTGCCCCCGCGCATGGTCAACCGAAGGCTTATCACATTCTCTGAATGGAATGCGGCGAAAAAACCCTTGGCATACAACAGGATACCAAGGGATCGCCGCTATCATGCGTCAATTCGCCGGTATCGCCGCGCGAATTATCCCGTGAATTTTCAACACTTTGAGCACCGCGACGCCGCAGTGCGGCATATAGATCACGATTCTGCGCGGTCCCGTGCGCCCGCCGCCTGCCTGTGCATCGCCGGAGTGACCTGCGTGCGTCAGTCTTTCCAGACCGGCTTGCGCTTGCCAAAGACGGCCGCGATCCCCTCGGGCGCCTCGGGTCCTTCCCAACAGGCCGTCAGTTCGGAAATCGTATGCGCGATGGTCGCCTCGTCGATGACCGGCCCCAGATGGCGCAGCAATGCCTTGGCGCGCGCCACCGCTTCGGGCGCGCAGTCCAGATAGGGCGCGACCTCGGCCTCGATCGCGGCCTCAAGGCCGGAGGCGCGCACGGCGCGGGCCAGCAGGCCAAGTTCCACCGCCTCGGCAGCATCGAACCGGCGGCCCGACGTGAAAACACGCCGCGCCCGCGCCTCGCCCATCCGCGCGCAGACATAAGGCCCGATGGTGGCGGGGATCAGCCCCAGCCGTGTCTCGGTCAGCCCCATCAGCACCGTCTCCGCGCCGATGGCGATGTCACAGACCGAGGCCATGCCGACCCCGCCGCCAAAGGCATTGCCCTGCACACTGCCGATCAGCGGCTTGGGCAGCGTGTTGAGCGCCTGCAACATCCATGCCAGCTTGGACGCTTCGCGCCCGCGTGTTTCGGAGTCTGCCGCCATCTGCTCCTGCATCCAGCCCAGATCACCACCCGCGCAGAAACTTGCCCCCTCAGCCGCCAGCACCACGACCCTCACGTTATCATCCGCGCCCAGCGCCTTGGCCGCCTGCGTCAGTTCCGCGATCATCAGCGCCGAGAGCGCATTATGCTTGGCCGCGCGCGCCAGCCAGAGCGTGGCCACCCCGCGCGCATCGGTGTCGATCCTGATCGTCTCGTAAGTCATCCCTGCCCCCGCATCGCCCGTGCCATATCCGCCGCGCGGCCCAGAACAGCCGCATCCAGCCCCGTGTCATATCCCAGCGCCACCAGTCGCGCATGCACCGCCTCTGTCGCTACATTCCCCGCAGCGCCGGGCGCATAAGGACAGCCGCCCAAGCCCCCCACCGCCGCGTCGAACACCCGCAGGCCATGCGACAGGGACACGTCGATATTCTCCAGCGCGCGCCCCGCCGTGTCGTGGTAATGCCCGGCCAGTTGCGCGGCGGGCACCTCGTCCAGCACCGCGCGCAGCATCGCGTCGATCGTCTCGGGGCGGCCCTGCCCGATCGTATCGCCAAGGCTGATCTCGTAACAGCCCATGGCGAACAGCGCCGCCGCCACCCGCGCCACCGCAGCCGGCTCGACCGAACCGTCATAGGGGCAATCCGTCACGCAGGAGACATAGCCGCGTACCGGCAATCCCGCCTGTCGCGCGGTTTCGGCCACAGGAGCAAATCGTTCAAGGCTCTCGGCAATGGTTGCGTTGATATTCGCGCGGCTGAACCCTTCCGAGGCCGATCCGAAAATCGCGACCTCGTCGGCTTTTGCGGCCAAAGCGGCCTCAAGCCCCTTCATATTTGGCGTCAGCGCCGCATAGCGCAGGCCCGGCGCGCGGGTGATCCCCGCCAGCACGGCAGCGCTGTCGGCCATCTGCGGCACCCATTTGGGGCTGACGAAACTTGCCACCTCGATCCGGCGGAAGCCTGCGCCGCTCAGGCAATCGACCAGCGAAATCTTCTCCGCAAGCGGAATCGCGCGTTTCTCGTTCTGCAAGCCGTCACGCGGACCCACCTCGAATATCTCGATCCGGTCACCCATCAGCGCGCCTCCCCGCCTTCATCTTGCTGCAAATACTCACTGCGCGCCAACCCTGGACGGCTCCATGGGTGGGTAGAAGTCTTGCTGGTATATCAGGGCTTCACCCAGTTTCGGCAAAGCCGCCTGAAAACCCGGACGCGCAGTATTGCGGGCCATCCATTTCTCCAACTCGGGAAAACCCTCGGTCCGTGCGAAATAACGCCCCAGATAGACCGCCTGCCCCACCGCGATATCACAGGCCGAAAAGCCGCTGGTCAGCAGATGGTCACGGTTCTCGACAGGTGTGCTCAGCCGCGCCTCGATGGCGGCGTAGCATTTCATCAGCCGCGCCGCTTCCAGCTTCATCACCATAGGGCTGCGCATGGCATCATCGTAAAGCAGGATATGCTGCTGCGTCAGGGCGGCCAGATGCTGGCTGATGGTCTCGGCAAAATGGAGCCAGACCAGCCATGCCATGCGATCCGGTTCACCGGGCAGACAGCCCAGCCCGGCCTCAGGAAAACGTTCGCACAGATATTCCATGATGGCGGCGCTCTCGAACATGCGTTCGCCGTCGATCTCCAGCGCCGGCACACGTCCGGCAGGCGACAGGCTGAGGAATTCCGGCGCGCGCAGGCTCTTGTAAAAGGCGCGGACCTGCACGCGGTAGGGCACGCCAAGCTCCTCGAGCAGCCACAGCACCCGCATCGAGCGGCTTTGCGGGCAGTGATGCAGCGTGATCATACGCTTGCCTCCTCGGTTGCCTCCAACCTCACCAGAGCAGCCCCCGCCTCGACCTGCGTGCCCGCACTCACCAGCACCTCGGCCACAACGCCGTCACGCGCCGCCAGCAGCGCATGCTCCATCTTCATTGCCTCAAGCACCGCCAGCCTGTCACCGGCCTGCACCCGCTGCCCCGCCTCGGCAAAGACCGCCTTGACCATGCCCGGCATCGGCGCCTCCACCAGATTGCCGTCACCCGTGGCGCCCGCATTCCGCGCCAGCGGGTCGATCACCCGAAAGGCCAGTCCGGCCCCGGTAAAGACAGTCACCAGATCGCCCGTCATCCGCACCGCAGGGGCCACCTGCCCGTCCAGCACCCAGCGCCCGCCCTGACGGACGGCTTGAACCGCAGCCTCGTCCACCAGCACGCGCCGCCTGTCCGCGCCATCGCAAACCGCTTTCGCCACGATCACCGCGCCATCATGCTCCAGCGCCACCTGCCGCTCCAGCCCCGACCACAACGCAAAGCCGGTGTCCCAGCCGTCACGCTCCAACAGCCCCAGCGCCGCAAGCGCGGCCAGCGCCACATCTGCAGGCCGAGCCGCAGGCACCGCCACAAGCTGCGCCAGATCGCGCCCGATCAAGCCGGTATCCATATCGCCTGCGGCAAAGCCCTCATGCGCGCAAAGCGCCGACAGAAAGCCGAGGTTCGTGACCGTGCCCGCCACCTGCGTGCCTGCCAGCGCCGCGCGCATCCGCGCCAGCGCCACGTCGCGGGTGGGGCCGTGGGTGACGATCTTGGCGATCATCGGATCATAGAAGGGGCTGATCGCATCGCCGGTCCGCACACCGCTATCGGCGCGGCATTCCGCCGGAAATGCCAGATGCGCCAGCGTGCCTGTCGCGGGCAGGAAGCCTGCCGGAACATCCTCGGCATAAAGCCGTGCCTCGAACGAATGGCCCGAGATCGTCAGATCCTGTTGCCGCGCGGGCAGAGCCTCGCCTGCGGCCACGCGCAACTGCCATTCCACCAGATCGATACCCGTGATCGCCTCGGTCACCGGATGCTCCACCTGCAACCGCGTGTTCATCTCCATGAACCAGAACCCGTCGCTGCGCAGGCCACGGCTGCCGTCGACGATGAACTCGATCGTGCCTGCCCCGCTATAGCCGATCGCCTCCGCCGCGCGCACGGCGGCGCGGCCCATGGCCTCGCGGACCTCATCGGTCATGCCGGGAGCGGGCGCTTCCTCGATCACCTTCTGGTGGCGGCGTTGCAAAGAGCAATCCCGTTCGAACAGATGCACAGCATTCTGGCCATCCCCGAACACCTGCACCTAGATATGACGCGGCTTCTCGATGTATTTCTCCACCAGCACATCCGGATTGCCAAAAGCGTTCTGCGCTTCCGACTGAGCGCTCTCCAGCGCCTCGGCAAACCGTGCAGGCGCCTCGACGAGCCGCATCCCCTTGCCGCCGCCGCCCGCAACCGCCTTGATCAGCACCGGATAGCCGATGGCATCCGCCGCCCCCGCCAGATGCTCGGGGTCCTGATTGGAACCGTGATAGCCCGGCACCACAGGCACGCCCGCCTTTTCCATCAGCGCCTTGGCCGCATCCTTCAGCCCCATCGCGCGGATCGCATCCGCCGACGGGCCGATAAAGACCAGCCCCGCCGCCACGACCGCATCCACGAAACCGGGGTTCTCGGACAAAAAGCCGTAACCCGGATGGATGGCTTGCGCGCCTGTGTCCAAGGCGGCCTGAATGATCCGGTCGCCGCGCAGATAGCTGTCTGCCGGAGCGGACCCGCCGATATGCACCGCCTCGTCACAAGCCGCCATATGGGCCGCCGCCGCATCCGCATCGGAATAGACCGCCACGGTCCGCACGCCCATGGCGCGGGCTGTTCGCGCGACGCGGATGGCGATTTCGCCGCGATTGGCAATCAGGATCTTGTCAAACATCTGTGCTCCTTTTCGACCTTTGCGCAGGTCGCACCGGGCCCGGCGAGGGGCCAGCCCCTCGCGCTCCCCGGGATATTTTCAGCAAGAAGAAACGGGTTGTGCCGGGTCATGATCACATCCGGAACACGCCAAAGCGTGTCTCCTCTATAGGCGCGCAGAGCGACGCCGACAGCGACAGCGCCAGCACGTCACGCGCGCGGCGCGGGTCGATGATGCCATCATCCCAAAGGCGGGCCGAGGCATAAAGCGGATGCGACTGGCGCTCGAACATGTCGATGGTCGGTTGTTTGAACGCGGCCTCCTCCTCGGCTGACCACGCGCCGCCCGACCGCTCGATCCCGTCGCGGCGTACGGTTGCGAGCACCCCTGCCGCCTGTTCGCCGCCCATGACGCTGATGCGGGAATTGGGCCATGACCACATGAAACGCGGCTGATAGGCGCGGCCCGCCATGCCGTAATTGCCCGCCCCGAACGATCCGCCCACCACCATCGTGATTTTGGGCACGTTGGTGGAGGCCACCGCCGTCACCATCTTGGCGCCGTGCCGCGCGATGCCCTCGTTCTCGTATTTCCGGCCTACCATGAAGCCGGTGATATTTTGCAGAAACACCAGCGGGATCTTGCGCTGGCTGCACAATTCAACGAAATGCGCGCCCTTCTGCGCGGCTTCCGAGAAGAGCACGCCGTTATTGGCAACGATCCCCACGGGGCAGCCCTGTACATGGGCAAAGCCGGTCACCAGTGTCTCGCCGAAGCGCGGCTTGAACTCGTCAAAGCGCGAGCCATCCACCATGCGCGCAATCACCTCGCGGATATCGTAGGGCGTGCGCAGATCGGCGGGGACGACGCCCAAAATCTCGTCGGGGTCATAGGCCGGTTCCTCTGCCGTCTGCCATTGCACGGTGGCGGGCTTGGCGCGGTTCAGATGGCTGACCGCGCGGCGCGCCAGCGCCAGCGCATGGGCGTCATCCTCGGCCAGATAATCGGCCACGCCGGAGAGCCGCGTATGCACATCGCCGCCGCCGAGATCCTCGGCTGTGACGACCTCGCCCGTCGCGGCCTTGACCAGCGGCGGACCGGCCAGAAAGATCGTGCCCTGATCGCGCACGATGATCGTGACATCGGACATGGCGGGCACGTAAGCACCGCCTGCGGTGCAGGAGCCCATGACGACCGCGATCTGGGGGATACCCTTCGCGCTCATCCGCGCCTGATTGTAGAAGATGCGCCCGAAATGGTCGCGGTCGGGGAAGACCTCGTCCTGATTGGGCAGGTTCGCGCCGCCGCTATCCACCAGATAGATGCAGGGCAGATGGTTTTCCTCCGCGATCTCCTGCGCGCGCAGGTGTTTCTTGACCGTCATCGGATAATAGGTGCCGCCCTTCACGGTGGCGTCGTTGCACACGACCATGACCTCCAGCCCGTGCACGCGGCCAACGCCCGCGATCAGCCCGCTGCCGGGGGCCGCGCCGTCATAAAGCCCGTGCGCCGCTGTCGCCCCGATCTCCAGAAACGGCGCGCCGGGGTCGAGCAGGTTCGCCACACGGTCGCGCGGCAGCATCTTGCCCCGCTCCAGATGCCGCGCGCGGGCCTTGTCGCCGCCGCCTGCCGCTGCGGCCTCGGCTGCGGCCTTCACCACTTCCAATGCGGCCAGATGGCCTGCACGGTTGGTCTGGAACGCCTCGGACGAGGGGATCGCCTTTGATGCCAGCTTCATGTCTCACTCTCCCTTTCCCGCGTTGCGCGGGCCTTCAGTTCCTTGCGGATCACCTTGCCTGTCACCGTCATCGGCAAGGCATCCAGAAATCCGATCTCGCGCGGATAGGCATGTTGCGCCAGCCGCGTCTTGACGTGTTCGGCAAGCTCATGAGTCAAAGCGTCCGAGGGCGCAAAGCCCGGCTTCAGGACCACATAGGCCTTGACGATCTCGGTGCGCAGCGCGTCGGGCTTGCCCACCACACCCACAGTCGCCACAGCCAGATGGGTCAGCAGGCAATCCTCGATCTCGGCAGGGCCGATCCGGTATCCGGCCGAGGTGATCACATCATCCTCGCGCCCGACAAAGCGGATGAAGCCACCCTCGATCACGCCTTTGTCGCCGGTCAGCATCCAGTCACCGCGAAACTTCTCCGCCGTCGCCTCCGGCCTGTTCCAGTATCCCAGCATCATCGAGGCCGCACCGCGCTTTATGGCGATATCGCCCTCGCCGTCGCAGGGCTGGCCCGCATCGTCGATCACCGCCACGTCGAAACCCGGCACGGCCCGCCCGATGAAGCCCGGTTTCGGGCTGAAAAGGGCACCTCAGCTTGAGGCCACCATGTTGCATTCGGTCTGGCCGTAGAACTCGTTGATGCTCAACCCGAAAGTGCGCCGCCCCCAGTCCAGCATCTCCGCTCCCAAAGGCTCGCCGCCGCTGGCGACCGAGCGCAGCCCCGGCACGGAGGTATCCGCCGCCTTGAGCATCCTGAGCGCCGTGGGCGGAAAGAACACATTGCGCACCCCGCCCCGCGCGATCACGTCCAGACACCCGTCCACGCTGAACTTCTCCATCCGCGCCGCCACCACGGGCACGCCCAAAGCCAGACCCGGCATGGCGACATCGAACAGCCCGCCGATCCATGCCCAATCGGCAGGTGTCCAGAGGCAATCGCCCGGCTGGCCCAGGATATCATGGCTGAGCGAGACGCCCGGCACATGCCCCGTCAGGATCCGGTGGCCATGCAGCGCCCCCTTGGGCGCGCCTGTGGTGCCGGAGGTATAGATCAGCACCGCCGGATCATCGGGGCCTGTCGCAGCCGTCTCGAAAGGCGTCTCGGGTAGTTCCGCATCTTCCGGCACAAGCACATCCAGAGCGAACCCCTCCAGCAGCGCCACGCCCTCGGCATCGCTCACCACCAGCCGCGCACCCGCGTCCGTCAACCGCGTCCGGAGCGCGTCCTGACCGAACAGCTTGAACAGCGGGATCGACACCGCGCCCAGCTTCCAGATCGCGATATGCGCCGCCGCCGTCCATCCCGATTGCGACCTGAGCACACCGACGCGGTCGCCCCGCACCACACCGCGCGCGGTCAGCGCATGGGCCAGAGCGTCGGCCATCCGCCGCAGATCGCCATAGGTAACGCGCCGCGCGGCGCCGACTGACAGATCGAGGATCGCCAGCCGCTCCGGCTCCCGTGCGGCCCAGTCATCACAGACCTGCGTGGCCATGTTCAACCGCGCGGGCAGATCCCAGCGAAAACCCGCGACAAGCTCGTCATAGCTGCGCCCTGCTTCCAGCATCCGCTTAGGCCTCCGGCGCGGCGGGGCCGGAAAACGGCCTGTCGCCCGCCCGCCCCTCATGCAGCAAGGCCCCGTTGCGACCGACGAAATAGGCCCGCTCCGCAGCGCTGCCCTCGGCGCAGACCACGACAAGCCAGATCGGATCCGCCTGCCCCGGCACCGCATGGCAGCGCCGGATCTCACCCGCCGCAAGCCCCTGTTCCTCGACATAGCGATGGGCATAGGCGTTGATCACATCGGTCTCGCTCAATGCGGCCTGCCTGCTGCCCGCCAGATAGCCCAGCGTGCCCGCCGTCCCTGTCAGCACAGCGATCACCAGCAGGACGGTGGGCGGTATCCTCATCCCGCCAGCCTCATGCCCCGAACGCTGATGCCCCGTACCCTCATGCCATCGCCGCCATCATCTCTCGGCCCACCAGCATGCGACGGATCTCGGATGTGCCCGCGCCGATCTCCATCAGCTTGGCGTCACGGAAGATGCGCGCCACGGGCGCATCGGCCAGAAAGCCCGCCCCGCCCATCGCCTGCACCGCCTGATGCGAGACTTTCATCGCCTCCTCGCTGGCATAAAGCACGCAGGCGGCGGCATCGGCGCGGGTCACATCGCCACGGTCGCAGGCCTTTGCCACCTCGTAGACATAGGCGCGGGCCGAATTCATCGCCGTATACATATCGGCGATCTTGCCCTGCATCAGCTGGAAGTTCCCGATCGGCTGGCCGAACTGGCGGCGCTCGGCCATATAGGGCATGATCTCGTCCAGACAGGCCGCCATGATGCCTGTGCCAATCCCCGACAGCACAACGCGTTCGTAATCCAGACCGGACATGAGAACGCGCACGCCGCGCCCCTCCTCGCCCAAAACATTCTCGAATGGCACCTCGACGTCGTCAAAGACCAGTTCGGCGGTGTTGGACCCGCGCATCCCCAGCTTGTCGAAATGCGGGCTGGTGGAGAAACCCTTCATCGTCTTTTCGATAAGAAACGCCGTGATCCCCTTCGATCCGGCATCGGGGTCGGTCTTGGCATAGACCACCAGCGTATCGGCATCGGGGCCGTTGGTGATCCAGTATTTGTTGCCGCTCAGACGGTAGTGGTCGTTGCGCTTTTCCGCGCGCAGCTTCATCGAGACAACATCGCTACCCGCACCCGGTTCTGACATGGCCAAAGCGCCGACATGGTCGCCGCTGACCAGACCGGGCAGGTATTTGCGCTTCTGCTCTGCCGTGCCGTTCAGGCTGATCTGGTTGACGCAAAGGTTGGAATGCGCGCCGTAGGACAGAGAGACCGAGGCACTGGCCCGCGCGATCTCCTCGACCGCGATGACATGCGCCAGATAGCCCATGCCCGCCCCGCCGAATTCCTCGTCGACCGTGATCCCTAACAGACCCAGTTCGCCCATCTCGCGCCACAGCTCGGGGGGAAATTCATTGCTGCTGTCGATCTTGCCCGCCATCGGCCTGACGCGCTCCTGCGCCCAGCGATGCACCATCTCGCGCAGGGCATTCACATCCTCGCCAAGATCAAATTTCATCGTTGCGGTGAACATCGGCTCTCCTCCCAGAGATGGCATCTACATTTATTGAACGCTTGTTCATTAATAGGCATGTTGCCTGAGTCGCGTCAACTGTCATGCTGCCGCATCCCCCCGCAGGCTGATCTGATCCAAAGCTGGCCGACCCTGACCGCCTGTGTCAACATTGATGGACAGCCACAGGCGAAACGGCTAGGCACAGAGCATTGTAGCAAAGGACTGTCCGATGGCGCTGACACAGTTGATCTATTCCTCGCGGCCCTTCGGATTTGACGACGCGATCCTCAGCCAGATCCTGATGGTGGCGCGGCGCAACAATGCCAATGCCAATGTCACCGGATGCCTGATCTGCCGCGGCGATCTCTATCTGCAACTGCTGGAAGGCCCCGAAGAGGCAATCGCGCGGCTCTATGACGCGATCCTCGAGGATGATCGCCATATCGAGGTCACCCTGCGGATGCAGCGTGGCACGGATATGCGGATGTTCGACGGCTGGGCCATGCGCGACGATCCCGCGCAAAGCTGGCTCTGGACCAAGGACGAGGTTGACGCAGGCGCGCTGGACCGCGCCACCGCTCAGGACTTTCTGGCAGTGTTTCAACGCGTGGCCGACGAGGCGCACTGACAGCCGCACTTCATCTTGCCAAAAATACTCAAATCACCCGCCAGCGCGGGTCACGCCGCCTGATAGACCGCACTTACCTCGGAACGGATGATCCGGCCAAGCGTCGCGCAATCCTCAAGGCTAAAGGTCAGCGGCAGGCGCATGTCCAGAATCCCCGCCAGAATGCGGTCGCTTGCGGGCATCGGCACGCTGGGCGCATAGCGCCAGCTGTCATAGCGGCTAGTGAAACCCACAGGTTCCGCCGCACCGAACCATTTCAGTTCCACCCCCCGCGCCGCACAACGCGAGACCACCTCGCGGACACGCGCAGGCGTCCAGTCCAGCAGCAGGAACTGGAAGGAGGAGCCAACGAAATCCTCTACTTCGGGGCGCGCGATCAGGGTCAGGCCGGGGCAGCTTTGCAAGCCCGCCTCGACGATCCGGTAACGCTCGGTCCATGCCGCGCATTGCGCGTCCAGCCGCCGCAACTGCGGGCGCAGGATCGCCGCGCGCAGATGGTCCATCCGGCCCGATATGTTGGGCGTGTCGTATTTGACCGCCTCGAACACATCCGGCGCAGGCGCTGCCAGATGGCGCGGATAGAGCATATACGAGCCTGACAGCATCACCGCCCGCGCCATGACCTCGTCATCATCGGTAACAAGAAAGCCGCCCTCGCCCGAATTCATGTGCTTGTAGGTCTGGGTCGAATAGCACCCGATGATCCCGTCGGTGCCCGACAGCCGCCCGCGCCAGCGCGCGCCCATCGTATGGGCGCAATCCTCGACCACGCGCAGATCATAGCGCGCGGCAATCGCCATCAGGCGGTCCATATCGCAGATATGCCCGCGCATGTGGCTGAGCAGCAGGACGCCGGCCTGATCGGCCTTGGCCTCCAGATCGTCCAGATCAATCGTCAGCGCCTCGGTCACGCCCACGAAAACCGGGATCGCGCCGACAGCGGCAATCGCCCCCGGCACCGGGGCCAGCGTGAAGGCATTGCTCAGCACCCGGTCCCCCGGCCTGACACCCAAGGCCCGCAGGGCCGTGGTCATCGCATAGCCGCCAGAGGCTACGGCGAGGCAGTATTTCACCCCCATCGCGGCGGCGAACTCCTGCTCCAGCAGCGCCACTTCGCCCTCTTCCTCGGCAGCAACATTGTAACGGTGCAGCCGCCCGCTGCGCATCACCGCAATGGCCGCCTCGATCCCGTCTTCAGGGATCGGTTCCTGCTGGGTAAAGCTGCCAGTGAATATCTCGGGGGTGTTTTGGGTCATAACAGTGTTGTGGGGCGCAGTGGGGGGTTCGTCAATGTGCCAGCCATATATCTTTGCCCCCGCCCGCCATCTAGCCGATCAGCCGCTGCACCACGCCGGACAACTCGTCATAATGGCCGATCAGCGCCTCCGGCTCCAGCGCGGCTACATCATCACCCCCCGGCCCGAACGTCACCAGCACCGATGGCACGCCAGCCGCCCGCGCGGTCTCGCGGTCTGTCACCGTATCGCCCACGAGAAGCGCGCGGCGCGGATCACCGCCCGCGCGGCGCACGGCCTCCACCAATGGCGCAGCATCCGGTTTGCGCACGGTCAGCGTATCCGCCCCGATGAGCGAGGCAAACGCATCCCGCACCCCCAGTTGCGTCATCAGCGTCTCGGCCAGCCCCGCCGGTTTGTTGGTGCAGATCCCCACCGCATAGCCGTCGCGCGACAGCCGCGCCACAGCCTCCATCGCGCCGGGGTAAAGCACGGTATGCACGTTGATCGCCGCGCCGTAGGCCTCGAGCAACACGGGATAGTAGCGCTCGATCTGCGCGTCGATATCGCCGGTATGGCCGATCCGCACCAGCCCCAGCCGCAGCATCGCCTTGCCGCCGCGCAGGGCCGTGCCCGCATCGGTGGCCAGTTCAAGCACCGCACCTTCCCCCATATCCGCGAAGCAGGCATTGGCCGCCGCGATCAGATCGCCGCTTGTATCGGCCAAGGTGCCGTCCAGATCGAAAATAACCGTTCTCATGCAGTGTCCTTTCCGGCAATCCCTTGCCGATAGATGTCATAACCCGAAACCAGACGTGATCCGATGCGGCCTTGCGCCCTAGGGTTATCCGGATAAAACGGGCGCACCAAAAGGGCAAAGAGAAACAGCATGAATACAGCACTCGTCATTCTGGCGGCCGGAATGGGCACGCGGATGAATTCGGACCTGCCCAAGGTGCTGCACCCGCTGGCGGGCGCGCCGATGCTGGTCCACGCGATGAAGGCAGGGTTCGCGCTGGAGGCCAGCGCCTGCGTCATCGTCACGGGCCACGAGGCCGAGGCTGTGGCCGCCGCCGCCCCGCGACTGGGACGAGACGGCCGAGTGCGTGGTGCAGGAGCCGCAGCTTGGCACCGCCCATGCCGTGGCGCAGGCCGCGCCCAAGCTTGAGGGCTTTGCGGGTGACGTGATCGTGCTTTACGGCGACACGCCCCTGATCCGGGCCGAGACGCTGGAGGCGATGCAGGCCGCGCGGGCCGAGCATGATATCGTCGTGCTGGGCTTTGACGCCGCCGATCCGGGCCGCTACGGGCGTCTGGTCATGGACGGTGACACGCTGGAGCGGATCGTGGAATTCAAGGATGCCACGGATGAGGAGCGCACCATAACGCTTTGTAACAGCGGCATCGTTATCGCTGATAAAGCTGTCCTGTTCGATCTGGTCGCCGCTGTCGGCAATGACAATGCAGCGGGCGAATACTACCTGACCGATATCGTCGCACTGGCCCGCACGCGGGGGCTTTCCGCCACCGCCGTCACCTGCCCCGAAGCCGAGACGCTGGGCATCAACACCCGCACCGAACTGGCGCAGGCCGAGGCCGCGTTTCAGGCCCGCGCCCGCGCGCAAGCCTTGGAGGACGGCGTGACGCTGATCGCGCCGGAGACGGTGCATTTCGCGCATGATACGGTGATCGGCCGCGATGCGATCATCGAGCAAAACGTGGTCTTCGGCCCCGGTGTAACGGTGGAATCCGGCGCGCGTATCCGTGCCTTCTCGCATCTGGAGGGCTGTCACGTCAGCCAGCGCGCCGTGGTCGGCCCCTATGCCCGCCTGCGCCCCGGTGCGGAGCTGGCCGAAGATGTGCATGTCGGCAATTTCGTCGAGATCAAGAATGCCGTGCTGGATGCCGGCGCAAAGGCCAATCACCTCAGCTATATCGGCGATGCAACTATCGGCGCGGGCACCAATATCGGCGCGGGCACCATCACCTGCAACTACGACGGCGTGATGAAACACCACACCGAGATCGGGCGCGGTGCCTTCATCGGATCCAATACGATGCTGGTGGCCCCTGTCCGCGTCGGTCACGCGGCGATGACCGGCAGCGGCTCGGTGATCACGTCGGACGTGCCGGACGGCGCGCTGGCGCTGGCCCGTGCGCGGCAAGAGGTTAAGCCGGGCATGGCGGTCAAACTGATGGACATCCTGCGCGCCCGCAAAGCCAAAAAGAACAAGGAAAACAACTGATGTGCGGCATTATCGGGGTCTTGGGCAACCATGAGGCGGCGCCTTTGCTGGTCGAGGCGCTCAAGCGGTTGGAATATCGCGGCTATGACAGCGCGGGCATCGCCACGGTGCAGCACGGCAGGCTGGACCGTCGCCGCGCGGTGGGCAAGCTGGTCAATCTCAGCGATCTTCTGGTGCACGAGCCGCTGGCGGGCAAGGCGGGCATCGGACATACCCGCTGGGCCACGCATGGCGCGCCCTCGGTGGTCAATGCCCATCCACATCAGGCCGGTCCCGTCGCCGTGGTGCATAACGGCATCATCGAGAATTTCCGCGACCTGCGCGCCGAATTGCGTGGCCACGGCCTGAACTTCGTGACGCAAACCGACACCGAGACCGTGGCGCTGCTGACGCAGCACCACATGGCGCAGGGCGCAACACCTGTCGAGGCCGCGCGCCAGACGATCGCCAAACTGCACGGTGCCTTCGCGCTGGTCTTCCTGTTCGAGGGCGAGGAGAATCTGCTTGTCGCCGCGCGCAAGGGCAGCCCGCTGGCCATCGGGCATGGAAACGGCGAGATGTTCGTGGGCTCGGACGCGATTGCGCTGGCGCCGATGACGGACCGCATCACCTATCTCGAAGAGGGCGACATCGCCGTTCTGACCCGCACCAGTCTGGAAATCCGTGACAGCAACGACGAACTGGCCAACCGCGCCATCAAGACCATCCAGATCGAGGCCGCGCAGGTCGACAAGGCGGGCCACAAGCATTTCATGGCCAAAGAGATCGCCGAACAGCCCCGTGTGATTGGCGAGGCGTTGCGCTACTACCTGTCGGGCGAGGGCGACAAGATCAACCTGCCCGGACAAGGCATTGATTTCACATCGCTTGACCGGCTGTCTCTTGTGGCCTGCGGCACGGCTTTCTATGCCTGCATGACCGCGAAATACTGGTTCGAGCAGCTGGCGGGCCTGCCCGTCGATGTCGATATCGCCTCCGAGTTCCGCTATCGTGAGCCGCCGATCCCGCCACGCACCGCCGCTTTGTTCGTCAGCCAGTCCGGCGAGACAGCCGATACGCTGGCCGCCCTGCGCTATTGCGAGAGCAAGGCCGCCAAGATCCTGTCGGTGGTGAACGTGGCCGAAAGCTCCATCGCGCGCGAAAGCGATCTGGCCCTGCCCATCATGGCGGGCACCGAAATCGGCGTTGCCTCGACCAAGGCCTTCACCTGCCAGTTGACGGTTCTGCTGCTGCTGGCGCTGGAGGCCGCACACCAGCGCGGCCATATCACCGAGGACGCCCTGCATGACCATCTGAGCGCGCTGCGGGCCTTGCCCGTGGCCCTGAATGCAGCACTTGATCTGAGCGGGTCCATCAAAGCCGCCGCGCGCAAGCTGTCCGAATCCACCGACGTGCTGTTTCTGGGCCGTGGCCTGATGTATCCTCTGGCACTCGAAGGCGCGCTGAAGCTAAAAGAAATCAGCTATATCCATGCCGAAGCTTATGCATCGGGTGAGCTTAAACACGGTCCCATTGCCCTGATCGACAAGACCATGCCCGTTGTCGTCATGGCCCCGCGCGATGCGCTGTTTGACAAGACCGTGTCGAACATGCAGGAGGTGATGGCGCGTGGCGGCAAGGTGATGCTGATCACCGATGCCGAGGGGGCTGCCGAGGCGTCGGATGATACATGGCAGGTGATCGTGATGCCGCGTGTCGATCCGATCCTGACCCCGATCCTCTATGCCCTGCCCGCGCAACTGCTGGCCTATCATACGGCGGTCGCCAAAGGCACCGACGTGGACCAACCCCGCAATCTGGCCAAATCGGTGACAGTAGAATGACTCTTGATGATGCATTGGCGCAGCTTCGCGCCCTCTGCGATCCGGCGCGCGCGACGGGGTTGGCCGAGTACCATAAAGCCCCCCGCGAGTATCTGGGGCTGACGACGCCGCAGATCACCGAACTGGCGCAAAGCTGGCGCGCGGAGATGGATGTGCCTGCCCGCGTGGCGTTGGCCGATGCGCTGTGGCAGACGGACATTTTCGAGGCCCGTATCGCGGCGGCCAAGCTGCTCACGCAGGCGCGGATGAAACCGGACGCGGAGGCCTGGGCGCTGATCGCCTCTTGGGTGCCGACATTCGACAGCTGGGCCATCGCCGATGCCGCCGCCATTGCAGGGCAAAAGCGGCTGCAGGCCGATCCGTCACGGATCGACACTGTCGCCGAATGGACCAAATCCCCGCATCACTGGACGCGCCGCTCAGCGATGGTCTTTACCCGGCCGTGGACCAAGCAGAACCACCCCAAGCCGGACGAGCTGGCAATCCGCCAGCGTGTGCTGGAATGGGCAGCGGGCTATGTACATGACCCTGACTGGTTCATCCAGAAATCGGTGGCGTGGTGGCTGCGCGAACTGTCCAAACATGACGCCGAGCGTGTGCGCTATTTTCTCGCCAATCACGCCAAGCATATGAAGCCCTTTGCGCGGCGCGAGGCGTCCAAATACCTGACGCCTGCGCAAGCGCCGGAGCAAAGCGTCCCGCCAGCCGAGGAATGACGTTGCTGGGCGCTCGGCACCTGACACAGGATACACTTTGACGGCTTGGAGCGTTGACGGATTTGAGCGTTTAGCGGACTGTCAACGCGCAGCGTCGGGCCGCGGTGCGGCGATGCCACCTTTCAGTATGGCAATTTATCCCTGCCAAATCCGCCTGACCTCTAGACCTGCGCCTGCATTTGCCAAATCGCCGTACCGGGGGGCGGCCCGGCGATGCGCGGCGGCGCTGCGCGCCTTGTTCCGCGCCTTCGCTCATCGACGCGACAGAGGGCATCGCAGGGCCGCGGTCGGGCGACCCAACGCATCAGTCAGGCAGTTTATCGTGCAGCATCAT
>JAGXGW010000064.1 GCA_024636555.1 Paracoccaceae bacterium | reverse complement strand
TCGTCGGCAGCGTCAGATGTGTATAAGAGACAGGGATCGAGCTTGTGTTGATTGCCACGCGACGGTCGGCGGCATACATCTCGATCAGCCCCTTGTCGGACAGATGGACGGGACGCAACGTGAACCTCCCGGCCTCGATTTCAGGCTGGGCGTAGATCGGGTCTATCATCATCCGCTTTTTCCTCCCAAGCGTGTCAGATGCAATTCTCGCGCGGATGATGCCATCTTCCGTGCCCCGGTCCACGCCCGAACGGCGCTGGCGGCACCTGTGAAGATCAACGGCTGCACGCGGCATTTATTCAGGTCAGAGAACCTTTATTCTGGCCAGATGGCATTTAGATGACGCGGGTGATCCACGTCTGCGGCAAACTGTTCATGCGCCAACCGGCAACCGTCCGAATACACCCGTCCGAAACGAAAAAGGGACCGGCTTATGTGCCGGTCCCCTGATGTGTGTCACCTGAAGAACGGCTTATTCAGCGGCCTCCGCCACCGGCAGAACCGAAATAAAGGTACGGCCTTTAAGGCCTTTGTGGAACGTGACCTTACCTTCGACAGTCGCGAAGATGGTATGATCGCGTCCAAGGCCCACGCCCTCGCCCGGCCACCACTTGGTGCCGCGCTGGCGCACGATGATGTTACCGGGAATCACGGCCTGACCGCCGAACAACTTGACGCCAAGGCGCCGGCCCGCAGAGTCGCGGCCGTTGCGGGAGGAACCGCCTGCTTTTTTGTGTGCCATGGGGGATTACTCCTTGGTCTCGGCCGCTTTTTTGGCGGCGCGTTTCGGTTTTGCGGCAGTATCACCCTTGTCGGCCTTTTTGGCCGCAGGCGCTTTGGCCTTTGTGGCTTTCTTGGCGGGGGCTGCCTCGGTCGTGGTGGCATCGGACTGGGCAACCTTCGGCGCCTGACCTGTCGCTGCTTTGACACCGGTCTTTTCCGCGCCGGAGGCGAGGATTTCGGTGATGCGGATCAGCGTCAGCTTCTGACGGTGGCCCTTGGTGCGCTGCGAGCCGTGCTTACGACGACGCTTGACGAAATGGATGACCTTCTCGCCTTTAATCTGGTCGATCACTTCAGCCTGAACAGCCGCACCTTCCACCATGGGCGCGCCCAGTGTGGTGGTGTCGCCGCACAGCATCAGCACGTCGTTGAATTGGACAGTCTCACCTGCATCAGCGGCCAGTTTTTCCACGCGCAGCGTATCGCCTGCCTGGACTTTGTACTGTTTGCCGCCGGTTTTCAGAACCGCGAACATATGTGTCTTCCTTTGCTACCGCGTCCTGTGGTCCCCGTGAGGGCGTTTCGGCGTGGTCATGTCCCTGACGGGCGTGATCCGGTGCCACCTCGAACTGCGCGCCCTTTTCGGGCGATCTGTGAATCAATTGCACGGCAAGGGCGGATTACCCTTTCCGAGATGCGGGCTTATCGGGTGACTCCCGCTGAAAGTCAAGGAAGATATGACAGCGCCCTGCCCCTTCCCGACTGACCCCGCCCG
Source organism: Paracoccaceae bacterium (assembly GCA_024636555.1). Classification (GTDB taxonomy): domain Bacteria; phylum Pseudomonadota; class Alphaproteobacteria; order Rhodobacterales; family Rhodobacteraceae; genus Seohaeicola. The sequence goes on along the minus strand of JAGXGW010000064.1, from coordinate 138,711 downwards.
CCCCGTCAAGCACAGCCGCCACTGCCGCCGCCTCTCAAAGCTCCTCGCTCAGCATCTGTCCGGCCATCGCCGTCCCGAGCGCCTGTGACACGGCCCCGTACATCCGGTCGAACGAGTCGAACAAGGCGCTGTTCAGGGCGCGCCCGTGCGGGGTTTGCGACAGATCGGCCAGATCGCTGATCTGGCCCGCCTCCAGCGGCGCATAGGCCAGCATCAGGAAGGCATAGACCCATTCCCGCGTCTCCGCCTCAGTCTGCGCGTACTGGGCGCGGATATCGGACATGATATCGGCATCCGTCATCTCCATCGCGCCGCCCTCCACAAGGCCGCGAAAGAACAAACGGTTGGCATTCATCGCCCCCATCACGTTGAAGCCGACAAGATCGTTCGCGGTGACATAGGCATCAATGGCCGACAGATGCGGATCAAGGCCGCGCGGGCTGTTTGCTTCGAGATCTGCGGCCACTGCGCGGAACGCCTCGCGCGCGCTCTCCTCCACGGTCTTGTCCATGAGGGCGCGGCGGGCCGCAACTTCGAGCCGCACAACCTCGCGGCCCGTATCGCTTTCGAAAAAGGCGATCAGAGGCGCAGGATCGGCCTGTCCGAAAGCCTCGACAAAGCGGTCCCTCACCATGGCGCGCATCCATTCCACGTCATAGATCCGCGCCACCTGCATGTCCCAGGCGGCACCGCCACCGCCACGCAACATATCCGCGCCAAGGTCCGCGCCATAGGTCAGCCCCTCCGCGCGCATGATCGTGATGATCTGGTCAATCTCCATCAGATCGAGCAGCGCCTCCACCCGCTCCCGCGCGGCAGGCTCCTCGGCCTTTGCGGCACCAGTCGTCAGCAGCATCGCAGGCAGCAGCAGCGCCAGCAGCAAGGCGCGCATTCCGGATCGGGCTTGCATCAGAACCTGCATGCTTACAGTTCCTGACCGGGGTGTAGATCGGCCATCCGGACTGCCAGAACCTCGAAACGGTTGGCCATGATCTCGTACTGGATCGCGTTCATCAACTCGTAGACGCGCTGCATCGCGGGATGTTCCAGCGCCGCGACATATTCCTCCAGCTCGGCATCATCGAAATCACGGTAGACATAGGCCGCATGGGCCATCCCGGCCTGACGCATGGCAAGGCGCAGGGTGTCGCGCTGTTCCTCCATCATCAGGCGCAGCGATGCCTCGTCCAGTTCCATCGGCACCACACCGGCGGCAGAGGCGCTGAGCAGAAAGCGGATCTGGATCTCCTCGACAGCACGCACGGAATTGTCTGTCGGATCAATGGCAGGCCCCATCCGCTGCAACAGTTCCAGCCGCGGCGCACCTTCGCGCACCAGTTCGGCCACGATGCGCGCCCCCTCCTCGCGGGAGGTTTCGCCGTCATCCGCCATATGGGCGGCATTCTCGACCGCCACGAGCCGCTGTCCCAGATCGGAGGCATAGAACGCCACCGCATGGTCCATCATGTCGTCGCTCAAGGCCCGCCCGAGAATATCAACCGCCATGCCCTGCATCACATCGCGATCGAATACATCCTCGACGGTGCGGGTCCAGTCAGCACCGAAGTCGTTCGCATCAAGCCCCAGCATCATCGGCGCATCCGCAGCGGACAGGGCGATCGAATCCAGCGCGGTATCAAAGCCGGTCACCGACAGGAACGCATCGAGCCGCGACGCATCGGCGTCCCTGCCGGTTTGCGCCGACACGCCGAGCGCGGACATGACCCAGAGGCCGGCAACCACCAGCACCAGCCCCGCCCATCGCGGCACGATTAGAGCCGCTTGCGCTTGGCTGTTCCGGGGTAAAGCCGTGAGAGAGGTCATAAACAAATCCTTTTTTCAGGCCGCTGTCACAGACAGGTAGGCCGGATGGCCACTGCGGGAATAAGCCAAGTCCATATAGGAGCGAAGTTTATATATTGCGACAGGCAGCAGCTTTGCAAAGCCCGGACCGCAACCACGTGCTTGCAATGCAAATGCAACTCACGCCAAAACGGTTCCATAAAGGTTCTTTCCTCTGCTGTCGCCGGGACAGAAGACCGGCGTGGGAATTTTCCCAAAAGCCCCCTTGCCACCCGCGACAGGACGGATTAAACGCGGCCACCAGACCCCCACGGAGAGGTGGCAGAGTGGTCGAATGCGGCGGTCTCGAAAACCGTTGTCGGTGCAAGCCGACCCAGGGTTCGAATCCCTGTCTCTCCGCCATATCCACCTTGTTTTGTATTGAGCAGTCAGGCCTTGAGCCGGCTCGCTTTGCCCGCGCGGACACGTTGCGGCCGCGCCTTGCTTGAGGCAAGGCACGGTCAGGCTCTGGTTGGCGGTGCAGGTCGTTATCCGCGGCGGCGGCGGCCTCCGCCGACGCGTCCGCCGCGGCTGCCGTCGCCCTCAACGGCCGGAGGGCGGTTGAAGCGGATCCAGTCGGCGCCGGAGGGATCGTTGTCCATCAGGAAGTTGGCCGCACGGATCGCTTCCATCTCGGAGCCTGCGCGCGTCTTGGTCGAGCCGAGGCCCGTCAACTGGCAGAACAGTTCGAGATCCATATCGTCGGGCACGATGATGCCTGCTGCTGCCAATGCGAGCTTTTTCTCCTCGATCTTGCTCATCGGCACCGGCAGGGAGATCGGGTTCATGATAGCGGAGGTCATGCCCGCCGTGATCGCCATCGGCAGGAACGCGTTGTTGATGCCGTGACGGTTGGGCAGCCCGAAGCTGATGTTCGACGCGCCACAAGTCGTGTTCACGCCCAGTTCCTCGCGCAGGCGGCGCACCAGTGCGAAGACCTGCAAACCGGCCGTGCCCATCGCGCCGATGGGCATGACCAGCGGGTCGACCACGATATCATGCGCGGGAATGCCGAAATCGGCGGCGCGCTGCACGATCTTTTTGGCCACTTCAAAGCGCACGTCGGGATCTTCGGAGATGCCGGTATCGTCGTTGGAGATCGCCACAACCGGCACGTTGTATTTCTTGACCAGTGGCAGCACGAATTCCAGCCGCTCCTCCTCGCCCGTCACCGAGTTCAGCAAGGGCCGCCCCTCGCAGACCTTGAGCCCCTCCTCAAGCGCGGCCGGCACCGAGCTGTCGATGCACAGGGGCACATCGACCAGCGCCTGCACCATTTCGAGGATTTTCCGCATCAGGGGCGGTTCTGTCTCGTTCGGATTGGGGTTGGAATTGTAGACAACGCCCGCATTGATATCCAGAACCATCGCCCCCGCCGCAACCTGCGCCAGCGCGTCCTTCTCGACGGTGGAGAAGTCGCCCGCCTCAAGCTCGGCGGCCAGTTTCTTGCGCCCCGTCGGGTTGATGCGCTCGCCGATTACGCAGAACGGCTGGTCGAAACCGATGATCGCGGTCTTGGTCTTGGATTCGATGATCGTGCGGGTCATGAGTTATCCTTGAAGCTGTGAGGCAGGCACGCCGGCGCGGCCGCCATGTTGTATGGCCCAGTTGGCATTCGTCGTGATCCCGCCAAGCGGGAAGAAATGCGCCCGGGCGATGGTGCAATCGGGATGCGCTGCCTTGTGGGCGGCCAGTTCCGTCAGGATCTCTGTCGGCGCATAGGGCAGCAGCAGTTTCGACACATCCATCGCGCGTTTCTGCAACACGCGCAGGCTGGGGCCAACCCCGCAGGCAATCGCGAACTTGATGAGCGTCTGCAATTTGGCAGGCCCCGCGATGCCGAGATGGATCGGCATGTCGATCCCTTCGGCGCGCAGCCTGTCGGCCCATGCGATCACCGGCTTGGCCTCGAAGGCGAATTGCGTGGCAATCGCCATTTCGGCGTTGGTGCGCTTGGCATAGGCCTGTTTCCAGTGCAGCGCTTCCATCACCAGACGGTCGGTGCCGTCGGTGTCGATGTCGCGGTTGCCCTCGGGGTGGCCCGCCACATGCAGGCGGCGGAATCCGTCGAACAGGCCCGTTTCCAGAAGCTGCATGGAGCTGTCGAACTCTCCCGCAGGGGTGCTGACGCCACCGCCCAGAACAAGCGCCTGATCGACGCCCGCCTCGCCTTGGTAGCGGGTGATCCAGTCGGCCAGCATGGCGCGGTCGCGGATGATACGGGCGGGAAAATGCGGCATCACGGCAAAGCCGTCCCGCGCCAGACGGCGGGCGGTGGCCAGCATGTCCTCGATGGGCGTGCCGTCGATATGGGCGATATAGACGCGGGTGCCTGCGGGCAGCAGGGCGCGAAAATCCTCGACCTTCTCGGCGGTGCGCGGCATCACCTCGATGGAATAGCCCTGCAAAAACGCCTCGAGCTGTCCATCGACCACTTGCGCGCCAGAGGCGCTGCTTTCCTCACGTTTGCGAAAATTCAACAAAGCCATTGCGGTCTCCCAAAGGCGCGGCAGGGGGCTGCTCATTCGGCAGCGGCCCATCCGTTATTGGCGATCAGGGCCTTGATCCGGTCCTGGTCATATGTGGCTTCAAGCCTTGCGGCCTCAAGCTCGGCGATCTCCGAGGGCGATCCCCCCTCGACCGGATAGGGATCCGCCTTGCGCCACGCGGCCAGATAGTCATCCGTGCCGGCAGCCCCCGTCTTCATCGCCGCGCGGTCGATCGCCTGTTCAAAGCGTTCGGCCAGTTGCCGCTTGGCCCCTGTCCGGCCCCGGCCCACGATGACCTGTGCCGGAATATCGCGCCAGTAAACGATGGTGACGTCAGGCATTGATTCATCCTCCTGGTGGTTGCTTCTACGAAGACAGACCAATGTTTCGCCGCACGTTTTCGACACTAAACCACGAATGAACGACGTTGCATGAGGCTTAGGCGGTTTCGGTGCCTTTGACGAGACCACCGGAGCATCAAAATCCGCGTTATAACTATGAATGAAACTGAACATTCCTCCATGACAGACTGATTGACGTGAATCACTCCACGCGGCATTTTCTTGTCGGGCGTGTTTTGCGCCCGTTTTTTCAACTATGTTTTTTATGGAGAATTGAATGTTTGCGTCGAACGAGAACACACTTGCCCACGCGTTCCTGAACCTTGACCGCGCCTTTCTGGACGCGGTTGGCGGGGACGAGGCGTCGCCCAGCTTTGACGATTTCGCCGACTTACTGGGGGCCGCTACACTGAATTTCGGCCTGTGCGAATTGCATGACCGCCGCGCCTTGCGCTTTGAAAGCGTCGGCGGGCAGGATTTTGCCAGCGCCCATAAGGAAAGGTCGGTGGCCTACCAGACACGCGGGCTTGAAATTCTGGACCGTGCCATCCGGCTGGAGAAACCGATGGTGCGGGACTTTATGCAAGCGGAAAAACCAACCGGTGAGACTGGCGAGATTGCCGTGAACCGGTTCCGCGAGGATTTCATGTCGCTGATCGCGGATAGTGAGTTGAAACCGAAGGACGTGGGAAGGATTCAGGAGTTGATCGACGAAGCGGCGAAGACTGTCCTGTCCGGCGAGAATCTGGGCCAGTGGCTATCGGAGCAAGCAAAAACCCTGTCCGAGGCGCGGCGTTCGGAGGATCGTGGGAACCGCGATAACCTGCCATGGTGGAAAATCGTGATCATCGCGGCCTATGTTGGCCTTTCCGTCTGGAAAATCTGGCGCTGCACTGTTCGCAAGCGCTGCAGCAGGGCCGAGAAAGCCTCCTATGAGGCTGCAGCGGTGGTGCTTGGCATTTCGTTGAAGTTCTGCTGATCCGAAGGGGTCCGGTGCGACCTGGCGCCGGGCTCCCTCTTGCGTGGACGCGACGAACGATCTACCTTGAGGGCAACTCAGAATGGAGGGCGTATCCCATGACGCCCAAGCGTCCCGTAGGTGCGGGCGCGTTCCCTCAACCGGTCGAAAGCCCCGCGCCGACACCGCCTGATGCAACGCAGCTTTACGCTGCGCTGGATCTGGGCACGAACAGTTGCCGCATGTTGATTGCCCAACCCAAGGGCAACCAGTTCCATGTGGTCGACAGCTTCTCGAAATCGGTCCAGCTTGGCGCCGGTCTTGAAAGCTCTGGCCTGCTCAGCCGCGCCTCGATGGCGCGGACCGTTCAAGCCATGCGGATCTGCCAGCAAAAGCTGCGCCGCCATAAGGTCACGCGGATGCGCCTTGTCGCAACCGAGGCCTGCCGCCGCGCGCGCAACGCGGGCGATTTCATCCAGCAGATCAAACGCGAAACCGGGCTGGAGCTGGAGATCATCGAGACCGAGGAGGAGGCGCGCCTCGCCGTGATCTCCTGCGCGCCGCTGGTCTCGACCAATACCGAGCAGCTTCTGGTCGTGGATATCGGCGGCGGCTCGACCGAACTGGTCTGGATCGACCTGTCCTCGGTGCCGCGCCGCGAACGGCCCCGCGCCATCATGCGGCTGCATGCCGGGTTCCACCCCGCCGAAAGCCCGTTTCCGGCGGCCAAGGTGGTGGACTGGATCTCGGTCCCGCTGGGTGTGGCGACGCTGCGCGACCAGTTCAGCGATGTCGAGGATGACGCGGCCCGCTTTGCCCTGATGAGCTGGTATTTCGAGGAAAACCTTGCCGAATTCACCCCCTGCAAGGTGGAGCAGAAGCGCGAGGGCTTCCAGATCGTCGGCACCTCCGGCACCGTAACGACCGTGGACGCCAGCCATCTGGGGCTGAAGCGCTATGACCGGACCAAGGTGGACGGGCTGCGGATGACATCGGACCAGATCGACAAGGTGATCCGCAACTATCTCGACCTCGGCCCGCTGGGCCGCCGCCGCGATCCGCGCATCGGGCAGGACCGTCAGGCGCTGATCATGTCGGGTGCGGCGATCCTGCAGGCTTTGTTGCGGCTGTGGCCCACGGACCGCCTGTCTGTGGCCGATCGCGGCCTGCGCGAGGGGCTGCTCTACGCCCAGATGAGCGCGGATGGTGTGCTGGAAGACGGGCCGTTCTGACCTTTGCGCCAAGGCCCATGGTGCTGCGGGTGGATTTTGAGTATTTGAAGAACAATGAAAGGGCTGAGTGCCCTGCGGAGCGATGATGACCGACAAGAAGAAGACAACGGGCCAGAAAACACCGGGCCAAAAAGTACCGGGCCAAAAAGTACCGGGCAAGAACAAGCCAGCGGGCACGGCAAAGGCCACATCCGGGCGCGGCCAGCGCGATCTGACCATCAAGGTCAAGACAGCGCGTGGGCGCAAGCTGAGTTCTACCCTGTGGCTGCAAAGGCAGTTGAACGATCCTTACGTCAAACGCGCCAAGGCCGACGGGTTTCGCGGGCGCGCGGCCTACAAGATCCTGGAGCTTGACGACAGGTTCCGGTTTCTGGTGCCCGGCGCGCGTGTTGTCGATCTGGGCTGCGCGCCCGGTGGCTGGTGTCAGGTGGCTGTCACCCGCGTCAATGCGCTGGGGGAAAAGCAGGGCAAGCGCGTGGGGCGCATTCTGGGGGTCGATCTGCAGGAGGTCGAGCCGATTGCCGGATGCGAGATCCATCAGCTGGATTTTCTGGAAGACGATGCCGATGACAAGGTCAAGGAATGGCTGGGCGGGCGCGCCGATGTGGTGATGTCGGATATGGCGGCCTCGGCCTCGGGGCACAAGCAAACCGACCATTTGCGCATCATCGCCTTGTGCGAGGCTGCGGCCTATTTCGCCTTCGACGTTCTCGAAGAAGGCGGCACATTCGTGGCCAAGGTGTTGGCGGGTGGCGCGGAGGCGGAGCTGCAAAAGCTGCTCAAGCTGCGGTTCCGCAAGGTGCTGAACGTCAAGCCGGATGCCTCACGCGCGGACAGTTCCGAGAAATTCGTGGTTGCCACCGGGTTCAAACGCGACCTGTCGGATCAGGCGGCGGATCAGGATGGCCTGACGGAGGAGTGATCCGCAAGGGAGGCGGCCAGTGCGGAAGGCGATGGCAATGGCGTCTGTCGCTGCTGCTTCAGATGCAGCCGTTTGAGCGCCCGTGCCGCCAGTTCGCCTTGCCGCAACATCTCGAACAGACGCGCCCGCTTTGCCGCCTCACAGGCGGCCCGGGCTGCGCCGTCTTGGCCTTCAACAGTCTCACCGTCCTGCATTGTCCCGCTTTCCGTTCTGTGCCGCACGCGGCGGCAATCCGGCGGGGATAGCGCGTGAATCGGGTTTTTTTCGCGCCTTTTCCGCGCATTTATCGGGCAAGCGCGTGAACAGGCATGCAGGACATCCCTGAACGGCCCCCCTTGCCGCCTTGCGATCCAACCCGATAAGGTGCGGCATGGACACGACCTTTCTCATCACGGCTTTCGTCACCCTCTTCGTGATCATCGACCCTATCGGTCTGGTGCCGCTTTTCGTGGCGCTCACGCAGGGCATGTCGACACGCGCGCGGCGTGCCATCGGGGCGCGGGCGTTGATCGTTGCGGCGCTCCTGCTGACCCTCTTTGCTGCTGCGGGCGAGGCGGTGCTGGGCTTTGTCGGCATCTCCATGCCCGCTTTCCGCATCGCGGGCGGCATCCTGTTGTTCCTGACCGCCCTCGACATGCTGTTCGAGCGACGCACCAAGCGCCGGCAGGACCAGACCGAGGAAGACCGCCCCGACCCGTCGGTGTTTCCCCTCGCGATCCCGCTGATCGCCGGCCCCGGTGCCATTGCCACGATGATCCTGCTGGCGGGCCAGCAACCGGGCTGGACGGGGCTGGCCTCGGTTGTCGGTGTGATGCTGGCGGTGCTTGTGATCGTGATGGCGCTGTTCCTGACCGCCTCGCTGTTCGAACGCGCCTTGGGCCGCGTCGGGATCAACGTGGTCACGCGCCTGTTGGGCATGCTGCTGGCGGCCCTCTCGGTGCAGTTCGTACTGGACGGTTTGCGCGATTTCGGCATGGCGGGCTGATTGCACCCGCGATCAGCGGTCCTATATCAAGACTGGGTAAACAGGCGGGCATGATGGGCGGAGATGATTTCGGAAGGTTGAGCTACCTGGTCCTTCTGGGGGCTGTGGTCGCATTCTGGTTCTTCGTCCAGAACCGCCAGAACCTTGGCAAGACGTTGCAGCAGGCGCTGATCTGGGGAATGATTTTCCTCGGCATGATCGCGGTGTACGGCCTGTGGCCGGATATCCGGCAAACGGTGCTGCCGTCGCAATCGGTGATCCTGTCGCAGGGCCGGATCGAACTGCCGCGCGCGCCGGACGGGCATTATTACCTGTCAGCGCAGGTCAATGGCGCGCCGGTGCGGTTTCTGGTCGATACCGGCGCGACGGGTATCTTTCTCAGCCGCGCCGACGCCGCCGCCGCCGGTCTCGATCTTGCCGATCTGGCTTTCATCGGCGGCGCCATGACGGCAAACGGGCCGGTGCGGACCGCGCCTGTACGGCTCGCGTCTATCAGCATCGGCGATATCGTGGATCGCGACGTGCGCGCTTTCGTCAACGAGGGCGAGATGCGGGAGTCGCTGCTGGGCATGACCTATCTGCAGCGCTTCTCCAGCGTGGAAATCCGTGACGGCGCGCTGATCCTGACGCGCTGACACCTGCCCGCTTCACCGTGCCGAAAATACTTGAAACGCGCGGCCCGCCTCAGGCGCCACGCTCGGCTTTCATCTCCCAGCGGCCCGATTCCTCGGACCAGTATTGCGCCGCGCATCCCGCATCGGTCAGCGCCTTCCACAGGCCGCGCGCCACCTGCAGTGCCGCGGTGTCATTGCCGTCGAAAATGACGCAGACACGCTGGAGCCGCTGCACCTCCTCGGCCGCAACGGCGGCACCGTCCACCGTCATCAGGCAGGTCGGATCATTCGCGGCGGTGTCTGTCGTCAGCAACACGGGTTGCGCGGCGTCATGGCGGCCACCTGACAGGCCATGCGGCAGAAAGCCATCCTCGGCCCCGAGCCAGAGTTGGCGGTCCAGCCAGTCGAGCCGCGCGGCATCGACCCCGCGCACGGCCACGCGCCAGCCCGCCGCGCGCGCGCGCCCCAGAAGCTGCGGCAGGGCCACCTCCAGCGGGTTCTGCGTCAGGTGATAGAAATAGGCGGCGCCCATCGGTTCATGCCCCGTCCTTGGTCTCTTCCTTTGTCTCGAATCTGTCCGCCACCAGACGGTTCAGCGCCATAACGCCCCACCCGGTCGGCCCCTGCGGCGCATAGGTCGTCTCGGCCTTCACGCTGCCGACGCCCGCGATGTCGAGATGCACCCATGGTGTTTCGTCCTTGACGAACCGTTTCAGGAATTGCGCGGCGATGGTCGCGCCGCCATCGCGCCCGCCGATATTCTTCATATCCGCGATCTGGGATTTCAGCTTGCGGTCAAACGCGGGCGCAAGCGGCAGACGCCACGCGCCTTCCCCCTCGGCGTCGGCGGCTTTCATCACCGCATTGCACAGCGCGTCATCGCTGGAAAAGACGCCCGCCATCTCGTGACCCAGCGCCACGATCACAGCACCTGTCAGCGTGGCCAGATCAATCAGCCCCGCGGGTTTGAACCGCTCCTGCGCGTACCACATCACATCGGCCAGCAGCAGACGCCCCTCGGCATCGGTGTTGATCACCTCGATCGTGTCGCCCTTCATGGAGCGGACAACGTCACCCGGCCGTGTCGCGCGGCCCGAGATCATGTTCTCCACCAGCCCCACGAGCCCCACCACATTGGCCTTCGCGCCGCGCCGCGCCAGCGTGTGCATCACACCCGCCACCGTGCCGGCACCGCCCATATCCATCGTCATGTCCTCCATGCCGCCCGCGGGTTTCAGGCTGTAGCCGCCGGTGTCGAAGATCACGCCCTTGCCGACCAGTGCCAGCGGGGCCGCATCGTCAGCGCCACCTTTCCACTGCATGACAACCACCTTTGTCGGGCTGTCGCTGCCCTGCCCGACAGAGAGCAGACTGCCCATGCCAAGCTTTTCAAGATCGGTCTCTTCCAGTACCTCGACCTCGACGCCCAGATCACGCAGTGCCAGAAGACGCTCGGCAAAGGTGATGGTAGTCAGGATATTGGCGGGCGCATTGATCAGGTCGCGGGTCAGGAACACGCCTTCACACAGGGCCCGCATCGGCACAAGTGCGGCCTCGACCTCTTCGGGTTTGCTCACCATCAGGGTGATATTGCCGGGGGCGGCGGGCGTGTCTTCCGCATCAGGCTTGGCCGCGCGCATGTCGTCGTAGCTATAGCTCCGCAAGGCCATGCCGAAGCCAAGTTCCGCCGCATGGCGTTGCGGCCCGGCCAGAACCGTGACCGCCGCCTTGCCCTTCAGCTTTGCCAGCGCGACACCGGCCTTGCGCGTCTCCACGGCAGAGGCGCGGCGCGGCAGGCGCACCACATCCAGCGCCTCGGCGGCCAGCCCTGCCGGAAAAGCGAGGGTTGCGGTCTCTCCGACCTTGAGTTTGGCATAACGGTCCGATGCCATGAACCGCGCCAGCGCACCGCGCGTCAGGCGGTTGATGCGCCGCGCCTCCGCGCCAAGCGCATCGGGGCTGTCCACTGGCAGCGCGATCCTGCCTTCCACATCGGCCAGAACCGCCAGATCCGTCGGGGCAACGTGAAGGGTAACGGGATCGGTCATGAAATTCTCCTGAAGGTTACGGCACCGGCTGCCAGATTTCACGACAACCTAGCGGTGGCTCGCCACCTTGACCAGATCGCAGTTTTATCCCATGGGCACATCAAGTAACCTGACGCCTGACCGTGGTGCGCGTCGAGAGGAATGTCGTGGCGAGATTCGACAGATATCTGCTGTCGCAGATGATGATCCTGTTTGGATTTTTCGCGCTGATCCTCGTATCGGTCTACTGGATCAATCAGGCGGTGCGCCTGTTCGACAGGCTGGTGGGCGACGGGCAGTCGGCGGTGGTGTTTGTCGAGTTCACGCTGCTGACCCTGCCCAATGTGATCCGGCTGGTGCTGCCGATGGCCGCCTTTGCCGGAGCGGTCTATGTCACGAACCGTCTGAGCAGCGAAAGCGAGCTTGTGGTGATGCAGGCCACGGGGTTCAGCCCGTGGCGGCTGGCGCGCCCCGTGGCGGTTTACGGCGCGCTGGTCGCGGTGATGATGTCCGTGCTGACCCATGTGCTGGTGCCCGTCTCGCTGGAAGAGATGAAAAAACGCGAGGTCGAACTGACCCAGAACGTCACGGCCAAACTGTTGACCGAGGGAACGTTTCTGCATCCCTCCGGCGGTATCACCTTCTATATCCGCGAAATCACACCGGAAGGCGCCTTGCGCGACGTCTATCTGTCCGACCGCAGCCGCCCGGATCGCAGCCTGACCCATACCGCCAACGAAGGCTTTCTGGTGAATGACAACACAGGCACAAGACTGGTCATGGTGGATGGTCTGTCACAGACCTATTATCCGGACACAACGCGCCTGTTCACCACGCATTTCGAGGATTTCACTTATGATATCAGCATGCTGCTGGCTTCGCCCGGCACGCATACACGCGACGTGCGCCATGTGGAAACATGGGAACTGCTGACCTCGACTGCGGCTGTCGCACAGGAGACAGGCCACACACGCGGCTTTGTCATTGAAGAGTTGCACGGACGGTTCAACCAGCCGCTGATGGCGATGGCCGCCGCGCTGATCGGGTTCTCGGCGCTCCTTGTGGGCGGGTTTTCGCGGTTCGGGGTCTGGAAACAGATCGTGGGCGCGCTGGTCCTTCTGGTTCTGGTCAAGATGCTGGAAGGGCTGGTGACCGATCCGGTGCGCGCCAATGCGGCTCTTTGGCCGCTGGTCTACCTGCCCGCTGCGGCCGGGTTTGCCATGGCGGCCGCCTTGCTGGCATGGGCCGCGCGACCGCGCCGCAGGCGGCGGGTGCGCTCCGGACAGGCGGTGCAACCATGATCCTGCACCGCTATTTCGCGCGCCGTTTCCTTGTGACCTTCCTTGGGATTTTCTTCGTCTTCTTTTTGCTGCTGGCGCTGGTCGACCTTGTCGAACAGTTGCGGCGTTTCGCAGCCGATGGCATCGGTTTCAACCGGATCGCGCAACTGACCCTGCTGAACCTGCCCCGCGCGATGAGCGACATCCTGCCCCTGATCATGATCCTGTCGGCCATCACCCTGTTTCTGAGCCTTGCCCGCAGCAGCGAACTGGTCGTGACCCGCGCCGCCGGACGCTCTGCCCTGATCGTTCTGCTGGCGCCCGTGACGGTGGCACTGGTGATCGGGGGGCTTGCGGTGGCGATCCTGAACCCCATCGTGGCGGTGACGTCAAAGCAGTATGCCGGCCTGTTCGATTCCTACCGCTCCGGTGTCACGGATGTGCTGTCGGTCTCTCCCGAAGGGCTGTGGTTGCGGCAAGGCGGGGACGAGGGGCAAACGGTGATCCGCGCGCAGCGCGCCAATCCCGAGGCGACGATATTCTACAACGTGACCTTCCTGACATATGACGCCGAAGGCGGTCCATCGCGGCGGATCGAGGCGGACCAGGTCACGCTGGTGCCGGGTGCCTGGGCGGCCAACGGGGTCAAGATCTGGCCGCTGGAACTGAACACGAATGCCGAAGCCCTGTCCGAGACCCATGCGACCTACATGATCCCGTCTGATCTGACACAGGAGCGCATCCGCGACAGTTTCGGCCAGCCTGATGCAATCTCGATCTGGGATCTGCCCGCCTATGTGGCGCAACTGGAAGCAGCGGGTTTCTCGGCGCGCCGCCATCAGGTCTGGTTCCAGATGGAAATGGCGCGCCCCCTGTTTCTGACCGCGATGCTGCTAATCGGCGCGGCCTTTACCATGCGCCATGTCCGTTTCGGGGGAACCGGCGTTGCGGTGCTTTCGGCGGTGCTGCTCGGATTTACCCTTTTCTATATCCGCAATTTCGCGCAGATCATGGGAGAGAACGGGCAGATCCCTGTCATCTTGGCCGCATGGACGCCGCCCGTCGCCTCGCTGCTGCTGGCGCTGGGGCTTTTGTTGAATATGGAGGACGGCTGATGCCTGTGCTGATGCCACCCCGGACGGTTTCAAGGGCCGGGCGCTGGCTGGCGCAAGCTGTCACTATCCTGTGCCTGTCATTGCCGGTCACCTCGCCCCTGCGCGCGCAGGTCTCGACCGATCTGCCCGCAACCTCACCGGACGGCGCGCCCGTCATTCTGGTTGCCGACAGCTTGCGGCTCGAGGGGCGCGCGCGGTTGATCGCGGAAGGTAACGTCGAGGCGCTGTCCGGCACCACACGGCTGCGGGCGGCGCGGGTGATCTATGATCGCGACAGCGACCAGTTGCTCCTTGAAGGACCGATCACGCTGGTGGAGGACGGGCGCATCGTGGTGCTGGCCGATGCGGGCGCGCTGGATGCGGGGCTACAGAACGGCCTGCTGCGCGGCGCGCGTCTTGTGATGGATCAACAGGTGCAGCTTGCAGCGAACCGGATCGACCGGATCGGCGGGCGCTATACGCAACTGTACCAGACCGCCGCCACCTCCTGCCGGATCTGCAATGACGGCGCACCGCCGCTGTGGCAGATCCGCGCCAAACGGGTGGTGCATGACCAGCTTGAGCAGCAGCTCTATTTCGACAATGCCCAAGTGCGGATCATGGGTGTGCCGGTCCTGTGGCTGCCCCGCCTGCGCCTGCCGGATCCGACGCTGGAGCGCGCCACGGGGGTACTTCCGCCGCAGCTCAAACAGACATCGCGCCTCGGTCTCGGGGTCAAGCTGCCGTATTTCATCACGCTTGGCGATCACCGCGATCTGACACTGACGCCCTATCTGTCACCCTCCACGCGCACGCTCGAATTGCGCTACCGTCAGGCGTACCGGCATGGCACGATCGAGCTGAACGGGGCGTTCTCAGAAGACAACATCGGCCCCGATACCCGCCGCGCCTATCTCTTCGGCAGGGGCAACTTTGCCCTGCCCCGCGATTTCCAGCTCTCGTTCAACTTCGAACTGGTCAGCGATGACGCCTATCTGCTGGATTACGACTATTCCGACAAAGAGCGTCTGGACAGTGCCATCGCGGTCACCCGCACACGGCGCGACCAGTTCCTGAATGCACGCCTGACCGGCTACCAGACATTGCGCGAATTCGAGAGTAACGCCACCCAGCCCACCATCATTGGTGATCTGACCTACGAGCAGCGCTATGTGCCGGGTCTGCTTGGCGGCGAATTACGCTGGGGGGTGAATGCGAATGCGCGCTACCGGTCCTCGGATGATCCTGTCGGCGGGCTGGGTCGTGACGTGGGCCGCGTGACCGCGGATCTGGCATGGCTGCGCAGTTGGACGCTGGCATACGGTGTGCAGGCCGCCGTGCAGGGCAAGGTGTCCATCGACGGATTCCGTACCTTGCAGGATGACGTCTTCGCGGGCGAACTGGGCGAGACCGTGCCGCAGGTCGCCGCCACCCTGCGCTGGCCGCTGATCAAGTCCGGCGCGGGCGGTGCGACGCATGTTCTGGAACCTGTGGCCATGCTGGCATGGACCGGCGGCAGCCGTCGCGCCCTGTCCAATGACGAGAGTACGCGGGTCGAGTTCGACGAGGGCAACCTGCTCGGCCTGTCACGTTTTCCGGCCCCCGACAGGCGCGAACGCGGGTTCGTGGCGGCCTACGGGATGAACTGGATGCAAAACACATCCACCGGCATCCAGACCAATCTCACGCTGGGGCAGATCTGGCGCGAGGTGCCGGATGACGCGTTCAGCCGGTCCTCCGGCCTGCAGGGCGAGACGTCTGATCTGCTGGTTGCCGCACAGGTCAGGCTGCCCGTGGGGTTGGCGCTCAGCACCCGCACGTTGCACATCTCGGATTTCGATGTCTCCAAGGCCGAGGCGCGGCTCTCGTTGCAACGGCCCGACTACAATCTGGGCGCGTCCTATGTCTGGCTTGGCACCGATCCGGACGAGAACCGCCCCGCTACGCAATCGGAATGGACACTGGACGGCAGCTATCGCTTTGCCCGCCACTGGACGGGCAGCGGAAGTATACGCTATGACATCGCACGCGACCAGACAGCCGCCGCCGGGGTCGGGTTGCGCTATGAAAACGAATGTATCGCGTTGAACCTTTCCCTCTCGCGCCGCTTCACCTCATCGGCTATCGTCGAGCCGTCGACCGATATCGGTTTTACCGTCGCCATACGGGGATTTGGCCTTGGTTCCACCGATGCAAGATATACACGGACCTGTAGGAATACACCCTTATGAGACAGTTGAAACGCGCAGCCCTCCTTGCCCTTTTTGGCCTGATCGGCGCTCTGGGCACGCTGACCACGGCCTCCGAGGCCTCGGCGCAGGGACTGTTTGCCCCCGTCGTATCGGTCGATGACCAGGTGGTGACACGATACGAGGTCGAACAGCGCGCCGCCTTGCTGCAGGTGTTCCGCACGCCTGGCAATCTGCAAACGCTGGCCCGCGAGCAACTGATCGAGGACCGTGTGAAGCTAGGCGCCGCGCGCGCCGCCGGAATCACCGTGCCGGAAGAGGCGATCATGGCCGGAATGACCGAATTCGCAGGCCGGGCCAATCTGTCGCGCGAGGAATTTCTGCGCGCCATCGCTGGCGCCGGCGTCTCGGAAGAGACGTTCCGCGATTTCATCGTCTCGCAACTGAGCTGGCGGGATCTGGTCCGTGCGCGGTTTGTCCCGCGTGTCAGGATCAACGATTCCGATATCGACAAGGCGATGGCCACGATGGGCGGCGGCAGCACCCTGCGCGTTCTGCTGTCCGAGATCATCATCCCCGCCCCGCCGCAGCAGGCCGCGCAGGCGCAGGCGATTGCCGAAAGGGTCAGCCAGATTTCCTCGATCGCCGCCTTCTCCGCAGAGGCGGGCCGCGTCTCGGCCACCCAGAGCCGCACCAATGGCGGGCGGCTGGACTGGATGCCGATCACCAATCTGCCCGCCCCGCTGCGCCCTGTCATTCTGTCGCTCGGCGTCGGAGAGGTGACACCGCCGATCCCGCTGGAAGGTGCTATCGCGCTGTTCCAGTTGCGCGGCATCCAGGAAAGCGGCGTGGCCGCGCGGGAAATTGCCTCCATCGACTATGCCGCCTATTACCTGCCGGGTGGCCGGACCGAGGCGAACATGGCCGAAGCGGCACGAATCCGCACCATGGTCGACCAGTGTGACGACTTTTACGGGCTGGCACAGGGGCAACCCGAAGAGGTATTGCAACGCCAGTCCAGCGCGCCTGCCGAATTACCGCAGGACATTGCTCTGGAACTTGCAAAGCTGGACCGCAACGAGATTTCGGCCAACCTGACGCGCACCGCGGCAGACGGGTCGGAGACCCTGATGGTGCTGATGCTCTGCGGTCGCACCACGGTTGCCGCTGCCGAAAGTTCGCGCGAGGAAGTGGCGGCGCAACTGCGCAACCAGCAGCTTGAGGCGCATGCGCGCGTCTATCTGGCGCAGCTCATGTCGAATGCGCGTATCGTCCAGAGATGAGCCGCCCCATCGCGCTGAGTTGTGGCGAGCCGTCCGGCGTCGGGCCGGAGATCGCGGCAAAGGCATGGGCGGCCCTGCGCGATACGGCACCGTTCTTCTATATCGGTGACCCGCGTCATCTGCCGCAAGGCACGGCCTTCCGGCTGATCGAGCGCCCTGCAGAGGCGCTTGCGGTCAGCGCAGAGGCACTCCCGGTGCTGCATCTGCCGTTTGCCGCCGCAGCCCGGCACGGCCAGCCCGATCCGGCCAATGCACAGGGCGTGATCGACGCGATCGCCCTTGGTGTCGATCTGGTCCGCTCGGGCGCCGCCGCAGCACTGTGCACCGCGCCGATCCACAAGAAAGCGCTGATGGACGGGGCGGGCTTTGCCTATCCCGGCCATACCGAATATCTCGCCGCCCTCGCCGGGGTCGAGCGTGTGGTGATGATGCTGGCCTGCGATGCGTTGCGCGTGGTGCCGACAACGATCCACGTCCCGCTGGCGGAGGTACCGCAGGCGCTGGGGGCGGCCCTTCTGACCGATACGATCCTGATCACCCATGCAGCACTGCGCCGCGATTTCGGCATTGCCGCCCCGCGTCTGGCCGTGGCCGGGCTAAACCCGCATGCTGGCGAAGGCGGCGCGATGGGCCGCGAGGAGATCGAGATGATCGCGCCGGTTCTGCAAGCCTTGCGCGCCGAGGGAATGGATATCGCGGGGCCGCTGTCTGCCGATACGATGTTCCATCCGGCGGCGCGGGCGCGGTATGACGCGGCCGTCTGCATGTATCACGATCAGGCGCTGATCCCGATCAAGACGCTGGATTTCGCCAGCGGCGTGAATGTGACGCTGGGCCTGCCCTTCATCCGCACCTCGCCCGATCATGGCACGGCCTTCGATATCGCGGGGCTTGGAGTCGCCGATCCCTCCTCGCTGATCGCGGCCCTGAGGCTGGCGGATGTCATGGCAAAAGCGCGCGGCGCGCCATGAGTATTTTGGGAACAGTGAAGCCATGAGCGGGATCGACAGCCTTCCACCGCTGCGTCAGGTAATCGAGACGCATGGCATTGCCGCGAAAAAGGCGCTGGGGCAGAATTTCCTGCTCGATTTGAACCTGACCGCCAAGATCGCACGGCAGGCGGGTGATCTGGCGGGCTGCGATGTGCTGGAAATCGGTCCCGGTCCGGGTGGTCTGACGCGCGGGCTTTTGGCCGAGGGGGCACGCCGGGTGCTGGTGATCGAGAAAGACCCGCGCTGCCTGCCCGCGCTGGAAGAGATCGCCGCCGCCTATCCGGGCCGTTTGCAGATCATCGTCGGCGATGCGCTGGAGGTGGACCCGCTGGCGCATCTGACGCGGCCGATCCGCGTGGCGGCGAACCTGCCCTATAATGTCGGCACCGAACTGTTGATCCGCTGGCTGACCCCGCCGCAATGGCCACCCTATTGGGAAAGCCTGACGCTGATGTTCCAGCGCGAGGTAGCCGAACGGATCGTGGCAGAGCCGGGCAGCAAGGCCTACGGGCGGCTGGCTTTGCTGGCGCAATGGCGCTGCGACGCGCGGATCGTGCTGCAACTGCCGCCCGAGGCCTTCACCCCGCCGCCGAAAGTGTCAAGTTCTGTGGTGCATCTGACCGCCCTGCCCGCGCCGCGCTATCCCGCCGATCCGCGCGTGCTGGAGCGGGTGATCGCCATGGCCTTCAACCAGCGGCGCAAGATGATGCGGGCCGCCTGCAAAGGTCTGGTGCCTGATCTCGAGGATCGTCTGGTTGCTGCCGGCATCAAGCCGACGGAACGGGCCGAGACGGTCGGGCTCGCGCAGTTCTGCGCTCTGGCGCGTTCTGTCAAATCCGGACTGTAAGGTCTTTTCCCGACCAAGCAAAAAGGCGCGCCTGTATCAGGCGCGCCTTTTGGTATGTTCAATCTGATTGGTCCGTTACGCGGATTTTCCGCGACAGGGTTTACTCTGCCGCTTCGGGCGTGCCGGAGGTATCATCGCCGCCGGTGGCCTGCGCCTTTGGCTTGCGCGGCGCGCGGGTGCGCGGCTTCGGCTTGGCGTCCGGCTCTTTGTCGGATGCAGCGTTATCGGCACCCGCCTTGTCAGTACCCGCCTTGTCAGTACCCGCCTTGTCGGCACCGGCCTTGTCGCTCTCCGCTTTCGGACGCGGCGCGGATCTGGGGCGCGGCGATGTGGCGGGCTTTTTCGGCGCATCGCTCACGCCAACCGGCGGTGCCTCTGATCTGCTTTCCGGCGTTTCAACCAGACCGCTATCATGGCCGAGATCCATCACATCGCTGGACAGGGTGTCTTCAGTCTCCTGCGCGGCGGGTGCCGGGGATCTGCGCTCGTGCTGCGCGGGACGGTCGCGGTTGTTGTCGCGGTTCTGGTCCCTGTTCTGGTCGCGGCCTTGATCACGCCCCTGATCACGTCCTTGGTCACGGTCCTGATCGCGGTTTTGCGGACGGCCCTGATCGCGCGCGCCATCGCGGTTCTGGCCCTGATCGCGTTGCTGGTCGCGGGACTGGTCACGGTTACCGTTGTTCTGGTTGCCATTGTTTTGGCCACCCTGATTCTGGTTCTGGTTGTTCTGGCTCTGGTCCCGCTCCGCCTGACGCTCGCGGTTCTCCCGCTCCTGCTGCTCACGACGTTGGTCAATCTCGCGTTGCGCCTCGGCCAGCAAGCGCAGGTAATGCTCGGCATGCTGCTGGAAATTCTCCATCGCCACCCGGTCATTGCCCAGTTGGGCATCGCGTGCCAACTGGTTGTACTTGTCTATGATCTGTTGCGGCGTGCCGCGCACCTTGCCTTCGGGGCCGGAGCTGTCAAAAACACGGTTAATGACATTACCGACGCTGCGGTTTGGCGTATTGGTGCGGCCCGACTTGCGCGACCTGGATTTGGATGATCTCATATGTAGCAGTCCAGCCTTCGTCTTCTGGCTTCGTGCAATCCGTTTCACGCCTCTTGCGTTCTGAATTTCTTACCGGATTGCCGACATTTTTGGCTTGGCGTCGGGCGGGACAGCACAAAGGCATCCATCACCTCAACATGTTTGAATAAACATGCCCGCGCCGCCAAGACAAGAGCAAAGCAGCGCAATCGCTGCAATTAACCCTGATTTCGCAACTTTCGGCCCTGATCGGCAGGGTTCTGCGCAAGCACAACACGGTCACGCCCCTCCATATCAGGAATCACGCGCAGGTCGCGCCAGCCTGCTTGTGCGAAAACCGCGCTGACAGCAGCACCCTGCGTCCAACCGATCTCGACGATCACACGGCCCGCAGGTGCCAGATGCGCGGGAGCCTGCGCGGCGATATGGCGGTAGGCCGACAAACCGTCGCCGCCGGGGCTGAGGGCGATGGCCGGATCATGCAGCAGAACCTCCGGCGCAAGACCCTCCATTTCCGCCGCAGCGATATAGGGCGGATTGCTCACGATCAGATCGAACCGGTCCGTGACCGCCGCGCACCAGTCCGACCGGATCAGTTCCAGCCGGTCCGTCACGCCAAGCGCTTGGGCGTTCAGCGCTGCCACTTGCAGGGCTGCGGGGCTGATATCGGTGGCGACCGCGCGGGCTTGCAGCCATTCGGCCAGCAGCGTCAGCGCAATCGCGCCGCTGCCCGTGCCAAGATCCAGCAACCGTGCGGGCGCTGCACCGTCCAGCGCGGCGGCGATCAGGGTTTCGGTATCGGCGCGCGGGTCCAGCACATCGGGTGTGACGCTGAAGGCGCGCCCCCAGAAGATGCGCTCCCCCACGATTCGCGCCACAGGTTCACGCGCGATCCTGCGGGCCAGCGCCTGCTCCAGCCGTGCCATTGCCGCGGCGGGCATCGCCTCCGGCCCCATCAGGATCAGACGGTCGCGGCCCACTTCCAGCGCATGGGCCATCAGGTGGCGCGCATCGACGGCGGCGTCCTCGATCCCTGCCTCCCGCAAAGTCTGAACCCCGGCGCGCAACGCCTGATCGACGCTGATGCTCATCCGCCGCTCATCCCTCCATCTCGGCCAGAAGTCCGGCCTGATGCTCGGCGATCAGCGCGTTGATGATCTCGTCCAGATCGCCCTGCATGATCTGGTCCAGCCGGTAGAGCGTCAGGTTGATCCGGTGATCGGTCATCCGGCCTTGGGGAAAGTTGTAGGTGCGGATGCGCTCGGAGCGGTCACCGCAGCCGACCTGGCTTTTGCGATCCGCCGCGCGCGCCGTGTCAAGCTGCTGGCGCTGCTGGTCGAACAGCCGCGCGCGCAGGACATTCATCGCGATCTCGCGGTTGCGGTGCTGCGACTTCTCGGAACTGGTCACGACGATTCCGGTGGGAATATGCGTGATCCGCACGGCGGAATCGGTGGTGTTCACATGCTGTCCGCCCGCACCGGAGGAACGCATCGTGTCGATCCGGATATCATTGGGGTCGATGGTGACATCAACCTCCTCGGCCTCCGGCAGAACGGCCACTGTCGCGGCGGAGGTATGGATGCGCCCGCCGCTTTCGGTGGTGGGAACCCGCTGGACACGGTGCACGCCGCTTTCGAATTTAAGGCGGGCAAACACGCCCTCGCCCGCGATCCGGGCCACCAGTTCACGGATGCCGCCAAGCTCGGTCTCCTGCATCTCGATGATCTGGAACGACCAGCCGTGCGTTTCGGCATAGCGCTGGTACATCCGCACCAGATCGGCGGCGAACAATGCCGCCTCGTCGCCACCAGTGCCGGGGCGGATCTCGATCATCGCCGGGCGGGCATCGGCGGCGTCACGCGGCAGCAGCGCCAGTTGCAGCGCCTGCTCCACCTGTGGCAGGCGGGCGCGCAGCAGCGGCAGTTCCTCCTCGGCAAGGCTGCGCATCTCGGGGTCTTTGAGCATCATTTCGGCCTCGGCCAGATCGCGCGAGAGGCTGTGCCACTCAGCGATCTGCGCCACGACGGGGCGCAATTCGGCATATTCGCGCCCCAGCGCGGCCAGATCGCCACCGCCTTGCGACATCTTCGCCTCCAGAAACTGGAAGCGCTGCACGATCTGGTCGAGTTTGTCCGCTGAAATCATCGCGCTTGTCTCGTGCAAAGCCCGCGCAGGGTCAAGCCCGGCCTTCGCCCGCCTCCAGCGCCGTGATCCAGCAGCTCACGCGGGCGCGGTTCACGCCCATGTCGGACGAGCCGAAACGCAAGCGGCCATGGATCACGATCGCGCCCGGGCGTGCCTCGATCGTGGTGTAATCGGGAAAGCCCCAGAACCGCGAGCGGGTGATATAGGTGACCATCCCCTCCTCCGGCGAGCCGGCCAGACGGGTGGTGCGCGGGGTCGCGCGGATGATGCGGTCCAGCCGCGTCATGGCACCGGGATCGGCCGGGATGGTGCGGATCGCGGCCCCGGCGAAATCGCGGTTGCCCGCATCGCCGGTGCTGACGTGCCAGCGGGCCGGATCGGACGGGGCGACCCTCACGTAAAGGGCAAAGCTCGCCGCCGCCACCACGATCAGCGCGATAAATCTCATGCGTTCCGTTCCTTCACTGTTGCAAACAACGTCAGCGCCGTGTCCAGCCCCAGAGCGCGATCAACTCCATCGCGACATGGGCACCGGCCACGGCTGTGGCGCCTGTTGTATCATAGGGCGGCGACACCTCCACCACATCTCCGCCGACCAGATTGATCCCAGCCAGATCGCGCAGGATCGCCGCCGCCTGCCAACTGTGCAACCCGCCCCAGACAGGCGTGCCGGTGCCGGGCGCGAAAGCCGGATCGAGCGCGTCGATATCGAAGGTCAGATAGACCGGATGCTCGCCCACCACCGCGCGCACGCGCTCGACCACGGCAGCGGAGCCTTGTTCGTGCACGCGGCGCGCGTCGATATAGTCCATGCCCAGATAATCGTCGCATTCGGTGCGGATCCCGATCTGGATCGAGCGGGAGGCATCCACCACACCCGATTTGACGGCCTTGTACATCATCGTGCCGTGGTCGATCCGCGCCATATCGTCATCGGGCCACAGGTCGGAATGCGCGTCGAACTGGATCACCGACATCGGGCCGTATTTCTCGGCATAGGCCTGCAGGACCGGCAGTGTGCAATAGTGATCGCCCCCCAGCATGACGGTGCCCGGACCGGCCGCAAGGATGGTGCGGAAATGCTGGCGCAGGGCGTCGGGGAAATCCTGAATGCGGGCATAATCAAAGGCCAGATCGCCGTAATCGACGATATTGAACTGGCTCAAAGGGTCATAGCCCCAGCCATAGGGCGGATCATAGGGCTGCAGGCTGCTTGCCTCGCGGATGGCGCGCGGACCGAAACGAGTGCCGGGGCGATGCGTGACGGACTGGTCAAAGGGCACGCCGGTGATGGCCAGATCGACGCCTGTCAGATCCTTGGTATAGCGGCGGCGCAGAAAGGATGTCGCCCCGCCAAAGGCATTCTCGAAGCTCAGCCCGCGCAGCGTGTCGCGGGTGAAGGCCTGATCGACCTGTTTTTTTGCGTCTTCCAGCGCCATGATGATCCTCCGGCGGTGCGAGATTGCGAAAACGCCCGTCAGGGCGGATGAGCGCCTCAGCCCGGCAAGGGGGCCGCGCGTTCGACAAGACGGGCAAAGAATGACGCGCCCACGGGTGCCACCGCATCGTTGAAATCATAGCCCGCCTGATGCAGGCCCGCGCTGTCGCCCTGCCCCAGAAACAGATAGGCCCCCGGACGCGCCTGCAGCATATAGGCAAAATCCTCCGCCCCCATCTCGCGGCCTGCTTCCGGCGTGACATTGGCGGCCCCCACAACTTCCGCTGCAACCTCTGCCGCAAATGCGGCGCGCGCGGGATCATTGATCGTGGCGGGATACCAGACCTCATAGGTCAGTTCAGCCTCGACACCGTAGGATGCCGCCTGTCCGGCAACGATGGCCTCCATCCGTGCCATCACCATCTTCTGCACCGCCGGATCGAAAGTGCGCACGGTGCCGCCGACATAGGCGGTTTCGGGCACGATATTCTCGGCGCTGCCGGTGTGGATCTGGGTGACCGAGATCACCAGATCGTCCAGCGCATAATGGTTGCGGCTGCTGATGGTCTGGATCGCCTGCACGATGCCCACCGCCGCGACAACCGGATCGCGGGTCTCATGCGGCATGGCCCCATGCCCGCCCAGACCCTTGATGTTGATATGGAACGAATCCACCGCCGCCATGATCGGTCCGGGGGTGGTGTAGAACGAGCCTTCGGGAAAGCCGGGGGCGTTGTGCAGGGCGTAGACCTCGGTGATCCCGAAACGGTCCATGATGCCCTCATCCACCATCACGCCACCGCCGCCGCCGTTCTCCTCGGCGGGCTGGAAGATCAGCGCCACTTTTCCTGCGAAATTCCGCGTCTCGGCCAGATAGCGCGCGGCCCCCAGCAGCATCGTCGTGTGGCCGTCATGGCCGCAGGCATGCATCACGCCCGGCACGGTGGAGACATAGGGCGCGCCCGTCTCCTCAAGGATCGGCAGCGCATCCATATCGGCCCGCAGGCCGATGACAGGGCCGTCGCCCTGTCCTTCGATCATCGCGACAACGCCCGTCTTGGCGATACCTTCATGGATGTCCGTGATGCCGAACTCTTTCAGCTTTTCAACGACATACGCAGCCGTCTTGACGCAATCAAACGCCAGCTCGGGATGCTGGTGCAGATGGTGCCGCCAGCCGGTCATGTCTTCGGCATATCCGGCGATACGGTTGATCACGGCCATCTCTGGACTCCTTGGGCTGATACGGTCACGCTGCACCAAACCTGAAAACCGGAGCCGCCGCAATGACCGATGATGCCCTGATCCATGACCCCGATGGCGGCCTGCCCCGGCTTTTGCGGATCATGCAGCGGCTGCGCGATCCCGCCACCGGCTGTCCGTGGGATATCGAACAGGATTTCGCCAGTATCGCGCCCTACACGATCGAGGAAGCCTATGAAGTGGCCGACGCCATCGAACGGCAGGACTGGCCGGAGCTGGAGGGCGAGTTGGGCGATCTGCTGCTGCAGGTGGTCTATCACGCGCAGATCGCGCAGGAGGCGGGGCATTTCGATTTTGCCAGCATCACGCGCAACATCTCGGACAAGATGGTGGCGCGCCATCCCCACGTTTTCGGCGACGAAAGCCGCGACAAATCCCCGGAACAGCAGACGGTGGACTGGGAGCGGATCAAGGCGGCGGAACGCGCGGGCAAGGCGCAATCGGGCGTGCTGGACGGGGTTGCCATCGGCCTGCCCGCCCTGCTCCGTGCTGTCAAATTGCAAAAACGCGCGGCAAGGGTCGGATTCGACTGGCCGCAGGTGGAGCAGGTTCTGGACAAGATCACCGAGGAGTCGCGCGAACTGGTCGAGGCACAAGACAGCCTGACGCAGACCGAGATCGAGGAGGAGTTCGGCGATCTTCTGTTCGTCATGGCCAACCTTGGCCGTCATCTGGACATTGATCCCGAGGCCGCCCTGCGCGCGGCCAATGCCAAGTTCACACGGCGGTTCCGCTATATCGAACAACAGCTTGCCGTGCGCAGTTCAAGCCCAGCAGGCTCGGATCTGGCGGAAATGGACACGCTGTGGAACGAGGCGAAACGGATCGAGAAGGCCGGAAAATCCCAAGCGACCAACACGTGATTTAGTCCGACTGTTTCATTCAGGTATTGACCCGACAAAATAAGTCAGGCTTACAGGTGGCATCTGAAATATGACCCCCTGTGAGGACATTATGACCCGCCATCTGACAACCGCCCTTCTCGGCGCCGCCGCGATCTCGCTGGCCCTGCCCGCCTTTGCCGACGAGGTGAATGTCTATTCGTATCGTCAGCCCGAATTGCTCAAGCCGCTGACCGATGCCTTCACGGCGGAGACCGGAATCGCGGTGAATGTCGCGTATCTGGACAAGGGAATGGTCGAGCGTCTGGCCGCCGAGGGTGACCGTACGCCCGCCGATCTGGTGCTGACCGTCGATATCTCGCGTCTGGCCGAAGTGGTCGAGGCCGGTCTGACCCAGCCTGTCGACAGCGAGACGCTGCGCGCGAATGTGCCTTCCACCTATCATGACCCCGAAGGTCATTGGTGGGGCCTGACCACCCGCGCCCGGATCATCTATGCCTCGAAAGAGCGCGTGGCCGAGGGCGAAGTGACCACCTACGAGGATCTGGCCGATCCGAAATGGCGCGACCGCATCTGCACGCGTTCCGGCACCAACTCCTACAGCCTCGGCCTGACCGCCGCCGTCATCCATCACCACGGTGAGGAAGGCGCACAGGAATGGCTGGAAGGCGTCAAGGCCAATCTTGCACGCAAGCCCGAGGGCAATGACCGTGGACAGGTCCGCGCGATCTGGGCCGGCGAATGCGACATCAGCCTTGGCAACACCTATTACATGGCGCAGATGCTGGCCGATCCCGAGCAGCAGGAATGGGCCAATTCGGTCAATATCGTCTTCCCGACCTTCGCGGATGGCGGCACGCATGTGAACATCTCCGGCGTGGCGATGACCAAGGCTGCGCCGAACCCTGAAAACGCGCTGAAGATGATGGAATTCCTCACCTCGCCCACGGCACAGCAGATCTATGCCGAAGCGAATGCCGAATATCCCATCGCACCGGGCACGGAACCTGATGATCTGGTCAAAAGCTGGGGCGCGTTCACCGCCGATGACGTCAACCTGATGGAACTGGCCAAGCTGCGCGGCACGGCGCTGCGGCTGACCGAAACGGTCGATTTCGACGGCTGAGGCGGCCTTGCGCCCATACAGGCTTACAATCCGGAAAAGGCGGCCCTTGGGGTCGCCTTTTTCTGTTCAGGGCGCTGGCATAACTCCAAAGCGGGCGGTTTGCCGCAAGCACGGTCCGCCGCTCCGGCGCGGCGCTTGCACCATGGCGGCGCTTGGCCCTAGGGTGGCGCCAGCAGCAGACCAAGGACAGAACATGCCCGAGCAGAAGATCATCATCGACACCGATCCCGGACAGGATGACGCGGTCGCGATCCTGCTGGCGCTGGCAAGCCCTGACGAGATCGAGGTGCTGGGGATCACCGCCGTGGCCGGAAATGTGCCGCTGACGCTGACGGAGCGCAATGCGCGCATGGTCTGCGAATTGGCAGGCCGCACCGATATCCGCGTCTTTGCAGGCTGCGACAGGCCTTTGGGCCGCGCCTTGGTGACCGCAGAGCATGTCCACGGCAAAAGCGGGCTGTACGGCCCGACCCTGCCGGAACCGACGATGCCCCTGCAAGAACAGCATGGCGTGGATTTCATTGTCGATACCTTGCGGCGCGAACCGGCGGGCAGTGTCACGCTCTGCCCTTTGGGGCCGCTCACCAATATCGCCACGGCGATGCAACAAGCCCCCGATATCATCCCGCGCATCCGGCAGATCGTGCTGATGGGCGGGGCCTATTTTCAGGTGGGCAACATCACGCCCGCCGCCGAGTTCAACATCCATGTCGACCCGCAAGCCGCGGCAATCGTGTTCGGCGCGGGTGCGCCGCTGGTCGTGATGCCGCTGGATGTGACCCACAAGGCGCTGGTCACCGCCGCGCGCAACGACGCGTTCCGCGCGCTCGGCACGCCGGTGGGCATCGCCGTCGCGCAGATGACCGAGTTTTTCGAGCGGTTCGACAAGGAAAAATACGGCTCCGAAGGGGCGCCGCTGCATGACCCGTGCGTGACCGCATGGCTGATCCGGCCGGAACTTTTCAGCGGCCGGCGCGTCAATGTCGAGATCGAGACAGAATCGGAGCTGACAATGGGCATGACCGTGGCCGACTGGTGGGGCGTTACCAAACGCGCGCCCAATGCCTTGTTCATGGGCGATATCGACGCGGACGGGTTCTTTGCCCTGCTCACCGAACGACTGGCGCGGCTATGAGCCTGCTGCATCTGGCCAATGCCGACGACATCGAGCAGTTGCTCCCGCTTGTGGCGGCCTTTCACGCCGAGCAGAAACCGGGCGCGGACACTGTCGATCCGCGCGACGCGGTTCTCCCTTTGCTCAACGGCTCTCCGCATGGCGCGATCTGGCTGATCGGGCCGCGCCGTGCACCGGTGGGCTATGTGGCGATCTCTTTCGGCTGGTCGCTGGAATATGGCGGCGTGCGCGCCAGCGTCGACGAGATCTACGTACGGCACGCGGTGCGCGGGCGCGGCATGGGGTTCGAGGCGCTCAACGGTATCGCCAAGGCGCTGGGCGCGGGTGGTGTGCAGGTGCTCCATCTCGAAGCGCACCGCGATGACGCACGGGCCTTGCGTTTTTACAGCCGCGCGCGCTTTATCCCGCGGGACGATACGCTGTTCATGTACCGTCTGCTTTAATCCCGCAAGCCTGCGCCTATATTGAGATCATGACCATACATATCCCCTTCGACAACAGCTATGCCACGTTGCCACCGCGTTTTTACACACGTCAGGTCGCGCAACCCGTCACGCAACCGCGCCTGATCGCCTTCAATCAGGCATTGGCGGACGAGCTTGGCATCCGCGCCGATGATCCCGCCGAACTGGCCGCCGTCTTCGGCGGCAATGCGGTGCCGGACGGCGCGCTGCCTCTGGCGCAGGTCTATGCCGGGCACCAGTTCGGCGGCTTCTCCCCGCAACTGGGGGACGGGCGCGCGCTGCTGCTGGGCGAGGTGCTGGACACCTCCGGCAAGCGGCGCGATATCCAGCTCAAAGGATCGGGCCAGACCCCTTACAGCCGCATGGGCGACGGGCGCGCTTGGCTGGGGCCGGTGCTGCGCGAATATCTGCTGTCCGAGGCGATGCATGCGCTGCACGTTCCCACCACCCGCGCGCTGGCCGCTGTGCTGACGGGCGAGACGGTCTACCGCGAGGCCCCCCTGCCCGGTGCGGTTCTGGCACGCGTGGCGGCAAGTCATATCCGCGTCGGCACCTTCCAATATTTCGCCGCGCGCCGCGATATCGACGCGGTGCAGGCGCTTTACGAGTATACCCGCGCGCGCCATTTCCCGCAGGCGGACAGTCCGGCGGCACTGCTTGAGGCCGTGATCGCAGCGCAGGCAAAGCTGGTGGCGAAATGGCTGTCTGTCGGCTTCATCCACGGCGTGATGAATACCGACAATACCACCCTGTCGGGCGAGACCATCGACTACGGCCCCGCCGCCTATCTCGACACCTATCATCCGATGACGGTTTACAGCTCCATCGACGCGCACGGCCGCTATGCCTACGACCATCAGGCGCATGTGATCGTGTGGAACATGGCGCAGCTTGCCACCACGCTGGTGCCGCTGATGCCCGACACCGATGCCGCGATTGCGCAGTTCACCGAGGCCGTGCACGCCATGCCCGCGCTGATCGAAGCCGAGCGGTTGGCGGCCTTCCGCCGCAAGCTGGGCCTGGGCACTGAACAGGCGGAGGACGAGGCTCTGATCGCGGATCTGCTGGCGCTGATGCAGGCGGGACAAGCCGATTTCACCAACACCTTCCGCGCGCTGAGCCACGGCAATGCGCGCGACCAGTTCACCGATCGCGCCGCCTATGATGCATGGCATCAGCGCTGGCAGGACCGCCTGACAGCCGAAGAAGGGGCGGACGCGCGGATGCTGGCGGCGAACCCCGCCTATATCCCGCGTAACCACCGCGTAGAGGAGATGATCAAGGCCGCGGTCGCCGGCGACATGGCTCCGTTCGAGCGGCTGATGCAAGTGTTGTCCGATCCGTTCACCGAACAGCCGGGGGCAGAGGATCTGACCCGCCCGCCGCTGACGCATGAGGTCGTCGCGCAGACGTTCTGCGGCACGTAATCGCGGAGCTCCGGCCTGAGAGATCAGGCCGGAATGCGCGGACGGCGGTTGATCAGCACGATGCCGACAGCCACCAGCGCAAGGCCGATCACGACACCGGGGCCGATCTGCTCGCCCAGAATGAGCCAGCCGAATCCCACCGCCAGCACCGGCGTCAGAAACGAAAAGCTGGCTACGCCCGAGGCGGGATAAAGCTTCATCAGAAAAAACCAGAACAGGAATCCGAAACTGGCCACGGCGATGATCTGATAGGCCAGCCCAAGCAGATGCGACAGGTCAGGGTCGCGCAGCAACGGCCCGAACAGTGGTGCGGCCATCATCAGCAAGACCGCGCTGACCGCCAGTTGCCAGAAAAGCTGCATCTCGGGCGAGACGCGCTGCACCGGCGTCAGCCGCACGACAAGCGCGATGCCGGTCCAGCCGAACGCGGCGCCCAACGCGGCCAGATCGCCCATCAGGGAGGCCTCGCCACTGCTGCGCTGCGCCAGCACCACGGCGACGCCGCACATCGCCAGCACCAGCCCCACGCTGCGCCGCGCGGTCAGGCGCTCCCCGGGCAACAGGAAATGCGCCGAGATCGTCAGAATCACCGGCATCGAATACAGCAGGATCGAGGCCCGCGCGACGGTGGTGTGATCCAGCGCCCAGAACAGACACAGAAATTCCGCCGCGAACAGCGCGCCCAAAGCAATTCCCGGCCAGATCGTATCGGCGCCGAAATCCAGCCGCACCCCGCGCAGACGCATCCAGAGCAGCAGCACCGCCAGCGCACCCAGCGAGCGCAGCGCCGACATGAAAACAGGTTGAAACCCGCCCGTCCCCAGCTTGATCACAACCTGATTGAACGCCATTGCCGCCGCAAAGCCGATCAACGCCACCGCCCCGATGGCGTCTATCCTGTCCTTGCGTACCATAGGAAAGAATGGACGGGAAAACCGCGCCGTGGTCAAGCAGCCTTGTCGCGCTCAGCGGCGGTTGTTGCCGCGTTTGAAAAACCGCGGGTTGCGCTGTACGAAATCATGGATCAGCCCCATCAACCCGCCCTCGGAGCGCCACCTGAGATAGGCATAGCCCGCGCCTGCCCCGATCCCCGCGCCGACGAAATCCATGATCAGATCCCACATCGTATCCATCAGACCGGATTTCTGCATGTTCAGCCCGAAAATCTGGTCCATGCCGAATTCGAATATCTCCCATACCGCACCAATTGCCATGGCAAAGCAGAAGGCGAAAAACGCCACAGCAAAGGGCGGTGCGGCGTAGCGGTCCCCCTGGAACATCATGAAGACAAGCACGAAACCGATCAGACCGAAGCCGATCGCGCTGCCGCCATGCATCACCAAATCCCACCACCAGAACCGCTCGTAAAAGTCAAACACCTCGCCCAGAAACAGCGTGCCACCGATGAACACGACAATCGCCGCGATGAAGGAGGGCGGGATGAACAGATCGGCCCAACGGGCCGCGAAGACCGGCACCATCGACAACAGCAGCGTGATCAGGGCCACGAAGGCCAGCGGCCAGTTGCGCTGGAACAAGGCATCCAGCACAAAGAACGCCAAAAGCGCCCAAATCACCTTGGCCAGCCATGTCTGTCCGGCAAACACCCCGTGACGCTCCTTCCGTTAGACCCTATATCAAAGTCATGACCAAACCCATGTCGACACCCCTGCTTCGAATTGCAAGTTACAACCTACAGAAATGCGTCGGCCTCGATTTGCGCCGCCGCCCTGAACGCACGCTTGACGTGATCGCAGGACTGGATGCCGATGTGGTCGTTTTGCAAGAGGCCGACAAGCGCCTGCCCCCGCGCCCGGCCGCCCTGCCCCATGCCATGATCGAAGCGGCCGGCTGGAAAATCGTGCCCTTCGGCACCGATGCGAACGGCGTCGACGCCACTGGAACCGACGCCGAGGAACTGGGCGGATCGTTGGGATGGCATGGCAATGCCATGCTGATCCGGCCCCATCTGATCCTGCGCGACACGTCGCGCCTGATCCTGCCGGGGTTGGAGCCGCGCGGCGCCATCCGGCTGGACTTGGACACCGCAATCGGACCTCTGCGGGTGATCGGTGTGCATCTTGGCCTGATGCGCAAGTACAGGGTACAGCAAATCGCCGCGATCGTGCAAAGCCTCGACGGCTTGCCACCCATGCCCACGGTGCTGGCGGGCGATTTCAACGAATGGGGATCAGGTGTTGCGATGGACAAGGTGGCCGAGGGCCTGCGGTTTCTGGAAGGAACAGCAAGCTTTCCCGCCGCGCGCCCCGTGGCGCGGCTGGACCGGTTCGCGCTGACCGACGACCTCGAAGCGCTGCATCAAGGCACCTATCTGCGCAAACCTGCGCGCATGGCCTCCGACCACCTTCCGGTCTGGGCGGATATCCGGCGCAAGGCCTGACGGCTCGCAGGAATTTTCAAAAAATTCCTGTGAAAAAGTCTTGGCCAAGACTTTTGCTCTGCTGTGCATAGCTGAAATAACAAGGCACCCCGGAGGGTGCCTTTTGTTTTATGCTGCCTGGCTCGTGGTGGGCTTGCCGCCGCCCGGGCGGCGCCGACGCTGTTGTCCGCCTGCGGGCTTTGCTGCCCCGCTGAAGCCGCCGCCGCCGCCACGGGGGCCGCCGCCTTTGGGGCCGCCACGGCCACGACCGCCGCCGCCGCCGGATTTCGGCTTGGCAGGCGCATCCATCGGCTCCCACGGACGTCCCGAGGCCACGGGAATCGAGATTTTCATCACCTTCTGGATGTCCTTGAGCTCAGACATCTCGTCGGGCGCACAAAACGCGATGGCCGCGCCATCCTTGCCCGCTCGTGCTGTCCGGCCGATCCGGTGCACATAGTTCTCCGGCACATTCGGCAGCTCGTAGTTATAGACATGCTTCACATCCGGAATATCCAGACCGCGTGCCGCCACATCGGTGGCGACCAGAACGCGGATCTTGCCGGCCTTGAACGCCTCGATCGCGCGGTCGCGCTGGCCCTGGCTCTTGTTGCCGTGGATCGAGCCTGCGGCATAGCCTGCCTTTTCCAGCGTCTTCATCAGCTTCTCGCAGCCGTGTTTGGTGCGGCCGAAGACCAGCGCCCGCTCGTCGCGGTGCTTGTCCAGCAGTTCGATCAGCAGGTTGGTTTTCTCTGCCTTGGCGATGAAATGCACAAGCTGCGTGACCTTGTCGGCCACCTTGCCGGCCGGGCTGACCTCGACGCGCATCGGGTTGTTGAGATAGGCGGCGGCGATCTCGCCCATCTGCTTGTTCATCGTGGCCGAGAACAGCATGGTCTGGCGCTGTGCAGGCAACAGGCCCGCGATCTTGCGCAAAGCATGGATAAAGCCCAGATCCAGCATCTGGTCGGCCTCGTCCAGCACCAGAAAGCGGGTGGCATCCAGTCGCACCGCGCGCCGGTCGAGCAGGTCCAGAAGACGGCCCGGTGTCGCCACCAGAATATCGGTGCCCCGGATCAGACGACCCGCCTGCGCCGAGATCGACTGCCCGCCGACCACAAGGTGCACCTTCATCGGTGTGCCTTTGACCAGCGCGGTCAATGTATCGGCGATCTGTTTGGCCAGTTCGCGTGTCGGTGCAAGGATCAGCCCGTGCACATGTTTTTCCATCGGGCGCTTGGGGTCAGCCATCAGCTGCGCCAGCAGTGGCAGGCCGAAAGCATTGGTTTTGCCGGTGCCTGTCTGTGCCAGTCCCATCACGTCCTTGCCGTCCAGCGCATAGGGGATTGCCCTGCTCTGGATCGGCGTGGGTTCGGTGATACCGTTTTCGGCCAGACGTTTCACCAGAGCGGTGGGCAGGCCCATCATTTCAAATTCGTTCAAGTTCATATCCTTCACGGGCATGCGGATTCACCGTCATGCCGATGTTGCGCGTCCCTTCGCGGAACGCCCGTGGTTGCACGTTGGACATAACCGACGGACGAACGCCCGATCAGCCGCCAAAGCGCTGATCCCCACGCGTGATTTTGGGAAAAACAACCGCTGCCCTGTTCCGCCCTTCACGCCTTCCCTTCCGGGCGGGCACTTGGGTCTTGATGGTCTGCTCACGCGGCAGAGGGCATCGCTTGAACCCCAGATGCGCTCTCACGGGGCGGAAGTCAACCCTTGCGGCCAAAACAGGGTGGAACTGGCGCGCCTGTGCCGTTACACCCGCAGCGAAACCTTGTGTGAAACGATTTCGACCGGAATGCGCCATGTCTGATACGATCATCTCCCGTTGCGAAACCAAGGGGCTGCGCATGACCGAACAGCGCCGCACCATTGCGACTGTACTGGAGGGATCGGATGACCATCCCGATGTCGAGGAGCTGTACGCCCGCGCCTCCGAGATCGACCCGCGCATTTCCATCGCCACGATCTACCGCACGGTCAAGCTGTTCGAGGAGGCGGGCATTCTGGAGAAGCTCGAATTCGGGGACGGTCGCGCCCGCTACGAAGACGGTGCGCGCGAGCATCACGACCATCTGATCGACATGCAGACCGGCGAGGTGATCGAGTTCTGCGACCCCGAGATCGAAGCCTTGCAGGAAAATATCGCGCGGCGGCTGGGCTATACGCTGAAGGGCCACAAGCTGGAGCTTTATGGCGTGCCGCTCAAACCCGCTACGGAAAAGACCTGACGCGGGCCTCAAGCTGCGCTAGGTCTGGGGCATGACGCTTGAGACATCCTTTCCCCCCGGCCTCACAGTCCCCGTCCTGACCGGCGCGGCCCGTCCCGGCCTGTGCACCGATTGCGGCGTCTCGCGCATCGGCGACGGGCGCGCCTGCGGGCGGGCCTGCCAGTTCATCAAGCCTGACTATCCCGCGCTGGAACGCGCTGCTCATGGCCGTGTGGCCGATCCCGCGCGTGGGGAAGAGGCGTTTTTCGGCACCATCTCGCAGATGCACCGCGCCCGCCTCGATCCGCCCGCAGCAGGCGCGCAGTGGACAGGGATCACCACGGCGCTCGCGGCTGAACTGTTGCGCCAAGGCAGTGTGGATGCGGTGCTGACCATGGCCCCCGACCCCGAGGATCGCTGGAAACCATTGCCCGTGATCGTCACCGACCCAGATGCACTGGCGCAATGTCGGGGCATGCGGATGGGCTATGCGCCGCTGCTGTCCTTGCTGGAACCGGCCCGCGCCGCAGGCCATCAGCGCATTGCCGTGATCGGCATTCCCTGCCAGATCTACGCCCTGCGCGCGCTGGAGGCCGAGCTTGGCTTTGCCCGTATCTATGTGATCGGCACGCCCTGCTCCGACAATACGACGACCGAGAATTTCCACAGGTTTCTGGCACTTTTGGACGCCGATCCCGACAGGATCAGCTATCTGGAATTCCGCGCGGATTTCAACGTCGAGCTGCGCTTTGACGACGGGCGCAAGGCACGGATGATCCCGTTTCTGCAACTGCCGATCTCGCAGCTTCCAGCCGATTTCTTCCCGATGACCTGCAAGACCTGCGTGGATTACACCAACCGTCTGGCCGATATCACAGTGGGCTATATGGGCGGCGACGGCGACCAGTGGATCATCAGCCGCAATGCGCGCGGCAACGAGATGCTGGCGCTGCTGGGTGATCGGCTGCAAACCGCCCCGCTCACCGACAAGGGCAAACGCGCCTCTGCCGTGCGCGGCTTCATGGCCAATACCGAACGTGCCGCAGGCGGGATGCCGCTGCGCCGGATGCCGGACTGGCTGCGGCCCATCGTGTCCTTCCTGCAACCGCGCATCGGGCCGCGCGGGTTGGAATTCGCCCGCACACGAGTGGAGATGAAGGCCATCGAGACCGTGCTGCATCTGCGCCGCGCGCATCCGGCGCGCCTCAAGAACATGGTTCCCGCGCATGTCTGGCGGCTCGTCGCGCCCTATGGTCTGACCCCTGCGGCGGATGAGAAATCGGCCGAGAGTGCGGGCGGTGCCTCCCGGCCTCTTGCGCCGGCTGCCAAGCAAGACTAACCCGGTCACCAACCCCACTGCCCCCACCATAATGCAAGCGTCGATGCACCGTTTCAGGTGCATCTGCCCCATGACAGGCCTGACCAGATGGAAAACCTACGCGGCTCGCTGCTGATGACAGCCGCCATGCTCGGCTTTGCGATCGAGGATATGTTCATCAAGAAATTGACCGCCACGGTCCC
This sequence comes from Paracoccaceae bacterium, assembly GCA_024636555.1. Classification (GTDB taxonomy): domain Bacteria; phylum Pseudomonadota; class Alphaproteobacteria; order Rhodobacterales; family Rhodobacteraceae; genus Seohaeicola. The sequence goes on along the minus strand of JAGXGW010000064.1, from coordinate 102,623 downwards.
GCTGGGAATGGTGCTGGTCGTGCTGGGCATGGGCGGTGCGATCATCTTTGCCTCGCTGGCGCTGTTGCGCGGCGACAGGCTGATCTCGCGCGATCTGCTGGCGCGTTCGGTGCTGATCCGCAACACGGGCGAGTTGATCGGCACCGTGGGCTTTGTCACCGCGATCGCGCTGACGCCGCTGTCCTCCGCCTCGGCGATCCTGCAGGCCACACCGCTCGTGGTCACGCTGGGCGCGGCGCTGTTTCTGGGCGAGCAGGTCGGCTGGCGACGCTGGAGCGCGATTCTTGTGGGCTTTGCCGGGGTGCTGCTGATCATCCGTCCGGGGTTTGATGCGTTCGAGCCGTTCTCCCTGTTCGCACTGCTGGGTGTGGCCGGTCTTGCGATCCGCGATCTGGCCACCCGCACGGTGCCGCGCGCCATCACCTCGTTGCAACTGTCGGCCTATGCCTTTGCCACCACGGTGCCTGCGGGACTGGGCATCCTTGCCTTTACCGGAGACAGTATCCGGATGCTGCAAGGGCTGGAATGGCTGATGATCGGGGCGGCGTTGGGTGTGGCGGTGCTGGCCTATTCCGCCATCGTCGCGGCGATGCGGATGGGCGATGTCTCGGTCATCACGCCGTTTCGCTATTCGCGGCTGGTGTTCGCGTTGATCTTCGGGGTGGTGTTTTTCAACGAAGACCCCGATTTTGCCACGCTGGCTGGCTCGGCGCTGATTGTCGCCTCGGGCATCTACACGTTCTGGCGCGAGGCGCGGTTGCGCCGCATCGCCGGACGCGCGGGCAAAAGCTGAGCAAGCCGCGCGCTTTCACCGGCGGTTAGCGCAAACGTCCCGAAGGTTAGCGCAAACCCCCGCGCCGCCCCCTTTCCCTGCCCCGATCCGCCCACTAAAGAGCGCGGGACAGCCCCGGCCGGCGGCGGCAAACTTCAAAGGACGCAGCGCATGAGCACCATCATCGACATCCACGCCCGTGAAATTCTCGACAGCCGGGGCAATCCCACCGTCGAGGTCGATGTGATCCTCGACGACGGCACGATGGGCCGCGCCGCCGTGCCCTCCGGGGCCTCGACCGGCGCGCATGAGGCGGTGGAACGCCGCGATGGCGACAAGGCCCGCTACTTCGGCAAGGGCGTTCTGGAAGCCTGCGCCGCCGTGAACGGCGAGATCGCCGAGACGCTGCTGGGCATGGATGCGACCGAGCAGGTCGCCATCGACATGAGCATGATCGAACTGGACGGCACGCCCAACAAGGCGCGTCTGGGGGCGAATGCGATCCTCGGCGTCAGCCTCGCCGTGGCCAAGGCGGCGGCCGATTTCACCACCCAGCCGCTGTTTCGCTATATTGGCGGCGCCTCCGCGCGCGTGCTGCCCGTACCGATGATGAACATCATCAACGGCGGCGAACATGCCGACAACCCGATCGACATTCAGGAATTCATGATCATGCCGGTCGCGGCCTCCTCGATCCGCGAGGCGGTCCGCATGGGGGCGGAGGTGTTCCACACGCTGAAAAAGGAACTCCACGCCGCAGGGCTGGCCACCGGCGTGGGCGACGAAGGCGGCTTTGCCCCGAACCTGTCCAGCACCCGCGAAGCGCTGGATTTCATTCTCAAATCCATCGAGAAGGCAGGCTATGCACCGGGCGAGGATATCTGCCTTGCACTGGATTGCGCCGCGACAGAGTATTACAAGGATGGCAAATATGTCATGTCCGGCGAGGGCAAGACCCTCACGAGCGACCAGAATGTCGACTATCTGGCAGCGCTCTGCGCCGACTATCCGATCATCTCGATCGAGGACGGCTGTTCCGAAGATGACTGGGACGGCTGGCACGCCCTGACCGAACGGCTGGGCGCAAAGGTGCAACTGGTGGGCGATGATCTTTTCGTGACCAACCCCGAGCGTCTTCAGATGGGCATTGATCGCGGTTGCGGCAATTCCATGCTGGTCAAGGTCAACCAGATCGGCACGCTGACAGAGACGCTGCGCGCCGTCGACATGGCGCATCGCGCGCGCATGACCAACGTGATGTCGCACCGCTCCGGCGAGACCGAGGATGCCACCATCGCCGATCTGGCTGTGGCCACCAATTGCGGGCAGATCAAGACCGGTAGCCTTGCGCGCTCGGACCGGCTGGCGAAATACAACCAGTTGATCCGCATCGAGGAATCGCTGGCCGATACGGCCATCTACGCAGGCCGCTCGATCCTGCGCTGAGCCTGTTCCCGCGCAATACCATCACAGACGGCCCCCGCTGCGGGGCCGTTTTGCGTTATAGCTTCTTCTTGCCCTAAATATCCGCGCCGCAGGCATTCTGCCTGCGCCACACACACCACGGGTGAAAAAAATCGCGCGCGGTGAAACTTTCTCCCGCGCGTCGCCGTGGTTTGAATATGGCCCGTTTCATGGGGCCGATTTCAAAGGGAGAAAAAGATGAAACAGACACTCAAGGCCCTGCTGCTGGCCACCACCCTTACCGCCGCCTCCACCGCCATGGCCGCCAATCCGCAGGTCGGTGGCGCGGATATGTTCGAGACGCGCAATATCGTCGAGAACGCGGTCAATTCCGCCGATCATACCACGCTTGTGGCCGCCGTACAGGCCGCCGAACTGGTCGAAACGCTGCAGGGCCCCGGCCCGTTCACCGTCTTCGCGCCCGTCAATGCCGCTTTCGAGGCTTTGCCCGCAGGCACGGTCGAAACGCTGCTGATGCCGGAAAACAAAGCGATGCTGCAAAAGGTGCTGACCGCGCATGTGGTGGCGGGCAATCTGTCCACCGCCCAGATCGCCGCCCGCGCCCGCGCCAGCAGCGACGGGTTCTATCATATGAACGCTGTCTCGGGTGACGCCTTGTCGGCGCAGGTCAAGGGCCGCAACCTGTTCATTCTGGATGAAAGCGGCAATGCCGCCCGCGTCACCATCTCGGATGTCATGCAGTCCAACGGGGTGATCCACGTGGTCAATTCCGTGCTCGTGCCCAAGTGAATCCGACAATGATCCTCAGACAGGCCGCCTGATCCCGCGCGCCTTGGCGCAAAGGTGCGGGTGGTCTCTGGCGGGGGCGGCGCTTTGTGGCAGCAAAGTCCGCTCCCGTTCATATCTTCGGGGGGAAAATGACGAGACAATCCGATCAAACAGGGCCGACACCGACAGCCGACGCAACGCCGGTCTCCATACGGCCCGAACGGGAGGCGCGGCGCAAGTTGCGGCGCAGCGAGGCCATCGCGCTCAGCCTGATTACGGCTCTCATGGCTGCCGCTTGGGTGATGATGCTCAAGCTCTGACAGTCTGAGCAGGCACTACCGCTAGGTCAGGAACCTGATCAGCGCCTGTGTCGATCCGTCCTTGGCATCCGCATTGCCGCCTTCCAGCAACGGTTGCAGCGCGGTGGCCAGTTCCTTGCCAAGCTCCACCCCCCATTGATCGAAGCTGTTGATGCCCAGCACGACACCCTCGACGAAGACGCGGTGCTCGTAGAGCGCCACGATCTGCCCCAGACGGCGCGGCGTCAGCCGGTCGTAGGCCAGCGTGACAGAGGGCCGGTTGCCGGGGAAGACACGGTGGCGGGCCTGCCGCTCAAGCTCTGCGCCCGACAGCCCCTTTTCGCGCATCATCGCGCGGGCCTCCTCCAACGAGCGGCCCCGCATCAGCGCCTCCGATTGCGCCAGACAGTTGGCCACCAGAAGGCGGTGATGATGCGCCAGTTCCGGCTCGTGCCCCTCAGCGGCGATCAGGAATTCGCAGGGCACCACATCGGTGCCCTGATGGATCAACTGGTAGAAGGCATGTTGCCCGTTGGTGCCCGGCTCGCCCCAGACAATCGGTCCGGAGGGGCGGCTGAGGTCGGTGCCGTCCATCGCCACGCGCTTGCCGTTACTCTCCATCTCCAGCTGTTGCAGATAGGCAGGCAGACGCGACAGCCGCTGGTCATAGGGCAGCACGGCGCGGCTGGCATAGCCGCAAACCTGACGGTGCCACAGCCCTGTCAGCGCCAGCAGAACCGGCAGGTTCTCGGCCAGCGGTGCGGCGCGGAAATGCGCGTCCATCGCGGCGGCTCCTTCCAGAAACGCGTCAAAGTGGTCCGGCCCGACAGCGAGCATCAGCGCCAGCCCGATCGGCCCCCACATCGAATAGCGCCCGCCGACCCAGTCCTCGAACCCGAAGACGCGGTCCTCGGCGATGCCGAAATCAACCGCTTTGGCCGTGGCGGAGGAAAGCGCCACAAACTGCGCGCCGGGATCGCTGACGCTTTGCCCCATCCAGTCGCGCGCGGTTGCGGCATTGGTCATCGTCTCGGTGGTGGTGAAGGTCTTGGAGGCGACGATCACCAGCGTCCGGCCCGCATCCAGCTCCTTGAGCGTATCGGCGATATGTGCTGCGTCCACGTTGGAGACGAAATGGCAGCGCGGCCCGTCATGAAAGGGCGCCAGCGCAAGAACCGCCATCGCCGGCCCCAGATCTGAGCCGCCGATGCCGATATTGACCACATCGGTGATCGGGCCACCCTGCCCCGCAATCTGGCCCGCCCGCAGCGCCTGTGCGAATTCCCGCATCCGCGCCCGTGTCTGGCGGACCGTCGGCATCACATCCGCGCCCTCAACCTTGATCACGGCATCATCCGGCGCGCGCAAGGCGGTGTGCAGCACCGCACGGCCCTCGGTCTCGTTGATCGCGTCGCCTGCGAACATCGCCTCGCGGCGGTCCTCGACAGCGGCGCATTGGGTAAGATCCAGCAGGGCGTCGCGTACCGGTGCATCTATCGCGGTCTTGGCGTAATCTAGCAGCAGGCCGTCGAAGCGCGCGGAAAAGCGCGCGGCGCGGTCCGGGTCTGCGCTGAAGAGCGACAGGATCGGACGCGACAGCGCATCGGTTTTCAGGGCGTCCAGCCGCCCCCAGCAATCATCAATCTTGGTCATGCGGCCCAATGAACCTCCATCTCGTCCAGAACAGCAGCAACTGGCGCTTCTTCGGGGGGCAGGGTCAGGGCGCGCTCCAGCGCGTCGCGTTTGGCCTGCCCGAGGATCACCAGATGCAGGTTGAGTGCGTCTTGTAGAACGCGCGCCGACAAGGTGACGCGCGCGCAATCCAGCCCTTCGGCCCGCATCGGCACAAGGATCGGTGCCTCGGCATCCAACGCAAGGCGCAGGTTGTCGCCGCGCGGAAACAGGCTGGCCGTGTGCATGTCAGCCCCCATGCCCAGCAGGGCGACCGAAACGGGCAAAAGCGGCGCAATCCGTGCTTCAAGCCCGGCCAGCGCCTCTTCGGGGGTCTCGCTGCCGGTGTAGAACGGCACGAAAGTTGCCGCCGCCGCGCGGCCTGTCAGCAGCCTGTCGCGGATCAGCGCGGCATTGGAGCGCGGATCGTCCTCGGGCACCCACCGCTCGTCGCTGAGCATCACCGTGACGCGCGACCATTCCAGATCGGAATCGCACAGGGCGTCGAACACAGGGCCGGGCGTGCTGCCCCCCGGCACCACGAATGTTACGCTGTCATCGACCATCAGCGCCGCCGTCAGCTTGCCCGCAAGGACGTTGGCCAGATTGATCGCCAGCATTTCCTCGTCGGGATATTCGTTCATGTTCATAGGCGTATCTCTCTCCAGCGGCGGCCGTCGCGGTGCATCAGGGCCAAAGCCTCTTCCGGGCCAGCGCTGCCGCTGTCATAGGCAAAGGGCGCATCCCCGCTGGCTTCCCAGTCGGCGATGATCGGATCGGTCCATGCCCATGCCGCCTCGACCTCGTCGCCGCGCATGAACAAGGTCTGGTTGCCGCGTATCACGTCCATGATGAGTCTTTCATAGGCATCCGGCACATCCTCCGCATCCGGCCCCAATGCCTCTGTAAAGGTCATGTCCAAAGGCACGTCCACCAAACGCATCCCCCCCGGCCCGGGTTCCTTGATCGTCACACCCAGATCTATGCCTTCGTTGGGTTGCAGGCGGATCGTCAGGATATTGCGATGCCGTCCCGCCTCGGCCCCGAAGATGGAGTGCGGCGCTTCCTTGAAGACCACTGCGATTTCCGAGTTGCGCGCCCGCAGGCGTTTGCCGGTGCGCAGATAGAACGGTGTACCCGCCCACCGCCAGTTGCTGATATGGGCCTTGAGCGCGATGAAACTTTCCACTGTAGAGGCTGCATTCTCGACATGCTCGGCATAGCCCGGCTTGTCGTCGACGCCGCGATACTGGCCCCGCACGATGTCGTTCGGCACAACAGGGTCCAGCGCGCGGATCACCTTGAGCTTTTCGTCGCGCACCGCCGAGGGGTCAAACTTGGCAGGCGGCTCCATCGCGATCAGGCACAACAACTGCATCAGATGATTCTGCACCATGTCGCGCATAGCACCCGAGCGGTCATAGTAATCCGCCCGCCCGCCGACACCCACGGTTTCGGCCACGGTGATCTGGATATGATCGACATACTGGCTGTTCCACAACGGCTCGAACAGCATGTTGCCAAAGCGGATCGCCATCAGGTTCTGGACGGTTTCCTTGCCCAGATAATGATCGATCCGGTAAATTTGGCTTTCCGTGAAGTGACGCGCCAGTGTCAGGTTGAGGGCGCGGGCACTCTCCAGATCGCGGCCAAATGGTTTTTCGACCACGATGCGCGCCTCGTCATCCGACATGCCATACTCGTGCAGCCGTTCCGCCAACGGGCCGAACAGCGCAGGCCCGACAGAGAAGTAATAAGCCTTGATCCGGTCGCGCGACATCAGCGCGGCCAGCTCTTCCCAGCCCTGTGTACCCGTCGCGTCCAGCGTGACGTAATGCAACCCGTCCAGAAAGGCGCGGCGCTGGTCCGCATCATGCGCGTGCGGCGTGTCGAACTCGTCCAGTGCGGCCGCCACCATCTCGCGGTAGGCGGCACTGTCCATCTCGGTGCGGGCCGCGGCCACGATCCTTGTGCCCGCCTGCATCTGGCCCGCGCAATAGCGGCGGAACAGCGCAGGCAGGATCTTGCGCCGCGCCAGATCGCCGGTGCCACCAAACACAACCAGATCGAAAGGATCGACCGGAATGACCCGAGATGCCATCTAAATAGCCTTTGTATAACAATACGTTGCGCCATGACCCCTGCGGCACGGGCCACAACCGGATTGCGCGGACTCTAGCATGCCTGCGCCAAGGCACAATGGCCGGTTGCGCCTTTGACAAAGACGGATTGGCCGCGCCGGATCAGAGCTTGCCGCTCAGAATGCCCCCGCCGACAGCAGCGCGCACCCCCGTGGTGCCGGGGCAGGATGTCGGCAGACCGCGCGCCACGCGTACGGCAAGATAGGCAAAGGCCTGCGCTTCGAGCATGTCACCGTCCAGCCCCACCGCCTCGACCGGATCGACGGGGCAATCCAGTCCGGCCCGCAGCATCTGCATCATCACCGGATTGTGCCGCCCGCCACCTGTGACCAGCAATCGCGCGGGCGGCGCGGGGCAATGCTCCATCCCGCGCATCACGGAAGCCGCCGCCATCGCCGTCATGGTTGCGGCGGCATCGGCATCGTCAAGCTCGCGCACCAGCTCCAGCATGTCGGAAAAGGCATCGCGGTCGAGCGATTTTGGCGGCATCTTCAGGAAATACCCCTCTTCCAGAAACAGCTCCAGCGCGCCGTCAACGACCCTGCCCCGCGCGGCAAGCGCCCCGTCCCTGTCATACGCCTGACCAAGACGCGTATGCACCAGATCGTTGATCGGCGCATTGGCGGGGCCGGTGTCAAAGGCCAGCAAGGCGCCGGGCATGTCGGGTTTGGCATGGCCGGGATCGACCCATGTCAGATTGCCGACCCCGCCAAGGTTGAGAAAAGCCAGCGGCGCGGTGGCCCCGATCCATTTGGCGCAGGCGAAATGGAAAAACGGCGCCAAGGGCGCGCCCTGCCCGCCCAGCCGGATGTCGTTGCTGCGGAAATCCCACACCACCGGCTTGCCCAGCCGCGCCGACAGGGCCGCCCCGTCGCCCAGTTGATGCGTGCCGCGCCCGCCGGGATCATGGGCAAGGGTCTGGCCATGAAAGCCGACCAGTTCGGCATCGGCAAAACCCGCGAGCACCTCGACATGCGCATCCTCCACCAGCGCCTGCGCCGCTTCGAGCCCGCTATCGCCGGGCCATTTGCCAAGGGCTGCGCGCAATATTTGCTGCTCGGGCCCGGTATAGGCGCGGTAGCGGCTGGGGCCAAAGCCCGCGATCGCCTCGCCATCGGTCTCGACCACCGCCGCATCCACCCCGTCCAGCGATGTGCCCGACATGGCCCCCAAGGCGCGGATCACCCTTGCATCCCGCATCATTCCATCCCCTGCCCTCAAGGGGCGCATTGGCCCCGAATAGCGGTTTGCATGCACCGCGTTCCACAATATACATGCCGCGCAAACCACCGAGGGACAAGAGAGATGACCTATCGCCCGAAATCGGAATTTCTGCGCATCATCATCGAGCGCGGATTTCTGGCCGATTGCACCGACCTTCAGGGTCTGGATGATGCGCTGATCAAGGGGGTGGTTCCGGCCTATATCGGTTATGACGCGACCGCACGCTCGCTGCATGTGGGCCATCTGCTCAACATCATGCTGCTGCGCTGGCTGCAAAAGACCGGACACAAGCCGGTGACCCTGATGGGCGGCGGTACCACGAAGGTGGGCGATCCCAGCTTCCGCTCGGACGAACGTCCGATGCTGGATGCCGCCCAGATCGACGCCAATATCGCGGGCATGGGGCAGGTTTTCGGCCGCTACCTCGACTACGCCGAGGGCGATACCGGTGCCATCATGCTCAACAATGCCGAATGGCTGGACGGGTTGAACTACCTCGAATTCCTGCGCGATATCGGGCGGCATTTCTCGATCAACCGGATGCTAAGCTTCGAGAGCGTCAAGTCGCGGCTGAACGATCCCGACAAGTCGCTGTCGTTTCTCGAATTCAACTACATGATCCTGCAAGCCTATGATTTCATGGAGCTGAACCGCCGCTACGGTGTTTGCCTGCAAATGGGCGGCTCGGATCAATGGGGCAACATCGTCAACGGGATCGACCTGACCCGCCGGGTGATCGACAGCCACGTGTTCGGGCTGACCACGCCGCTGCTGACCACCAGTGACGGGCGCAAGATGGGCAAATCGGCGGGCGGTGCGATCTGGCTCAATGCCGACATGCTGTCGCCCTACGAATTCTGGCAATTCTGGCGCAACACCACCGACGCCGATACGGGCCGCTTCCTCAAGCTCTATACCGAATTGCCGGTCGCGGAATGCGACCGTCTGGGCGCGCTGGAAGGGGCCGAGATCAACGCGGCCAAGATCATCCTCGCCAACGAGGTAACTGGCCTGCTGCATGGCAAGGCGGCGGCAGAGGCAGCGGAGGCCACGGCGCGCGAGGTGTTCGAGAAGGGCGGCGTGGGCGATGACCTTCCGACCTTCGAGGTCAGCGCCGCCGAGGTGGGCGACGGCATCTCCATCGTGCAACTGATCGTGCGCAGCGGGCTTGCTGGGTCGGGCAAGGAGGCCAAGCGGCTGATTTCCGAGGGCGGCGCGAAGCTGGACGATGCGGAGGTGACGGATGCGGGCCTGCTGCTGGATGCGGACCGTCTGGCGGGCACGGTCAAGCTGAGCGCGGGCAAGAAGCGCCACGCTCTGGTGCGGATGGCAGGCTGAAACGTCGCGCAGGGGGGCTGTCTGCCCCCCTGACCCCCCCGAGGATATTTTCGAACAGATGAAAGGGTCAGCGCCGGTTGGCCAGCGCCTCTGACAGCAGGCGGTGCAGCGCGTCATGCGGCACCTCGCGGGTGATGAAGGCCTGCCCGATGCCACGGGCGAGAATGAAGGTCAGCTTGCCGTCGGCGACTTTCTTGTCCTGCGCCATGAGCGAGATCAAAGCATCGGCATCCGGCAGATCGCCTTTGATATCAGATAGATCCGTCTTCATGTTCATCTGGCGCAGATGGGCGCGCAGGCGGCTGGGGTCTTCTTGCGGGCACAGGCCGAGGCGGGCCGACAGCTCGAAGGCCAGCGCGCAGCCGATGGCAACGCCCTCGCCGTGCAGCAGGCGGTCGGAATAGCCTGTTGCCGCCTCCAGCGCATGGCAGAAGGTGTGGCCGAGGTTGAGCAGCGCACGCTCGCCCTCCTCGGTCTCGTCACGCGCGACGATATCGGCCTTCATCTGGACCGAACGGGTGACGGCAGTGATCCGCGCCGCCATATCGCCGGCGGCAGCGCGGGGCGCGTTGGCCTCCAGCCATTCGAAAAAGGCGTAATCCCCGAGCAGCCCGTATTTGACCACCTCGCCGTAACCGGCCAGAAAATCGCGGGGCGCCAGCGTGCCGAGCACCGCCGTATCTGCCAGCACCAGGCTGGGCTGGTGGAAGGCCCCGATCAGGTTCTTGCCTTGCGGCGCGTTGATTCCGGTCTTGCCGCCGACGGAGCTGTCCACCTGTGCCAGCAGGCTGGTGGGCAGTTGCACGAAGCGCACGCCGCGCCGCAGGATCGCGGCGGCAAAGCCCGCCAGATCACCGATCACACCGCCCCCCAGCGCGATCACCATATCCTTGCGCTCGATCTTCTGCGCGAGCAGCCATTCCACGCTGCGGGTCAGGTGCGGCCAGCTTTTTGTGGCCTCTCCCGGCGGCAGGGCCAGCGCCTCCATTGTGATGCCCGCGCGGGCAAGTCCGTCGCGCAGCGCGTCGAGATGCAGCGCCGCCACGTTTTCGTCGGTAATGACCGCCACGCGCGGACGCCGCAGCAAGGGCGCGATCAGCGTGCCGGAGCGGGCCAGCAGATCGGGGCCGATATGCACGTCATAGGCGCGGTTGCCCAAGGGGACATGGACGATTTCGGTCATCAGCTCGGCTCCAGAACGTCGGGGCGGGTCAACAGCGCTTGCAGGACAAGCTCTGCCGTTTCATCAATCGAATAGCGCGGCGCCACAGCCACCCGCAGTTCGGCCAGCGCATAGACCGGTACGCGCTGCTCGTACAGGGCGCGCAATGTGCCCAGCGGATCGGGGGTGCGCAGCAGCGGGCGGCTGTCCTTGTGGCGCACCCGCTGCCACAAAAGCGGCAGATCGGCATCGAGCCAGACCGCGACACCGTGTTGCGAGATCGCATCGCGGTTGCGCTCCGACATGTAAGCGCCGCCGCCGGTGGACAAAATCCCTGTGCGTCCCGTCAGAAGCCGCTCGATCACCTGGCTTTCCTTGAGGCGAAAGAACGCCTCGCCGTCGCGGACGAAAATCTCGGGGATACTGCGGGCCGCCGCGCGCTCGATCTCGGCATCCGAATCGAGAACGGGAACACAGAGTCGCGTGGCCAGCGCCTTGCCCACGGCGGTCTTTCCCGCCCCCATCATTCCCACCAACACGACAGTCTTTTTCAGTTTCCAGCCCATCACGCGCCTGTTTCGGCCAAGTTGTGCCGTTTTTTCCGATTTCACGTTTGAATGACGTGATCTTGCCGGAAATGCCAGTTATAACTTATGGAAAAGCAACCGCTCAAGCGGACGGGCAGGCAAAACATGATGAGACGCATTCTGAAATATCTCTTTTATCTCGTGGTCCTGGGTGCCCTCGTAGTAATACTATATGCCTATGTCGGCCCCCATATCGGCGAAGATTTTTCGCGACCGCAGGAAGAGATCCGCGAAAGGATCATCCTGAATGGCGAATGAGACGGCGGCCTTCGGGGCATTGCGGCCGAAGGCTGCGCAGCAAAGGGGCCAGTTCACCCTTGCCGCGCTGATCGGCGGCATGATCCTGAGCGGACCGGTCTGGGCGCAGCAGGATGGCGGTGCAGATCGCGGCATCGTCTCGCAGCCCATTGTGCAGCCCTTGTCCGCCATCGACTGGCTGAATGACCGTTCCGCCCTACCGCCCGTGCCGGACCGCCTGCGGAGCCCACCTCTGGCGGGACCATTGCCATTGTCCGAACCCGCTGTCACCGAAAGCGCCGTGACCCCGGATGTGACGGTGACGCCGCTGGGCAGTGCGGGGCTGGATGCCGTGGGTCTGCTGCCCTCATCGGTGTCGGGCCTGCCGCTCAGCCTGTGGCAGGGCAGCCGCACGGACGATCTGGTGCAGCTTCTGACGCGGCCAAGCCGCCCCGGCCTGCCGGCGATGCAGGCGCTGCTCTATACGGTGCTGCTGGCGGAAGCCGATGCGCCGCGTGATGCCGGACGCGACAGTCTTTTGCTGCAGGCGCGGATCGACGCGCTGATGCGGCTGGGCGCGGTGGAACCGGCGCAGGCCATGCTGGAGCGGGCAGGCCCCGAAAACCCCGCGCTGTTCTCGCGCTGGTTCGATGCAACGCTGCTGACGGGTGCCGAGGATACGGCCTGTGCTGCGCTGGTGCGCGCGCCGCATCTGTCGCCTTCCTATGCAGCGCAGATTTTCTGCACCGCGCGTCGTGGTGACTGGCGCGGCGCGATGCTGACGCTGGACACCGCGCGTGCGCTGGATGCGATGCCCGCTTTCGAGGCCGATCTGCTGGCGCGTTTCATGGACCCCGAACTGTTCGAGGACGCGCCGTTGCCGCGCGCGCCGGTGCGCCCCAGCCCGCTTGTGTTCCGCCTGTTCGAGGCCTTGGGAGAGCCGCTGCCGACGGCGCCGCTGCCGCGCGCCTTCGCGGTGGCCGAGTTGCGCGATACCGCCGGATGGCGCTCCCAGATCGAGGCAGCGGAGCGGTTGGCAAGCTCTGGCGCGCTGGCGCCCAACCGGCTGCTGGGGCTGTATTCCGCGCGCCAGCCCGCGGCCTCGGGCGGCATCTGGGACAGGGTTGCCGCAGTGCAACGTTTCGATGCTGCCATACGCGCCGGTGACCCCGAAGCGGTTGACAGAACCCTGCCCGGCGTCTGGGCCGCGATGCTGGCCGCCGATCTGGGTGTGGCCTTTGCCAGCCTTTACAGCCCCGCATTGATCCAGATCGCCACGGACGGCCCCGCAGGCGAACTGGCCTACCGGATCGCGCTGCTGGGGCCGGATTACGAGAAGGCCGCACTGGCGCTGGGAGAGGCGCATCCCCGCATGGCCTTCACCACCGCGATCGCGCGCGGACAGGTTTCGGAAAGCGCGCCCAGCGGGATGATCCAGCAAGCGATACAGGACGGGTTCACCGCCACGCAGGCGCCCGCCCCGATGCAGGTGCTGTTGTCCGAGCAACGGCTGGGCGAGACGATCCTGCGGGCCATCGAGATGGTCCAGCGGGCCGCGCAGGGCGATCCGGCGGATCTTGGCAACGGGCTTGCCACATTGCGCGCCATCGGGCTGGAGGATGCGGCACGCCGCGCGGCCTTGCAACTGATCCTGCTGGATCGCCGTAGCTGACATGCAGGACGACATGCGCTGGATCTCGACCTTTCTGGAAGCGCAGGCCGCCGAACTGGGAGCCGCGACCAATACGCTGCTGGCCTATGGGCGCGATCTGAAGGATTTTGCGGACTGGCTGTCGCAGCGCGGTGCGTTCGCAACCGCCACGCAGGATGATGTGGAGGCCTATCTGATCCATTGCGACGCGCAGGGGCTGGCGAAATCCACCCGGGCAAGGCGGCTTTCGGCGATCCGGCAACTGTACCGTTTCGCCTTCGAGGAAGGCTGGCGCGTCGATAATCCGGCAATCCAGATATCAGGCCCCGGCCGTGATAAACGCCTGCCGAAAATCCTGAGCGTCGCGGAGGTGGACAGGCTGTTGACAGCGGCGCGCAGCACCGGGCGCGGCAAGGATGACCGTCTGCGCAATACCTGCCTGATGGAGCTGCTTTACGCCACGGGCATGCGGGTGAGCGAACTGGTGTCCCTGCCGGTCGCGGCGGCGCGGGGCGATCCGCGGATGCTGCTGATCATGGGCAAGGGCGGCAAGGAACGGATGGTGCCGCTCTCGCCGCCGGCCCGCGACGCGCTGTCGGTCTGGCTCTCGGTGCGCGACAAGGTCGAGGCGGCGCAGCGCGCCAAGGGCAAACCGGCCTCGCGGTTCCTGTTTCCGTCCAGCGGCAAGGCGGGCCATCTGACGCGTCATATGTTCTACCTGCTGATTAAGGATATGGCGGTGCTGGCAGGTATCTCGCCCGCCAAGGTCACGCCGCACACGCTGCGGCACGCTTTTGCCACGCATCTTCTGGCCAATGGAGCCGATCTGCGGGCGATCCAGACCCTGCTGGGCCATGCCGATGTTGCCACGACCGAGATCTACACCCATGTGCTGGACGAGCGTCTGACCGCGCTGGTGATGGATCATCACCCACTGGCGCGGGATTGATCGCGCAATAATCTGCGCCCCTCCCCTTGATTGCCATGCCGCACCGCCACATAAGGCATTCAGGTTTATAGGATAGAAATCATGGATACCTCCGTGCTGGACGCGGCTTTCTGGATCACGGCTGGCGGCATTGCCTTGCTGCTGGTGATGTCGGCCTTCTTCTCCGGCAGCGAAACCGCCTTGACGGCGGCCTCGCGCGGGAAATTGCGCTCGCAGGCCGACAAGGGCTCCAAGGGGGCGGCCCGCGCGCTGGCGATTACCGAGGATAACGAGCGGCTGATCGGCTCTGTCCTGCTGGGCAACAACCTTGTCAACATCCTTGCCACCTCGCTGGCGACCGCCCTGCTGACACGATTGTTCGGCGAAAGCGGCGTGGCTGTCGCGACACTGGTGATGACGCTGCTGGTGCTGATCTTTGCCGAGGTGCTGCCCAAGACCTATGCGATCACCAATGCCGAAACCGCTGCGGCGATGGTGTCCGCCCCGATCCGGGTTGTGGTCAAGGTGTTTGCCCCCGTGGTCAGCGCCGTGCGGTTGCTGGTGCGCGGTGTGCTGCGGCTGTTCGGCGTCAAGGCCGATCCCGACAGCCACATTCTGGCCGTGCGCGACGAGATCGCGGGCGCGCTCTATCTCGGACAGTCCGAAGGCGTGGTGCAGAAAGAGGACCGGGACCGTATTCTGGGCGCACTGGATCTGGGCGATCGCACAGTGGAGGAGATCATGCTCCACCGCAGCCGGATCGAGATGCTGGATGCCGATTCCGATCCGGAGGTTCTGCTGAGCCAGTTGCTTGACAGCGCCCATACCCGCCTGCCGGTGTTTCAGGGCGATCCCGACAATATTCTGGGCGTGATCCATGCCAAGGATACGTTGCGCGCGATGCACAAGCTGGCCTTCGGCCCCGCGCCGGTGCCGGACGGGTTGAAGACCTTCAAGATCCTCGACGTGATGCGCCCGCCCTATTTCATCCCCGACACGACAACGCTGGATGACCAGATGCGCCAGTTCCTGCGCCGCCGCTCGCATTTTGCGCTGGTCGTGGATGAATACGGCAGCCTTGAGGGGCTGATCACGCTTGAGGATATCCTTGAAGAGATCGTGGGCGAGATCACCGACGAGTTCGACACCGCCGCCGAGCATGCCGTACAGCGCCTGAAGGACGGCAGCTTTGCCGTGGACGGCGCGATGACGATCCGCGACGCGAACCGCGCGATGGACTGGAACCTGCCGGATCTCGAGGCCAATACCGTGGCCGGTCTGGTAATCTACGAGGCGCAGATGATCCCCAGCGTCGGGCAGGTCTTCAGCTTTCACGGGTTCCGCTTCGAGGTCACGGGCCGCAAGGCCAACCGCATCACCAAGCTCAAGATCCGCCCGCTCTGACGCAAACTGCCGCCACACGATTTTTGCGACAGAAAATGTCGTGATCCTGCTTGCCCTTTTGAAACGGGCGGCAAAGTCTGGCAGACGTACAGTCAGGGGATCGTGTTATGCAAACCACCACCAGAGTAGCCGTGATCGGCGGCGGCGTTGTCGGCTGTTCGGTCCTGTATCACCTGACCAAGCTGGGATGGTCCGATGTGATGGTGATCGAGCGCTCGGAACTGACCAGCGGCAGCACATGGCACGCGGCGGGCGGGTTTCATACGCTGAACGGCGACACCAATATGGCCGCCCTGCAGGGCTATACGATCCGGCTCTACAAGGAGCTGGAGGCGATAACAGGCATGTCCTGCGGGCTGCATCATGTCGGCGGCATCACGCTGGCCGATAACCGCGAGCGGTTCGACATGCTGGTCGCGGAACGTGCCAAACACCGTTACATGGGGCTGGAGACCGAGATCGTCAGCCCCGAAGACATCGCGCGCATCGCGCCGATCACCAATCTGGACGGCATCGTCGGCGGGCTTTACGACCCGCTGGACGGGCATCTTGACCCGTCGGGCACGACCCATGCCTATGCCCGCGCCGCCAAGATGGGCGGGGCCAGCATCGAGACGCATTGCAAGGTGACCGCCACCACCCAGCGCGCCGATGGCACATGGGATGTGGTCACCGAAAAAGGCACGGTGCATGCCGAGCATGTGGTGAATGCAGGCGGGCTGTGGGCGCGCGAGGTGGGGGCGATGGCCGGCGTCTACTTCCCGCTGCATCCGATGGAGCACCAGTATATCGTCACCGATGATCTACCCGAGATCTACGGGCGCGAAACCGAGCATCCGCATGTGATGGACCCCGCAGGCGAAAGCTATCTGCGGCAGGAAGGGCGAGGGCTGTGTATCGGGTTCTACGAACAACCCTGCCGCCCTTGGGCCGTGGATGGCACGCCGTGGAATTTCGGGCATGAACTGCTGCCCGACAACCTCGACAAGATCGAGGACAGCATCGCCTTTGCCTATCGCCGCTTCCCCATTCTGGAACGCGCGGGCGTGAAAACCGTGATCCACGGGCCGTTCACCTTCGCGCCTGACGGCAATCCGCTGGTCGGCCCCGTGCCGGGAATGCGGAACTACTGGTCCGCCTGTGCGGTCATGGCGGGCTTCAGCCAAGGCGGCGGTGTGGGGCTTATGCTGGCGCAGTGGATGATTCAAGGCGAGACGGAGCGCGATACGTTCGCGATGGATTGCGCGCGTTTTGGGGAATGGACGACACCGGGTTTCACCCGCCCCAAGGTGATCGAGAACTACCAGAAGCGCTTTTCCATCAGCTATCCGAACGAGGAACTGCCCGCCGCGCGCCCGTTCCGCACCACGCCGATGTACGACGTCTTTGACGGCATGGGCGCAGTCTGGGGCGCGCAATACGGGCTTGAGGTGGTCAACTACTTCGCGCAAGGCGACGAGCCGCGCTTTGAGACACCCAGCTTCCGCCGCTCCAACGCGTTCGAGGCCACAGCGCGCGAGGTCAAGGCCGTGCGCGAGGCTGTGGGCATCAACGAGGTGCAGAACTTCGGCAAATATCTGGTCACGGGTGCCGGTGCGCGGGCATGGCTGGACCGGATCATGGCGGGGCGCATTCCGCAACCGGGGCGGTTGAGCCTGACGCCGATGCTCTCGGCCAAGGGCCGTTTGATCGGGGATTTCACCGTCTCCTGTCTGGCGGAGGATCGCTTCCAACTCACTGCCAGTTACGGCGCGCAGGCCTATCACATGCGCTGGTTCCAGCAAAACGCCGATCAGGGCGTGAGTGTCGAGAATATCTCTGACCGCCTGACCGGATTCCAGATCGCGGGCCCAAAGGCGCGCGAGGTGCTGGCCGCCTGCACCCGCACCGATATCAGCGACATGGCTTTCATGGATGTGCGGCGCATGACCGTGGGCATGGCCGATTGCACCGTGCAGCGCGTCAGCTACACCGGCGATCTGGGGTTCGAGATCTATTGCGATCCGATGGCGCAGCGGGCTTTGTGGTCGGTCCTGTGGGAGGAAGGCCAGAAACACGGGATGAAGCCTTTCGGGATGCGCGCGATGATGAGCCTGCGGCTGGACAAGTTCTTTGGCAGTTGGCGCAACGAGTTCTCGCCCGACTATACGGCGGCGGAGACGGGGCTGGACCGTTTCATCTCGTTCAAAAAGAACGCCGGTTTCATCGGACGCGGGGCTGCCGAGGCAGAGCGCACCACTGGCCCGCAGCGCAGGCTTTGCGCTTTCGAGGTGGCGGCTGAGGATGCCGATGTCGTGGCCTACGAGCCGATCTGGCTCGACGGCAAGGTGCAGGGGTTCTGCACATCGGGCGGATATTCGCACCATGCTGGCAAGTCGATCGCGCTGGGCTTTGTGCCAAGCGACCGCGCGGAAGAGGGGTTGCGGGTCGAGATCGAGATCATGGGCCAGATGCGCCCCGCCCACCTGATCACCACGCCGTTGTTCGATGCAGACGGTGCAAGAATGCGGGGCTGACGGCACAGTGGCAGGTTGCGCGATCCTGATACTGGCGGCAGGTGCCGCCGCGCGGATGCGGGGCGGTGACAAGCTGCGGGAGGAGGTTGCAGGCCAGCCCCTGTTGCGTGTCATGCTGGAACGCGCGCTTGCTGTGGCCACGGGGCCTGTGCTGTGCACGCTGCCCGGCCCGGACCATCCGCGCATGGGCTGTCTTGCGGGGCTGGATGTGACGCCAGTGATGGTGCCCGATGCCACCGAGGGCATGGGCGCGTCGATCCGTGCGGGTGTATCAGCTTTGCCGCCGGGCTGTGCCGCCGTCATGATCCTGCCCGCCGATCTGCCCGACCTGGACAGCGATGACCTCCGACGCATGATCGCCGCACATGACACCGCGCCGGATGCCATCCTGCGCGCTGTGGACCGCGACGGGCAGCACGGCCATCCGGTGGTGTTTCCCGCCGATCTGTTCGACGCCCTGCAAACATGCCACGGCGACAGCGGCGCGCGCGATCTTTTGCGCACCCACAAGGACCGGATCGTCACGATTGCCCTGCCCGCGCATCATGCCACCACCGATCTGGACACGCCCGAAGACTGGGCCGCATGGCGCGCAAAGGCGCAGCCCTGACAGATCACGCGCCTGACAGATAAACGGCCCGGAGGGACTACCTCCGGGCCGCATCCCGTTTTCCGGAACAGCGACAGCCCCCTGCCCCTGCTCCGTCAAGCCTGTTCCCGCAGTGACGCGGGACCAGACAGCTGCAACTGTTTGTCAACGCCCTACGCGCAAGGCCTCGTCACGGTTCAGAACGCGCCGTGTGGGCTGAAAGGCATCCTGTCTCTGATCCGTGCGCAGATCGGGGAAAAGCTCGAGAATTTCGGCGCGCTGGGCATGACCGAAGCCCTGGATCCGCTGGGCATCGGGCTGGAAGCTCTCGCTCCAGCATCCGCTGGACAGGATCACCTCGTGCTGGTCGAACAGCAGATGCATATATGTCACCGTGCGCACCTGAACGGAATCGATCCCCTGCCCGCCGGTCATATGTTTGGCGGCGGCGAGAACCTCCTGCTCGTGGAAATGCAGCGCGGTTTGCGCGCTGTTCACCAGTATTCGGTGGTTCGGGCTGACCCAGATATCGCGTTCCGGCAGGTTGTCCCCCAGTGATCCGCGCCGCAGCAATATCGGGCAAAGATGCGGATTGCGCGCCAGATCGAGGGTCGAGAGCCGCTTGCTGCCGATCCAGCGGATCGGCTGAATGCCGTTGTCGCGGGTGACGATGCGGTCACCGCTGTATAATTCCTCGACCAGACGCTCACCGCGCGCCGTGGCGATCGCCGTTCCGGGGGTGAAACACGCCACCTGAGTGCGTTCAAGGCTGAAGCCGTCGATGCCGAATGTCGCCCCGCCTTCTGCGGCGCGGCCGGAGCGGGCGGCTTGTCGGAGGTCTGTCATCCTTGTGCCCTCGCGCCGTGCAATGGGCGGGGCAGGATATGCTGAAAGATGGGTTCACATGGCATCAAGCAGCCTCCTGAATAGCGCGCCGGTCTGTCGGACAGCAGGCGCATGGTCACCCGCCTCTCCCCGGCCACCGCCGTCGACCGAGGCACCAGCACTAGCCCGAGAGGCGGCCGCCCCAAACAAGATTTGTCCCAGAAAACGCCCTGCTTCTGCCATAGTCACCAAAGCTGCCCGAAAGGATGAGGCCGCACTGTCGCGAAGGTCGGGACAGTGCAGCGCGATGGCACTTAAGAGAGGCGGTATTCCTGCAAAAATGCGGGGGTAAGCGTCTCGACAGCCCTCAAGTCACCAAAACCTGTTTCCATATCCGCATCAGTGGCGCGGATCGCGCACCCTCTTTAAACATGGCTTTTTCATGACTAGCCCTGATGCCATTGTCCACGAAGACGCACCAATACGATCGCAAGGCGGGGATTTCCGGCAAATCTGCTGCGCGCGATGCGGCGGTCCATACGAATCGATCCTGTCAGCAGGCATCCGGACACCGCGGCGCGGGAGGGGGCACAAAGCATGTCAGCCAAGATACATATCGGCCGTACCTACAGGGTTTCTCGAAGTGTGGAACAAACGTGAATGTCTTAAAGTTACTCTTACACGCCGCACGATTGAACGTGCGACGCCCGCTGGCATAGACAGCTCCCACTTCATGGATCGAGAGAATGACCAAAACACTGACGGCAAGATATGAGACGGCAGAGGCGGCGCGGAACGCCTACGATGATCTGATCGGCAAGGGCTATCCCAGAGAGAAGGTATTCCTTTCATCTGACACCTTTGAGCTAAAGATGATTGTTCCCGTGGATGCCGAACCTCAGGCGCGCGAAATCCTGGACCGCCATCAACCCAACGAGATCACGGAAACCCGGATCTGATTGCCCGCTTCCCTACAGTGGCGGGTGGCAGCCGCAGACTGCTGACGGGGCAAGACGCTGCCGGGCTTGACCTGAGACCAGACTCTCCTTGGGCACTTCAATGAGGCGACACGGGGCGCATACTCCAGCCACTTCCTTGCCGTGAACGCGACCAACACGCAGACTTGCGCGATCCGTGGCCGTTCGGCGTCTGATGGCAATGGTCGACAACAGCACGCGTTTTGGAACAAATGAACCATCATATGGTTTTTCCAGCGATCACGCCCCACAAAGGAGATCGGACATGGCCATTGACGTATTTGGATTCTGGTTCCTTGTATTTCTAATACTGATTGCTGTTTTTGCCTGGCCGACCTGGCCCTACACCCGCGATCGCAGGTTCTATCGCAGTGATAACAGCTGGCGCTATGCTCCCAGCGCGGCTGCCGCTCTGCTGGCCGTGCTGATGATCCTGCTGTTCTGGATCGGTCTGCTGGCGATCTGGTGGCCGTGGCACACCCCTGTTCTTTAAACGTCTGCGGATTAGACTCTTGATTGGCGCATTAAGGATCAGATTACTTTGGGGTTCACGTCCGAGCCAGGCAAAGCAAGCACTGCCATCTCAAAGTCCCGCAGGTCTCATGGCACGAAGAACCGGGAACCCACGCGGAATCCGCTCTGCGGGAACCGTATCGCTACGAATATGTTGGCATACTGTAAGATCTTCAATGTCCAATGGTCGACAGTAGGCGATGACACAAAACCTGGAACTCCAACGTGCTGCACTTGCCGATTTCGGCTTGTTCGCCTTTCGGTGTAACGACATCGACGATCTGCTTCATCGGGCCGTCGAACTGGTCTCAGGTGCACTTGATGTTCCGCTTGTGAAGGTGCTCGAGCATTTTCCAAAGCGTGGCGAGATGCTCCTGCGCAGCGGCGTGAACTGGCAACCCGGCGTCGTTGGCCACGAAACCTTCGGAGACCATGAAAAGTCGCCGGGCGGCTACGCTCTGAGGTCCGACGAGCCCGTTGTGTCACCGGATCTCGACGCGGAAGATCGCTTTGAAACACCCGACGTTCTGCGGCGTCACGGTGTAAGGAGCATGGTGAACGTCATCATCGTCGGGGAAGGTGACCCATTCGGCGTTCTTGAGGTCGATTCCCGAGAGCGGCGCGAATTCAGCGACGACGATGTGGCCTTCCTGCGCACCTACGCAAACCTTCTTGCAGCGGCGATCGAGCGGGTGCGATCACATAAAGAACTGGAGCGTGCTGTCCGCGAGCAAGGGGTTCTGGCGAGAGAGTTAGGGCACCGCGTTAAAAATCTGCTCGGCCTCGTACGGGCACTCGCGTCTCAGACATCTGTCGCTGGCCGCACTGCGACTGAGTATCGCGACGCCTATATCGATCGGCTGCATGCGTTGTCGACCGCTGAAGGGCTCGTATTCGAGAACGACAACGAGCTTGCCGATCCGCTGGAGCTTGCCCACGAAATCCTTGCGCCGCATCGACAGGACGATCCTCGCAGGATCACAATTGAGGGGACTTCGGTTGGACTGTCGCCGCGGCAGGCCCGGATGTTTGGCTTGGCGCTGCACGAACTCGCGACGAATGCAGCAAAGTACGGAGCCCTTTCCGTCGCCGGCGGGAAAGTACATCTTGAATGGCATCTTCTGGATGCAAGAGGGGTTTCCGAAAGGCTTTCGATGATGTGGCGGGAAGCGGACGGCCCCGAGATCACCCCGCCCCAGCGAAAGGGTTTCGGCACCCGTTTGCTGGAGGATGTCGTTGCATATGAACTGAACGGTGAGGCCGAGCTTAAATATGAGGAGTGGGGCCTGCACTACCGTCTCGAATTTCCAGTGGATCTAGAACAATGACGACCATCATCCCGCCTGAAACTTTTGCCGGTCGACGTATCCTTGTGCTCGAAGACGAACGGCTGATCGCGCTCGATGTTCGCGACATTCTCGAACAATTCGGCTGCACGGTGCTTGGACCCGTCGCAACCGTCGATGCAGCGCTTCAACTGATAGAGCACGAAGACCCCGACGCCGCTGTTCTGGACGTGCAACTGAATGGCACAACTTCCGAGCCTGTCGCAGAGGCCCTTCGCGCGAAAGAGCGCCCCTTTCTCGTTTTGACAGCCTACCGGCGCAGCCATCTTAGCGGTGCGCTGAAAGAGGCCCCTTTGCTGAACAAACCGGTGGATGAAAGGAAGCTGCGAACTAATCTGTCCGGCCTGTTCCAATGACATGTTCACGTTGCCGAGAACGAACACGACTTCGGGGACGTCCGAAAGGCTTTCATGGCCGACGCGGCCGATTTCAAGAAGCCTCCCGCTGCCTCAATAGGTCAGGGCAGTAAAGGCCCTGATGAGTTGCAAGATCTCGTAGCTCTCGCGATCAACAACGACAATTCGATTGTCGAAAACAGCGTAGCGTTGGCCGCGGGGCAAGCTTGGTAGATCATACTGCCAATAGTTGTCCAAAAAATTCAGATCATCTTGGCTCGGTGTTGTTCCCAACCGATGATTTCGCCATTCCGTGGCGGACTGACCCTTCTTCGCCTGCCCCGGCGGAACGCATGGCGGGTTCTTCTTCGCCAGTCCGGGGGGACATCCCACAGGCTGCGCAACGGCCGATTCAGGCTGACCAAACGCCGCAAACGCGAGAGCGGATAAGGCCAAAAGTCCGGGTAGCTTTTTCAATGTGTAATCCCTGCATTTATTAATTCACTGGAAAAACGCCGTCGTGACTGGATGGTTCCTTTCGTTGACCTGCTCGA
Organism: Paracoccaceae bacterium; assembly: GCA_024636555.1. GTDB lineage: Bacteria > Pseudomonadota > Alphaproteobacteria > Rhodobacterales > Rhodobacteraceae > Seohaeicola. Next base: position 79,361 of record JAGXGW010000064.1, on the reverse strand, counting down.
TCCCGAAATGAGCGTCCGTCAAGGCTTAGGATCAAAAGGGCCATGCGCACCTCCGTCGATTTCTGCCTCGAACCCGGAGACCGATAGAGTGGTCATGCCGCGTCAAGCCGTCCCGAAGAAAGGGCCGTCTCCCGGAGATGACAACACACGCAGCCGCATTGAGCCCTGACGGTGCGTTTTTACCCTCCTCATCTCAACTCTGGCAACATCGCTTCGAGTTCGGCTATCCGAGACTGAGGGGCCGGGTGAGTGGCAAGGAATTCTGGCGCTCGATCGGATATCGCAGCGTCCATCCGCCGCCAGAGCGTCACGGCTTCCTCTGGACGGAACCCCGCCGCGGCCATCGTCAGCAATCCCAGCCGATCAGCCTCGAGTTCCTGCCGGCGCGAATAGGGCAGAACGAGGCCATAATTGATCCCGATGCCGAGTGCCGCGGCGATTTCGGCCGCATACTCTACCTCACCCAGCTGCAAAACCAGTGATAGCGCGCGCATGCCCCACCCCTTCGCAACCTGCGCGTTCATGCGATCCTGGCTATGTTCCGCCTGAAGATGTCCGATTTCGTGCCCGACAATCGCGGCCAGTTGATCCTCATTCGCCACGACTTGGAACATGCCTTCGTAAACGCCGATCTTTCGCCCCGGCAGCGCGAACGCATTGATCTCAGACCCGCGAAAGACCAGCACCTCCCATGCGTCCGGCTCCTCGTCCGCGGCGCGGAGAAGTTGCGTCGAAACCCGGGTTAGCGTGCCTTGCAGATCCGGGTTTGCCGCTACGGGTGACGTTTGCCGTATATCCGCCCAGGCTTCCAATCCCATCGCCTCAACCGTTTCATCGGATACCAGATCGACCTCATCACACCCTGCGAGAACTGGCAGCGCCGCCGCACCAGATAGGCCAAGCATCGTACGGCGATTCATCCGGCACTGACACATCAGGGGGGTCCTTTCTTGATCCTGGGGCGCGGAACAGGATGAAGAGCGCATCAGATTGTCTTGATCCGCCACCTTGACGCGCGATCCCGATAATCCGGACGCGCCGGCTTGTGTCGGTCGGGACTCAAGAACCTTCGCGTTCGCTGTCGATCAACGGGTTGCCGTTCAGTCCTCGCGCGTGTCGTCAGGCGCTTGGCTGCTTTCCTCCGCCTGCTCATCGTCTTTTGGCTCGTCGTCCTTTGGCTCATCGACCAGGGGGGGACGCGAGCGGGCCCCTGGACGGCCGGCTTCGCCTGCGCCCGGCGCGTGGTCGCTCACCTGCTCATGCCAGTTCTGGTTCTGGACGTGTCCGCCGTCATGACCGCGCTGATCCGAATGGCGGGAGGTGTCGCGGTTGGATAAAATCTCATTGTCGGGAAGCGGGTCGACATCATCAGGTGCCATTCCCCCCGTGCCGTCGCCTTTGCCTTGGTCCTGTTGGCCGGGGCCAAACTTCTTGCCGCTTGCATGAGCCATCTGATCCTCCATCGGTTCACTCAACTTGTCTCACTCAACCAGCTTGCGATGCGCAATGTTCCCGACCGCCGTGCACCGAAACAGTTGGTCGCACGCCTGGTTGATGACGGACCCGGCTACAACAGTCCGTCAGAGAAATAGCGGCTCGGATATCCGGGCCGCTATCTTTAACTGGTGAGATTTCCCCGCCAAATTGGTCAGGCATCGGGGTCGTAGGGATCGAGGTTGAAGAAGTCGTAGAGATTGTCGAGCAGACTTTTCCGGATCGCTATGGGAAGTGCCGGTTCACCGAACAGGCCAAGTTCACGAAGTTCGGCCTCGGTCCGGTCGATGGTATAGCCCTCGGTCGCGGCATCCCATGTCAACGCCTGCGGCGGGATCGGCCACCAATCGCCTTGACCGCCAGGGTACACCGCGGTCGAGACAAGAACGTAAGGAACCTGCCCCATGTCGACATCGACCATGATGTCGTCAATGGTGCCAATGACCGTGCCCTCGGCATCGCGTACATCGGTTCCCTCCAGTTGATTGGCGACCTGCGCCGCCGGAGGTGCGATCGTTCCCACCAGTTTATGTCCCACGACAAAGACGGGCGTATCTGGATCAAGGGGATCGTTTGTCGTTGCAAAATACTCGCCGACCTCGACAGCCACACTCGGCGTCGTAAGTCCGACGATATCTTCCATATCAAAGCGTCGCGCATTTTGGAAAAGTTCGACCGGAGCATCCACACGCAGTCCCGGGCCTGCCAGTCCTGTCCAGTTGGTCGGCTCGATCGCACTCCACGGAACCACGATAAACTGCCCCATTGTCCGCTCGGTCGAGGCCAGAGCATAGATCAGGTTTCCGTCCGAAACATCGATCATCAGGAACTTGATTGTCCCCCAGTCCTCTCCCTCATCAAGTAAATTTTGGCCAATCAGAAATTGGGACGGCGTAAGGAAGACATGGCTGCTTTGCCATTCCTCCGAGGTGTTTTCGTCTGTGTCAGCCCCATTCTGGTCTTCGGTTTGTTCCTGTGCCGTTGCAGCGGAAACTGTAATGGTCAGAAGAATCGAAGCTACGAGCCCTGAAGTCTTGGTACCAAGGCCGTCTGTCAGCGCTTTCATGTCTTTTCTCCTATTCCCTGGGTTAATGGTTCAATCCATCGGTCGGTAGTTCAGAAAACAAACATTGCGCTGGATTGTTCCGCCGCGACGTAGCGGACCCGACTTACGATGCTGCCTTTGCCTGAGATCAAATCCGACACGTTGGAGTAGACCGCCCGGGATACCGCGCCATTTGACGGTCACGGCGCAGCCCAGGGTTTCCGCACCGGTCTCGGCTCACACGAAGAGCCAGCTCTGCCGTCCTGTTCCGATCGGGCGCACGCTTTGCGCCAACTGAGACCATAGCGGAAGGCCCTGGTCAGGGCGCTGTTGCCCGGAATGCGCAGGAGTTGCTGTTCGGACCATGCAAGACGGCCTCGACCTTTTGTCGAAGTGCTCTTGGGGACCAAATGGAGGACCCGACAGGCGCCTGTTAAAAATCCCGATAAATCAATGACTTATTTCAGAAATTGGTGCGGGTGGTCGGACTCGAACCGACACACCGTGAGGTAAGGGTGTTTGAGACCCTCGCGTCTACCATTCCGCCACACCCGCACAATGCAGCCTCGCTGCTTTGGCTGATGTATCGCCCGTTCCGCGCTGCGTCCAGCCGAAAAAGCAAGATCCCGCTTGTATTCAGGCGTTTCCGCTTTGCGCGCGCTGCCGGGATTGCTACACAGCCGCCAGAATGCGCTTGCCGCGCCGGATGCACCCTGTCCGGCCTGCAGCGGGGCAAAGCGGCAGGGATGCATCGGCCTGACCGGACATGATCAAAGGCGGCTTGGATGATACGATCCCTCTATGACTGGACCCTGCAACAGGCGCAGCACCCGCGCGCGCTGTGGGTTCTGGCCTTTGTGGCTTTCATCGAATCCTCGGTCTTTCCGATTCCGCCGGATGTGCTGATGATCCCGATGATTCTCGCAAGACCCTCGCGGGCCTGGCTGATCGCGGGCGTGGCGTTGGTATCCTCGGTTCTGGGCGGCATGCTGGGCTATGTCATCGGCGCGTTCTTCTACGACTCTCTGGGCCAGCCGATCCTTGAGGCATTGGGCAAGGGCGATGCGATGACCGCGTTCAACACGCGCTTCAATGATCTGGGCTTCTGGCCTGTGCTGATCGCCGGCATCACGCCTTTCCCCTACAAGGTGATCACGATCATGTCGGGCTGGACCGGCCTGCCGATTGGCACATTCATCATCACCTCGATCATCGCGCGCGGCTTGCGGTTCTTCATCGTCGCGGCCCTGCTGTGGAAATTCGGCGCACCTATTCGTGACTTCATCGAAAAGCGTCTGGGCTTGCTGTTCACCCTGTTCGTGATCATGCTTGTGGCCGGATTTTACGGAGTGCGCTACCTGTGACCCTGACAGCCCGTTTATGGATGATCCTTGCCGCAGCGGGCTCCGCCGCCCTGATGCTGGGCGCGCTGGCCTTCCAGCATATCGGCGGCATGGCCCCCTGCGAGCTGTGCCTGTGGCAACGCTACCCGCATGTGGCCGCGATTGCGCTGGGTGTGCTGGCGGCGGTCGCGGTGCTACCTGCCCGCCTTGTTGCCGCTCTCGGCGCGCTGGCCGCATTGAGCACGGCCGCGATTGGAGCCTATCACACGGGCGTCGAGCGTGACTGGTGGGACGGACCTGCCGCCTGCAGCAGCAGCGGCGTTGCGGGCCAGTCGGCGCAGGATCTTTTCGCGCAGATCATGGCGGCCCCGCTGGTGCGCTGCGATGAAGTCCCGTGGGAGATGCTGGGCCTCTCCATGGCAAGCTGGAATGCGGTGGCCTCGCTCGCGCTGGCTGTGATCTGGCTTATCGCCATGCGCAAAGCGGGCTGAGCGGACCTATCGTCCGGATTCGCAGATGACGCGCAGCCGGTTCGTCCATGAACTGACCGCAGCGTCAAAGCGCCAGATCATGGCAAGGGCGCGGCCCGAATAATCCGGTGTGGCGGTGCCCGATCAATATGCCCCCTGCACTCCGGCCCCGAATGGCGTAGCATCGGATGACCTTACACCAACGAAGCCTCGCAGGAGCACGCAATGACCCCGCAAGATATCATCATGATCAGCTGTCCCGTCGACAGTGGCAAACGCAATCTCGGTTGCCTGATGGGGCCTGATGCCTATCGCACGGCGGGTCTTGCCACAGCGCTTGGCGATCTTGGCCACCGCGTCCGCGACCACGGCAACCTCGCCCCTGCCCCTGTCGGTGAGATCGCGGGCGCCGCGCCGCATCTGCATGCCCTGTCCGAGACCATCGGCTGGACCCGCACCTTGTTCGCAGCGGCGCGCGATGCGATGGATGAGGGCCTCCCTATCTTTCTGGGCGGCGATCACAGCCTGTCGCTGGGCACGGTCGCCGGTGTGACGGCACATGCCCATGCCAAGGGACGCCCGCAGTTCGTGCTTTGGCTGGACGCGCACAGCGACTATCACACGCCACTGAGCACCGGTTCCGGCAATCTGCACGGCACTCCTTTGGCCTATGTGACGGGGCGCGAGGGGTTTGACGCTTTCCCGCCGCTCGGTGCCACGGTGCCGCAGGAGAATATCTGCATCATCGGCCTGCGCTCCGTCGATCCAGACGAGCGCCGCGCGTTGCAGGAGAGCGCCATCCACCGCCACGACATGCGCGAGATCGACGAGACCGGGATTGCCCAGCCTCTGGGTGCGTTCCTTGACAGGGTGGCGGCCGCCAATGGTGCGCTGCATGTCTCGCTGGATGTGGATTTCATCGACCCCGGCATGGCGCCGGCCGTCGGCACCACCGTGCCGGGCGGGGCCACGGTGCGCGAGGCGCATCTTGTGATGGAGATCCTGCATGACAGCGGCCTTATGACCTCGCTGGATCTGGTGGAGCTGAACCCGTTTCTGGACGAGCGTGGCCGCACGGCGCTGTTGATGGTCGACCTGGCCGCCTCGGCCTTGGGGCGTCGTGTCTTTGACAGGCCGACGCGAGCGTTCACTTGATTTTTTTACTTAAACTTCGCGCCATACCGATATGTTATTGAACGCTAAGTAATGGTAAGAACACCCATCAACACCAGCGTCACAGCGCGCGCGAGATCGGCATGATATCGCGGACCGTGATAGCGGCCTGCGGATCGCCACAGGCCCGTGACCACCAGAATGTTGTAGGGGACCGAATAACCGTAGCCGGCAACAAGCGCCGCAACAGGGATATCCAACGTGATGAATGCCAGAAACAGCACCGACGATGTCACGTTGATCAGCAAACCGCCAAAGATGACCCATGTCCAGAACACCTCGTCCAGATCAAGCTGACCGCGCCACAATGCGTTGAGTTTTTCCATGCGTCAGATATGCGCCGTGAAGGCCCGCCTGCAAGCCTGTCGGCGGATCATGCCTGCTCTTTATCCAGAAAGTTGCGCAGGTAGACCTCATTCGTGAACGTCATGACAACAGCCGTCAGCGGGGTGGCCAGCGCCAGACCAAGGATGCCGAACAGTACCCCCATCAGCAACTGCGCCGAAATCACGAGCGCAGGCGGCAGCGAGACCCTTTCCTGCTGGATCAGCGGCGTGATCACATAGCTCTCCAGCGTCTGGACCACAATATAGACGCCAGCGACCAGCAGGACTGACGTGCCTCCCTCGGCGAGCGCCAGAAGAAGCGCTGGAACGGCGGCGATCACCGGCCCGATATTCGGGATAAAGGCCAGAAGTGCCGAGATCAGCCCCAGAATAAAGGCCAACGGCACATCGATAAGCCAGAGGCCCAAACCGGTCAGCACCCCGACCACGGACATCGACATGAACTGCGCGGTCAGCCATTTCTGCAAGGTGGCACCCAGTTTATCCAGCACGCGGCACGCGTCCGGGCGCAATGAGGGTGCCAGAAGCGCCACAAGGCCGTTACGATAGGTTGCGGGCGCGATAGCCCCGTAAAGACCGATGAATGCGATGATGACAGCATTGCCCAAGGCACCGAAGGTACTGGTGACAGCAGAGGCCGCGGCACTGCCACCTTCCGCCGATATCAGGCCGGAAGGCTCGACCGCGGAGAGCATCCGTTCGCCCCATTCATAGTCTTTCACGCGGTCTTCCAGCTTGCCGAGGCTGTTGGGTATCTCTCGACTCAGCTGGTCAAACTGCTCGACGATCGCCGGAGAGAATGCGGCGATTATCCCGCCAAGGACCCCCAGAATGAGCAGAATGAACAAGGCGATGCCGAAGCCGCGTGACAGCCCCGTATGCCGCGAAACCCATAGTCCGCCGCCGCCCAGGAAAACGCTGACCAAAATACCCGCGAAAATGATCAAGAGAACGTCGGGCGCGACCACGATCAAGAGCAGAAGGACCGCGGCCAGAGCGAGGCTTGATACCGTGCGGCAGTGGTTTTGCAGGGAAAACATAGAGGGTCAACACGGGCGGCAGGTTTGGGTTCCGTGCCGCGCGTGTGACGGTGAGGTGGAGGATTGTCTTCAACGCCCGAAAATGCCATCGGGGCAGGTCAGCCCTGCCCCGATCCGTTCGTTACCCTTCAGACCCTTGCACGCGCATGGGTCGCTTCGCGTCAGCTACATCCGCTTGTCGCGCCGCAGGTGTTGCACTTCATGCAGGTGCCGTTGCGGACCAGCGTGTAGTTGCCGCAATCGCCGCAAGCCTCGCCCTCATAGCCCTGCATCTTGGCCTTGGTGCGGGCATCCATGCTGACCGTGCCGCTGGCAACCGCTGTTGTCGTCGTGGTCGACACACTCGCGGCAGCGCGGAAGGAGGTCTCCGGCATCAGGCCGTGGGTGCCTGTCGCCATCAACTCGTTCATACCGTTCTGGCCACCCTGAAACACCACCAGTTCCTGTGGCAGGCGCTTGCGCAGATAGCCGGTGGAGCTGATCTGCTTGAGCACCTCAAGGCTGCGCGATGCGGCTGTCTCGGAGATTTCCGACACGTTCGACACGCCCTCTTCCTCGCCACGGCCCAGATCGTCAAAGCTGGCCCCTTTGGGTTGGACATGCGCCAGATCGGTGCGATCCAGATAGGACACGGCCAGTTCGCGGAAGATATAATCAAGGATCGAGGTCGCGTTCTTGATGCTGTCATTGCCCTGCACCAGCCCGGCGGGCTCAAATTTGGTGAAGGTGAAGGCATCGACGAACTCTTCCAGCGGCACACCGTATTGCAGGCCGACCGACACGGCGATGGCGAAGTTGTTCATCATCGCACGGAAGCCCGCGCCTTCCTTGTGCATGTCGATGAAAATCTCGCCAAGCTGGCCGTCACCATATTCGCCGGTGCGCAGATAGACCTTGTGACCGCCGACGATGGCCTTTTGAGTGTAGCCCTTGCGCCGCTCGGGCAGCTTTTCACGGCCTCGGGCGATTTCCTTGATGATGATCTTCTCGACGATCTTCTCGGCGATCACGGCGGCCTTCTCCTGCGCCGATCCGCTTTCGAGGATTTCCATCGCCTCGTCATCATCCTCGACCAGCGCCGATGCCAGCGGCTGGCTGAGTTTGGAGCCGTCACGATAGAGCGCGTTGGCTTTGACGCCCAGTTTCCAGCTCAGCTCGTAGGCTTTCTGGCAGTCTTCGATGGTGGCATCGTTGGGCATGTTGATCGTCTTGGAGATCGCGCCAGAGATGAAGCTCTGGGCTGCGGCCATCATATAGATATGGCTGTTAACCCCAAGATAACGCTTGCCTTTTTTGCCGCAAGGATTGGCGCAATCGAAGATGTGGTAATGCGAAGGATCAAGATGCGGTGCACCTTCCAGCGTCATCGTGCCGCAAACATGGTCGTTCGCCGCCTCGACATCTGCTTTCATATATCCCAGATGACGCAGCAGGTCGAATGTGGGATCGTTCAGCTTTTCAGCCGGGATCCCCAGCACATTCTGGCAGAACTCGCTGCCCAGCGTCCACTGGTTGAACACGAAGCGGATATCGAAAGCCGATCCCAACGCGCCTTCGACCTTTTCGATCTCGCGCGGGCCGAAACCGTGGCCGATCAGGCTGGTCGTGTTGATGCCGGGCGCGTTGCCGATGCTGCCGTGACCGACCGCATAGGACACGATCTCCTCGATCTGGGCCGAGCGGTAGCCCAGCTTTTCCAACGCGGCGGGGACCGAATGGTTGATGATCTTGAAGTAACCGCCACCGGCAAGTTTCTTGAACTTCACCAGCGCGAAGTCAGGCTCGATGCCCGTGGTGTCGCAATCCATCACCAGACCGATAGTGCCGGTGGGGGCAATCACGGAGGTCTGGGCGTTGCGGTAGCCGTGCTTTTCGCCGAGGCGCAGCGCCTCGTCCCATGCCGATTTGGCCAGTTCGACCAGACGCTGGTCAGGGCAGTTGGCGTGATCCAGCGGCACCGGCTTGGTGGCCAGCGCTTCATAGCCATCCGTTGCGCCGTAAGCTGCGTTGCGGTGGTTGCGGATGACGCGCAGCATGTGCTTGCTGTTGCGCTTGTAGCCGTCAAAAGCACCCAGCTCGCCTGCCATCTCGGCAGATGTGGCATAGGAGACGCCGGTCATGATTGCGGTCAGGGCGGCACACATGGCGCGGCCTTCGTCGCTGTCATAGCCCAGACCCATGTTCATCAGCAAACCGCCGATATTGGCATAGCCCAGACCCAGCGTGCGGAAGTCGTAGGAGCGCTGCGCGATTTCCTTGGACGGAAATTGCGCCATCGTCACCGAAATTTCCAGCGTCAGCGTCCACAGACGTGTGGCATGCATGTAGTCTTCGACCTGGAACTCGCCGTCCTTGTAGAAGGTCAGCAGGTTCATCGAGGCCAGATTGCAGGCCGTATCATCAAGAAACATATATTCCGAGCAGGGATTCGAGCCGCGAATCGCGCCGTCTTCGGGGCAGGTATGCCAGTCGTTGACCGTGTCGTGATACTGGATGCCGGGATCGGCGCAGGCCCATGCGGCGTGGCCAATGTCTTCCCACAGATCACGCGCCTTGATGGTCTTGGCAACAGTGCCGTCGGTGCGGCGGATCAGCTCCCAGTCGGAATTGGTCTCGACCGCCTTGAGGAACGCATCCGTGACGCGGACCGAGTTGTTGGAGTTCTGGCCGGACACGGAGGCATAGGCCTCGCTGTCCCAATCGGTGTCATAGGTCGGGAATTCGATGGAGCCGTAGCCCTGCTTGGCATAATCCAGCACGCGCTTGACGTAGGTCTCGGGAATCATGACCTTTTTCGCGCCGCGGATCGCATCCTTGAGCTGCGGGTTCTTGGCGGGATCCACCGAATCCTCGGTGCTGCCGTCCCAAGCCTTGATCGCGGCGAAGATCGCGTTGAGCTTCTGCTCGTGCATCTTGGAGCCTGCGACGATGCTGGCGACCTTCTGCTCCTCTTTCACCTTCCAGTTGATGTATTCCTGAATGTCGGGATGATCCGCATCGACGATCACCATCTTGGCCGCACGGCGCGTGGTGCCGCCCGATTTGATCGCACCCGCAGCGCGGTCCCCGATCTTGAGGAAACCCATCAGGCCGGAGGATTTGCCGCCGCCGGACAGCCGCTCGCCATCGGCGCGCAGGCTGGAGAAATTGGTGCCGGTGCCGGAGCCGTATTTGAACAGACGCGCCTCGCGGACCCACAGGTCCATGATGCCGCCGTCGCCGACCAGATCGTCCTTGACCGACTGGATGAAGCAGGCATGCGGCTGCGGGTGCTCGTAGGCGCTGGTGGATTTGGTCAGCTCGCCGGTTTTGTAATCGACATAGTAATGGCCCTGGCTCGGCCCATCGATGCCGTAGGCCCAATGCAGGCCGGTGTTGAACCACTGCGGGCTGTTGGGAGCGGCGCGCTGGCTGGCCAGCATGTAGCGCATTTCGTCGTAATAGGCGCGCGCATCCTCTTCGGTGCTGAAATAGCCACCTTTCCAGCCCCAATAGGCCCATGCGCCCGCGAGACGGTCAAACACCTGCTTGGAGGAGGTTTCGCCCACTTTCTCGACATTCTCGCCATCGGGAACCGAGCGCCACAGGAACTTCGGCACGCCCTTTTCGGCAACACGCTTGAGTTTGACCGGAATGCCGGCCTTGCGGAAATATTTCTGTGCGATGACGTCGGATGCCACCTGCGACCAGCTTAAAGGAACTTCGACCTCGTCCAGACGGAACACCACGGTGCCATCGGGATTGCGGATTTCAGACGCTGTCTTGACGAAATCCAGCGCCGCATATGCGTCCTGCCCGGATGTCGTGAATTTTCTCTCGATTTTCATGGTCTGCCCCATCTTTAGCGTTCATTATCGATCCCGCGTCTTTGCGCGACACCACCGCACCAAGGTCACAAGGAGACAAAACATCCCGCTGTCCGGCTTTCATCAAGCCGGTCCATGCGATGGGCAGTTCGGCATTCAGGCGAAACGCCCGGCCTCTGCCCGATCTGGTTTTTGTTTTTGTCCCTCGCCGTGACCCAAATGGTAAACACTACATATAGTGGGCCGCAACCTCAGCCCCCACAATCTGACGTATCGGGCCGGGGATCGTCAATCCAGAATTTACCATATCAGGACAGAATTTCTTCTTGACCGGATTTGCGCCGCGCGCGGATCGTCAACATCAACACCGAACAGATTCGGCGCTCTGGGGACAGATTTGTGGATATGCGCGGAAAGCCTTTGTATCTGCCCTTCTTATAAGCCAACCCTCAGGGGATAGGTTCACGCGCAAGGGCATTGATGATCGCCTGCTGAAGTTGCGGGCAAACTGTCGCATGATGCGCAAAGGACACGGGACAACACCATATGTTGATCAAGAAACGCCCGAACGCGCCCGACTCACCTGCCCGCCTGCGGCACCGCGCCCGGGCTTTTGTGCCGGTCACGCTGTATCTTGTGCTCGCAGCCTGCGCGGCACCCCGGCCCCCGCCGGCCGCAATCCGGCAGCCATTACCGGAGCAACGCGCCCTGTTCGCCGCGCCGCCAAAGGAGATTCTCGACACGCTGCGCGAAGGCTGCATGTCTGCGACCCAGCGCTTCGTGCAGGTGAGCGAAACTGTCATCGAATGCCGGATGTTGATGCCGCCGAACGCCACCGCCGCCGCCATCCTGCGGTATGACGGCACGATTGACGCATTGCCGGAGCTGGTGATCCGTTTGCGGCTGGAAAAGGTTGCCGAAGGCTATGAACTGGGGGCGACGCAATTTCTGGAGGTGCCGCGCGCCGCGGGTGACATGCTCTACGTTGTCCATCCCGATCCGGTTCTGGATCGTCGCCTGCGGCAGATCCTGACCGGACTTGGCGGAACGCCCCTTGAGTGACGGTATCCACGCAACCGCGGCGAAACATACTTTGTCTGTGATTTGATAATCTGGTCGGGGCGGAGAGATTCGAACTCCCGACCCTCTGTTCCCAAAACAGATGCGCTACCAGGCTGCGCTACGCCCCGAACCGAGGTTGCGTTTAAACCGGCTGATGAGGATTGAAAAGCCCTTAAGCTGCCATATCGCGGTGATCGTGATAATTTTCAGACCGCGAAGGTCAGCGCTCCCGAATCGTCCGTTGCAGGTTCAGCACGGGCAGGTTCAGCAGGAACAAGTTCAGCAGGGCCAAGCGGCGGCCGCCGCCTCGAAGGCCGGATGCCGCATCTCGCTGCCCGGGGTGATCCCCATGGCGCGGGCAAGGCCGCCGTTGATTTCCAAGACCGTCAGGATACCGTCGCCGCCGTCGATCGTGGTCTCGTCACCGGGAATCGCACGGTGGTGCACATGTTGCACCACACCTGTGTCGTCGGTGAAAATCATATCCAGCGAGATCAGCGTGTTACGCATCCAGAACGTCGCGCGCTGCGGTGCATCGTAGATGAACAGCATGCCCGCGCTTTTCGGCATGGATTCGCGGTGCATCAGGCCCTGGCTACGGGTTTGCGGCGTATCGGCCAGTTCCACGGAGAACCGTGCCTGACCCCAATCACCGCGCAGCGTCACGGTGTCGGTGCGACAGGCTGCGCCCGCAGGCTGGGCCTGTGCGATGGCGGCGCTGCAAATCAGTCCAAGGATCAGCAGCGCCTTGCGGATCATTCAGGCTTCGCCTTCACTGCGGCTTCCCACGCACAAACCTCGGTCGCCATGCGACCACGCTTGCCGTCGATCACCTTGAGGCATACCGCCTCTCCGGGTTGCAGATCGGCCAGTCCGGAGCGGCGCAGCACCTCGATGTGAATGAACACATCCTCGCTGCGGCCGAACACATTCCCGAAGCCAAAGCCCTTGGCCTTGTCGAACCATTTCACACGGGACGGCTCGAGAATGGCGGAGCGCATGATCTCGGGATCGATATCCTCGAAATCTGCGAGCATCGCCGCTTCGCTGCCAGCGGGCGGTTGGATACCGAAAACCTCTACCGCCTGGACACCGCGCGCGGTGTCTTGAACGTCTATCTCGATCTTCGCCCCGTCCGCGACGGAGCTTTGGCCGAAGTTACGCAGCACATTGGCATGCAGCAGAATGTCAGGACCACCTTCGTCGGCAACTACAAAACCGAACCCTTTGACGGGATCGAACCACTTAACTGAGCCAAGCACTCTGCGGGTCGTTGTCACATCTTGTGTCACTGTGTCACCCACATCTCATTCTAACATATTCGAGTTTCTAACTAGTTAGTTACCGATACTTCACGCTTAAACAATAGTCTACCGCATTGCATTTCCATTCACGTCACGCGAGTGTCACGCATTATAGACAGCCGTTTTACGCAAAAATGCTCAAGGGTTGAGCCGAACAATCTGCCACTCGTCATCTTTGGACGCCCGACGCCAGACAAACCTGTCGTGCAACCGAAACGCACCATCCGCCCAGAACTCGATTTCCACCGGGTCGAGCCGATATCCCCCCCAGAACGCCGGGCGTGCGGGGTTGGTTCCCTTTGTCGCGGTTATTTTTGCGACTTCCGCCATCAGTTCTGTGCGCGAACCCAGCGGTCGCGACTGGCGCGAGGCCCAGGCCCCCAGCCTGCTCTTGAGCGAGCGTGACCGGTAATAGGCATCGGCTTTCGGGCCATCTTCCTTGCTGATCAGTCCGCGAACGCGGATCTGCCGCCGCAGAGATTTCCAGTGAACGACGAAAGCCGCCTTGCCGGCGCTGTCCAACTCGCGCGCTTTCGCGCTTTCGTAATTGGTATAGAATACAAAGGCATCCGCCTCGATCTCCTTGAGCAGAACCATCCGCACATTGGGCAGCCCCGTGGGGTCTACCGTGGACAAGGCAATCGCATTTGCATCATTGATCTCGGCAGCCTCGGCTTCCGAAAGCCAGTTTCGGGCGATCTCGAAAGGATCGTCGCCCGCAAAAATTCCGTCACGTTCACTCAACTCATCACATCCTTGGCTATTCGCGTCTATCGACCGCCCCCCGGATGACCTAATCCAAAACACGCAGTGCTCAACCAAAAGGTAAAGGCGACACCGTTCACAACACAACGAAAAAAAACGAACATGCTGCTTTAATGACAAAAGAATGTCGCAAAGCGCTGTTTGGGCGACGCGGTGGCCCGCACTTGATGCGCAATCATCATTGCCCTAAAGGACTAGCAAGGTTTATCAGGGGCAGGGATCACGCGATGTCAAATACACTTATGGCCGGAAAACGCGGTCTCATCATGGGGCTGGCGAACGACAAGTCGATTGCATGGGGGATTGCCAAGGCTTGTGCCGATGCAGGGGCCGAGATGGCGTTTACCTATATGGGTGAATCCTTCCGCAAGCGCGTGGCCCCGCTGGCCGAGAGCATCGGCGTGACCACATTGCTCGATTGCAACGTCTCCGATATGGCCTCCATCGACGCGGCCTTTGCCGAGATCGAGAAGACATGGGGCAAGCTGGACTTTCTGGTGCATGCCATCGGCTTTTCCGACAAGAACGAGCTGCGCGGCCGCTATGTGGACACCAGCCGCGACAATTTCCTGATGACGATGGATGTCAGCTGCTACAGCTTCACCGCCGTGATGCAACGCGCCGAAAAGCTGATGACAGACGGCGGCAGCGCCCTCACCCTCACCTATTACGGGGCCGAGCAGGTCATGCCGCACTATAATGTCATGGGGGTGGCCAAGGCGGCGCTGGAGGCATCAGTCAAATATATGGCCGAGGATCTGGGCAAGGACAATATCCGCGTCAATGCGATCAGCGCCGGTCCGATCAAGACGCTCGCGGCCTCCGGGATCGGGGATTTCCGCTATATTATGAAGTGGAACGAGTTGAACTCGCCGCTGCGCCGCAACGTGACGATCGAGGATGTGGGCAAATCCGCGCTCTATCTTCTGTCCGATCTGGGCTCCGGCGTGACGGGCGAGACTCTGCATGTCGACGCAGGCTACCATGTCGTCGGTATGAAGGCGGTGGATGCGCCGGATATCGACGCCGTCAAGAACCGCAACGACGCCTGAGCCAACGCCGCCGCAAAAGGAATGCGCCCATGAACGACCGCCTGCCCCATGAAAAAGGCTTTCACATCAGTTGGGACCAGATCCACCGCGACAGCCGTGCCCTTGCGTGGCGGTTGCAGGGATACGGGCCCGACAACGGTGCGTGGCGCGCGGTTGTGGCGATCACGCGCGGCGGCATGGCACCGGCCATGATCGTCAGCCGCGAGCTGGATATCCGCGTGGTCGATACGATCTCGATCAAATCCTATGACCACCAGTCCCAATCCGAGGCGACTGTCCTCAAGGCCCCCGACGCCGAACTGATGGGCGATGGCACCGGCATCCTGATCGTGGACGATCTGGTCGATAGCGGTAAAACACTGGAAGTGGTGCGCCGCATGTATCCCAACGCGCATTTCGCCACCGTCTATGCCAAGCCGAAGGGGCGTCCGCAGGTCGACACCTTCATCACCGAGGTCAGTCAGGACACGTGGATTTTCTTCCCGTGGGATATGGCGCTGCAATATGTCGAACCCTATCGCGGGCGCGACTGAGGCAGGCGCTTCGCTTCTTCTTGCCATAAATATCCATCGCCGCCCTGCCCCATGCGCCGCGCCTGACGGAGGCTTTCATGATACAGACCCGCACCGCCGCGACCTTCTCGCCCCCCGTGATGGAGGCGCGGCGCTGGCTCGACGGTGTCGATTTTCCGCCCGAACGTCCGCTGATCAACGTCAGCCAGGCCGCACCGGTCGATCTGCCGCCGCTGCCGATGCGCGAGGCGATGGCCGATGCGGCCCTCAACACCGCACAGGCACATCTTTACGGCCCCGTTCTGGGCAACGACGATCTGCGCTTGGAAGTGGCTGCGCGCACGGCGCGGCTTTACGGTGGTTCTGTAGTGCGGGATCAGGTGGCCATTACATCGGGCTGCAATCAGGCCTTCAATGCAGCCATGATGGCGCTGACCGGCGAAGGGGACGAGGTTATTCTGCCAACCCCCTGGTATTTTAACCATAAAATGTGGCTTGATATGTCCGGCGTGCATGCCGTGCCCCTGCCTGCGGGGGCAGATTTGCTGCCCGATCCCGAACAGGCAGCGGCCCTGATCACCCCGCGCACCCGCGCGATCACGCTGGTCAGCCCCAACAATCCTGCCGGCGTCGAATATCCCGCAGAGCTGATCCGCGCCTTCGCCGATCTTGCGCGGCAGCATGGAATCGCCCTGATCGTGGACGAGACATACCGCGATTTCCATTCCATCAGCGGCCCCGCGCATGATCTGTTCACCGATCCCGACTGGGACGAGACGCTGATCCAGCTTTATTCCTTTTCCAAGGCCTACCGGCTGACCGGCCACCGTGTCGGCGCGATGCTGGCCAGCCCTGCCCGTCTGGCCGAGGTCGAGAAGTTTCTCGACACGGTCACCATCTGCCCCAACCAGATCGGCCAGATTGCGGCCCTTTGGGGGATGCAGAACCTCGATCAGTGGCTGGCCGGAGAGCGCGACGAGATCCTGTCGCGGCGCGCCGCGATCGAGAGCGGCTTTCCCCGTCTGGCGGAACTGGGCTGGACGCTGCGCGGCGTCGGGGCCTATTTCGCCTATGTCGCGCATCCCTTCGATTTGCCCTCCGACAAGGTCGCCCAGCAGATGGTGGCCGCCGCCGGCGTGCTGGCCCTGCCCGGCACGATGTTCATGCCCAAGGATGATCCGGCAGGCGCGCGCCATCTGCGCATCGCCTTTGCCAATGTGGACAGCGCAGGCATCGGCACGCTCTTTGACAGGCTGGCCGGGCTGCGGCTCTGACAGCCCGATCCGGCCTTGCCCCGCGCCCATGCAGCGCGTAGACAGCTTTGAGACGTAAATTCCCCGAAAAAGAGGCGATAATGGCACGCGGCGGTATCTCGAAAATCTTTGTCTGGATCCTTCTGGGCCTTCTTATCGTCGGGCTTGCCGGTTTCGGCGCGACCAATCTGACGGGGGGCGCGCGCAGTATCGGCTCGGTCGGCGGGCAGGAGATCGACATTGATGATTATGCGCGCGGCCTTCAGGAAGAAATCCGCGCGATCGAGGCCCAGACGCGCCAGCCGCTCAGCTTTTCGGAGGCGCAGTCCTACGGGCTGGACCGCAACGTGCTGTCGCGTCTTGTCACGGCTGCCGCGCTGGACAACGAAGCCGCGCAACTGGGTCTTTCTGTCGGTGACGAGGTGGTTGCCGAACAGATTCTCGACATTCCGTCGTTCCAGTCGATCAACGGCAGCTTTGACCGCGATGCCTACCGCTTCGCGCTGCAACAGGCAGGGCTGAGCGAGAGCCGCTTTGAGGAGCAGTTGCGCCGCGAGACCGCGCGCAGCCTTTTGCAAGGCGCGATGCTGGACAGCGCCGTGATGCCGCAGACCTATATCGACACGCTGATCGCCTATGCCGGAGAGCGCCGCGCCTTCGCATGGGCGGTACTTGACGCGGCGATGCTGGACAGCCCTGTCGGCACCCCCGACGAGGCCGAACTGACCGCGTGGTACGAGGCGAATCCCGAGCAGTTCACCACGCCCGAGGCCAAGCGGATCACCGCCGCCGTGCTGACGCCCGATATGGTGCTGGACCAGATCACCGTGGACGAGGAGGCCCTGCGCGCCGAATACGAGGCGCGCGGCGACGAATACAACACGCCCGAACGCCGTCTGGTGGAGCGACTGGTCTTCTCCGGTGACGCCGCGGCCGAGGCGGCGATGGCGGCCCTGACAGCGGGCGAGACCGATTTCGAGACCCTCGTGACAGACCGTGGCCTCGTGCTGGCCGATGCCGATATGGGCGATGTCGCCCGCGATGATCTGGGCGCTGCCGCCGATGCGGTGTTCGGGGCCGAGGTCGGCGCGGTCGTGGGTCCGCTGCCCACCTCGCTAGGGCCGGCGCTGTTCCGCGTCAACGGCGTGCTGCAAGCGCAGACCGTCACATTCGACGAGGTCAGGGACGATCTTGCCGCCGAACTGGCCCCCGACCGGGCGCGCCGCATCATCGAGGCACAGGCCAGCGGGCTTGACGACATGCTCGCAGGTGGTGCCACGCTGGAAGAGCTGGCGGCGGAGGGCGACATGGAATTGCAAACCATCGACTGGTCCGAGAATGTCGACGCGGGAATCGCCGCCTATCCGGATTTCCGCACTGCCGCCGCAGCTCTCGACGCGGATGATTACCCGACATTGATCACACTGGATGACGGCGGCATCGTCGCCATGCGTCTGGAAGACGAGCTGCCGCCCCGCCTGCTGCCGCTGGACGAGGTGCGTCCGCAGGCCATCGCAAGCTGGCAGGAAGCCGAGACCGCGCGGCTGTTGCGCGAACAGGCCGAAGCCGTGGTCAGCGGCGCCGATGGTGACGTCGATCTGGCGGCACAGGGTCTGGGTGTGACCGAAGAGGTGAACATCACCCGCGACCAGTTCATCCCCGGCACCGCCCCCGGCTTTCTGGAGCGTGTCTTCCAGATGCAACCCGGTGATCTGGCCGTCATCGACGGCCCCGACGAGGGCGCAGGCCCCACCGTGCTGATCGTGCGGATGGACGAGGTTCTTCCCGTGGACGAATCCAATCCCGGTGTCGTCGCCTTGCGGACCCGTCTGGCCGAAAGTGCCCGTGCCGGCCTGTCGCAAGACCTGTTTCAGGTCTATGTCGGCCAGCTTCAGGCCGAGGCAGGGGTCCAGTTGAACCAGCCCGCGATCAACGCGGTCCATGCGAATTTCCAGTAAGGGCGCATCTCGTGGAACTGACACCGGATTTCGACAGCTTCGCCCGCGCCTATGAGGCGGGCCAGAATCAGGTCGTCTTTGCGCGGCTGGCGGCGGATCTGGACACGCCCGTCTCCTTGATGCTCAAGCTGACAGGCGGGGCCAAGGACGCCTTCATGCTGGAATCGGTTACGGGTGGCGAGGTGCGGGGGCGCTATTCGATCATCGGGATGAAACCCGATCTGGTCTGGCAGTGCCACGGCAAGACCAGTCGGTTGAACCGCCACGCCCGCTTTGATCCCGATGCATTCGAGGATCAGACAGGCGACCCGCTGGCCCATCTGCGCGATCTGATCGCCGAAAGCCGCATTGATCTGCCCGAGGGCCTGCCCGCCGCAAGCGCGGGGCTGTTCGGCTATCTCGGCTATGACATGATCCGGCTGGTCGAGCATCTGCCCGATGTGAACCCCGATCCCTTGGGCCTGCCCGATGCGCTGATGCTGCGCCCCACGGTGGTGGCGGTGCTGGACGGGGTGAAGGGCGATGTGACCGTGGTCTCGCCTGCTTGGGTCAGTGATGGCCAATCTGCGCGCGCCGCCTATGCACAGGCAGCCGAGCGGGTGATGGACGCGCTGCGCGATCTGGACCGCGCCCTGCCGCAGGCCACACGCGAGATGGGCGAGGCAGGCGATGCCGCGCCGCCGGTGTCGAATTTCGCGCATGAGGCCTATCTGGCGGCGGTCGAGAAGGCCAAGGATTACATCCGCGCGGGCGATATCTTTCAGGTCGTGCCCTCGCAGCGCTGGACGCAGGAATTCGCGCTGCCACCCTTCACGCTTTACCGTTCGCTCCGGCGCACCAATCCCTCGCCGTTCATGTTCTATTTCAACTTCGGCGGCTTTCAGGTGATCGGCGCCAGCCCCGAAATCCTTGTGCGGGTCTTTGGCCGCGAGGTCACGATCCGCCCCATCGCCGGTACGCGGCCGCGCGGGGCCACGCCGGAACAGGACCGCGCTTACGAGGTCGAACTGCTGGCCGACAAAAAGGAACTGGCCGAGCATCTGATGCTGCTGGATCTGGGCCGCAACGATGTAGGCCGCGTCGCGAAAATCGGCACGGTGCGCCCGACCGAGCAGTTCATCATCGAGCGCTACAGCCATGTGATGCATATCGTGTCGAACGTGGTGGGCGAACTGGCCGAGGATCAGGACGCGCTGAGCGCCTTTTTCGCGGGCATGCCCGCTGGCACGGTGTCAGGCGCGCCCAAGGTCCGCGCCATGCAGATCATCGACGAGCTGGAGCCGGAGAAACGCGGCGTCTATGGCGGCGGTGTCGGCTATTTCAGCGCAGGCGGTGATATGGATATGTGCATCGCGCTGCGCACCGCCATCGTCAAGGATGCCAAGCTCTATATTCAGGCGGGCGGCGGTGTTGTCTATGACAGCGACCCCGAATCCGAATATCAGGAAACCGTGCATAAATCGAACGCGATCCGGCGCGCCGCCGCCGATGCGTCCCGGTTCTCGGGCGGCAATGGCTAAGGCGTTGTGATGCAGCCTCCCTGCCCGTCAACTTTCTGTGGTTACGCGAATCCTTGTGCCGCACCGCGTCCTTCGGCCCGCTGCGGGACCGCTTGCCGATGCCGCGCCTGATCCTGTTCAACAAACCCTTCGATGTGCTGTCGCAATTCACCGATTCCGGCAGCGCCGACAGCCCGCGCCGCACCTTGTCGGATTATATCGACATCCCCCGCGTCTATCCGGCCGGACGGCTGGACCGTGACAGCGAGGGGCTGTTGTTGCTCACAGATGACGGCAAGTTGCAGGCCCGCATCAGCGATCCCAGACACAAGCTGGCCAAGACCTATCTGGCGCAGGTCGAGGGACAGCCCGATGAAGCCGCATTGCAGGCGCTGCGCGGCGGTGTCACGCTCAAGGACGGGCCGACCCGCCCCGCGAAAGCGCGCGCCCTGCCCGAGCCGGACTGGCTCTGGACGCGTGATCCGCCGGTCAGGTTCCGCAAAACGGTGCCGGACAGCTGGATCGAGCTGACCATCACCGAGGGCCGCAACCGTCAGGTGCGCCGCATGACAGCGCATGTCGGCCATCCCACCCTGCGCCTGATCCGCATCCGCGTCGGCGATTGGGGGCTGGGGGGGCTGGCCCCCGGCGCATGGCGCGAGATCCGCCTGCCCTAGCGCCTGAAAGGCCCTGCCCCTCGCCCGTCCGGACCGACGCTTTATTCCGAGCGATCCAGTACAGCCGAAACAGGAGCAAGCGCCACACGCCGGGCGCGATCCTGCAGGCCCCACAGCAGCAGCGCCGAGATCGTGTCGGGCCGCAGGCGTCCCATCATGATCACGCTCTCGTCCTCGGTGCCCTCAATCGCCTCGCGTTGTCCGGCCTTGAACGCGCCCTGATCCAGAAACCGCCTTATCGCGGCGGCGTCCTGTCCCGCGCCGTCGAAATCGCGGAACACGGTGGCCGAGGGCACACCGTTTTTCGCCGCAAGCTTCTGCGCGGTGTTCAGCCCGTTGGGCAGCATCACCAGTCCGTAACCGCGATCCAGCAGGATTGCGCCCACCTGATCGGCCACCTCGCGGCGCGCCTGAAAGCCTGTTGCATCCCCTTCCATCACCGCCACCGCATCGGGCACGGCGGCCAGTGACGCCTCTATCGCGATCTCGGCATCTTGCGGCGTTGATTCGGGGTCGAGATCGACCAGGGCCATCACCTCGAAACCGGCATCGCGGTAGCGCGCCGCCGCCTCTGTCGCATCGGGACGGGCCGCATCGACGGCAAAGGTCAGTGGATAGGGGAAATCCTGCAAGGCCGATGCGTCGATGACGCTATCGCCACGGTCGATCAGGATAATCGACAGCCGCGGACGGCCTTCGGGATCATCAAAGGGCACGGCATTGCGATGGAACGGCGTATCGGGGCCTGTCGGGGCGGCCTCGGTCTGCGCCGCAGGAGCGGGGCGATCCACCAGCGATGTGGCTGGCGTGCCGATGGAGGGGCGCGTCACGGGGGTCATGTCCGGCACGGCCACGGGTGCTGTCGGGCCGGTCTGGTCTGGCACGACGGCAGGCGGCGACGGCTCGATCACCGGCAGGGCCTGCCGGCGCGGGGCCGGCTCCGGCGATGGCAGCGGCGACAGCGCCGCCATGCCGCTTTGCTCCTCAGGCGGGGGTGACGGTGCGTCGGACACGCCGCCCGAGAAGGGCCTGCGTGGCGCGTCGCTTGAAGGCCCTTCATCGGCGGCGGCCTGCGCCTGATCGGGTTGGTCCGGTCCGGTGGAGATAACCGGGATGGTCGTGACGCGGCGTGCATCCGCATCGCGTGGTGCCGGGGTTTGCGGCTCGGCCGGTGCGGTGCTGCGCGGGGTGGATGTGTCCGCCAGCGGCACCTGTGAGGGCGAGTCTGCCGCGATACTGGGCGCGGCGATGCTGTCAGGGCTCTGGTCGGCCAGCGGCGTGGCCGCCGGGTCGCGGTCCGCCTGCGGCAGGGCTGTCACGGTTGCGCTGGTCTGGCCATCGAGCGCGGGGGCCTGCGCCGTGTCGGGGACGGTATCGGCGCGCGGCAACACGGCCTCCTGATCCTCGCGCGCGGTATTGAATACGCTGCCCGCGGGCACCTCCACCGTTGCGGCGTCTGGCGGGGCCTGTTCCTGCGCTGGTTCCTGCGTCCGGTCCGGCAAGCGGTCCAGCACGAGCTGATCCTTTGCGGTCTGATCCTGTGGTGTCTGATCCTGTGCGGTCTGATCCTCCACGGTGCCGGGCTGATCCGCCGCGCGTGTCTCTGCCAGCGACGTTTCAGCAGGTTCCGCACTTTCGGCGGACGTTACATCTTGCACCGGTGGCTCCTCCGTTTCGGGCGATGGTTGCACAGGCTCCGGCGCGGGTACTGTCTGCGCCGTCCGGTCCAGTTGCGTGGATCGCTCGCCGGGTGGGCCAGCCATAATCGACACAGCGGACAGGCCGATTACGGACACTGCCGTTCCCATCAAAACGCCGCGAATTCCCCCTGTCGCCATGAGCCTGCCTCTCTGTTGGACTTGCATGCCAGCGGCCCTATTCCGGGTCACGCCCCTTGACGCTCCGGCGCAAGCCTGAACAAGTATACCGCGACCATGACGCGGGCCTCCAGCCCCCAAACGGAAAAGATAGGCCAGATGCTGCTGCTCATCGATAACTACGACAGTTTCACCTATAATCTGGTGCATTACCTGGGCGATCTGGGGGCAGATATCGTTGTGCGCCGCAATGATGCGCTGGATGTGCAAGCCGCGATGGCGATGAACCCTGCGGGCATCATCCTGTCACCGGGTCCCTGCGACCCCGATCAGGCCGGCATCTGCCTTGCGCTGACACAAGCGGCGGCGGACACGCGGACGCCCCTGCTGGGTGTCTGTCTGGGGCACCAGACCATCGGGCAGGCCTTCGGCGGCAGGGTCATCCGCTGCCACGAGATCGTGCATGGCAAGATGGGCGTGATGCATCACGACGCCAAAGGCCTGTTCGCAGGGCTGCCCAGCCCGTTCGAGGCCACGCGCTACCATTCGCTGGTGGTCGAGCGCGACAGCCTGCCGGAGTGCCTTGAGGTCACCGCATGGCTTGAGGATGGCACGATCATGGGGTTGCAGCACCGTGACCTGCCGATCCACGGGGTGCAGTTCCACCCCGAATCCATCGCCTCGCAGCATGGTCATGACCTGTTGCAGAATTTCCTGAATGTCATGAAGGTTCCGGCATGAGTGATGCGCTCAAACCGCTGATCGGGCTGGCCGCCGAGCGCGCCCTGACCCGTGCGGAGGCCGAGACGGCCTTTTCCATCCTGTTCGAAGGCGAAGCCACCCCCTCCCAGATCGGCGGGCTGCTGATGGCGCTGCGGACACGCGGCGAGACGGTCGAGGAATATGCCGCCGCCGCCTCGGTCATGCGGGCAAAATGTCACGCGGTACGTGCGCCTGCGGATGCGATGGATATTGTGGGCACGGGCGGTGACGGGATGGGCACGCTCAACATCTCGACTGCCACAGCCTTTGTCGTGGCAGGGGCCGGGGTGGTTGTGGCCAAGCACGGCAACCGCAACCTCAGCTCGAAATCCGGCGCGGCGGATGCGCTGACGCAGCTGGGCATTCAGGTGATGATCGGCCCGCAAGTTGTTGAAAAGGCGCTGGACGCCTGCGGTATCGCCTTCATGATGGCCCCGATGCATCACCCGGCGATGGCCCATGTCGGCCCGACCCGCACCGAACTGGGCACGCGCACGATCTTCAACATCCTCGGCCCGCTGACCAATCCGGCTGGCGTCAAGCGCCAGTTGACAGGTGCCTACCGCCGCGACCTGATCCGCCCCATGGCCGAGGTGCTGGGCCAGCTTGGATCGGAACGCGCGTGGCTGGTGCACGGATCGGACGGGACCGACGAGATGACCATCACCGGCGTCACATGGATCGCGGCGCTTGAGGAAGACGGCAGCATCCGCGAGGTGGAACTGCATCCCGAAGATTTCGGCCTGCCCGTGCATCCGTTCGAGGATATCCTTGGCGGCACACCCGCCGCGAACGCCGCCGCCCTGCGCGCGCTGCTGGACGGGGCACCGGGAGCCTACCGTGACGCGGTTGTGATGAATGCCGCTGCGGCACTTGTGGTTGCAGGCCATGCCGCGGACCTGCATGAAGGCGTCGCACGCGCCCGCGAGAGCATCGACAGCAAAGCGGCTGCGACCAAGCTGGCGATGCTGGCCAAACTCACATCGGAGACAAAATGACTGACACGATTCTCGACCGCATCAAGGCCTACAAGCTCGAGGAGATCGCCGTCGACAAAGCTGCAAAGCCGCTGGCCGAGGTCGAGGCCGAAGCAAAGGCCGCCGATCCCGTGCGCGGTTTCGCCGATGCGCTGCACGCCGCCAGCCGCACCGGCTACGGGCTGATCGCCGAGATCAAGAAGGCCAGCCCCTCCAAGGGCCTGATCCGCGCTGCATTTGATCCCGCAGCCCTTGCCAAGGCCTATGCCGAAGGTGGCGCAACCTGCCTGTCTATCCTCACCGATACGCCAAGTTTTCAGGGCGCGAAGGAGCATCTTGTCGCCGCCCGCGCGGTCTGTGACCTGCCCGTGCTGCGCAAGGATTTCCTTTACGATCCCTATCAGGTCGCCGAAGCCCGCGCGCTGGGGGCCGATTGCATTCTGATCATCATGGCCTCGGTGGATGACGTTCTGGCACAGGAACTCGAAGCCGCGGCGCAGGACTGGAACATGGATGTGCTGATCGAAGTGCATGATCAGGCCGAGCTTGAACGCGCGTCCCTGCTGGCCTCGCGGCTGGTCGGTATCAACAACCGCGATCTGAACACGTTCGAAACCTCGCTCGACACGACGCGGCGGCTGGCCAAACAGGTTCCCGCCGACCGGATCATGGTCTGCGAAAGCGGGCTGTCCACGCCGAAGGATCTCGCCGATATGGCCGTCTACGGCGCGCGCTGTTTCCTGATCGGGGAAAGCCTGATGCGGCAGGACGATGTGGAACAGGCCACGCGCCAGTTGATCGCCAATCCGCTCTCCGCCGGAGGAATGTGATGGCCGATAAGGCAGGCACACAGCAGGGCTCACCACAGGGAACTGGCCTGACGCATTTCGACTCTCAGGGACAGGCCCATATGGTGGATGTGTCGGAAAAGGCCGTCACCGCGCGGGTCGCCGTGGCCGAAGGCTGGATCAGGATGGCCCGCGAAACCTATGATATCATTGGCGAAGGCCGCGCCAAAAAGGGCGACGTTCTGGGCATCGCCCGGCTTGCGGGCATCATGGGGGCCAAACGCACCGCCGAGCTGATCCCGCTGTGCCATCCGCTGCCCGTGACCTCGGTCGCGCTGGATCTGGTGCTGGATGCCGGCCTTCCCGGCGTGCGGATCACCGCCACGGTCAAGACCTCCGGCCAGACCGGCGTGGAGATGGAGGCGCTGACCGCCGTCAGCACAGCCGCGCTCACCGTCTATGACATGACAAAGGCCGTCGACAAGGCGATGGAGATCGGCGGCATCCGCGTCCTGCTGAAAGATGGCGGCAAATCCGGAAGGTACACGGCGGGATGATCACCGTAGACGAAGCGCAGGCCCTGTGTCTCGAACTTGTGCGGCCTCTGGCTGTTGAAACCGTGCCTCTGGCGCAGGCTGCGGGGCGGGTGCTGGCGCGCGATGTGCGGGCAGTGCGGGCGCAGCCGCCGTTTGCCGCCTCCGCGATGGATGGCTATGCGGTCAGGGATCAGGATTGCCAGCCCGGTGCGTTTCTGACCGTTGTGGGCGAAGCCGCCGCCGGTCATGCCTGGTCCGGACAGCTGGGCGCGGGTGAGGCGTTGCGGATCTTCACCGGCGCGCCTGTGCCGCAAGGGGCCGACCGCGTTGTGATCCAAGAGGATGTCAGCCGCATGGGTGGGCAGATCATGCTGGGCGACAGCTTCGACAAGGGCATGAACATCAGGGCGCAGGGAGCTGATTTCGAGGATAATTACCGCCTTGCCGCCCCGCGCCGCCTTGGCCCTTCGGAACTGGCCTTGCTGGCGGCCATGAATGCGGGCCACCTGCCCGTCGCGCGCAAACCCGTTGTCGCGATCATCGCGACCGGCGACGAACTGGTGATGCCGGGCGAAGACCCGCGCCCCGACCAGATCATCGCGTCAAATCTCTTCGCGCTCAAGGCCATGATCGAGGCGGCGGGCGGGCATGTCAGGATGCTGCCGATCGCGCGCGACAACGAGGCCTCTTTGACGACGGTCTACGAACTGGCGATGGGGGCCGATCTGATCGTGACCATCGGCGGCGCATCGGTGGGCGATCACGACATGGTGGCACAGGTCGCCGCGCAGTTCGGCTTGCAGCAAAGCTTCTACAAGATCGCCATGCGCCCCGGCAAGCCGCTGATCGCAGGCGCTTTTGGCGATGGCACGCCCTATCTGGGGCTGCCCGGCAACCCTGTGTCGGCGATTGTATGCGGGCATCTGTTCCTTCTGCCGATGCTGCGCGCCATGCAGGGGTTGCACGATGTGCTGCCGCCCGTCCGCCGCGCAAGGCTGGCAGCACCTGTCGGTGCCAACGGGCCGCGCGCCCATTACATGCGCGCCCGGCTGAGCGAGGGTGAGGCGGGCCGCGAGGTCAGCGCCTTCGACCGGCAGGACAGTTCCCTGCTGACGGTTCTGTCCGAAGCCAACGGCCTGCTGATCCGGCCCAAGGATGACGGCCCGCAGCCCGCAGGCGCCGTGGTGCAGGTCATTCCCTTCCTGTAGCGCGTCAGCCTTGGCCCCGGGCTGCCAAGTTGTGTCATGCGTCAAACATGTTGACACAAAACGGGAACAAT
Source organism: Paracoccaceae bacterium (assembly GCA_024636555.1). Lineage (GTDB taxonomy): Bacteria > Pseudomonadota > Alphaproteobacteria > Rhodobacterales > Rhodobacteraceae > Seohaeicola. The sequence goes on along the minus strand of JAGXGW010000064.1, from coordinate 52,402 downwards.
GGCAGAACAAAGCTGAATTCATGTGATCAAGCACAGGGCCTGCCGGAGTGAACCGGTGCGGCCCGCCCCGAAGAGGATGATGTCATGCTGACCAAGAAACAACGCGATCTGCTGGAGTTCATCCAGACCCGGCTGAACCGCGACGGCGTGCCGCCCTCTTTTGACGAGATGAAGGAAGCCCTTGATTTGCGGTCCAAATCCGGCATCCACCGCCTGATCACCGCGTTGGAGGAGCGGGGCTTTATCCGCCGCCTCGCACACCGCGCCCGCGCCATCGAGATCGTCAAGCTCCCCGACGCCATGAACGGCAAGTCCGATGGTGGCGGCTTTACCCCCCGCGTGATCAAGGGAGACCGCCCCGATACGCCGCCGCCTGCGGGCGCGATGGACGTGCAGGTGATCGAGGCGATGGAACTGCCCGTGATGGGACGCATCGCTGCCGGTGTCCCGATCGAGGCGATCAGCCATATCTCCCATACCGTGACGGTGCCCAACGCGATGATCAGCGGCCGGGGCGAGCATTACGCGCTGGAAGTGCGCGGCGATTCGATGATCGAAGCCGGAATCAATGACGGCGATGTCGTGGTGATCCGCGAAACCTCCGTTGCCGAGAACGGCGATATCGTGGTGGCATTGGTCGAGGATCAGGAAGCCACGCTCAAGCGTTTCTCCCGCCGTGGCAGCACGATATCCTTGGAGGCCGCGAACCCGGCTTATGAAACGCGGGTCTATCCCGATCATATGGTCAAGGTACAGGGCCGCCTTGTCGGCCTGATCCGGACCTATTGACGCGACCGTGCGCCGCCATGCCATAGCCGCTGCCCCGTCAGATCCCGCATCGTGGTGACAACGGGCTCCCCGCGCACAAGATGAACCGCAACCGCTCCGCTGCGGCGCAACGAACGGCTGTCAAAAACGTGGCACGGCAAGCTACGGGGTGCGGGCCGGTCAAGCACGAGCCAATCCTGGACGCTGCAGCTGGCCTGTTCGGCCGATTTTCCGCGCAGATGGATGAGGTGGCCACCTGTCCCGAAGGGCAGCGGCATCGGCTCTTGCCATAGTGCAGCGGCCACCTCCTGCGCGGAGGCATCGCCGTCGTGATCCAGCCAGTTCTGCGCGACAAACCCCGCGCCCTTTGCGCGACTGAGGGCGCGGCCCTGGCCTGTCATCGCGCCGACAAGCGCGCCGTCAGCAGCGATCAGCAGCACGGGACGCTCCTGTCCGGCCCATAGCGCCAAGGAAAGCGCGACGGGGACAAGCCCACTCCAGCGCAGCGCGCCCTGCCACAACATCACGAAAAGCGCGCCAAGCGCCATCAGCGGCAGAACCACTGCGGGCGGCGACCAGACCGCCCCGCGCGCGCCCTCAAGGCCGGAGATCCAATGCGCGACGGACAGGATCCACGACAAGCCCTGCCCCATGACCCAAAGTGGCAGCGCCTCCAGCCCGAAAGGCATGAGGCAGGTCGCCAGCACCGCCGCAGGCATGATCAGCGCGCCCATGAGCGGCACGCTCAGCAGGTTGGCGATCAGGCCGTAATGGGCGAACTGGTTGAAATGCGCGGCCCCCAGCGGCGCTGTCGCCAATCCGGCCACGGCGGAGGAGACAACCACCGCCGCGACAGGGCGCAACCATCCGGGCAGGCGCGGCAGGTCTGCATCGCGTAGCCAGCCAAAGACCGCCACCAGCGCTGTTGTTGCGGCGAAGGACATCTGGAACCCCGGTCCGATCAGCGCTTCGGGCCGCAAGGTCAGGATGATCAGCCCGGCAACCGCAACCGCGCGCAATGTCAGGGCGCGGCGATTCAGCATGACCGCCACCAGCACAACCGCCACCATGACAAAGGCCCGCTCCGTCGCGACATTGCCGCCCGAGAGCGCGAGGTAGAACGCGGCCACGATCAGGGCCAGTAAGGCCGAGAGTTTCTTGGCAGGCACACGCAGGCCCACGGCGGGCCATGCGGCAAAGCCCAGCCGGAAAAGGCTGAAGACGAACCCGCTGAGCAGGCCCATATGCAGCCCCGATATCGCCAGCAGATGTGCCAGATTGGAGACGCGCAAGGCGTCCAGCGTGGCCTGTCCCATGCCGGAACGGTCGCCCGCCATCACCGCGGCGGCAAAAGCGCCGGTCTCGCCCGGCAAGGCGGTCTGGACGTGGTTCGACAGCCACATCCGCGCTGCAAAAACCGGTTGGTCCCCTGAGGAGGGCGCCAGAAGCAGGACGGGCGTGCGGGTATAGCCCACCGCCCCCAGCCCCAGAAACCAAGCGTGGCGGCGGAAATCGAAACTGTCCGGCTCCACCGGCCCGTTCGAGACGGACAGATGCGCCGTCATGATCACGATCTGTCCAGGTCGCAAGTCGGCAAAGCCCTGTTCACCGTGCAGCGAGACGCGCACCCGCGCGGGCGTGGCGCTTGGCGCGACGCGGTCCAGCACCACGCGGTCCAGCACCAGCCGCACGGCATCCGAGGCGGAGCGGTCCATCCCCACGATCCGCCCCTCGACGGGGCCATAGTAGCGCCAGCCGATCTGCGGGCCTGCCACCAGATGCGCCCGCGCGCCCGCAAGGCAGATCCCCGCCGCCACCAGCGCCAGCGCCCAGCACAATGGCCCCAGAACCGGCCCGCCGCGCCAGCCCGCAACGCCCGCAACGCCCGCCACCGCGCAGATGCACAGGGCGGCGGCGTAATGCACGGGCTGCGGCTCCCATCTCAGGGCGAAATAGAGGCCGATCCCGATCGCCAGAAACACCGGCGCCCAAGGAAACAACGCTCCGCGTTGCGCCAGAAACACCTGTTCGATCCTGTCGGCAATCTGCAACCTTGCCCCCTGCCGCTGGCATCGCTAGACATGCGGCAGGCTAACCCGGCCATGCTTACCGAAAGGTTAAACTCTCCCATGTCCTCGCCCGTTGTGACCCGCTTTGCCCCTTCTCCGACCGGATATCTGCATATCGGCGGGGCGCGGACGGCGCTGTTCAACTGGCTTTATGCACGTGGACGCGGCGGCAAGTTCCTGCTGCGGATCGAGGATACCGACCGCGCGCGTTCCACACCCGAAGCGACGGATGCGATTCTCAAGGGGCTGGACTGGCTCGGGCTGGACCACGACGGCGAGGCGGTCAGCCAGTTTGCCCGCGCCGTGCGTCATGCCGACGTGGCGCGTCAGCTTCTGGCCGAGGGGCGCGCCTATAAATGCTATGCCACACAGGACGAGATCGAAGCCTTCCGCGAGCAGGCTCGCATCGAGGGCCGTTCGACCCTCTACCGCAGCCCGTGGCGCGATGTCGATCCGGCTACCCATCCGCTGGAGGCGCCCTACGTGATCCGGATCAAGGCCCCCGAAGAGGGTGAGACCGTGATCGAGGATCAGGTTCAGGGCAATGTCACCATCCGCAACGACCAGCTTGACGATATGGTCCTGCTGCGCGGCGACGGCACGCCCGTCTATATGCTCGCCGTGGTGGTCGATGATCATGATATGGGCGTGACCCATGTGATCCGCGGCGACGACCATCTCAACAATGCCGCGCGCCAGATGATGATCTATCACGCGATGGGCTGGAGCGTGCCGGTCTGGGCGCATATCCCGCTGATCCATGGCCCCGACGGCAAGAAACTGTCCAAACGCCACGGCGCGCTGGGGGTCGAGGAATACCGCGACATGGGCTATCCTGCGGCGGGTATGCGGAATTATCTGACCCGTCTGGGCTGGAGCCACGGGGATAACGAGTTTTTCGATGACGCGCAGGCGCGCGCATGGTTCGACCTTGCGGGCATCGGCAAATCACCGGCACGGCTGGACTTCAAGAAGCTCGAGAATATCTGCGGTCAGCATATCGCTGCCATGGATGATGCTGCGCTGCTGCATGAAGTGATGGATTTCATGGCGGCGACGGGCCAAAAGACCCTGCCGGCGCACAAGAAAGCGATGCTTTACGCCGCGATGCCACATCTCAAAGAACGCGCGAAGACCTTCTTTGAACTGCTTGATAAGGCTGAATTCATTCTGGCCGAGCGTCCTATCGTCGCCGACGACAAAGCCGCCACGCATCTCAATGATGTATCCCGTGGTATACTGAACGAATTGACGCCGCAGTTGCAAAATGCTAGCTGGACGCGGGGCGATCTTGAACACGCTCTGAACAGTTTCGCACAGATGCAGGGGATGACATTCGGCAAATTGGCAGGGCCAATGCGGGCCGCGCTTGCAGGGCGCAGTGCCACACCGAGCGTGTTCGACATGATGCTGGTGCTTGGGCGCGAGGAAAGCCTCGCGCGCCTGTCAGATGCCGCCGCCTGAAACCGGGTAACACCTTCTTCAGGCGATCAGACTAAAAAGGGCGCACCCGATCTGCGGGGACCGCCAGTGAGGAAGGGATAAAAATGACGACACCCAGCAAGACCGCGACCCTCAATTACGATGGTAAAAGTTTCGACTTGCCCGTCTATACGCCGACCGCCGGACCGGATGTGATCGACATCCGCAAGCTGTATGCACAGGCGGGCGTGTTCACCTATGATCCCGGCTATACCTCGACGGCGAGCTGCGACAGCACCATCACCTATATCGATGGCGACGAGGGTATTCTGCTGCATCGCGGCTATCCGATTGACCAGCTGGCTTCCAAATCGCACTTCCTCGAAGTGTGCTATCTGCTGCTCTACGGCGAGCTGCCCTCCTCGTTCCAGCTTGAGGATTTCGAGACGCGGGTGACGCGCCACACGATGATCCACGAGCAGATGCACAACTTCTTTCGCGGGTTCCGCCGCGACGCGCATCCGATGGCCACGATGGTGGGCGTTGTCGGCGCGATGTCGGCTTTCTACCACGACAGCCTTGATGTGACGGACCCGTGGCAGCGCGAGGTTGCCTCGATCCGTCTGATCGCCAAGATGCCGACAATTGCCGCGATGGCCTATAAATATTCCATCGGCCAGCCCTTCGTCTATCCGCGCAACGACCTGGATTATGCGGCCAACTTCCTGCACATGTGCTTCTCGGTTCCAGCCGAAACCTATCACGTGAACCCGATTGTCGCCCGCGCGATGGACCGCATCCTGACCCTGCATGCCGATCACGAGCAGAACGCCTCGACCTCGACCGTGCGTCTGGCGTCTTCGTCGGGTGCCAACCCCTTTGCCTGTATCGCTGCCGGTATTGCCTGCCTCTGGGGGCCTGCGCATGGTGGGGCCAATCAGGCCTGTCTGGAAATGCTGCGCGAGATCGGGACGGTTGACCGCATCCCCGAGTTTATCGCGCGGGCCAAGGACAAGAACGATCCGTTCCGCCTGATGGGCTTCGGCCACCGCGTCTACAAGAACACCGACCCGCGTGCCAAGGTTCTCAAGCAATCCGCCGACGAGGTTCTGGAACTGCTTGGCGTGCAGGACAACCCGCTGCTGCAGGTCGCCAAGGAGCTGGAACATGTGGCGCTGAACGATCCCTATTTCATCGAGAAAAAGCTGTTCCCGAATGTGGATTTCTATTCGGGCATCATTCTCGAGGCGATCGGCTTCCCCACCTCGATGTTCACGCCTGTGTTCGCGCTGTCGCGCACCGTTGGCTGGGTCAGCCAGTGGAAAGAGATGATCGCCGATCCGCAGATGAAGATCGGGCGTCCGCGTCAGCTTTACATGGGCGAGACGCATCGCGATTATATCGATATCGAGAACCGCTAAGCCGGTTCACAGCAAAAGAAACGGCGCCTGAAAAGGCGCCGTTTTTGTTTAGGCAAAGGCCCGTTGCGGGCGCAGATACAAGGACGTGGCCAATGACAAAATGGATGATCTTGATCGGTTGTTTGACCCTCGCCGGATGTGGCGTGCCGTTTGTGCCTCTTATCTAACCGTCCGCACGGCGGATGAGGGGCGTCAGCGCCCCTCGAAACCCGCAGGCCGCTTTTCCAGAAAGGCCAGCACGCCTTCCTTGAAGTCGCGTGTCTTGCCGCAGGTGCCCTGAAAACGCCCCTCCATCGCAAGCTGCTCCTCAAGGCTGTTGTCCCAGCTTCCGCGGATCGCCTGTTTCACATGGGAATAGGCCACGGTCGGCCCTTTCGCCAGATGCGCCGCGCGGGCGCGCCATGTCGCATCGAAAGCGTCATCGGCCACGGCTTCCCAGATCAGGCCCCAGTCATCTGCCTGCTTCGCGGTGATCTTGTCGGCGAACAGCGCCGCGCCCATCGCCTTGGCCGTGCCCATCTGGCGCGTCATCCAATAAGTGCCGCCCGCATCGGGGATCAGGCCGATCCGCGTGAAGGCCTGCAGGAAATAGGCGCTCTGGCTCGCGATCACCACATCGGCAGCAAGCGCGAGATTGGCCCCTGCCCCCGCTGCCGCACCGTTGACGGCGCTGATCGTGGGGATGGGGCAATCGTAGATCGCCTTGAGCATCGGCAGGTATTCGTCGCGCAGGGTGCGCTCCATATCCAGATTGCCCGCATTGGCACGGTCGCTCAGATCCTGACCCGAACAGAAAGCGCGGCCCGATCCGGTGATCACGAGGACCCGCGCCGTTGTGCCGGCGGTCCGCGCGGCATCGGCAATCTCGGCCCGCATCTGGGTGTTGAGCGCGTTCATCTTGTCCGCGCGGTCCAGTGTCAGCACCGCGATATTATCGGTGATCTCCAGCGTAATGGTCTGATAATCCATGGTTCGGCCCTTCCTGTTCTCCGCCTCTTGGCGACACCTTACCGCAGCGCGGTCCGGGGGAAAGAAGAAACCAAACGTCAGTCCTCGAGAATTTTCCGCAAGCGTGCCTGTTCCTCAACGCTCAGATTCTCCTCGCGCGCGCTGTTGGACGGCTGCCGTCCGCGCAGGTAGCTGTAGCCCACACCCAGCGCCAGCAGCATCATCAGCGGCCCTGCGGCCCAGAGAATCCAGTTGGCCCCGCCTGTGGTGGGCTTGAGCAGGGCATATTCGCCGTAACGGTCCACGATGAAGGAGATCACCTCGGGGTCGCTGTCGCCCTCCACCAGCCGTTCACGCACCAGAAGGCGCATATCACGGGCCAAATCGGCATTGGATTCGTCGATGCTCTCGTTACGGCACACCATGCAGCGCAATCCGCGCGACAGGTCGCGGGCGCGCGCCTCCAATTCGGGATCGTCAAGTATTTCGTCAGGCTCGACCGCCACGGCTTGCGTGGCGGTGAGGGGAGCAAGCGGGCCAAGCACGGCGAGTGCCAGCCACAGGGTCAGGGCAAGTTGTCTCATTCCGCAGGCACCCCGCCGACGGGTGTGCGACGTGCCGCACCTGCCGCCACGCGGAAACGCCGGTCGGTCAGGCTGATCATCCCGCCGATTGCCATCAGGATGGTGCCACCCCAGATCCAGTTGGCCAGCGGTTTGATATAGGTGCGGATCGCCCAGCCCCCGTTGGTCTGCGGATCACCGATCACCACATAGACATCGCGCCAGAAGCCGATGTCGATTGCCGCTTCGGTCGTGGGCATCTGCGCCACCGGATAGAAGCGTTTTTCCGGTGTCATTGTGGTGATGGCCGTGCCGTTCCGGGACAGATCCACAAAACCCATGGTCGAAAGGTAGTTCGGCCCCTCGATCCGCTGCACATCAGTCAGCGAGAGCGTGTAGCGGCCCACCTCGAAAGGTGCGTTGAACTGGACGACGCGGATATCCTCCTGCTGCCATGCCAGCATTGCGGAAATCCCCAGCATGGTGATCCCCAGACCGGCATGCGAGACGCCTTTGCCCCAATCCGCACGCGGCAGCCGTGTCAGACGGCCCAGCCGCCCTTTCACAGCACCACGCCCCGTGCGCGACCAGATATCGACCAGCGCGCCAAACACCAGCCACGAGCCCAGAAACAGCCCCACCGGACCCAATGCCGAGCGTCCGGTCTGGATTGCAAAGGCCAGAATCGCGATGGACAGGGCCAGAATGAACGCGGGGATCAGCGGACGGAAACTGCGGCCGATCTCGGCGCGCTTCCACGGCATCATCGCCCCGATGGGCAAGGCTGCCCCCAGCAGGATCATGAACGGCGTGAACGCCATGTCGAAGAACGGCGGCCCGACAGACAGCCGGCGATCAAACAGCATCTCGGCGATCAATGGCCAGATCGTGCCGATGAACACCACGAAACAGGAGACCGCCAGCAGGATGTTGTTGAAGACCAGCGCGCTTTCACGGCTGACAAGGCTGAACACGCCCTTGGCTTCCATCACGCTTGCGCGGGCCGCGAACAGCACCAGTGCGCCGCCCATGAAAAAGCCGAGGATCATCAGGATGAACACGCCGCGTTCGGGATCATTGGCGAAGGCATGGACAGAGGTGATGACGCCCGAGCGCACGATGAACGTGCCGATCAGCGAGAAACCGAAGGCGAGAATCGCCAGCAGGATCGTCCAGCTTTTCAGGCTTTCGCGTTTTTCCACGACAATGGCGCAATGCAGCAGGGCGGCGGCCAGAAGCCACGGCATCAGGCTGGCATTCTCGACCGGGTCCCAGAACCAGAACCCGCCCCAGCCCAGTTCGTAATAGGCCCACCAGCTGCCAAGGCCGATCCCGATGGTCAGATTGACCCATGCCACCAGCGTCCATGGCCGCACCCAGCGGCCCCATGCGGCGTCAACGCGCCCCTCGATCAGGGCAGCAACGGCGAAGGAAAAGGCAAGGCTCAGCCCGACATAGCCGAGATAGAGAAACGGCGGGTGGAAAGCGAGGCCGGGGTCTTGCAACAGCGGGTTCAGATCCTGCCCGTCAAATGGTGGCACCGCCATCCGCGTGAAAGGGTTGGAGGTGAACAGGATGAAGGCGAAAAACGCAACCGAGACAGAGGATTGCACCGCCAGCACCCGCGCCTTGAGGGTGGGCGGCAGGTTGCCCCCGAACCATGCGGCCATCGCGCCGAACAGGGTCAGGATCAGCACCCAGAGCAGCATCGAGCCCTCGTGATTGCCCCAGACACCGCTGATCTTGTAGATCATCGGTTTGAGCGAATGCGAGTTCTGCACCACCAGCGCGACCGAGAAATCCGAGGTCACGAAAGCATAGGTCAGCGCACCGAAGGAAAAGGCGGTGAGCATGAACTGTGCGTTGGCCGCAGGTTCGGCCATGGCCATCCAGCCCGGCCAGCGTTTATGCGCGCCGACCAGCGGAACCACCGTCTGAACGATGGCCACCAGAGAGGCGAGGATGAGGGCGAAATGTCCGAGTTCTACTATCATGCCCCCGTTATAGGGCTTGGCGCTTGGCGGGCCAAACGGAATCGGCAGTGCATGGGGATCACATTGTCGCGGCAAGGGTGCGGCCGCAATGGGCTGCGGCTTTTGCCCCTGTCATCGTCCGCCCGAGGGGTGAGCCTGGGGGTGGGCACCGGTGTCGGCACGGGTGTGCGCCGCGGCCGCGTCGCGTCGCCAGTCCGACAGGGCGGGATTGTCGCCCTCCAGCGCCTCGCCTTCCTGCTTCTGCGCCTGCCCCTCTGCCTGCTCCAAGGTGGCCTCCGCTTCCAGCGCTTTGAGCGACTTGAGGTTATCCACCACCTGCGGCACCTGCGCCATGGTCTGCGCCACACGGATCTGGAACTCCTGCCCCTTGGCCTGATGGCGCGCCCCGAAATAGAACGACACGATCGCGCCCAACAGCCACCATAGCGGCTCGGGCACCAATGCGATGCCCTGCATCCGGCTGGCAAACCAGACCGGATCGACCATCGCCGAGGCGAACAAGGCCAGCGTGCCCATCGCCATCAGCGGGCGCGGCAAACGGTTCGCCCCGTCTACCAGACGGTTGAACCAGCCCTGCCGCTCCAGCGTGAACTCCGCCCCGAACTGCGACAGCGCGGCCTGTTTGAGCGCCGTATCGCGCAGGGCGCGCGCCTCGGCGTTCTCGCGGAACACCTCTGCTGTTTCGCGCAGCACGTTACGCCCGCCGCCGAAAACCGTGCCGAGAACCATGTCGATCAACGCCACTGTGCGACCCTCGCTGCAAATTCCGCCGTCGTCAGGTGATAGCGCGGATGAATGAATTCCTCAGCCCGCAGAATCCAGCCGCCCTTGCCGCCGCTGCGCGTGCGCGCGAACTTCCGGCTTGCAGGGCGCAGATCGGCCAGCCGCAGGTAATAATTGCGCCGCGCGATCCCGTAGGCATCGGCCAGATGGTCGGGTGCGGCGGCATCGGCGGCCTGTGCGGCTGCAATGGTCTGCGGCCCGATGATGCCGTCCACCGTGACGTTCTGGCCCATCTGGCGCAGCAGGCGTTGCAGGATTTTTACCGCATTGGCCCCTGCATTGACATACATGTCGAAGACGCTGGGCTGAATACGCTCCGGCAACCTGTCCACCCGCGGGCGGCGGAAATAATGCTCGATGAAAATGGCGGTGGCGCGTTCGGGGGTCACGGCGCGGACATCATCCACCGTGACCGCCCCGTCGCCCGTAAGGTCCATGCCCAGACGGCGCAGGGTGCCAAGGGTCACACCATGTTGCGTGGCGCCGCCCGGATCGGCGGGGTCGTTCACGAACCCGCCTTCCCGCGTGACAATCTCTTGTGCGATCTTTTCGACGCTCTGCATGCGGCCTGTCCCTTTTTCCATCGGGAACAGGCTGCGACATGCGCGTTAACAGCCGGAAAAGCGACCGTGCGCTGGGTCAGCCGTCAGCTATCGCTCGGCTCTTTGTAGACGCCTTGGCGTTTCAGCGCGTCAACCACCTCGGCAGGCATGTAAGTTTCGTCATGTTTGGCAAGGATTTCAGAGGCTTCAAAGACACCGTCAATGTAGCGCCCAGTGCCGACCATGCCCTCGTTCTCGTTGAACAGGTCCGGCAGAACCCCGGTGTAGACGACCGGGATGCTGGCACCGCCATCGGTGACGCTGAAGCGGATCTGCTCGCTTTCGCCGCGCACGATGCTGCCCTCGACGACGAGACCGCCGATGCGGAAGACCTCGGCCGGGCCGGGCGGCTCTGCGATGATATCACTGGGTGCTCGGAAAAAGTTGATGCCGTCGCGCATGGCATAGCCGATCAGCGCCGTCGAGATGATCAGCGCGACTGTCGTCAGGGCGACGATCTGGATTCGCCGCTTCTTTTTCAGTCCACCCATCGCCATCCGCCGTCTCCCTCTCCCGCTTTACGGGAAACACGGGGCAAGCATCAGCCCCGTTGTCTCGTCCTCACCTAACATCAGATTGGCGTTTTGCAACGCCTGCCCACTGCTACCTTTTGTCAGATTATCCAATGCCGCAACAATAATCGTACGGCCCTCGCGCCGGTCTGCGACCACGCCGATATGGCAGAAGTTCGAGCCACGGATATGTCGCGTGCTGGGATGCTGGCCGAAGGGCAAGACCTGTAGGAACGGCTCGGCGGCATAGGCGGATTGCAGCACCTCATGGATGCGCGCGGCGTTGCCCTTGACATAGACGGTCGCCAGAATGCCCCGGTTCGCGGGGATCAGATGCGGCGTGAACTGCACCTGCACGGGACGGCCCGCGATGGCCGAGAATTCCTGATCGAACTCGCCAAGGTGCCGATGCGTGCCGCCCACGGAATAGGCGTGATAGCCTTCGGACAGTTCGGCATGGAGCAGGTTTTCCTTGAGGCTGCGGCCCGCGCCGGAGACAGCGCATTTCAGATCGAGGATGATCTCGTCGAGATCGATCACGCCTTCAGCGATCAGCGGACGCAAGGCATATTGCCCGGTAGCCGCGTTGCAGCCGGTGCCCGCAACAAGACGCGCGGCGCGGATCTCGCTGCGGTAGAACTCCGTCAGCCCGTAGACCGCCTCTGCCTGACACTCCAGTGCGGCGTGGTCATTGCCATACCAGCGCTTGTATTCTGCCGGATCGCGCAGACGGAAATCGGCGGACAGGTCCACGATCTTCAACGTCTTGGGCAGGTCGCGGATCACCTCCTGCGAGGTGGCATGCGGGAGCGCGCAAAAGCACAGATCGACGCCCGAGAAATCAATCTGGTCGATGGTCTGCAAATGAGGCAGATCCAGATGGCGCAGATGCGGGAACACATCGGCCATGCTCTGGCCTGCCTTGGAATTGGCCCCCAGTGCCGTGATCCGCATGTTCGGATGCGTGGCGATCAGGCGGACAAGCTCCGCCCCCGTATAGCCCGAAGCCCCGAGAATCGCGATGTGATGCGGCATGTATTCTGTCCTTCTTCGCGCCGGTCAGGGACCGGACGCAGGTGTATCTTGGCGGATAAGAGAAGCGGAAACTTTGACCGGGATCAACCGGCGGACTGAAACGCGATCTGTCGTCGCAAAAACTGCGTCGCGCGGTCCGACACGCGGCGCGGATCGCCCGTTGTCAGAAAGCGGCTCTCGGTGGCGTCTCCCAGCATGGCAGGGCGGCGCGACAGATAGTCGGCAAGACTGTCAGCCACCAGATTGGCCTGACTATAGACCTGCACATCCGCGCCAAGCGCCTCCTGAAAGACGTGCTGCATCAAGGGGTAATGCGTGCAGCCCAGTATCGCCGCCTCTGGCCGCGGCATCTTGCGCTTGAGCGCATCGACATGGGAGCGCACCAACGCCTCGGCGAGGATCATGTCGCCCTCCTCGATGGCATCGACCACGCCGCCGCAGGCCTGCGCCTCGATATCGACACCGATGGCGCGGAACGCCAGTTCGCGCTGGAAGGCGCGGCTTGCCACGGTGGCGGGTGTGGCGAACAGCGCCACATGTTTCACAGCCACCTCGCGCGGCGGGGAGTTGTCACCCCATTGCCGCTCGGTCAGCGCCTCGATCAGCGGCACGAAGACGCCGAGCACGCGCTTGCCGGGTGGCACGCCCGCTTCCTGCATCCGGCGCAAAGCAGCGGCGCTGGCGGTATTGCAGGCAAGGATCACCAGATCGCAGCCGTGCAGCCAGAGATACTCGACCGCCGATTTGGTCAGTTGATAGACGTCGTCAGCATCACGCACACCGTATGGGGCGTGGGAATTGTCTCCGTAATAGACAAAATGCACGTCCGGCATGCGCTTTGTCACTGCTTCGAGAACGGTGAGGCCACCAAGGCCACTGTCGAAAATTCCTACGGCCATGCTGCGCCCAGTGCGGGGGCGCATTGGTTCACGCCCGGTGTTTCTCTTCAAACTCGAACCCGTAGTCATAGGATCGGAGCGGTGTCGGAGATAGCTCATACGTCGCTTTGCGCAGGAAATCCATCATTGCTTTGCTGTCGCCCGCCCGCGCCGCAATCTCGGGCGCGGGGATTGGTTCGCCTATAGCGACACGCACAGGCGTATCGACCCGTGTGGCGAATTCCTTGAGCAGCAGCCCCATCCGCAAGGTGTAGTGCAGATGGCTCGCGATCTGGAACATACGGCTGGTATGGCCGTCGAAATAGAGCGGCACCACGGTTGCGCCCGATTTTGCGACCATCCTTGCCGTGAAGCTGCGCCAGCCGGGGTCCATCGGTTGCGCGAAGGGTTTTTGCGCGGTGGAAACGGTGCCACCCGGAAAGATGCCAATGGCCCCGCCCCTTGCGAGGTAATCCAGAGCGGTCTTGCGCGTGTCGAGGTTCAGTTGCACCGCCGCCTTGGTCTCGTCAAAGCAGATCGGCAGGATGGTGCGCGCCAGATCGGGGGCCTTGCAGAACACGTGATGCGCCAGAATGCGGAAATCGCCCCGCGTGTGCGACAGGATATGGCCCAGCATCAGCCCGTCCAGAATGCCGTAGGGATGATTCGCGATCAGGATCAGCGGGCCGTCGCGCGGGATCAGATCGAGCGACCCGCGCACCACATCGAGGGAGAGGCCGTAACGCTCCACCATCACCTGCCAGAAGTCGCGGCCCTGTGCGAGGTCCTGCTCGTAGCCCGCCGCGCGCCGGATCAGGCTGATCCGGCCTGTCGCGTTTTCCATCAGCCGGATCAGCGCCCGCCCGCCTTTGGTGCTGGCGGAATGGGCGTAACTGATATCGCGGGCAATACTGGTATGGGCGGTCATGCAAGGCGGCTCCGGACAGATGTGTCAGGAACAGCCTATCGCATGTGTCTGTGACGCTTGTGTAAACGGCCCTTCAGCTTACCCTCGCGCGGAGCAAAGGCGCAACGCGCCGCCGCGCATCGCCGGGCCGCCCCCAGGCACGGCGATTTTACAAATGCAGGCGCGGGTTTTGCGGTCATACGGATTTGACTGGCATAAATTACCAAGTCACCAGCGTTGGATCGCCGCGCCGCGGCCCGACGCTGCGCGGTAGCCGACGACATTTACTGCATGCTCGCTCGCTCACTCCGCCGCTTGCGCCATCCCCTTGCCACCATCGCGGAAGGCTGTCAGCAGTTCCTCGCGGCGTTTTGCGGCTTTGGCTTCCGCCGTTTCCTTGACCGGGCCAAAGCCCTTGATCGACAGCGGCAGTTCCGCCAGCGCCACGGCCACATCCAGCGTCTCGGGCGTCACCTTGGGCAGCACATCCGCCAAATCCGCCTCGTATTGCGCGATCAGCGCGCGTTCCATCCGGCGCTCTGCCGTGCGGCCGAATATATCCAGCGGTGTGCCACGCACAAACCGCAGGCCTGCCAGTACCCGCATCGGCTTTGCCATCCACGGACCGAAAGTGCGCTTCACGGGACGCCCGTCCGATCCGGTTTTCGAGATGATCGGCGGCGCCAGATGGAAGGTCATGCGGAAATCGCCGTCAAACTGCTCTGCCGCCTTTGCCTGCGAGGTCAGCAGAAGCCGCGCCACCTCGTATTCGTCCTTGTAGGACAGCAGTTTGTGATAGCCCTTTGCGACCGCCTCCTTGAGGCGCGGATCGCTGATGCCATCCACCATCTTGCGGTAGCGTTTGGCCAACCCCTTGCCCTGATAGGTCACCAGATGATCGGCGCGGAAGGTGATTTTATCTTCCAGCGTCTTGGGAAGCTCGACCACCTTTGGGCGCAGCATCCGCTCCGCCTGATCGGGGTGCAATGCGGCCCAGCGGCCCAGTTCAAAGGCGCGCTGGTTCTTCTCGACAGCCGCGCCGTTGAGCGTGATCGCCTGCATCAGCGCCGCGTGGCTGAGCGGGACAAGGCCGCGCTGCCATGCGGCCCCGAACAGCATCATATTGGAAAAGATCGAATCGCCCAAGGTGACCCGCGCCAGTTCGGATGCGTCGAACAGCATCACGCGGTCCTGCAACCGTGCCTCCAGCGCCAGCGCCAGACGGTCGGAGGGCAGCGAGAATTCGGTGTTGCGGGTGAAATCGCCGGTGATGATCTCGTGGCTGTTGACCACCGCACCCGTGCGCCCTGCCCGCGTCAGACCCAGCGTCTTGGCCCCGGCCGAGACAACCAGATCACCGCCGATCAGCGCATCCGCCTCGCCAGTGGCGACACGCACCGCGCTGATATCGTCAGGCTGGTTGGCGATGCGGCAATGGATATGCACGGCACCGCCCTTTTGGGCGAGGCCCGCCATCTCCATCATGCCGGCACCCTTGCCGTCGATCTGCGCCGCCTGCGCCAGCACCGCGCCGATGGTCACAACGCCGGTGCCGCCGACGCCGGTGATCACCACGTTGAAGGTGCCGTTGATCGCAGGCAGTTCCGGCGCGGGCATGTCCGGCAGGTCAACCGAGGCTGTGGCGGCTTTCTTGGGCAAGGCGCCTTCCAGCGTCACGAATGAGGGGCAGAACCCCTTGAGGCAGCTGAAATCCTTGTTGCAGCTTGACTGGTCAATCGCGCGCTTACGGCCCAGTTCGGTTTCCACCGGCACGATGGAGACGCAGTTGGATTGCAACCCGCAATCGCCGCAGCCCTCGCAAACGTCCGTGTTGATGAACACACGCTTGTCCGGATCGGGGAAAGTGCCCCGCTTGCGGCGGCGGCGTTTTTCAGCGGCGCAGGTCTGCACATAAACGATGGCCGACACGCCCTTGATCTGGCTGTATTTCTCCTGAACAGACTGGAAATCCGCCCGCTCGTGTTTCTCCACGCCTGCGGGGAAGGTGGACAGGTCCAGCCCTTCCTTTTCATCGTAGACGACAGCGATATGCGGCACGCCCATCGCCTTCAACTCGGCCACGATCCGCTGCGATGTCAGCCCGCCCTCGTTGGTCTGCCCGCCCGTCATGGCCACCGCATCGTTGAACAGGATCTTGTAGGTGATGTTCACATCCGCGGCCAAAGCCGCGCGTATCGCCTGCACGCCGGAGTGGTTGTAGGTGCCGTCGCCAAGGTTCTGGAACACATGATCGCGGGTGGAGAATTTCGCCTCCCCGATCCAGTTCGCGCCCTCGCCGCCCATATGGGTGAAGCCGGTGGTTTCGCGGTCCATCCACTGCACCATGTAGTGACAGCCGATGCCCGCATAGGCGCGGCTGCCCTCGGGCACTTTGGTCGATGAATTATGCGGGCAGCCCGAACAGAAATAGGGCAGACGCGAGGCCAGTTCCTGCGCATTGTCATTGCGCCGCGCATCGGCCAGCGCGGACAGGCCCGCCTTGATGCCGTCGGTGCTGCGGCCCTCGTCGATCAGGATGCCGCCCAGTTTCTCGGCGATCATGATCGGGTCCAGCGCGCCGCGCGTCGGGAACAGTTCCTCGCCATGCATGGAGCCTGCGCCGCCGCCCTTGTGCCAGCCCCAGACGCGGCGACCGTGACGGTCGTCAAAGATCGCCTCCTTGATCTGCACCTCGATCAGCTTGCGCTTTTCCTCGACCACAACGATCAGGTCGAGCCCTTCGGCCCAGTCGTGAAAGCCCTTCATATCCAGCGGAAAGGTCTGGCCGATCTTGTAGGTGGTCAGGCCCAGACGCTCCGCCTCGGCCTCGTCGATGTTGAGCAGCGCCAGCGCATGGACCAGATCGAGCCAGTTCTTGCCCGCCGCGACAAAGCCGATCTTGGCACCGGGCTTGCCCCAGATGCGTTTGTCCATCTTGTTGATATGCGAAAACGCCTCGGCCGCGAAACGCTTGTAGTCGATCATCCGCGCTTCCTGCGCGTGCGGCGTATCGACCAGCCGGATGTTCAGCCCGCCTTCGGGCATGTCGAACTCCTGCGTGATCAGGCTCACGCGATCGGGACGGCCATCCACCACGGCGGTTGCCTCGACCGTGTCCTTCATTGTCTTCAGCCCGACCCACAGGCCGGAAAAGCGCGACAGGGCATAGCCATATACGCCGTAATCAAGAATTTCCTGCACACCTGCGGGGCTGACCACGGGCATATAGGCATCCACCATCGCCCATTCGGACTGGTGAAGCACGGTGGAGGATTCGCCCGTGTGGTCATCGCCCATCGCCATCAGCACTCCGCCGTGACGCGAGGAGCCAGCCATATTGGCATGGCGCATCACATCGCCGGACCGGTCCACACCGGGGCCTTTGCCGTACCACAGGCCAAAGACGCCATCGAAACGCCCCTCCCCGCGCAATTCGGCCTGCTGCGCGCCCCAAAGGGCGGTCGCGGCCAGATCCTCGTTCAACCCTTCCTGAAAGGTCACGTCATGCGCGGCAAGTTGTTTGGCGGCGCGGTTCATCTGCATATCGACTGCCCCTAAAGGCGAGCCGCGATAGCCGGTGACAAACCCTGCCGTGTTCAGACCGGCGGCAAGATCGCGCGCCTTCTGGATCAGCATCAGGCGGACAAGGGCCTGCGTCCCGTTCAACAGAACCGGCGACTTTTCGAGGTCAAACCTGTCGTTGAGACTAATATCCTGCCGCGTCATCGTGCATCTCCCCATCTGAACGATCTAGATTTAACTATAACGTGATATTAGGTCACAATATATGACCTACCAAGCTATTTTTTATTTGGGCTTTGCTCTATAGAGCTGCATGTGACCATAGCGAGGGTGTGTTTGTCGCCTGTTTCACACAGGCGTCACAAAGGGACGGAAAGTTGCGACAATGGATTGGGACAAGCTCAGAATATTTCATGCGGTGGCGGATGCGGGTAGCCTCACACATGCGGGAGATACGTTACATCTGTCGCAATCTGCGGTCAGCCGGCAGATTCGCGCGCTTGAAGACAGCCTGAGCACCACGCTTTTCCATCGCCATGCACGCGGACTGATTCTCACCGAACAGGGTGAGTTGCTGTTCGACGCGACAAGTTCCATGGTCAAGCGGCTGGAAACGGCGGCGGCACGTATCCGTGACAGCGAGGAAGAGGTGTTCGGCGAGCTGCGCGTCACCACGACCACCGGCTTCGGAAGCCTGTGGCTGGCCCCGCGCCTGCCCGCGCTTTACGAGAAATATCCCGACCTCAAGATTGACCTGATGCTGGAAGAGCGCGTGCTGGACCTGCCCATGCGCGAGGCCGATGTGGCGATCCGCATGAAAGAGCCGAGCCAGGCCGATCTGATCCGCAAACGGTTGATGCATATCCGGATGCGGCTTTATGCGTCGCCGACCTATCTGGCCAAACGCGCCGCCCCCGTTCAGGTCGAGGATATCTCCGCCCACCGGCTGATCTGCCAAAACCCGCAATCGGCGCAGGTTGGCGCCGGGGCCAGTCTGGTGCAGTTCCTGATGAGCCATGACATCCAGTCAAGCCTGACGGTGAACAACTATTTCGGCGTGCTGCAGGCGGTCCTGCATGATCTGGGGATCGGCGTGCTGCCGGATTACCTTGTGCATGATTTCCCGGAACTGGTGCGGATCCTGCCGGAGATCGAATCCGTCGAGGTGCCGGTTTTTCTGGCCTATCCCGAAGAGTTGCGGCAGTCCAAGCGGGTCGCCGCCTTCCGCGACTTCGTACAGGACGAGATCATCAGTTATCGCAAACAGATGAAAGAACAGGGTGTTATCTGAGTTTCATAGCAAGCTATGCATTGGGCGCATAGCGGGCATGCCGTTTCTCAAATGCTTTCGTCTTGATCGTTCGCAAACAGATGCCTAATTGGGCAGGCGAAGGCGATGCTGATTAGGTTCGCATCAACTTCATACCTCCCTGTTGGACTTTGGCCGAGCTTAATGCTCGGCCTTTTTTTTTGCGGTCGGATGTTTTCGCTTGGAGCCGCGCAAGGAAAGTAGCGCCACCGACACTTTTCAGAGCTTGATCAAGGTATGGTGCGCGACCCATCGCACCGCGTCAGACCGGCATTGCCGCCTTTTGCATGACGGCATCCGTATCTTGCAAACTGGCGGACAGCGCCGTCAGCCACAGCCGGTCAATCGCGGCCAGTTCCGCCGCCGTCGCACCGCATCCTTGCGACCAATAGCGCCCCGACGGCACCCGCGCGCCCAAGGCCTGTTCCGCGCGCAAAGCATCGCGGCAGGCGGATTCGTCAACGGCGATCGGCGCAAGCCCCGACAGCGCCTTGATCTGCGCCCGCGGAAACAGCAGGCGGCTTGGGTCGCCGGACAGGTTCACGACAGCGCATCCCTGCCGCGCCGCCAGAAGCTGGATACGGGCCGATTTCGCCTCGAGGCTTTGCAGGGTCATGTCGGCGCGCAACGGATCGGCGGTGCCGGTGCCGTAGAAATGCGTATTGACCGCCACCGGATAGACCATGTCGCACCCCATTACCGCCAAAACGCTTGGGCGGTGCCGCCACAAGGCCCAATAGGCTGCCGTGAAGGCCATCGTGCCGCCCGCATAGACGACACCGCCATAGGCATTGTTGGCGGGGATATAGTCTTGCGCCGTGATCACCGACTGGGCGGCTGTGACCGCACCGGGCCAGCGGTCTTCGGGGAAATCCTCGGGATGGATCAGCGCGTCCCAATCTGGCCGCACCCGCCAAGCGTTGTTGATCGCCAGCACATGGCCCATCGCCGCCTTCGGCCAATCCTGCGATTGCACTACATTGGGACCGCTGCCCAAAATCGTTACGACTGTCATACCAAGCCTCTGCCCATGTGTACCGGCAGAGCGCCGGCTTGGACGTCAAATAGCGCGGCTTTGCCGTCCGGCGACAGATTTTTGCGGCCAAGTGCCTGCGATGTTTGCCGCCCTGCCCCTTTCCCCGCGTGAAGCCATGTCGTAAAGAGGCCACGCAGACCTGCTGAAGGGACAAAAGACATGCAAGACATGGCGCAAGAACCGGCCATCACGCCCGAACTGATCGCGGCGCACGGGCTCAAGCCCGACGAATACCAGCGCATTCTCGACATCATCGGACGCGAGCCGACCTTCACCGAGTTGGGCATCTTTTCAGCCATGTGGAACGAGCATTGTTCCTACAAGTCGTCCAAGAAATGGCTCCGCACCCTGCCCACCACCGGCCCGCAGGTGATCTGCGGCCCCGGCGAGAATGCGGGCGTGGTCGATATCGGGGACGGTCAGGCCGTGGTCTTCAAGATGGAAAGCCACAACCACCCCTCCTATATCGAACCCTATCAGGGCGCGGCTACCGGTGTGGGCGGCATCCTGCGCGATGTCTTTACCATGGGCGCGCGGCCTATCGCGGCGATGAACTCGCTGTCTTTCGGCAGCCCCGATCATCCCAAGACGCGCCAGCTTGTACACGGCGTGGTCGAGGGGATCGGCGGCTATGGCAATGCCTTCGGCGTACCGACCGTGGGCGGCGAAGTGCGGTTTCATCCGGCCTATAACGGCAATTGTCTGGTCAATGCCTTTGCCGCTGGTCTGGCCGATGCGGACAAGATTTTCTACTCCGCCGCTTCGGGCGTGGGTATGCCGGTCGTCTATCTGGGTGCCAAGACAGGCCGTGACGGTGTCGGCGGTGCCACAATGGCCAGCGCCGAGTTCGACGACACGATCGAGGACAAGCGCCCCACGGTGCAAGTGGGTGATCCGTTCACCGAAAAGCGCCTGATGGAGGCATGTATGGAGCTGATGCAGACCGGCTCCGTCATCTCCATTCAGGATATGGGCGCGGCCGGTCTGACCTGTTCGGCGGTCGAGATGGGCGACAAGGGTGATCTGGGCGTGCGTCTGGATCTGGAGAAAGTGCCCTGCCGCGAGACGGGCATGAGCGCTTACGAGATGATGCTGTCGGAAAGCCAGGAACGCATGCTGATGGTGCTGCGCCCCGAGAAAGAGGCCGAGGCCAAGGCGGTTTTCGACAAATGGGATCTGGATTTCGCGATTGTCGGCGAGACAATCGCCGAGGATCGCTTCCTGATCATGCATAATAACGTCTGCAAGGCCGACCTGCCGCTCAAGGCGCTGTCCGGCACCGCGCCCGAATATGACCGCCCCTGGGTCGAGACACCCGCCGCTGCGCCCTTGGGTGATGTGCCGGGGATCGATCCGATCGACGGGCTGAAGGCGCTGATCACCAGCCCCAACTATGCCGCCAAGCAATGGGTCTACGAGCAGTATGACAGTCAGGTCATGGCCGATACTGTCCGCACGCCGGGCCTTGGCGCGGGCATCATCCGTGTGCATGGCACCGACAAACTGCTGGCCTTCACCTCGGATGTGACGCCGCGCTATGTCTTTGCCAATCCGTTCGAGGGCGGCAAACAGGCGGTGGCCGAGACCTTCCGCAACCTCTGTGCGGTGGGGGCCAAGCCGCTGGCGACGACCGACAACCTGAACTTCGGCAATCCCGAAAAGCCCGAGATCATGGGGCAGTTCGTGGGCGCCATCAAAGGGATCGGTGCGGCTGTCGAGGCGCTGGATATGCCCATCGTGTCGGGCAATGTCAGCCTTTACAACGAGACCGACGGGGCGGGCATCCTGCCCACCCCCACGATCTGCGCCGTGGGTCTGATCGCGCATATGGATCAGGCGATCACAGGTCAGGCGCGCGACGGGCATCTGGCGATTCTGGTCGGCGAGACGCTGGGCCATCTGGGGCAATCCGCCCTGCTGGCGGAGGTGTTCAACCGCGAGGAAGGCGATGCGCCCCCCGTCGATCTGGAGGCAGAGCGGCGCAACGGCGAGTTCATCCGCGACAACCACGCGCTGATCCGCGCCTGCACCGATCTGTCCGATGGCGGGCTGGCGTTGGCCGCGTTCGAAATGGCCGAGGCCGCAGGCGTCGGTGTGCAGATCGACGAGTCTGACACGCCGGCGCTGTTCGGCGAGGATCAGGCCCGCTATCTGGTGGCCTGCAGCTTCGACGCCGCAGAGGCGCTGATGATCGCCGCAGGCAAGGCTGGCGTGACAATCCGCACGGTGGGCAAGTTCGGGGGCAATGCCGTACGTTTCGGCCGCTCGGAGGCACCGCTTGACGAATTGTCCGCGCTTTATCGCGGCGCTTTCGCCACCGCGCTGGACTGACGGCGGCAAACCTGCCTTTACAAGACGGTGCCGCCCCTTGCGGGGTGGCCGCCAAAAGCCTAAATCTGGGATAACCGCTAAGGGAGCAAACGCATGGCGATCGAAGCACAGGAAATCGAAGACATGATCCGTGCCGGCTTTCCGCAAGCCAAGATCACGGTGACGGATCTGGCCGGAGACGGTAACCACTACGCCGCCGAGGTGATCGACGCCTCGTTCAAGGGCATGAACCGCGTGCAGCAACAGCGCGCCGTCTATGCCACGCTCAAGGGCAAGATGGACGGGGCCAACGGGCAGTTGCATGCGCTCGCCCTGACCACCAAGGCTCCGGACTGACAAGGCCCCCGACTGACAAGAACCGCAAGCCATTTACAGAGGTTCAGCCCTCTCCTGACCAAGGATGACCCAGATGACCGATGCGACCACACAGATCAAGGAAACCGTGACAGCCAATGACGTGGTGCTGTTCATGAAAGGCACCAAGGACATGCCGCAATGCGGGTTTTCCAGCCGCGTGGCGGGCGTGCTGAACTACATGGGCGTGACCTTCAAGGACGTGAACGTGTTGGCCGATGCCGATATCCGGCAAGGTATCAAGGATTACTCCGACTGGCCCACGATCCCGCAGCTTTACGTCAAGGGCGAGTTTGTCGGGGGCTGTGACATCATCACCGAGATGACCCTGTCCGGCGAGTTGGACCAGTTGTTCGAGACAAACGGCGTCACCTATGACAAGGATGCCGCCGAGAAGATCCGCGAAGCCAACGGCTGATCCTTCGGCTCTTGATTGTGCGTGGAAAGGCCCCCGATGCGGGGCCTTTTTCTATGAGCGACAGAGAAGGTTGGTATCCTTGGGCGGGTTGAAGCTGCAACAAAGGCTTGCCCTAGGCACCCCGCGCGGAATCAAGGCCGCAGGCCGCCGCGCGATCGCCGACACGCCCCCCGGGGCGGCGATTTTGCGACCGTTGTGACCAGAACTGAAGTTCAAAGACTGGGCGACCATAAACTGCCCCGAACTACCGTTGCATCGCCACCCCGCGTGTCGGCAACCGCACGGCTTAAATCAGACACGCACAAAATTGGCTCATGCCGTCCGGGCCAGGTTCGCTCTGTAGCAACCAGTCGCAGGTGATTACCCTACCCCGCCTTGTCCTCGACCGCATCGGCCAAAGCTTCGGCGCGGGCGGCGAGTTCGGACAGGGTCTCTGTCAGTTCCGGCGGGATCACGGCCACTTCGATCTGTTGCGGCGGCGGCGCGGGACGCGCGGCCATGCGCGACAATTCCGCCTCTTTATCGGCAAGCTGGATCTGCATCTCGCGCAGCTTGTCCTCAAGCCCGGCAGTCTTGTCGGCCAGCATCAGACCCGCCATCAGCAACATTCGCGCTTCGGGCAGACGCCCGATCTGTCCGGCAAGCACCGAGGCCTCGACATCCAGCATCTTGGCCGCCGTATGCAGGTAATGCTCCTCGCCGTCCTGACAGAAGACTTCGAACGCGCGGCCACCGATCTTGATTTCGACTTCGGGCATCAGGATGTCTCCTCATCACGGTTATCGTCTGTATCTGTGCCGGCCACCAGCAGCGGCACCAGCGCCAGCTTGATCGCCTCGGTCTCGGCGATATCGACCTGACGGGCGGCGCGCATCGATTCCAGTTCGGCCATCATGGATTTGTTGATCAGATGCGGCTCGCCGACACCTTCCTCATTGGCGGCACGAAGCGCGGCATTGCTGCTTTGCAACTGGTCATTCGCCTTGCGCAGACGCGACAGTTCCGTATCCAGCGCGCTCAGCTTCTCGCGGGTCGCGGCCTGCTCGGTCACCAGATTGGCCGCCTGCAGATCCTGACGTTTCTTGAGTGTGCGGACACGCTCCTCAGGCTGGGCATTGGCCAGACGTTCCTCCGCCAGTTCGGCGCGCAAGGCGTCAAGCTCGGCTGTGAGCTTGTCACTGTCCGTATCAGGACCGGAGTCCTGCGCTACCGCCTCCGGCGCGCCAGCCTGTGCGCTGCTCTGTGCCCTGTCACGCGCATTGTCCAGCGCCTCGACACCTTTGGCGATACGTTCCATCGCATAGGCGATCCTGCGTTCCAGTTCGGCGATCTCGTTCATTGGCTCACCTTCCACCGCTTGTCATCCTCTTGTCCCGAATACCCTGCGCCCGAATCAGCGGCGCTGGCCTTCCTTGATCCTGACCATGATTATTCAAATTACGCGCCCTTTGCCACCAATGGGTTACAGCCTGCGCTTGAACTTGCGCGACAGGCTGCTATCAAGCCGCCCAAGTCATCCTGTCATATCGCCAGACGAAGGACCTTTCCCTTGGACATTACCGCCCTGCGCACCAACCATCCCGAACATTGGATGCGCGCTGCCGCCATCCGTACCCTGACACTGGATGCGGTGCAGGCTGCCAATTCCGGCCATTCCGGCATGCCGATGGGCATGGCCGATGTTGCCACCGTGCTGTTCGAAAAGCACCTGAAATTTGACGCTTCCGCCCCGAACTGGCCGGATCGTGACCGTTTCATCCTGTCGGCAGGACATGGCTCGATGCTGCTTTATGCGCTGCTGCATCTGACCGGCTATGCCGATATGACACTGGCGGAAATCCGCAACTTCCGCCAATGGGGCGCAAAAACCGCAGGCCATCCGGAATACGGCCATGCCGCGGGGATCGAAACCACCACCGGCCCGCTGGGCCAAGGCATCGCCAATGCCGTGGGTTTCGCCATGGCCGAGGAGATCCAGCGCGCGCGGTTCGGTGCCAAGCTGGTGGATCACCATACCTATGTGATCGCGGGCGACGGCTGCCTGATGGAGGGCATCAGCCACGAGGCGATGGGCCTTGCCGGACGGCACGAATTGTCCAAGCTGATCGTCTTCTGGGACAACAACGACATCACCATCGACGGCAAGGTCTCCTTATCGGACCGCACCGATCAGGTGGCGCGTTTCCGCGCCTCCGGCTGGGATGTGCAGGAGATCGACGGGCATGACCCCGAAGCGATCGACGCGGCCATCACGGCGGCCAAGAAGACGGCGCAACCCTCGATGATTGCCTGCAAGACGCATATCGCGCTGGGGTCTTCGGCGCAGGACACCTCCAAGGGGCATGGCGCGCTGACCGATGCGACACTGATCGCGGATACAAAGGAAGCCTATGGCTGGACCGCTGGCCCGTTTGAAGTTCCTGCCGAGGTCAAGCACAGCTGGGAGGCCATCGGCCGTCGCGGCGCAGAGGCCCGCACCGCATGGGAGAGCCGCCTGGCCGCGATGAATGCCCGCAAGCGCGAGGATTTCACCCGCGCCTATGACCGCGAGGTCCCTGCCCGCCTTACGGCAGTAATCCGCGCGCTGAAAAAGCAGATCAGCGAAAGCGCCCCCTCGGTCGCCACCCGCAAATCCAGCGAGATGGTACTCGAGGTGGTCAACCCCGTGATGGGCGAAACGGTGGGCGGATCGGCGGACCTCACCGGCTCGAACAATACCAAAACCGGCGATCTTGGCGTGTTCGACATCGACAACCGCGCGGGGCGCTATGTCTATTGGGGTATCCGCGAACATGGCATGGCGGCCGCGATGAACGGCATGGCGCTGCATGGTGGTATCCGCCCCTACGGCGGCACCTTCATGTGCTTCACGGATTACGCCCGCCCCGCGATGCGACTGGCCGCGCTGATGCGGATCCCGACCGTCTTCGTGATGACCCACGACAGCATCGGTCTGGGCGAGGACGGCCCGACGCACCAGCCCGTCGAGCATTTGGCGATCAGCCGCGCCACCCCCAACACGATGGTGTTCCGCCCCTGCGACACGGTGGAGACCGCCGAGGCCTGGGAACTGGCGCTGACCACGAAAGAGACGCCATCGGTGCTGTCGCTGACACGCCAGAACCTGCCGACCCTGCGGACCCAGCACCGCCCCAGAAACCTGACGGCGCAGGGCGCCTATGTGCTGGCCGATGCGACCGCCAAGCGTCAGGCGATCCTGCTGGCCACCGGCTCGGAAGTGGAAATCGCCATGGCCGCGCGCGATCTGCTCGAGGCCGAGGAGATCGGCACCCGCGTGGTCTCGATGCCTTGCTGGGAGCTGTTCGAGGACCAGGATGAGGCCTATCGCCGCCGCGTTCTGCCCGCGGGTCCGGTGCGGGTGGCGGTCGAGGCCGCGACG
This sequence comes from Paracoccaceae bacterium, assembly GCA_024636555.1. Classification (GTDB taxonomy): domain Bacteria; phylum Pseudomonadota; class Alphaproteobacteria; order Rhodobacterales; family Rhodobacteraceae; genus Seohaeicola. Next base: position 26,130 of record JAGXGW010000064.1, on the reverse strand, counting down.
CGGTTCGGCTGGGACCGCTGGCTCTACGGTCAGGGCGGCAAGCGCGAGAAATCGGGCTTTGTCGGCATGGACGGTTTCGGCGCCTCCGCCCCCGCCGAAGTGCTTTACGAACAGTTCGGCATCACCGCGCAGGCGGTGGCCGACAAGGTCAAGGCCCTGCTGGCCTGACGGGCGCATCCGGTCGCAAGGCCGGATTCGGGATATTTGGAGCAAGAAGAAACAGGGGCCGGACCGCAGCACAGCGGGCCGGCCTTGTGCTGTCGGGCGTTAGCGCAACCAGAGGATTTGCAGCAGGGTTTGCGCTAACACATTGATTATATGCGCGTTTGCCTGCTCATCCGGCGCGCCAGCGTCGCTTTTCGGCTTTCGGGATGCGCGGCGCTTGGCTATACCGCCCGCAATCCCCGAAGACGCAGGAGCGCATCATGACCATCACCCTTGGCATCAACGGATTTGGCCGCATCGGCCGCTGCACCCTCATGCATATCGCGGAAAGCGCGCGGCAGGATGTGCGTGTGGTCAAGCTGAACGCAACCGGCCCGCTGGAGACGGCGGCACATCTGGTGCGCTACGATTCCGTACACGGGCGGTTCGGCCACGAGGTCACCACCGGCGAGGGCTGGATGGATCTGGGCGCGGGCCGGATCGAGATGATGTCGACCTACAATATGGACGAGCTTGACTGGTCCGGCGTGGACGTGGTGCTGGAATGCACCGGCAATTTCAACGATGGCACCAAGGCCAAGAAACATCTCGAACGCGGCGCGAAGAAGGTGCTGCTGTCGGCACCGGGCAAGAATGTGGACCGCACGGTGGTGTTCGGCGTGAACCATGACAAGCTGACGGCGGGCGAGATGATGATCTCCAACGGGTCCTGCACCACCAACTGTCTGGCCCCTTTGGCCAAGGTGCTGAACGATTCCGTGGGGATCGAGAGCGGGATCATGACGACGATCCACGCCTATACCGGCGACCAGCCGACGCTGGACCGTCGCCACAACGATCTTTACCGCGCGCGGGCGGCGGCCATGTCGATGATCCCGACGTCGACGGGCGCCGCCAAGGCCTTGGGCGAGGTGCTGCCGGAACTGAGCGGCAAGCTGGACGGCTCGGCCATCCGCGTACCGACCCCGAATGTCAGCGCGGTCGATCTGACCTTTGTGGCCGGCAAGGATGTGACCGCCGCCGATATCAACGCCATCGTGGCCGAGGCGGCGGCAGGGCCGATGAAGGGCGTTCTGGGCTATGATCCCGCGCCGAAAGTGTCGATTGATTTCAACCATACCGAAGAAAGCTCCATCTTCGCGCCCGACCAGACCAAGGTGATGGGCAAGCGGCTGGTGCGGGTACTGGCATGGTATGACAACGAATGGGGTTTCTCCTGCCGCATGGCGGATGTGGCTGCGGTGATGGGACGGCTGGGCTGATGGTCAGTCCGGTTTGAGGGCAAGCGCGGGCTGATCCAGCAACACGGCTTGCGCAGACTGCACCTTGAACAGACTGCGCCTTGCACAGACTGGTCTTGCACAGGCTGGGGGGCTGGGGCATAGCTGTCCCAGCCCCTTTGCATATGTCCAACGGGGACGGGACAAGTGCATGACCAACCAGATCGCCATCGGCATTGGCCTGCTTCTTATCGTCGGTATCGGACTGGATGCCGCACTTTATGACGGCACGAACCTGTTGTTCCTGCTGCGCAAGCTGGACGATCTTGTCGAGTGGCTCGCCTTCTGGAGGTAACGGTTGCGCGCGCGGCGGGGCTTGTTCCGCGCGAGGCGATCTCTATCGTGGCCTTACCGTAATTGTGAAAGGCCCGCCCGATGTTCCAGATCCTGATCGCCTTGCTGCTCATGTTCCTGCTCGCCATTGCCGCGCTGGCTTGGTTCACATGGAACACCAAGCGCGGGGCCGAAGTTGCGATTCCGCCGCGCGGCTCGTTTCTCGACCTTCCCGGCGGGCGTGTGCATTACACCGATGAGGGCACAGGCCCCGCGATCGTGATGATCCACGGTCTGGGCGGGCAGATGGGCAACTTCACCCTCTCTCTCAGCCCGCTTCTGACGGATACGCACCGCGTGATCGTGCTGGACAGGCCCGGCATGGGCTATTCCGACCGCGCCCCCGACGCGCCCGCCAATCCGCGCGCGCAGGCCGGGACCGTGGCGCAGGTCATCGAGGCGCTGCGGCTGGAACGGCCGCTTGTGGTGGGCCATTCGCTGGGCGGCGCGATTGCGCTGTGTCTCGCGATGGAGCATCCCGACAAGACCCGCGGTCTGGCGCTGCTGGCCCCGCTCACGCAGCCGCCTACCGGACCGATCAAGGCCTTCAGCGGGTTGGACATCAAAAGCCCTGCGCTGCGCTTTGCCCTGTCATGGACCCTAACCACGCCCGTGGCGATCCGCACCGCGCCACAGGTTCTGGAGCAGGTTTTCGGCCCCGATCCCATTCCCGACGGCTATACCGTCGAGGGCGGCGCGCTGCTGGGGCTGCGGCCTTCCGCGTTCCGCAACACTTCGCGCGATTATCTGGCGTCGGGGCGGGATCTGCACTGGATGGCGGAGCAATATGACAGCCTGAAAGTGCCGGTGCGTATTCTGTTCGGGGCCGAGGACCGGATCTTGGAGGCTGAGCTGCATGGGCGCGCCCTGGTAGCCAAGCATCCGCATATCGGGCTGGAGGTGATCGAGGGCGGCCATATGCTGCCGGTCACCCGCGCGCGGGATTGCGCCCAGTTCATCCGGCAGACAGACGCAGAGATTGCCGCCAAGGACTGAGACGCAGGCCATCGCAGGGTGTCAGAGGGCTTTCGGCGTCTGGCCCAGTTTGGCGCGCAGTTTCACGTTCACGGCGGGCGGCACGAATTTGTGCACATCGCCGCCCAGACGCGCGATTTCCTTGACCAGTTTGCTGGCAATCGCCTGATGGCGCGCCTCGGCCATCAGGAACACCGTCTCGATCGAGCTGTCCAGCGCGCGGTTCATGCCCACCATCTGGAATTCATACTCGAAATCGGCGACAGCGCGCAGCCCGCGCACGATCATCTGCGCGCCGACATCTCGGGCGCAATCAATCAGCAGGTTCTCGAACGGATGTGCGACGATCTCGGTGCCGGTTTCCTCGGACAGGGCCACGCATTCAGCCTCGATCATCTCGACCCGCTCTTCCAGCGAGAACATCGGCCCCTTGTCGCGGTTGATCGCAACGCCGATCACGAGCCGGTCGACCAGCGTGGCGGAGCGGCGGATGATATCCACATGCCCGTATGTGATCGGATCGAAAGTGCCGGGGTATAGTCCGATACGCATAGGCAGGCTCCGTTGTCTTCTTGTTATTCAAACTGGTCAGGCAATCTGCGGCGCACGCAATATTATTGCGCCAAATTATGCAACCCAAAAAAGCCGTGGCGGGAGGTTCGCGCGACACGCCAAGCCTGCCCTATGCGCTGTCAGGCTCTCGGGCCGATATCCGGACCGGTTTGAGGCCTGTCCGGATGCACGGCCGTCAATGGCCCATGATCATGCCTTCGAGGGCGGTTTTCTCCATCGACAACTCGTCCATCCGCGCCTTGACCACGTCACCGATGGTCACGATACCCACGAGCTGGTCGCCCTCGGTCACCGGCATATGGCGAAAGCGGCCTTCGGTCATCCGCAGCAGGACACCATCGGCACTGTCGCTGCGCGCGCAGCACGAGGGATTGGGCGTCATCATCTGGCTGGCGCTCTCGCTCAGGCAGGCGGCGCCGCGTTGCGCCAGCGCGCGCACGACATCGCGCTCGGACAGGATACCCACGACCGTGGCACCATCGGAGGAAACGACCACACCCCCGATGCGCTTTTCCGCCAGAACCTCCAACACGCTGGAAATGAGCGTATCGGGCGCGACCGTAACGACAGAGTCGTCACCTTTTGAATTCAGGATCTGATGCACCAGCATGGGGTTTCCTCCTCCTCAAGGACAGCTTTCGTTTTTTTCAGCGTCCATCAGTGGCGGGACGCTGTCAAGAAAACCCTGCATGCGCGGCTATGTCTCGGCCTCCAACCGCGCGACCTCGCGTTTCAGCCCGTCGGCCAAGGCCTGCGCAACACGGTTGAGCCTGTCCATACGGCGGTCATCGGCATGGCGGATCAGATAAAAGCTGCGGGTCAGGCTGACGCGGTCCGGCAGTACCTTGACCAGCCCCTTTCCCGAGGGGATGGCAAAATCATGCACGATCCCGATACCGCCGCCCTGCCGGATCCAGTTGAACTGCACCGAGACGGAGTTGGAGGCAAGCGCCACCCGCTCCACCCCGATGCCGGTCAGATAGTCGAGTTCCTTGTCAAAGATCATATCGTGGATATAGCCGACCATCCTGTGGTGTTGCAGATCCTCAAGCTTCGTAATCGGCGGCGAGCGGCGCAGGTAGCGGCGCGCGGCGGCCAGATGCAGCTTGTAATCGGTGATCTTCTGCACGGTCAGGCGGCCCGCCGCGGGCGGGCTGACACCGATGGCCATATCGGCCTCGCGCTTGGACAGGTTGAAGACACGCGGCAGGGCCACGATCTGCACCTCGAGATCGGGGTTGTCGGCCACGATGGCAGCGCAGACCTGCGGCAACAGGAAATTGGCGCAGCCATCCGGCGCACCGATACGGATCTGTCCGGTCAGCGTGCCCGCCTGCCCCGCAAGCTCCTCGACAGCCGCATTCATCGCGGCCTCGGCGCGTTCCGCATGGGACAACATGCGCTGGCCAGCATCCGTCATCGCATAGCCCTGCGGGGATTTGGCGAACAGCGGCGCGCCCAGCCCCTCCTCCAGCCGTGCGATGCGGCGCCCCACGGTGGCGGGATCAACCTTGAGCACGCGCCCTGCCCCGGACAGGCTCTCTGAACGTGCCACGGCCAGAAAAATTTTCAGATCATCCCATTGCAGTTCCATCCGGCGCACCCCTTTGCATTAATGCAAAACCCTTTTGGAAACTTGCCTCTTTCCGGATCAAATTTGCAAGCCTATCCTGCGGCCAGATTCAGGAGGAATTATCCCATGCAGGAACTGACCCATTATATCGGCGGCGCGCACGTCAAAGGCACGTCTGGCCGTTTTTCGGATGTCTACAACCCCGCCACCGGCGAAGTGCAGGCGAAATGCCCGCTCGCCAGCCCGGAAGAACTGGCCCATGCGGTCGAGGTTGCCGCCAAGGCACAGCCGGCTTGGGCCGCAGTGAACCCGCAGCGCCGCGCGCGGGTGATGATGAAATTCGTCGATTTGCTCAACCGCGACATGGACAAGCTGGCCGAGGCACTGAGCCGCGAGCACGGCAAGACCATGCCCGATGCGGCAGGCGATGTGCAGCGCGGGCTGGAAGTGGTGGAATATTGCATCGGCGCGCCGCAGCTTCTGAAAGGTGAGTTCACTGACAGCGCCGGCCCCGGCATCGATATGTATTCGATGCGGCAGGCACTGGGTGTCACCGCAGGCATCACGCCGTTCAACTTCCCCGCCATGATCCCGATGTGGATGTTCGCCCCCGCCATCGCCTGTGGCAACGCCTTCATCCTCAAGCCGTCCGAGCGTGACCCCTCCGTGCCGCTGATGCTGGCCGAGTTGATGGAAGAAGCGGGCCTGCCCAAAGGTATCCTGCAGGTCGTCAACGGCGACAAGGAAGCGGTGGATGCGATCATCGACCATCCGGTGATCCAGTCGATCGGCTTTGTCGGCTCCACCCCGATTGCCGAATATATCTACGGGCGCGGCTGCTCCAACGGCAAGCGCGTGCAGTGCTTCGGCGGTGCCAAGAACCATATGATCATCATGCCCGATGCCGACATGGATCAGGCCGCCGACGCGTTGATCGGGGCCGGTTACGGTGCTGCGGGCGAGCGTTGCATGGCGATCTCGGTCGCGGTGCCTGTGGGCGATGAAACAGCAGACCGTCTGGTCGAGAAGCTGGTGCCACGCATCGAGGCGCTGAAAGTCGGCCCCTATACAGGTGGCAAGGACGTGGATTACGGCCCCGTCGTGACCGCAGCCGCAAAGGAAAACATCCTGCGCCTGATCCAGACCGGCATCGATCAGGGTGCCGATCTGGTCGTCGACGGGCGTAACTTCAACCTGCAAGGCTATGAGGACGGCTTTTTCGTCGGCCCGCATCTCTTCGACCGCGTGACCCGCGACATGGACATCTATCAGAAAGAGATCTTCGGGCCCGTCCTGTCAGTCGTGCGCGCGCAATCCTACGAGGAGGCGCTGGGGCTGGCGATGGATCACGAATACGGCAACGGCACCGCGATCTTCACCCGCGATGGCGATGCGGCGCGCGATTTCGCCAACCGGATCAACGTGGGGATGATCGGGATCAACGTGCCGATCCCTGTGCCGCTGGCCTATCACACCTTTGGCGGCTGGAAGAAATCGGCCTTCGGCGACCTCAACCAGCACGGCCCCGATGCGTTCAAATTCTACACGCGCACCAAGACCATCACCTCGCGCTGGCCCTCCGGCATCAAGGATGGCGCGGCGTTCAACTTCAAAGCGATGGATTGATCCGACCTGCGGCTTCCGGTGCACTACCGGGGGCCGCTTCCCTGTTTGCAGCGACGGTTTACGGATATTTGAGGCAAGAAGAAGCACAGGAGGCTTTTCTTTGCCCCCCGCTTGAAAAACTGCTGCAACAGTTCAGAATTAAACATGCGTTCAATTCAGCGTTTCGGAGGAGACACCCATGGATTTCGCCCTGACCGAGGAACAATCCGCCATTTTCGACATGGCGCGCGATTTCGGACAAGAGCATATCGCGCCGCATGCACGCACATGGGAGGCGGCCGGCACCATCCCCAAAGAGCTGTGGCCGCAGGTGGGGGCGCTGGGGTTTGGCGGGCTTTACGTCTCCGAGGAAGGTGGCGGCGCGGGGCTGAGCCGTCTGGATGCGACGCTGGTGTTCGAGGCGCTAAGCATGGCCTGCCCCTCGGTGGCGGCGTTTCTGTCGATCCACAACATGTGCGCCAAGATGCTGGACAGCTTCGGCTCGGACGAGTTGAAAGCGCGCTATATGGAGCGTGTGCTGAGCATGGAAACGGTGCTGTCCTATTGTCTGACAGAACCCGGATCAGGCTCGGACGCGGCGGCGCTCAAGACACGCGCGGCGCGCAGCAATGAAGGCTATGTGCTCAACGGCACCAAGGCGTTCATCTCGGGCGGCGGCTATTCGGACGCCTATATCGTGATGGTGCGCACCGGCGAGGACGGGCCCAAGGGCGTCTCGACCGTGATCGTGGAGGACGGCGCGCAAGGGCTGAGCTTTGGCGGGCTGGAAGACAAGATGGGGTGGCGCAGCCAGCCCACGCGGCAGGTGCAGTTCGATGATTGCATGGTCCCGTCCGAGAACCTTGTGGGCGAGGAAGGCAAAGGTTTCACCTATGCGATGATGGGTCTGGACGGCGGGCGGCTCAATATCGCGGCCTGTTCCGTGGGTGCGGCCCAGACCGCGCTGGACCTGACGCTGAAATACATGGGCGAGCGCAAGGCCTTCGGCAAACCCATCGACCAGTTCCAGGGGCTGCAATTCCGGCTGGCCGATATGGAAATCGAATTGCAGGCCGCGCGCGTATTCCTGCGACAGGCGGCTTGGAAGCTGGATCAGGGCGCGCCGGATGCCACGAAATACTGCGCCATGGCCAAGAAATTCGTGACCGAAGCGGGTAGCCGGATCGTCAACCAGTGCCTGCAACTGCATGGCGGTTACGGCTATCTGGCCGATTACGGGATCGAGAAGCTGGTGCGCGATCTGCGGGTGCACGAGATTCTGGAAGGCACCAACGAGATCATGCGCGTGATCGTTTCACGCCAGATGCTGGCCGACAGATGAGCGATATCAATATCAGGATCGAGGGGCGTGCGGGGCGGATCACGCTGACGCGGCCGCAGGCGCTCAATGCGCTCACCTATGACATGGCGCTGGCCATCGAGGCGGCGGTGGACGGCTGGCGCGATGACGATGCCGTGGCACTGGTGATACTGGATGCGGCAGGCGACAAGGCCTTCTGCGCGGGCGGCGATATCGCGGCGCTTTATGACAGCGGCATGGCCGGTGATTTCGACTATGCCCGCCGCTTCTGGGCGGACGAGTATCGCCTGAACGCCAAGCTCGCGGAATATCCCAAGCCCGTGGTCAGCCTGATGCAGGGTTTCACCATGGGCGGCGGTGTCGGGCTTGGCTGTCATGCAAGCCACCGCATTCTGGGCGAAAGCAGCCGGATCTCGATGCCGGAATGTGGCATCGGGCTGGTGCCTGATGTGGGCGGCTCGCTGCTGCTGGCCCGCGCCCCCGGACGGATGGGGGAATACCTCGGCCTCACAGCGGCACGGCTGGAGGCAGGCGATGCCATCGCGGCGGGCTTTGCCGATCATTTCGTCCCGCAAGCGCAATGGTCCGCTCTGGTGCAGGAGCTGTGCCGGACAGGCGATGTCGCGGCGGTGATGCAAGCCAGCGAGACGGCCCCGGAGGGGCCACTCAGCGCGCAGGCCAAGCAGATCGACCATCTGTTCGGCGGCGGGACTGTGCAGGATATCCTGACCACGCTGGAGGCCGATGACAGCCCGCTTGCGACAGGCGCGCACAAGGCCGTCTCGCGCAATTCGCCGCTGGCGATGGCCTGCACGCTGGAGATGCTGGCGCGTCTGCGCGCAGCGGATGCCACCATCCGGGATGCGCTCGATCAGGAATACCGCGTCACGTGGCGCGCGATCGAGGATGGTGATTTCCTTGAAGGCATCCGCGCCGCGATCATCGACAAAGACCGCAATCCGGTCTGGAAACACCGGATCGACACCCTGCCCGCACAAGCCGTGGCCGATATGCTGGCGCCGCTTGGCGACAATGCCCTCACCTTCTGAAAGGACCAAGATATGAAGATCGGATTTATCGGACTGGGCAATATGGGCGCGCCGATGGCGGCCAATCTGGCCAAGGCGGGACATGATGTGACGGGGTTCGACACGGCTGGCGTAAGTGTGGACGGTGTGACGCCCGCCACCTCGGCCGTCGAGGCCGTGACGGGGGCCGATGTGGTCATCACCATGCTGCCCAATGGCGCGATCCTGCGGGCGGTGGCGTCCGAGGTGATCCCCGCAATGAGCGCGGGTGCGGCGCTGGTGGATTGTTCGACCGTGGATGTCGACAGCGCCCGCGCCGTGGCGGATGAGGCCGAAGCGGCAGGACTGCTGGCGGTCGATGCGCCCGTGTCGGGCGGCACCGGCGGAGCGACGGCTGGCACGCTGACCTTCATGGCGGGCGGCTCGGATGCGGCTTTTGCCAAGGCAGAGCCGCTGTTCGACATCATGGGCCAGAAGGCCGTGCATTGCGGTGCTGCAGGGGCCGGACAGGCGGCGAAAATCTGCAACAACATGATCCTCGGCGTCACCATGATCGCCACTTGCGAGGCTTTCGCGCTGGCCGACAAACTGGGGCTGGACCGCCAGAAGATGTTCGACGTGGTCTCCACCTCCTCGGGCTATAGCTGGACGATGAATGCCTATTGCCCCGCGCCCGGCGTCGGCCCGCAAAGCCCTGCGGATAACGGCTACAAACCCGGATTTGCGGCGGAATTGATGCTCAAGGATCTGCGTCTGTCGCAGCAGGCCGCCGAAAGCGCGGATGCCGACACGCCGATGGGCAAGGTGGCGGCTGAGCTTTACGCGCAATTCGTCGAGGGCGAGGACGGCAAAGGCATGGATTTCAGCGCCATGCTGCCACGGTTCGAGAAGCGCGGGCGCGGCTGATCCTGCGAATGTGTCGCGGGGCCTGCCCCCGCGGCATCTGGTCAGAGGCGGGCTTCTGATTTATATTTCATTATCGGAATATAAATCACAGGGGCTAGAAATCACGACCAAGAATGTCGGCGGCATCGACCGTATCGCGCGCATCGTGCTGGGCCTTGCCCTGCTGCTGGGTTTTTTCCTGAATGACGAAGGGGCTTATCGCTGGCTTTACCTGCTGGGCCTGCCGATCCTGCTGACAGGCGTGTTTCAGACCTGTTTCGCCTACAAGCTGATCGGCGTGAACACCTGCCCCGTCAGCAAGTAACGCGACAACACATAAAGCCTGACAGCACCCCGCCGCATCGCGCGGGGTGCTTGCTACGCAGCTATTCCGCCGCGACCTTGCGGCCCCGAAGCATCGGCTTGAGGTAATGGCCCGTATGGCTGCGCACCTCTTCGGCCACCTGTTCGGGCGTGCCCACGGCCACCAACTCGCCACCGCCGTCGCCCCCCTCGGGGCCGATATCGATGATCCAGTCGGCGGTTTTGACCACATCGAGATTGTGCTCGATCACCACCACCGAATTACCCTGATCGACCAGTTCGTGCAGCACTTCGAGCAGCTTGCGGACATCCTCGAAATGCAGGCCCGTGGTCGGCTCGTCGAGGATATAGAGCGTCCGGCCCGTAGCGCGGCGCGCCAGTTCCTTGGACAGTTTCACGCGCTGCGCCTCGCCGCCTGACAGGGTCGTGGCCTGCTGGCCCACCTTGATGTAGCCAAGGCCCACCCGCATCAGCGCGTCCATCTTCTCGCGGATGCTCGGCACCGCCTGAAAGAAGGTCTGCGCATCTTCCACAGTCATATCAAGCACATCAGCAATGCTCTTGCCCTTGAACTTCACCTCCAGCGTCTCGCGGTTGTAGCGCGCGCCCTTGCAGGTCTCGCAGGTCACATAGACATCGGGCAGGAAATGCATTTCGATCTTGATGACGCCGTCACCCTGACAGGCCTCGCAGCGCCCGCCCTTGACGTTAAAGCTGAAGCGACCGGGCTTGTAGCCGCGCGCCTTGGATTCGGGCAGGCCCGCGAACCAGTCGCGGATCGGGGTGAAGGCACCGGTATAGGTGGCGGGGTTCGAGCGCGGCGTGCGCCCGATGGGGCGCTGGTCGATATCGATCACCTTATCGAGATGCTCCAGCCCCTTGATCGTCTCGCAGGGCGCGGGCGTCTGGCGCGCGCCGTTCAACTGCATCGAGGCGGTCTTGAACAGGGTCTCGATGGTCAGCGTTGACTTGCCGCCGCCCGACACGCCTGTGACGCAGACGAATTTGCCCAGCGGAAAATCCACCGTCAGATCGTGCAAGTTGTTGCCGCTGGCCTTGACCACGGTGATCTTCTTCTTGTTGCCCTTGCGCCGCGTGGCAGGCACGGCGATCTCGCGCGCACCCGACAGGTATTGCCCGGTCAGGCTGGCCGGATCGGCGATGATGTGATCCGGCGTGCCGTGCGAGACGACGCGGCCCCCGTGGATCCCGGCCCCCGGCCCGATGTCGAAGACGTAATCCGCCATCCGGATCGCTTCTTCGTCATGTTCCACCACGATCACGGTATTGCCCTGATCCCGCAGGTTCCTGAGCGTCCCGAGCAGGCGGTCATTGTCGCGCTGGTGCAAGCCGATGCTGGGTTCGTCCAGCACGTAAAGAACGCCAGTCAAGCCGCTGCCGATCTGGCTGGCGAGCCTGATCCGCTGGCTTTCCCCGCCCGACAGCGTGCCTGCATTGCGGCTGAGCGTCAAATATTCGAGGCCGACATTGTTGAGAAAACCCAGACGCTCGCGAATTTCCTTGAGGATGGCGCGCGCGATCTCGTTCTTCTGGTTGGTCAGGTGCTGCGGCACTTGCTGGCACCAGTCGAACGCTTCGCGGATCGACATTTGCACCACTTTGCCGACATGCAGCAATTCATCCGGCCCACCCTTGGCAGGGCCGATCCGCACCGCCAGCGCCTCAGGCCGCAGGCGGTACCCGCCACAGGCGCCGCAAGCGCGGTTGTTCTGGTAACGCTCGAATTCTTCCCTGATCCACGCGCTGTCCGTCTCGCGGTAGCGGCGCTCCATATTGGGGATCACCCCCTCGAATACGCGGGAAACCTGATAAACGCGGCCGCCTTCATCGTAGCGAAAGGCGATCTCCTCTCCGGCAGAGCCGTAGAGGAAGACCTGCTGCACATGTTCGGGCAGGTCTTTCCAGCGGGCGTTCTTGTCGAATTCGTAATGCTTGGCAATCGCCTCGATCGTCTGGGTGAAATAGGGGCTTTTACCCTTGCGCCATGGGGCCAGCGCGCCGTCGCTGATCTTCAGGTTCTGGTCCGGCACGACGAGGCGTTCGTCAAAGAACAGCTCGACGCCCAGACCGTCGCAGACGGGGCAGGCACCGAATGGCGCGTTGAACGAAAACAGGCGCGGCTCAATCTCGGGGATGGTGAATCCGCTGACGGGACAGGCGAATTTCTCCGAGAAGGTGAGGCGTTCGGGGGCTGGAGCTTCGCCTTCGGCGGGCTCTGGCGCATCTGCGGAAGGCACGAGTTCCAGCACTGCGATGCCGTCTGCCAGATCAAGCGCGGTTCGGAAACTGTCGGCGAGCCGCGTCTCCAGACCTTCGCGCACCACCAGACGGTCCACCACAACGTCGATGTCATGGCGGAATTTCTTGTCCAGCGTCGGCGGCTCGTCGAGTTCATAGAACTGGCCATCGACCTTGACGCGCTGGAAACCCTGCTTGCGCAGTTCCAGAAATTCCTTGCGATACTCGCCCTTGCGGTCACGGATGATCGGGGCCAGCAGATAGGCGCGCGTGTCTTCGGGCAATGCCATGACCCGGTCGACCATATCCTGCACCTGCTGCGCTTCGATGGGCTGGCCCGTGGCGGGGCTGTAAGGCGTGCCGACACGCGCGAACAGCAGACGCATGTAATCGTAGATCTCCGTCACCGTTCCGACGGTGGAGCGCGGGTTCTTGCTGGTCGTCTTCTGCTCGATGGAGATCGCAGGCGACAGGCCGCTGATATGATCCACATCGGGTTTCTGCATCATATCAAGGAACTGGCGCGCATAGGCGCTCAAGCTCTCGACGTAACGCCGCTGCCCCTCGGCATAGATCGTGTCAAACGCAAGGCTGGACTTGCCCGAGCCTGAAAGGCCCGTGATTACGACAAGCTGGTCGCGTGGAATATCCACGTCGATGTTCTTGAGGTTGTGTTCGCGCGCGCCGCGCACTTCGATTTTCTTGAGATCAGCCATCAATGCCCCCGTTCAGCCAGCTATAGATAGTGGAGCGTGACCGAGTCTCCAATGCCAAGTTAAGAACAAGTCGAGAACATCAGAAATAAGAGGCGGGTTCAAGCCGTTTGACCCACCCGCGCCCTGCCCGCTTTTGCGGCACAAAGCTTTGGCGGGCGTAGATTTCCCTTTCATATTCCGTTTTATGAATTTATATATGTGGCAGATGGTGCTCGGCACAAAACTTCGTTACGACAGCGGTCTGCCCGCCGTTTACAAAGGTTCACATCATGTTCGGCTTCAAACGTTCGAATTTCCCCGCCCTGTCCATGTCTGAGGCCATTGCACGCGTGGGCACGGGAGAGGTGATCCTGATCGATGTGCGCGATCATGACGAACTGGCCCAGTCTGGGCAGGCGAAGGGGGCGTTGCATATACCGCTCAGCCGCTTGCCGATGGTGGCCGATCCGCGCCATCCCGACTTCGATCCGCGCCTATCGGGCGGCAAGCCGGTCGCCATCTATTGCGCTTCGGGGGCCCGCTCGGGCATGGCGGCGAATGTGCTGAAGAAACTGGGCTATCCCGAGACCCACAACCTCGGCGGTCTGCGCCACTGGATCGAGGCTAGAGGCGCGGTCACCCGCTGAACCCGGCATCAGCCGCAGAAGAATTGCGCGGTGCCGAAGAGCCGCTTTGGCTGGCATCAGAAATGCAGCGCGCGCCCATAAGCATCCAGCACGGATTCATGCATCATCTCGGACAGGGTCGGATGCGGGAAAACAGTGTTCATCAGGTCTTCCTCGGTCGTCTCCAGCGTGCGGCCGATGACATAGCCCTGTATCAGTTCCGTCACTTCCGCACCCACCATATGCGCGCCCAGAAGCTCGCCTGTCTTGGCGTCGAAAATGGTTTTGACGATGCCTTCCGCCTCACCCAAGGCAATGGCCTTGCCGTTGCCGATGAAGGGGAAGCGGCCCACCTTGATGTCATAGCCCGCCGCCTTCGCCTTGGCCTCGGTGAACCCGACGCTGGCGATCTGCGGCTGGCAATAGGTGCAGCCTGCGATGCTTTCCGGCTTCACCGGATGCGGATGCTGGCCCGCGATGAGTTCGGCCACCATCACGCCTTCGTGGCTGGCCTTGTGCGCGAGCCATGGCGCGCCCGCGATATCGCCGATGGCGTAAAGTCCCTTCACGCCGGTGCGGCAATATTCATCCGTCACAACATGGGTGCGGTCAATGGTGACGCCCAGTTTCTCAAGCCCCAACCCTTCGGTATTGCCGACAATGCCGACTGCGGAGATCACCGTGTCGAAGGTCAGTTTCTGGATCTTGCCACCCGTCTCGATATGGGCGGTCACGCTGTCATTACTGCGGTCCAACTGCTTGACCACGGATTTCTCCATGATGGTCATGCCCTGCTTCTGGAAGGATTTGCGCGCGAAGGTCGCGATTTCCTCATCCTCCACCGGGAGGATGCGGTCCATCACCTCGACCACGGTCGTCTCGGCTCCCAATGTGTTGTAGAAACTGGCGAATTCGATGCCGATGGCGCCCGATCCGATGACCAGCAGCTTTTTCGGCATATGCGGCGGCACCAGCGCGTGACGGTAGGACCAGACCCGCGCGCCATCCGCCTCGAGCCCCGGCAATTCGCGCGCCCGCGCGCCCGTGGCCAGCACGATATCGGGCGCGGTCAGGTCCTCGGTGCCTTTGTCGGTTTTCACGGTGACCTGACCGGGGGCCTGAATCGTCGCCTCGCCCATCACGACTGCGATTTTGTTCTTCTTCATCAGATGGCCGATGCCGGAGGAAAGCTGTTTGGCCACCCCGCGCGAGCGTTTGACGACGGCATCCAGATCATAGGTGATATTCTCGGCGGCCAGCCCGAATTCCTTGGCGCGGTGCATCAGGTGGAACACTTCGGACGAGCGCAACATCGCCTTGGTCGGGATGCAGCCCCAGTTCAGGCAGATACCGCCCAGGCTTTCACGTTCGATAATCACAACCTTCTTGCCCAGTTGTGCAGCCCGGATCGCGGCGACATAGCCGCCGGGCCCTGCCCCGATCACGATCAGATCAAATGATTTCGCAGACATGCGCCCCTCCGATTCCAAATTAGTTTGACGTTAAACTAATTTGGAACGCGCATCAACGCGACATATCGCGAGGGCGTCTTGGGCCTGTCAGGGGCCTGTCAGGGGCCTGCTTGACGCATATCGCAGGGTCCAGCCCCGCTGCCCGTCTACCAGCAAACAACCAGCAAATCGACGCGTCAACTCACCTGCAACTGGCGTACGGTCTCGCCGTAGCCGCCATCGGCCACGTAATCGCGTTCCGGCGCGGTGGAAGGGCGCGACAGGGCATCGTTGCGATAGGGGAAGCGGCCGAACAGGCGGATCACCTCGCGGTGCGCCTTGGCGTGCAACAGGTTGGGCGCGCCGGTTTCCGGCATCCGCTCATGCACCAGCCGGACGCAACGCTCCTGATCGCACAGGTTCTCGGAATGCATCAGGGGCAGGTAGAAGAACTGCCGCTCAGGCTCGTTGATCCTGAGATCCCATTTCCGGTCGATCGAGACCTTGGCCGCCGCCAGTGCGCTTTCATCTGTGGCGAAAGCCTTGGCGCTGCCACGGAACATGTTGCGCGGGAACTGGTCGGTCAGGATGATATAGGCCAGCGCCCCGGCGGGATAGGTCAGCCAAAGGCCAAGCGCGCCCTCGGTGGCCTCTTGCCATGTCGTCAGGAACCTGTCCCTGATCCGCTGGTCCAGCGCATCGTCTACCGCATACCAGTCTTGTGGACTGACCTCGTCCAGCCAGAACGACAATACCTCGTCCGCAGTCACCATGACCAATCTCCTCGCCTTCATGCTCGCCCTCTGCCAACGCTAGCCTAGCCAGACCGGTTCCGGAGTAACAAATCAATAATTACAACAACTTCGTCACATGACTTGACGATACCGCTATCAGGCGGATTTATGGCTTTCCTGCTCGGCATCGGCGGCGCTGTTGGCATGTTCCCGCGCAACATCCAGCGCGACAACGGTCGCTGTGGGCGACACGAGCGTGTAGGCCGCTGTTTCGGACACTGCCGGCGCGGGGCGCTGGGTCATCCGGTAGGCCGCATAAAGCGCCAGCGCGATCATCAGGATGGCGATCAGCAGGAAATAGCCAGGCGAGCCGAACAGCCCCATCATCCAACCGGTGATCAGCGGGCCTGCAATGGCCCCCAACCCGTTGATGAACAGCATCCCGCCGGAGGCCGAAGCCATATCGTCGCGCTCAAGAAAGTCGTTGGTATAGGCGATCAGCAGGGAATAAAGCGGATTGCTGGTGCCCCCCACCAGAAAGGCCGCGACCAGCAACACCGGAAAGGACGTACCCGCCGCCATGCCCAACAAGGCACCCGCCCCGCCCATCGCAGAGGCGGCAAGGATCAGCATCCGCCGGTCCATCCGGTCCGACAGCCAGCCCAGCGGGAATTGCAGCACCGTGGCCCCGAAATAGAAGGCTGTCACGAACAACGAGATTTGCGGAATGCTCAGCCCCGTGCGTGCGCCGTAGACGGCGGCCATCCCGAACTGCGCCGCAAAGACACCGCCCAACAAGAACATGCCCGCGCAACCCAAGGGCGAGACGCGGAACAATGTGCCAAGGCTCATCGGTTTCGTGGTCTCGAAGGCGGGCGTCGGTGAGACAGATAGCAGGATCGGTGCGAAAGCGATGGAGACCAGCACCGAGGGGATCACGAACAGGATGAACCCGCCGGGATCGGCCACCAGCAGCAAGCCTTGCGCGATCATGATGCCGCCCACCTGCACCAGCATATACATCGAGAGCGCTTGGCCCCGCGTCTCGTTGGTGGCGGCATTGTTGAGCCAGCTTTCCGCCGTCACGTAGACACCGCAGAAGCAAAAGCCGATCACAACGCGGCAGGCCATCCAGACATAGGGGTTGGGCAGGCTGGGATAGAGGATCAGCACCGCCGAGATCAGCGAGCCGAGCGCGGCGAAGACCCGCACATGCCCGACACGTCGGATCATTTCAGGGGCGAGCTTGGAGCCGCCCAGAAAACCCACGAAATAGGCCGACATGATCATCGACATCTCGAAGGTGGAAAAACCTTCCAACTCGCCGCGCACCCCCAGCAGCGTACCTTGCAGGCCGTTGCCGATCATCAAAAGCAAAAGCCCCAGCAGCAGCGCCCATGCACTGGATAGAAATTGCAGCATAGGAACCTCCTTGGCACGCCGCACCTGGTGCCACGAGACGGTGAATTTCTGGTAACGGAGGGCTGCCCCGTCTGTCGCAGACAAAAACGACTCGTTTGTGTCGCTTGCCTTGTCGGCCCCTCCCTTCCATCTCAGCGCGGCGGGATCAACAGCGACGCGTCACCATAAGAGAAAAACCTGTAGTCAGCCGCAATTGCATGGGCGTAGATCCGCCTGACCCGCTCTTGCCCCATCAGGGCCGAGACCAGCATCATCAGCGTCGATTTAGGCAGGTGGAAGTTTGTCATCAAGGCATCGGTCACGCGGAAGGTGAAACCGGGGTAGATGAAAATATCGGTATCGCCCGACCACGGCGCGATCTGGCCTGTCGCGCGCGCGGCTGTCTCGATCAGGCGCAGGGCGGTGGTGCCCACGGGGATGATCCGCCCGCCTGCGGCCCGCGTGGCGGCAATCTCGGCGGCGGCGGTCTCGCTCACCTCGCCCCATTCGGCATGCATCCGGTGCGTGGTCACATCATCGACCTTGACCGGCAGGAAGGTGCCCGCGCCGACATGCAGCGTCACATGGGTGAACTGCACACCCATGGCCGACAGATCCGCCAGCAGCGCCTCGTCGAAATGCAGCGAGGCGGTGGGCGCGGCCACGGCACCTGCATGTCTGGCCCAGACGGTCTGGTAATCGAGTTTGTCCTGCGCGTCCGCCGCGCGGCGGGCGGCGATATAGGGCGGCAGCGGCATCGCGCCCGCCTCGGCCAGTGCGGCGTCGAAATCGGGGCCGGTGAGGTTGAAGGAGAGCAGGCCCTGCCCGTCCTCGCGCCCCTCAAGCGTGGCGGAGAGGGTGTTCGAGAAGACGATGGTTTCGCCGTCGCGCAGTTTTTTCAAGGGTTTGACGAGGGCGGTCCAGACCCCGCCCGCACGCGGCTCCAGAAGCGTCACCTCGATCCGCGCGGAAGTCTCGCCCGCCGCACCGGAACGGTGGCGCAGTCCGTTCAGCCGCGCCGGAATAACGCGGGTATCGTTCAGGATCAGCCTGTCGCCCGCGCGCAGCCATGTGGTCAGATCGCGCACATGGGCGTCATGGACCCTATCACCGTCGGCCACCAGCAACCGCGCCGCGCTGCGCGGCTTCACAGGACGCGTGGCGATCAGCCGCTCGGGCAGATCGAAATCGAAATCGGACAGTTGCATGAGGCCCCCTGGATCGCACGGAATATCCGCGCCAGATAAAGCGCCGCTGTCAGGGCTGCAACCGTGCCGCCGCAGGATGCGGCACTATTGCGTCGCAGCAGGTGGCGGGCGGCGGAAAAGCTCGCGCAGCATGCCCGGTGCCAGTGCCGACAGAGGATTGACCTGCACGCGGGGCGCATCGGGTGTGCCGCCCAGTGTGAAGGTGAAGCCGAACAGACCCTCGCCCTTGCGGGTCAGAACCGAGCCGACGCTGTTGATCAGATAGACCGGCGAGAACACGCCCTGAAAATCCATCTGCTGGCGTGCAAGATCGTAATACCCGTCCATCGACACGCCCAGAGAGGCCCCCACGGCAGAGGCCTCGCGCAGCACAATCTGTTGCGGCGTCAGCAGGAACCGCGCCTCGACCTCGGAAAAGTGCAGCCCGCGCCCGTTCATTTGCTCCAGCAAGCCAACGACGCTGACGGCATTGATCAGCGCGGCCATGGCGGGCGCGTCGCGGACGCGGAAATCCGCGATTTTGAGATGTCCGTCAAAGCTGCCCGGCGCGCCTGTCGGGGTCAGGACAAGATCCAGCGCCCCGTCGCGGGCCTGTCGCAGCAATCCCGCGGCGGCAATCGCCTGTCCGGCATTGTCGGACTGGATGCGGATGGCGCTGGCCCCGTTCATCGGCGCGATACGCCCCCTGATCGGGGCCTGATCATTCACCCGTCCGGTGAAAAGACCGTCAAGCTGGCTGGAATTGGCGAACTCTGCCCGAAAGCCCGTCAGCGCGATCTTGTCGGTCACATCCAGCCGGTCCAGCGCCACCGTCAGCGGCCCGCCCGCCTGCGCGCCGCCACCTCCGCCGCTGCCGCCACCTCCCATCGGATTGTTGCGCAGATCGACGCGGCCACCGTTGATGGCAATGCCCGGTGCCCGCCCCGCGCCGCGCCCTGTCAGCGTGATCGGCGCATCCAGCCAACGGCCTGCGCGCACGCGGCTGAACCGCGCGGCGGCAAGCTGCCCGTTGGCGGACAGGTCAATCGCACCGGTCAGGTCAAGGCCCGGCGCATCCAGCGCGATGCGGCTGATCTTGACGGGCGTGCCCAGCGTGCCTGCCACCTCGAAACTGCCGCGCGCCGATTGCGACAGTGACCAGCCCAGCGGCGGCACCGACAGCCCGAGCCCCGCCAGATCGGAGGTCAGACGGAAGGCGGGCGCGCGACCGCGTTCAAGATCGAGCACGAGCTGGCCCTGCCCCGCGCCGCTGAACGTGCCGGGCGGAGGGGTGAGGCCGAATTCATCGGCAAAGGCCTGCGACAGCGTGACGGTGCCCGCCACCTGACTTTTGCCGGCCGTGTTGTCGCGCAGCGGATTGGTCCAGACCGCGTTGAAAGGCACCTCGCCCAGCCGTCCCGCGCCGCCGATGCTGAGGGTCGCGGCATCGGCCTTCACCTCCATCGCGGCGGCACGCAGAACGCGGCCGGGCATGATCGCGGTGCTGACAACATCGGTCAGGCGGGCGCTGGCGGCGAATTTCAGCTCGTCCGGTTTCAGCGCCGGTTTCAACGGCATGTCGATGCGGGCGGTCACTTCGGCATGACCCTGCGCGAGGTCGATCTCGCGCCCTGCCTTTTCGATGAGCCGCAGATTGGGGCTGTCCAGCATGGCAAGCGTTGCCGTGATACTGCCTTGCGTTACCAGACGGATCTGCGCGGGCGTCGGGCGGATCCCGACATCGGAAATGATGAAGCTGGTGCCGGTCATGTCGAGCTTGCCCCCTTGCGGCGGCGTCACGGCGCCCTCGGTCGCGCTGATGACAAAGCGGCGGTCTGTCAGGCTGGCCTGCCCCGCAGCCGCCGTCAGCACGGGCATCGCACGCGCATAGGTGACGTTGGCGCGATCAAAAGCGAAGGCCAGATGCAGACGGTCCCTGCTACCGGGTTTGCGCCGGTAGCCCAGTTGCACATCTTGCAGGCGGGCGCTGTGCAGGTTGTTGGCGATCCATGCGCGTGTGCCCGGCACCAGACGCTCGGGCCACAGTTCCAGAATGCGCTCCGGCAGCACCGCGTCCATGCTGCCGTTCACGCCGAGATCCCAGCCTTCCGCCGTCACACCGACCCGCCCGTCCAGCAGCAGGCGCTGGCCACGGTCGAACAGGGTCAACTGCCCGATCGATAGCTCGAACGGGTCGAGTTTCAGGCGGAAATCAAGCAGCGCCTCTTCAAGCTCCACCGCGTTTTCATAAAGATCGGCCGGGTTGGCGGTGATATCGGTGACGCGGAATTGCCCCAGCAGGCTGGTCGGCCAGCCGCCTGTCAGGTTCTCCAGCGTGGCGCGCCCCTCGGCACGGGCGGAAATCCATTTGCTGTTCACTGACAGATCATCGAACTGCAACTGTCCCGTTTCCGGCAGGTAGGTCATGTAGCTGCGCGCAGACTCGAAGGGGATCGGCTCGGCCTGATCGTTGGGCTGTATGACCCCCGCCCCGATCTGAAGCGCCACGCTGAGCGGCCCCAGTGTGCCGCTTTGGTCCATGGAAACGCGCAAGGCACCGGAAATCGGCGCGCGCAACACCCCAAGCCATGCCAGCGCTCCGGACTGGCTGGCCAGATCCGACGCGGTCATATCCTCGAAGTTGAAGCCGACCTGCGCGGTCGGGTCACCGATCCGCCCGTTATAGCTGAGGCTGATCGAGGTGGCGTAATCATAGCCCGACAGCAGCGCCAGATCGCCGCGCAGGGACAGATCATCGCCGTTGCGGCGCAATTCGATACGGCCTCCGTCAACCTGCCACGTGCGTCCGGCGCGTGCATCCTCGTAGGTGACGCTGAGATTGTCGGCATCAATCAGCCGCAGTCCCGCAAAGCGGGGTCGGTCCAGCAGATTGTCCAGCCCGTTCAGCAGGCCGACAAGGTTGGGCGCGCGCTCGACAGGCAGCA
This sequence comes from Paracoccaceae bacterium, assembly GCA_024636555.1. GTDB lineage: Bacteria > Pseudomonadota > Alphaproteobacteria > Rhodobacterales > Rhodobacteraceae > Seohaeicola. Next base: position 4,770 of record JAGXGW010000064.1, on the reverse strand, counting down.
GGGCGTCACCGAAGGCCAGATCGAAGCTGCCATCGGGCGCGCGGCGCAGGGCCAGCCGCAGGCCCGAAATCCGCAACTGCCCCGGCTCGATCTGCCCGCGCAGCAGGGCGGAGCCGGACAATCCGGCCTCGAACTCGCCCAATGTCGCGACCGACATGCCGTCCGAGTCGCGCAGCGACACGCCATTGAGCCGGATCCGCGGGGTCCAGCCATCCTCGACGATCACGACCAGATCGGTGAACCGGATCTGGACCCCCGGCAAGGCCGTGGCGATACGGTCTTCGATCTGGCTGCGCATCCAGTCCGGTGCCGCGATGGGGCGGCCGATCGTGGCAAAAAGCGTGGCCCCGACAAGGCCGAACACCGTCGCCACCAGCGCAAAGGTCCACAGGCCGGACCACATCATCGACCGCAGCACAGACCGTTGCGGCCGCGTCTTGCGGGCTTTTCTCGGTGGCTTGCCACCAGCAACGGGCGTTTGCGCGGCGGTGGCCGGCACTTCAGCCGATGCCGTATCCGCAGACTTTCCGTCAGCGCCCTGTTCCACAGCGGCTTGCTCCGACGCAGCAGTCTGAGGCGCGTCGGGTCGTGTCGGACCGCCTGATGGATCTGATGTCATCGTTAACTGGCCTGCCTGCTGCGTTTCCTGCCCTGCCCTTGGCGCATCGTCGCGTTTTATGTGAATCTTGTGCCCACCTTGCTTTATTGTCGCCTGTTGTGCGCTAAGATGAAACTCACTTTTTTAATATGACGAGGATGAATGATGCCCGCACCTTCCGAAACAGCCCCGGATTTCACCCTGCCACGCGATGGCGGCGGCTCTGTAACCCTGTCGGACTTGCGACCCGCGCCCGTGGTCCTGTTTTTCTATCCGCGTGACGACACGCCGGGCTGCACGACCGAGAACAAGGATTTCTCGGCGCTTCTGGATGAATTCACCGCCGCCGGTGTGCAGGTGTTCGGCATCTCCAAGGAAGATATCGCGAGCCATGACAAGTTCCGCGACAAACATAGCCTGCGCGCCCCGCTTTTGTCGGATGCCGCGGGCACGGTTTGCGAGGATTACGGCGTCTGGAAAGAGAAATCCATGTACGGCAAGAAGTTCATGGGGATCGAGCGCACCACCTTCCTGATCGACGCCGAGGGCCGGATCGCCAAGGTCTGGGCCAAGGTCAAGGTGCCCGGCCATGCCGAGGAGGTGCTGGCTGCGGCCAAGGCGCTTTGACGCGCATCCGGCGGGACAGATCATGACCGGATTGACCCTTGCGGGCATGGCGGCCGAGGTGCTGGCCACAGCGGATGGCCGTGCCAAAACCGCGTTGTCGCATGCCCATGCCGCCGCGTGGCGCAACGCGCGCGCGGCGGGCCATCCGTTGCCGCTGGGTCAGGCTGAACCGCCAGACCATCCGGCGCGTCCGGCCACGCCGGCCCTGCTTGACCCGCGCGACGTGCCGCGCCGCAAACCCGGCAGCGTACAGGGCCGGATCGCCATGCTGCATGCCGTGGCCTATATCGAACTGAACGCCGTGGACCTGCACTGGGATCTCATCGCACGCTTCACCGATGTGGCGATGCCGCTGGGTTTCTATGATGACTGGGTGAAGGCGGCTGACGAGGAATCCAAGCATTTCAACCTGATCTGCGATTGCCTTGAGGCGCAGGGCAGCCATTACGGCGCCCTGCCCGCCCATGCCGGTATGTGGCGCGCCGCATCCGACACGGCCACCGACCTGATGGGGCGTCTGGCCGTGGTGCCGATGGTGCTCGAGGCGCGCGGGCTGGATGTGACACCCGGCATGATCGCGCATTTCGAGAAGGCGGGCGATCTGCAGACAGTCGCCGCCTTGCAGGTGATTTATGCCGAGGAGGTGAGCCACGTCGCCTATGGCTCGAAGTGGTTCCACTTTCTGTGCGGCCGCCATGATCTTGACCCGAAGGAGGTGTTTCACGATCTGGTGCGGCGGTATTTCCACGGATTTCTGAAACCGCCCTTCAACGCAGAAAAACGCGCCGAGGCGGGTTTGCCCCCTGATTTTTATTGGCCGCTCACCCAGGAGGAGAGCGCGCACTAACCCGATCAACCATCTATTCGGCGATTTCCCGCCAAATTACGGGCATTTGCCCAATTGATGGGCCTCACTGGCGCAAACGTCTTGCCCCAATGGCCTGCGCTGGTTACGACCTGTGCAGGGTTGTGCCGCTTAATGCTTGGTTGGCCCGGTGGGGAAGACACAAGGGACAGATTTGTGAGAACACGACTGGCAATCCGGATCGATGCCGTACTAGAGCGTTGGTTTCCGGAACGACGGCTGTTTCTGCGGTCAGATACAGATACACGGTTTATCCGGCTGAAGCCGGCGACACAGATGATCGCCTTTTCAGGGGCCTCCCTCGTGGTTGCCTGGGCCATCATCGCAACCGCGATCCTGCTGATGGACAGCATCGGATCGGGCAACTTCCGCGATCAGGCAAAACGCGACCAGCGCACCTACGAGGTGCGGCTGAACGTTCTGTCGGCTGAACGCGATGCCCGCGCCGCCGAAGCCTTGGCCGCGCAGGAGCGGTTCAATTCGGCGATGGAACAGATTTCCAAGATGCAGTCGCAACTGCTGGATTCCGAGACGCGCCGCAGCGAGATGGAGACAGGGATCGAGGTGATACAGTCCACGTTGCGCCGCACGATGCGCGAACGCGAGGCGGCCCGTGTGGAACTGGCCGCGCTCAAGGCGCAGTTCGACGAGGAAGGCGACGGCAATAACGAGATCATGGCAAGCGGCGGCAGCGCTGCGAGCGAGGCGATCTCGTTCCTGTCCAACGCGCTGGTCGAGACCGCCGCCGAGCGTGACACCATCCGCGCCGATGCCGAGGACGCGCTGAGCCGCGCCGACGAGATGGCATTCGAGATCCGGATGATGCAGGATCAGAACGACCAGATTTTCCGCCAGCTGGAAGAGGCGATGACCGTTTCGGTCAAGCCGCTGGACAAGATGTTCCGCTCCGCTGGCCTGAACACGGACACGATCATCAATCAGGTGCGTCGTGGTTATTCCGGTCAGGGCGGTCCGTTGACCCCGTTGAGCTTTTCAACCCGCGGCGATGACAAGGTAACCCCGGATACGGAGCGGGCGAACCGCATTCTCAACCAGATGGACGCGCTCAACATTTACCGGATCGCCGCCGAGAAAGCGCCCTTTGCGACACCTGTGCGCGCCGGCTACCGCTTTACCAGCGGCTTCGGCATGCGGCGTGACCCCAAGACGGGCGGGCGGCGGATGCATGAGGGGATTGATTTCGCAGGCCCCGTGGGCACGCCTCTTGTCGCCACAGCCGACGGGGTGATCACCTATGCGGGTTGGCAATCGGGCTACGGGCGGCTGGTCAAGATCAAGCACGAGTTCGGAATCGAGACGCGGTTTGCACACCTGTCGAAAATTAACGTGAACGTCGGACAAAGGGTATCGCGCGGCGACCGTATCGGTGATATGGGAGCCTCTGGGCGTGTGACCGGCCCCCACCTGCATTACGAAGTGCGCGTGGACGGACAAGCCGTCAATCCAATGATCTATATCAAGGCTGCAAACGATGTTTTCTAAAAGCAAAATCAACGAGCCGGGTCCCAAGACGCCCGAAGCACCCAAACCGACGATGCCGGAAACCTCTGCCACAGCGCCTAACGACTTCAAAAGCAGCGCGCCAAAGCCGAAGCCCCCCGCCTCGGTTCTGTCCGCCGATCTGCATATCACCGGCAATCTGAAGACCTCGGGCGACATTCAGGTCGAAGGCTCGATCGACGGAGACATCCGCGCGCATCTGCTGACCATCGGCGAAAGCGCCACGATCAAGGGCGAAGTCGTGGCCGATGACGTTGTGATCAACGGCCGGATCGTCGGCCGCGTGCGCGGCTTGAAAGTGCGCCTGACTTCGACCGCGCGGGTTGAGGGTGACATCATCCACAAGACCATCGCCATCGAATCCGGTGCCCATTTCGAAGGCTCTGTCCAGCGTCAGGACGATCCTTTGACACCCAAGGGTTCGGGTTCTGCCCCCAAGCCGGGCGCGCCTGTGACCTCGGGCCAACCGGGTTCCAACACCCAGGGCTGAGCCTCGCTCAAACCATGCGAACAGGGCGCCGCTTATCCAAAGCAGGCGCCCTTTTCCTGTCCGGCGCACCATGTCAAAGCCAAGGATCGTGATCTGCGTCGCCGGGCCGGGGCAATCCGGATCGGTGCAGTGAGTCTCGATGACCGAGATCAGCGATTGCGTACCGATCCGTGCCCGCAGACGTGTTTTGATCGGTTGCCCGTGCGAAGGCGCGAGAGTGGCTCTTTTCACAGCATCGCGCGATCGCACACCGGACGGACGCGTCGGGTGGCTGTCGGACGGGGTCATATGATCCTTTGGGGCGGGTGCAGGCATGGGAGCACTGTGTTGACAGTCGTTGTTGACAGTTCTGTTATACTATAACAAGAACGGATATCCCAGACCCGCAACCCGGAGGCCCGTTCCGCATGTCCTATCCCATTCCCGTCACGCTGCTTACCGGATTTCTTGGCGCGGGCAAAACCACGCTCCTGAACCGGTTGCTGCATGATCCCGCCTCCGGCCGCGTCGCCGTGGTGGTGAACGAGTTCGGCGAGGCGGGGCTGGACCATGATCTGATCGAGGATACGGCAGAGGATGTCGTTCTGATGCCTGCGGGCTGCATTTGCTGCACCGTCCGCGGCGATCTGTCAAAAACGCTCGCCTCCCTGTTCGAACGGCGCGAAGCCG
>JAGXGW010000063.1 GCA_024636555.1 Paracoccaceae bacterium | reverse complement strand
GCGCTTCCGCTCGGTCTCGGCCTTCGCGCCGATCTGCAACCCGACGGGGGCCGACTGGGGGCGCAAGCAGCTTGGCGCCTATCTGGGCGGGGACGAGGCGGCATGGGCGCGCCATGATGCAAGCCTGATGATGCGCGCGGCGGGGCTGGATATTCCGCTGCTCTGCGATACCGGCACCAAAGACCAGTTTCTGGACAACCTGCGCCCCGAAACACTGGCCGAGGCTGCGATGGCACGGCGCGTGCAGGCCACCTTGCGGCTGCAACCCGGATACGATCACAGCTATTTCTTTGTCTCGACCTTCATGGAGGATCACGTCGCCTTCCATGCCGAGGCGCTTTACGCGTGACGGTGATCTACGTCGATGCCGATGCCTGCCCCGTCAAGGAGGAGGCCGAGCGCGTGGCAACCCGTCACGGGCTGGAATTGTGCATTGTCAGCAACGGCGGGCTGCGGCCTTCGCAAAACCCGCTGGTGCGGACCGTGATCGTGGATGCCGGACCCGACATCGCCGATATGTGGATCGCGGATCGCGCTGGGCCGGGAGATGTGGTGATCACGGGGGATATCCCGCTGGCTGCGAAATGCGTGGCGGCGGGCGCGCGCGTGCTCAAGCACAACGGCGAGGCGTTGACGCAGGCCAATATCGGCAACGTCTTGGCCACCCGCGATCTGATGACCGATCTGCGCGCCGCCGATCCCTTCCGGCAAGGCGGCGGCAAGGGCTTTACAAAGGCGGACCGCTCGCGCTTTCTGGAAGCGCTGGACCGCGAGATACGCGCGGCCCGCAAGCAAACATGACCGGCCCAAAATTCCTGTCAGGAATTTTGTCAGGACTTTTATGTAAAAGTCCTCGGGGCTGACAGCGGAGGTTCGAATGACCATTCAGGCGGTGATTTTCGATATCGGCAATGTGCTGATCGAATGGCAGCCGGAGCGGTTCTATGATGCCACGATCGGCGCGGCGCGTCGGCGCGCGATGTTTGCGGATGTCGATCTGCATGCCATGAACGACAGGGTCGATTCCGGCGGTGTCTTTGCCGACGAAATCGCGCAGACAGCGGCGCAGTGGCCCGCGCATGCCGATGCCATCCGCCTGTGGCACAGCCACTGGCCGCAGATGGCGCGGCCCGAGATTCCGCATTCGGTGCGTCTGTTGCGCGCCTTGCGGGCACGCGGCGTGCCGGTTTTCGCCTTGTCGAATTTCGGGCTGGAGCCTTTCGCGCTGGCACGAACGGCCTATCCGTTTCTTGACGAGTTCGACCGGCTGTTTCTGTCCGGCGCGATGGGGGTGACCAAGCCCGCCCCGCGTATCTACGAGCTGCTGGAGCAGGGTTGCGGTCTGCCGCCCGACGCCTTGTTGTTTACCGATGACCGTGCCGAGAATATCGATGCGGCCGCCGCGCGTGGCTGGCAGACGCATTTGTTCGAAGCGCCGCAAGGCTGGGCGGACCGTCTGGTTGCGGCAGGTTTGCTGACACAAGGAGAGGCGCGATGACGATATCCATGATCCCCTTCGAGACCGAGCAGCATCTTGACTGGCGCGCCCTGACCCGCGCGCTGGAGCAGGGCCACAGGCTGCCGAAAGCCGAGATCGCTGACAGCTTTCTGTATCGCAAGACCGACACGCTTTTGAATCGCGCCGCTTGGATCGACGGGTTGGGGTTGGCGGTCAAATCGGCCACGATCTTTCCGGGCAATGCAGCGGGGGGCAAACCCGTGGTGAACGGCGGCGTCTCGCTTTATGCGGATAGCGACGGGATGTTGGAGGCGATTGTCGATTTCCATCTGGTGACCAAGTGGAAAACCGCCGGAGACAGCCTGTGCGCCGCGCTCCGGCTGGCGCGGCCTGACAGCCGCCGTATCCTTATCGTGGGGGCGGGCACGGTGGGCCGCTCCCTGCGGGAGGCTTATGGGGCGGGCTTTCCGGATGCGGCGTTCACGATCTGGAACCGCAGCCGCCAAGGGGCCGAGGCGCTGGCGGCGGACTGGCCGGGCATGACGGTGGCGGATGATCTCGCCGGGGCGGTCGCGCAGGCCGATATCATCACCTGCGCCACGATGAGCACCGAGCCGCTGATCATGGGGGACTGGCTGCAACCCGGCCAGCATCTGGATCTGATCGGCGCTTACCGCCCCGATATGCGCGAGGCCGACGATACCGCCCTGCGCCGTGCGCGGATCTTTGTGGATAGTTTCGATACCACCATCGGCCATATCGGCGAGATCAAGGACCCGCTGGAACGCGGCATCATCGCGCGCGATGCCATTCTGGCCGATTATTACACGCCTGACAGTTTTGCGCGGCGCAGTGATGACGAGATCACGCTGTTCAAGAACGGTGGCGGGGCGCATCTCGATCTGATGACCAGCCGCTATATTCTGGATGCATGGAGGGCGGCGCAGTGAACTGGTTGCTGGTTCTGGCCGCGCTGGCGGTCATCGCGATCTGGCCGTTCCTGCGCGAGGCGACGCGCAAACCGATGGACGCGGACGCGCGGCGCGATGCACCGGGGGAGTTCGTGCAACTGTCGCAGGGTCTCACCCATTACCGCTGGATCGGTCCGGCGCGTGGCCCTGTCGCCGTATGCGTGCACGGACTGACCACACCCTCGCTGGTCTGGGAGGCGGTGGCGCAGGGCCTTGGACGGATGGGCTACCGCGTGCTGGTCTATGATCTTTACGGGCGCGGCTACTCGGACCGTGTGGCGGGTGTGCAGGATCAGGATTTTTTCATCCGGCAATTGGATGATCTGCTGGAGGCGCAAGGCTTGGGCGATGATCTGACCTTGCTGGGCTATTCGATGGGGGGTGCCATCGTCTCGGCCTTCACGGCGCGCCATCCGGAAAGGGTGCGGCGCGTGATCCTGCTGGCCCCTGCCGGCATGGGCCATGATCTGGGGCGGCTGGCAAAATTCACCCGTGACACGCCGCTGCTGGGGGACTGGCTGATGCTGTTGCGCTACCCCGCCGCCCACCGCAAGGGGACCGAGGCCGAGCGCGCCCTGCCCACCGAAGTTGCGGGGATCGTCGACTATCAGCAGGCCGAGTTGTCCAAGCGGGGCTTTGTGCCTGCGGTTCTGGCATCCTTGCGGGGGATTCTGCCCCGCCCGCTGGAAGAGGCCCATCGCAGCATCAGCCGCGAGGATATTCCCGTTCTGGCGATCTGGGGGCGCGACGATACGGTGATCCCCATCAGTGCGATGGGACGGCTGGCGCAATGGAACCGCGCCGCGCGCCACGAGGTGATCGAGGGCGCGGGGCACGGGCTGACCTATACACATGCCAGTGCTGTGATCTCCGCGATCGAGGCCGAACTGGCGGGCGCGTAAACGGCACTGTCCGGCTCAGGCCGCCCGCACGGCAAGGGGCATCGGCTTTTCGCGCACCGGCAGATGTACAATGGCGCTGAACGCACCAACACCCACGCCGATCCACCAGACCATCGTATAATCGCCTGTGATGTCATACATCTTGCCGCCCAGCCAGACTCCCATGAAGCTGCCCAACTGGTGGCTGAAAAAGACAATGCCATAGAGCGTGCCCATGTAGCGCAGCCCGTAGATATGCGCGATAAGCCCGGAGGTGAGCGGTACCGTTGCAAGCCAGAGTGACCCCATCGCGACCGAGAACAGCAGCACCGAGGCCGGCGTGATGGGGGCAAGAATGAAGGCCGCCGCGATGATCGTGCGCCCTGTATAGATACCTGCCAGCAGATATTTCTTGGAATAGCGCTTGCCTGCCCATCCAGCGGCCAATGTGCCTGCGATATTGGCCAGCCCGATGATCGAGATGGCAACCGCCCCCAAGGCGGAGGTTGTGGTGATACCGACGGAATGCAGCATGCCGCCCGGCAGGATCGGGCCGCACATCTCGGTCACGAAGGCGGGAAAATGGGCGGTGACGAAAGCGAGTTGATAGCCACAACTGAAAAAGCCCAGAAAGATCAGCGTATAGGACGGATCGCGGAACGCCTTGATCAGGATCGTGCCCATGCTCTCCTCCAGCTCGGCGCGGCTGGCGGGGGGCGTGGGCGCGCGCATCAGTGGCAGAAAGGCCAGCACGGCAATAATGGATACGGCAAAGACCAGAAACACGCTTTGCCATGCCATCATCGTGAGCAGCCATTCCGCCATCGGCGCGCCGAACACCTGCCCCGCAGACCCCGCAGCTGTGGCGATAGCCAGAGACATGGAGCGGTTCTCGTCGCTTGAGGCGCGGCCCACCACGGCGAGGATCACGCCGAATCCGGTGCCTGCCACTCCGAAGCCTACGAGGATTTCGTAGATCTGATGCTCTGTCGGGGTGACCGCGAAGGACGACAGGACAAGCCCCGCCGCATAGAACAGCGCGCCCAGAATGATCGCCTTGCGGTCACCCACCTTTTCCGCCATGGCGCCAAACAGCGGCTGGCCGATCCCCCAGGCAAGGTTCTGGATCGCGATAGCAAGGCTGAACTCGGCGCGCAGCCAGCCGAATTCCTCGGCGATAGGAATCTGGAACACGCCGAAACTGGCGCGGATGGCGAAAGACACCATGATGATGACGCATCCCACGACCAGCACGGGCGTGAAGATGGAGGCGGGTTTTGCGGGGGCGGCATATTGCATCTGGGGCTTTCTGAACTGACGCTGCGAAACCTATGCGAACCATCTGCCGCGTCAATTCAGGAAATGTGCGCTACACCGTCAGACTCATTGATACTTTGGCGTCTTTTCACCGTGCAGGCCGCGCGCTAAGGAAGGCGCATGGAAACGCTGCCCCAGATCTATGCCGCCCGTGTGCAACAGGGCAGTCTGACCCCCGACGCCGCACAGTTGGAGGTTTTGCCGGAATTCGAGCGCATCCGCGCCGCCTTGGCCCAGCCGGTCAAGCGCGGGTTGTTCCGCAAGGCTCCCGAGCCGCCAAAGGGGCTTTATCTCTGGGGCGGCGTTGGGCGCGGCAAGTCGATGCTGATGGATCTTTTCGTCGATAGTCTGGATGTGCCGGTGCGGCGGGTGCATTTCCACGCGTTCATGCAGGAAATCCATAACGGCATGCACAAGGCCCGGCAGCGCGGGGTCGAGGATGCGATCGCGCCGGTGGCCGAGGCTGTCGCCGCAGAGGTCAAGCTGCTCGCTTTCGATGAAATGCAGATCACCGACATCACCGATGCGATGATCGTGGGCCGTCTGTTCGAGGCACTGTTCAAGGCCGGAGTCGTGGTTGTGACCACGTCAAACCGCGTGCCTGATGATTTGTACAAGCACGGGCTGAACCGGCAGCTTTTTCTGCCCTTCATCGAATTGCTGAAAGAGCGGATGGTGGTGCATGAACTGGTCAGCCACCGCGATTACCGTCAGGACAGGCTGGAAGGCTCACCCGTCTACTTCACCCCTGTCAACGATGCGGCCCGCGCCGCCATCGAGGAGATCTGGCAGGATCTGACCGGCGGGAAGGCCGAGCCTTTGACCTTGCATGTCAAAGGGCGCGAGGTCGAGATTCCAGCGTTTCGCAACGGGGTGGCGCGCGCCTCGTTCTACGAGCTGTGCGGCAAGCCGTTGGGGGCTGCCGATTATCTGGCTCTGGCCGAGGCGGCGCGGGTGCTGGTTCTGGAGAATATTCCCAGTCTGGGGCGGACCAATTTCAACGAGGCCAAGCGTTTCGTCACGCTGATCGACGCGCTTTACGAGGCGAAAGTCCGCCTCATCTGCTCTGCCGCAGCCCCGCCGGAACTGCTGTATCTCGAAGGCGAAGGTACGTTCGAATTCGAGCGTACCGCCAGCCGCCTGCGGGAGATGCAGTCGGTCGAATGGGCGCGCGGTCCGGGGGAATAGGCGCTCCTTTGCCGATCGGGAACAAACCTGTTCGTGGAATGCTGCGCGCGAGGTATCTGCTTTTCCAGTAGGAAACATTCGAGGCAAATTAATGGTGTTCTGTTCCCGACGTGCGGCTCTTGGCCTGATCATGTCTCTGGCCCTTGCGGCCTGTGCAAGTCCCGAGGCACAAAACCCGGAAACGCTGGCATCAAGGTCCATGGATCTTCATGCGAACGAGACCCCTGAACTGCGCCACCTGATTGAAAACGCTGCACAGGAATATGACGTTCCGGTCGATCTGGTGCACCGCGTGATCATCCGCGAAAGCAGACATCGCCCTAATGCCCGCAACGGGCCGTATTACGGTCTGATGCAGATCTTGCCGCAAACGGCGAAAACGATGGGCTTTCGTGGGCAACCTACCGACCTTCTGGATGCTGAAACAAACCTGCGTTACGCGGTGCGCTATCTGCGCGGGGCGTGGCTTTTGGCCGATGGCAGCCATGATCGTGCCGTCATGTGGTATGCGCGCGGCTATTATTACGAGGCGAAACGCAGGGGCATGTTGCAGGAAACTGGCCTGCGAAGCTGAAGCCTGAAAATGAAAGGGGGCCGTTGGTTCGGCCCCTCTTTCGTCTCCTGCCTGCCTTAACTGATCAAATCGTCGGAATGACCAACCTCTGTCCCACACGCAATTTGTCCGGGCTGGACAAACGCGTGCGGTTGGCCTCGAAAATATTGTTGTAGCGCGCGGCGTCGCCATAGAACTTCGCAGCGATGGCCCCCAGACTGTCGCCCGGACCCACCGTATAGAAATTGTATTGCACCGATTCACCGGCGCGCTGCACCGTCCGAACCTCGACCCCCGCCCCGCCCGGTGCTGCGAGTGCGGCTTCCGGCTGGCCGCTGGCCTTCGTCGCTTGCGCCACGATGCTGCTCAGGATCACATGCGTGTCGACGCGACCGTCGGCGGTGATCAGGGCGCGCGGCACTGCAATTTCGCCCATACTGGCGGCCTCGTTCAGCAATGTGTCGATATAGCTGTCGGTTTGTCCGGCGCGCAGCGCCTGCACGATAAGACGTTGCAGCGGGGTTTCGACGCTGGCGGGTTGACCTGTCACCTTTCGCAATCCGTCCAGCGCGGAGAGGGACATATCCCGCAGCGCGGCTTCTGCCTCTGTCCCGTCATCGGCGACATCGAGACTTGCAGGTGCAATTCCAAGGCCGGACAGAACACCATGGGTCATCGCGCGCAATTCCGTGTCACCTGACGGGCGCCGGTTTGCTGGCGCAGCCACCGTTGGTGTAGGGGTGGGCACCGGTTGCGACGTGGCAAAGCTCGCGGCAGGGATCGTGCCATTAAGGGATGTGTCTGTGCTTGTCCGCGTGACGGTATGCTCGTGTTCCGCAGAATGCAGGTCCGGCGTGGGTTGCAGCAGGATCAGCGCCAAAGTGATGCCAAAAAACGCAGCGGCCAGAACGAGGGTACGGAACATGGAATTCTCCGGTAAACGCGGGATACGGGTAACAAACGGAACGAACAGACGAAGGGGCTGCGGCGCGGGATGCGGGAATGTCATCTGGGCTGCCGCGCTCATGCTCAACCACCCGTCGGAATATGATGGGTCAGGCCAAGCTGCAACCAGGACTGCACGCCGCCACGGTAATACAAAAGCTTCTCGGCGGGATACCCTGCGCCCAGCAGGTGCTGGATGGCGCGCGATGACTGGTCGCACCACGCGCCGTTGCCAAACAGGGCCAACGTCTTTGCCGATGAGAAATCCCACCCCCCGCCGGATGCTGTCGCACCCAGCGCGATCAGAATGTCGTCACGATAGGGATTGGCGGAATCGAGCGTGGCAAACGGCAGGTTGAGGCTCCCCGGGATACTGCCTTTCCCGAAGAACTCGGGCAAACGGCTGTCCAGCAATAAGGCGGTCCCAGCGGCAACCTGTGTCTCGAGGAAATCCATCACCTCCAACTCGCCGATGGTGGTGACGCCGGGAGCCGCAGTCATCGGTGTGATGAAGAATGGCGGACAGGCGCGCGAGGTGCGGGCGAAATCGCCCGAAAGCTGGTGTTCACCGTCCTGGATCCGGTCGATGACGATCTCCGCGCCATTCAGGGTGATGCTGCGCGTCAGCATATCCTGCGTGATCCGCACATCCTGTGCGGTCACGGGTAGTGTTGCGATACTGGTAAAAACAAACGACAGGCCAAAACGGCGCAACATGGCAAAAATCCCCCTAAAAGGGCAGACCCAAGAATGCTGGCAGGCGGGAATGCCTCAATGACTGATCCAGATATAGGCGAATCGATCCGAATCCGTCAACATAAAGTGATTCGGTTCAGGGAATTTCGGCGGAGCGCGATCGAGAGTGCTGGATTTGGGGGCTAGCCGTTCTCGCGCAGCACTGATCCTGCCAGATAGAGAGAGCCGCAGATCAGCACACGCGCTTGCGGATCCTGCCCAGCGATATCCTCCAAAGCTGCGGTGACCGACGCCGCGACCGTGGCGGTGATACCGGCCTCGGCGGCGGCTTTGGCGGTATCCGCGGCGGGCAGGGTGGCCTCGGTGTCAGGAATGCTGACAGCGTGAAGGCTGGCGGCATAGCGTGCCATCGGGCGCAGATAGCCGCCGATATCCTTGGTATTCAGCATGCCGCAGATCAGATGCGTCGGTATTTCGGGCAGCGTCGCCAGATGCGCGCTGATCGCCTCGCCGGCAGCCGGATTATGCCCGCCGTCCAGCCACAATTCGACCTGCGGGGCCAGATCCACCAAAGGACCCTCGCGCAGGCGCTGCATCCGTGCAGGCCAGAAAGCGCGGGTGGCCGCCGCCTCGAAAGTGGTCTCCGGCTGCGCCAGATAGCGCAAAGCTGCAAGGGCCGCGCCCGCGTTGCTGATCTGGTGTGCGCCGGGCAGGTTGGGCAAGGGCAGATCAAGCAGGCCGTTCTCGTCCTGATAGATCATCCTGTCGCCCTCGCGCCCGACATGCCAGTGCTGCCCATGGAGAAGCAGGGGCGCACCAACCCGCGCGGCCGCGGCCTCTATTGCCTCAAGCCCCTCCTCGGTCTGCGGACCGACGATGCAGGTCACGCCACGTTTGAGGATGCCCGCTTTCTCGCTTGCGATCTTGGCAAGGGTATCGCCCAGATATTGCTCGTGATCCATCGAAACCGGCGTGATGATGCACAAGGCGGGTTTAACCACCACATTTGTTGCATCCAGCCGCCCGCCAAGGCCAACCTCCAGCAGCGTGAAATCCGCGGGTGTGCGGGCAAAAGCCATAAGGGCAGCGCAGGTTGTGATCTCGAAATAGGTGATGTTCGCGCCGTCATTCGCGGCGTAGCATTCATTGAGCATCTCGGTCAGATGCGCCTCGGAGATCAGATCTCCGGCCAGCCGGATGCGCTCGTGAAAACGTGCCAGATGGGGCGAGGTATAGGCATGCACGAGATGCCCCGCTGCCTCCAACCCCGCGCGGATCATGGCCTGTGTGCTGCCCTTGCCATTGGTGCCTGCGATATGGATCACAGGCGGCAGGCAGTCTTGCGGATCGCCCAAGGCGTGCAGCAACCGCCAGACACGGTCCAGCGTCAGGTCGATGATCTTCGGGTGAAGCGCCATCATCCGCGCAAGGATGAGGTCCGATCCGGGCGATGTCATTGACGCGTCAGGTCTTGCTGTCGGGTGCGGGAAGCGCAGGCTCGGCTGCGGCCTCCGGCGCCGGCGCTGGCAGGTCGCCCCAGACCGCAGGGGGCTGTCGCATCAGCATCCGGGTGATGGTGATCAGTTCCTCACGCAGTTTGGTGCGCGGGGTCACACGGTCCAGCATGCCGTGGTCCAGCAGGTATTCGGCCCGCTGGAAGCCCTCGGGCAGTTTTTCGCGGATGGTCTGTTCGATCACGCGCGGTCCGGCAAAGCAGATCAGCGCACCGGGTTCCGCGATATGGACGTCGCCCAGCATCGCATAGGAGGCGGTGACGCCGCCGGTGGTCGGATGGGTCAGCACGACGATATAGGGAAGGCCCGCTTCCTTGAGCATCTGGATCGCCACGGTCGAACGCGGCATTTGCATCAGCGACAGGATACCCTCCTGCATCCGCGCACCGCCAGCGGCGGAGAACAGGATCAGAGGGCGCTTGAGCTTCACGGCTTCCTCGGCGGCCGCGATAATGGCGTTGCCGACATACATCCCCATGGACCCGCCCATGAAGCTGAAATCCTGTGCCGCAGCCACGATGGGCGTGCGGCCGATCTCGCCTGTGGCAACCAGCATCGCATCGCGTTCGCCGGTGGCTTTCTGCGCCCCTTTCAGCCGTTCGGGATATTTTTTCTGATCGCGGAATTGCAGCGGGTCGGGCAGGGTTTCGGGTACCGCGACCTCGGAAAAGATGCCGCCGTCGAACAGGGCGGCGAACCGTGCGCGCGGCACGATCGACATGTGATGCCCGCAAGACGTGCAGACATTCTGGTTGTCACTCAGTTCGCGGTGGAACAGCATCGTCCCGCAGGCCTCGCATTTGGTCCACAGATTTTCAGGAACCTCGCGGCGCGAGAAGATCGAGTTGATCCGCGGGCGGACGTAATTGGTGATCCAGTTCATGTGATGCGGGCCTTGTTGTGAGGTCTTGTATCGGTCGGGTCACTGGCCGAATTAAGCCTTCGGGTGTTAAATTGCAATCAGCGGCGCAACGCGATGCGGGCGCCGACCCAAAGGATGCCGACACCGACCAGTTCGAGCAGGAACGGGACATCCAGAAAATGACGCAGGTCGAACGGCGGCGGTTCCACCGGATAGCTGGGCGGCAGCAGCATATCCGTGGGCGCATAAGGCGGAAACAGGAACAGCGACAAGCCGGAATCGACCCCGCCCACATCGCCATAAAGCAGGAAGGCCAGCGCATTGTTCACCAAATGAAAGCCGATTGCCGGTCCAAGCGTGCCGCTGCGCGCGGTCAGGTCAGCTGCGGCCAGTCCGAAGAAGAAGGACCAGATGACATATTGCACCGCTGCGATCTGCGGCCCCTCGGGGGTGTAATGCGCGAAGGCGAACAGCAGGCTCGGCAGAACCAGCCAGACCCATGTCTGCGCGTAGCGCGCGGCAAGCTGTTGCTGGATATAGCCGCGATAGAACAGCTCTTCCGCGCCGGTCTGGATCAGCAGGGCTGCAAGCGCCAGTGGCAGAATGGCAAGCCACTGTGGCAGCGGACGCATCTCGGCCTGTTCCAGCATCTCAAGGTCGGGAGGCAGGAATTCCAGCAGCAGAACCAGCGTGACAAGAAACAGGCTGACGCGCAGGAATTGCCGTACAGCCGCCGCGGGCGGGCCGATCAGGCTGAGAAAGTCGCGGCCATGCAGGCGACGACAGACTGCAACCACAGCAAGGCCAAGAATGGCGAAGCTGCTCAACTGGATCAGCAGGCCGCGCGGAGTCGATCCGGACAAAACGTCGTCGGGCGGGGCCAGCGGCACCAGTGTCAGGAACGGGTCCATCAGGGAGACGGAAGCAAGGAAAACCACTTCGACCACCATGATGCCGATCAGCAACAGGCGTATGTCTGCGGAGGCACGGGCGGGATCTACCAGCTGCGCATGGGCGGCATAGGCCGGGCGCGCCATCAGCGGCGAATCGCGACACGCGCGGCCAGCCATCCCACAAGGATCACCGACGCGTCGATCATCAGATAGGGGCGCAGCGCCTCGGTATCGGCCATATCCACCTGTAGCCGGAACAGGGCAAGGCCCGACAGCGTGCCATCGGCGGCCAGAAACAGCAGCGCACTTGTGTTGGACATGAAATGCAGCGCAATGGCGGGGCCGAGCGTGCCTGCGCGCGCTGTGAGATCGGCAGCGGCCAGTGCAAATCCGGCGGCCCAGAGCATGATCAACGCGCCATTGGCCCCTGCGTCGGGGCGGTAGTGGAGCAGGCCGAAGATCACCGCCGGGGCCACCATCCAGATCAGCGGGCTGGCAAACCGTGCCGCAAGTTGTTGCTGGATATAGCCACGAAACAGGATTTCCTCGGCCGATGTCTGCACCAGCACCGCCGTCAGCGAGAGCGGCAGCAGCATCAGCCATAAAAGCGGTGGCACGCCGGGCGTCAGAGGGTCGCTGTACCCCCATGGCGGCAGAACGGTGATCGCAAGCCCAAGCGCGATGAGTACGGCGAGTGTCGCCCCGAACTGGCGCAGCATCTGCGGCAGCGGTCCCAGCAGGGTAAGCGGGCTGCGTTTGTGCAGTTGCGCGGTGACCACGGCTGTGGCGAGGATCATGACAAGGAAGCTGTAGAGCAGAACCAACACACCGGCGGGCGTGCGTCCGGTCCCTTCAAGGCGCGTGATGTCGCGGTGAAGCGCCGTTCCTCCCAGCCGCAGCGCAGCCGCCTGATACAGCACGGTCAGTCCGAGTATGATCACCATGATCAGCACAAGGCCGACCAGAAACCGCCATAACTGGGGCTTGCCGCGCGCTGGCGCGACGAAAGCTGCATGGGCTTCATAGGACATACGGTCGGCCTGTATCGTTTTGCTTGAGGACAAACCTAGCGCGTCATGCGCGCCGCGAACAGGGCAACCTGTCACCGTGGCTTATGCGGCAGGGCAAGTGTCAGGCAGGGCGCGAAGAGGCGATCCGCAACACGTCCATGTAGTTGCGGCCAATCTGCATTTTGCCGGCATGGCCCCGGTCTACCATCAGATCATGCAGCTTCGGCAGATTGCGCGCGGGGATGTGCATGACCAGATGGTGCTCCAGATGGTAGTTGACCCAGTAGGGTGCCACGAGCAGGCGCATCAGCGGCCCCGCATAGGTGGTGCGGGTGTTGCGGAGCGGGTCCTCCACCGCCTCGACCGCGCCATGCTCGGCAATATTGCGGATACGCAGCACAAGCTGGAACCATGTCAGCAGTGGCAGCACCCAGAAGGCCAGCCACCACCACCATGCACCTACCGCCCACATCGCCGCGAACAGCACCGCATTCGCGATCAGCGCCCGCCCGATCACGGGGCCGGAAAACGCCTGCGCCAGTTCCTGCGCGCCGGGCTGGCCCTCGACCTCGCCCGCCATTTTCAGCGCGAACATAATCTGTTGGCTGCGTTGTTTGAGGCCGGTGCGCCCCGTGATGTCCCGCCAGAATTTGCGCCGCAGCGAGGCGCGGGTTGTCGGGAAGGGCTTGGACAGGATCAGATCGGGGTCTTCCTCCGTCTGGGTGTGGCGGTGATGTTTGAGATGATAGCGGCGATATTCCGCAAGATCGGCCAGAATAGGCCGCCCGCAAAGCCATTCACCTGCAAATTCGTTCAGCCTGCGCGATTTGAACAACGCGTTATGCGCCGCCTCGTGCATCAGGATCGCCAACCCCAACTGCCGCGAGCCGATGATGATGATCGCCAACACAAAGGTCAACGGGTTGGGCCAAAGCGCGAAAAGCGCCAGCGCCAATGCAATTGTGCCCCAGCAATGCACCACCAGCCACAGGCCCCAAAGGTCCGAACGTTCGGCCAAGGCGCGGATTTCGGAGGTCGAGAAGAACGCCCGTCCAAGGGCCTGATGGCTCCTGGCTTCTTCGGTCAAAGGTCTGTCCATGCCCATCTCGTCCTCCCTACCGTAATGCACTGACAGTGTTTGCCTGACGGCCCTCTGTGTCAACGCTTCCGCAGGTCCGAGCACCTGTGACGCCACGTTCTGCAATCGCACTTGTGCCGTCGCATCTGCTTCTTTATTCCAATCCGGACACAGTTACCGGGGAGGCCGCCATGTCCACGAAACCGCGCATCGACAAATCCAAGTTGCCCAGCCGCTATGTGACCGAGGGGCCCGCCCGCGCGCCGCATCGTTCATATCTCTATGCCATGGGTCTGAACGAGGAGGAAATCCACCAGCCTCTGGTTGGAGTCGCCACCTGCTGGAACGAGGCTGCCCCCTGTAACATCGCCCTGAACCGTCAGGCGCAGTCCGTGAAAATGGGGGTCAAACAGGCCTTCGGCACCCCGCGCGAATTCACCACGATCACCGTGACCGACGGTATCGCAATGGGCCATGAGGGCATGCGCTCCTCGCTGGCCTCCCGTGACGCGATTGCCGATACGGTCGAACTGACCATGCGCGGCCATTGCTATGACGCCATCGTCGGCCTTGCCGGTTGCGACAAATCGCTGCCGGGCATGATGATGGCCATGGTCCGCCTCAATACGCCCTCTGTGTTCATCTACGGCGGATCGATCCTGCCGGGCCGGTTGAACGGCAAGGACGTCACCGTTCAGGACGTGTTCGAAGCCGTCGGCCAGCATCAGGCCGGCAATATGTCGGATGCCGAGCTGGAAATTCTGGAACGCGTGGCCTGCCCGACATCGGGTGCCTGCGGTGGACAGTTCACAGCCAACACCATGGCCTGCGTGTCGGAGGCGATTGGCCTTGCGCTGATGAACTCCTCCGGCATGCCCGCGCCTTACGAAAGCCGCGACCAATATGGCGAGGCGTCGGGCCGCGCCGTGATGAACCTGATCGAAAAGAACATCCGCGCCCGCGATATCGTGACGCTGAAATCGCTGGAAAACGCAGCCCGCATCGTGGCCTGCACGGGCGGCTCCACCAACGCAGGTCTGCACCTGCCCGCCATCGCGCATGAGGCGGGGATCGACTTCTATCTTGATGACGTGTGCGAGATTTTCCGCGACACCCCCTATTTCGTGAACCTCAAGCCGGGTGGCGATTACGTTGCCAAGGATCTCTATGAGGCAGGCGGCGTGCCGGTCGTGATGAAGGAACTGCGCAAAGCGGGCCTGCTGCACGAGGATTGCATCACCGCCAGCGGCAACAGCATCGGCGAAGAGCTGGACATGATCACCCGCGAAGCGGATGGCAAGGTCATCCACACCGTCGCCAACCCGATCACCAAAACCGGCGGCGTTGTCGGCCTCAAGGGCAACCTCGCCCCGACGGGTGCCATCGTGAAGGTCGCAGGCATGTCCGAGGATCAGCAGATCTTTACCGGCCCCGCCCGCGTGTTCGAATGCGAGGAAGACGCTTTCGCCGCCGTCCAGCGCCGCGATTACAAGGAAGGCGATGTCATCGTCATCCGCAACGAAGGCCCCGCCGGTGGCCCCGGCATGCGCGAAATGCTGGCCACCACCGCTGCGATCTCGGGCCAAGGCATGGGCAAGAAAGTGGCGCTGATCACCGATGGCCGCTTTTCGGGTGCCACACGCGGTTTCTGCGTTGGCCATGTCGGACCGGAAGCCGCCCATTGCGGCCCGATCGCCCTGCTGAAAGACGGTGACATGATCACGCTCAACGCGCTCAAGGGGGAAATCAGCGTCGCGCTGACCGAGGCCGAGCTTGAAGCGCGCAAGGCCGATTGGAAAGGCCCGCGTCCCACGATCTACGCCAGCGGCGCACTTTGGAAATATGCACAGGTCGTCGGCGAAACCTACAAGGGCGCGGTGACACATCCGGGGGCCAAGGCCGAGAAACACATCTATATGGATCTTTAGGATCCCTGCCGTGCTGTCGCTCCGGGCGGGGCTCGGGCTCTTGCTGGTTCTGGCCTTGGCGGGCTGTCTGCAGACAGGGGGTGGCCCCGGCGGCGCGCCTGTCCTGCAGCAGGCCGCTCTGGCGGCTGGTTCTGTCGTGATCACCCCGCCACCGGGATATTGCATCGATGCGAACAGCCTCAGCGACCGGCGCGGCGGTGCCTTTGCCCTGATCTCAAGCTGCGCCACCCTGACAGGGGAAGCGACGGGCGTGTTCGTGGAACCGGCGATCATCACGCTGTCGGTGTCGACCGTACAGGGTGACGACACAAGCATCGACAGCCGCGCGTTCCAGACGGCCTTGGACCGCGGGCGCGTCATCAAGGCGGTCAGCCGCGATGATCTGAGCCTGCTGCAGGTCGAGGGCGGGGCCAGAGTGCCACCCAGCGCGGACGAGCGGCATTGGCGCGGACTGATGCGCGTTGGTGATCAGGTCGTCGGCCTTGCGCTTTACGGGGCGGCCGGCGGGCCGATGTCGGGTGATCAGGGGATGCGACTGCTGATCGAACTGGCTGACGCGATCCGGACACAAAGTGCCGCCGCACAGGCAGTTGCGCAGGCCGCAGCAACGACGCCTGTTGCGGCGTCTGCTCCGGCCGCCGCAGAATGAAGAGGACAATCGTTTCCTGATTTGCGTCAGTCGGTTGATGGATTAAGTATTGTGTCGTTAAATGATGTTATGATGAGTGAACCCGCTCCGACCCAGCGCAAGGATAGTTCAGCACGATGACCACACTGGGCGGCAAGATGTTTCAGGCGCTGCTTTTTGCCCGCAGCCGCAACCGTTGGGCCAAGGCCGCGCGTCAGGCCAGCACGTCCGATCTCACAGTTTTGCGCCAACAACGCTTGCGCGCGCGCCAGTTGCGCCAGCATCTCAATGATCTGATCCATGTTTCCGAAAGCCGTCTGGCGCTGCCGATGATCGGTTCCACCGCCTTCCAGCGTCCGCACGGATCTGACTGGAACTGGCGCCCCGAACTGTGGCGCGGCCCGCTGCCTGTGCCCGGCATGGCCTCGGTCCAGAGCAAAAGCATGCTGGGCAACGAGGTGACGCTGTTTCACGATTGCGAACGTTCGGAGCTGACCCTGCGCCAGCTCCGGAACCGCCGCGAACAGGATCTGGCCCCGTTCGGCCTCAGAATGGATATGTTCCGGTTTGACGGGTCGTTTCTGTCACTGGTCATAGACCTGCCACCCGAAGCGGTGGCGGGTCTCAAACGGCGTCACCTGATCCGGCTGAACACGATCATCGAAATGGAAAAGCCGCTCGAGATCTTTGCGCGGCTCAACATACGTCACGGCCCCAATACCGAACAGATCGTGCGCGAATTGCCACTGCACGAGGACGATGTGATGGTTGAATTTGATCTGGCCTATTCCAGCATGAATGAAAAGCGTGTGGAAAAAGCATGGATCGATCTGATTTTCGAGAGTCCCGAAATGAACCAGCTTGTCTTGCGCGACCTGACGTTCAGCCGTCGCCCCCGTGCGGAGTTGTAAGCCGCGATGATCGTTGAGCCGTTGCGTTTTGACCCAACCCTGATTGCAAGGATGGCCCTGTGAGTGATCTGACCGTAACGAAGACCCGTTTGTTTCAGGGCATCTGGGAAGGGATCGTGACCGGCACGGCCGTGGGCATCCGGCCTGCTATCGCCGTGACCCATCTGGAACAGCCTGTCCCCGGTGCCGATCTCAAGGAGATGGATGATGCCAGCAGTTGGCTGCTGCGGATTCCCGTGCCGCGCGACGCCCTGAGCGATGGCGTGGAGACCATCCTGATCCGCAATGCCGATACCGGCGAAACGCTCGACAGTTTCGCCATTCTGGCGGGAGAGGCGCTGGCCGATGACATCCGCGCCGAAATGGATCTGCTGCGCGAGGAGCTCGATCTGCTCAAACGCGCCTTCCGGCGGCATTGTCTGGAAACGATGTAAGGTGATGACGCTGGGTTTTGGATGACAAAACGCAGGCCTTTCGATCAGATACCTGAAAACGGGAGGCTGCTTATGACCGATTACCCTCATCTTCTGGCGCCGCTGGATCTGGGCCATACCACTCTGAAAAACCGCGTTCTGATGGGCTCCATGCATACCGGGCTGGAGGAGACGAAGGACTGGAACCGGGTGGCTGAATTCTACGCCGCCCGCGCGCGCGGCGGCGTCGGGCTGATGGTGACCGGCGGCATGGCCCCTAACCGTGAAGGCGGGGTGTTTCCCGGGGCGGCGGGTCTGTTCACCGATAAGGATATCGCCAACCACCGGATCGTGACGGACAGGGTGCATGACGGCGGCGGCAAGATCGCCATGCAGATCCTGCATGCGGGGCGCTATGCCTACGGGCCTGAATGCGTCTCCGCCAGCCCGATCAAATCGCCGATCTCGCCGTTTCCGCCCAAGGAACTGGACGAGGAGGGGATCGAGAAGCAGATCCATGACATCGCCACCGCTGCCGCCCGCGCGCGCGAGGCTGGGTATGACGGGGTGGAGGTGATGGGATCGGAGGGATATTTCCTCAACCAGTTCCTCGTGACCCATACCAACAAACGCACAGACCGATGGGGCGGCAGTTACGAAAACCGCATGCGCCTGCCTGT
Organism: Paracoccaceae bacterium; assembly: GCA_024636555.1. GTDB lineage: Bacteria > Pseudomonadota > Alphaproteobacteria > Rhodobacterales > Rhodobacteraceae > Seohaeicola. Next base: position 7,206 of record JAGXGW010000063.1, on the reverse strand, counting down.
CGAGGTGGTCAAACGCGTCCGCGAAGCTGTGGGGGATGACTTCATCATCATCTACCGGCTGTCGATGATCGATCTGATCCCCAACGGGTCCACCTTTGATGAGGTGCTCCAACTGGCGAAAAAGGTCGAGGCGGCAGGGGCGAGCATCATCAACACCGGCATCGGCTGGCATGAGGCGCGCGTGCCCACGATTGCGACCTCGGTGCCGCGCGCGGCCTTTGCGTGGGTCACGCAAAAGCTGATGGGGCATGTGGCGATTCCGGTGATCACATCGAACCGGATCAACACGCCCGAAGTGGCCGAGCAGGTGCTGGCGACGGGATGCGCCGATATGGTCTCGATGGCGCGTCCCCTGCTGGCGGATGCCGATTTCGTCGCCAAGGCCATGGCTGGCCGCGCCGACAGGATCGCGCCCTGCATCGCCTGCAACCAGGCCTGTCTGGATCATACGTTCAGCGGCAAGATCTCAAGCTGTCTGGTCAATCCCCGCGCCTGCCACGAGACGGAACTGGTCATTGCGCCTGCCACAACGCCCAGGACGGTGGCCGTTGTCGGTGCCGGCCCTGCCGGATTGTCGGTGGCGCTGACGGCGGCGGATCGGGGTCACAAGGTCACGCTGTTCGACCGCGCCGCGCGGATCGGAGGACAGTTGAATCTGGCCCGCCAGATCCCCGGCAAGGAGGAATTTCACGGGTTGGTGGATTGGTACGAGGTCATGGTCGCCGATGCGGGCATCGACCTGCGCCTTGGCATGCAGGTCGGCGCCGACGATCTGGGAGGTTTCGACGAGATCGTGATCGCAACAGGTGTTCTGCCCCGCGATCCGGGCATTCCGGGTCAGGACCGCGCCAATGTTCTCAGCTATATCGACGTGCTGACAGGCAAGGCCGATGCCGGAGAGACAGTCGCCGTCGTAGGGGCCGGTGGGATCGGCTTCGACGTGTCGGAATATCTTGTCCATGCCGGGCAAAGCCCCACCACGGATATTCCCGACTGGATGCGCGAATGGGGCGTCACCGATCCTGAACAGGCGCGTGGCGGTCTTGCCCCTGAGGGTCCGCGCCCCGAAGGGCCTGCGCGGCAGGTCACCTTGTTGCAACGCAAGGCCGAGCGTCCGGGAAAACGTCTGGGCAAGACAACCGGATGGATCCACCGTGCCGCGCTGAAAATGAAGGCTGTGGAGATGGTCGGCGGCGTCAACTATGAGCGTATCGATGACGAGGGGCTGCATATCAGCTTCGGTGAAGCCCGCGAAAACCCGCGGGTGATCCCGGCGCAATCGGTCGTGCTCTGTGCCGGACAGGTCCCGGATCGTAGCCTTGCCGATGCTCTGGTCGCACGGGGAAAAACGCCGCATGTGATCGGTGGCGCGGATGTTGCCGCGGAACTCGACGCAAAGCGCGCGATTGATCAGGGCACACGGCTGGCCGCCACGCTTTGAGCCTGCTTGTGCTTGCGTGAAATATCCCGGGGTCCGGGGCAAAGCCCCGGTCCTGCCGTTGTTTCCTCAACATCCCGCTCACGGATCATGGTGGATGAGATGCCTTGATGCGCGGCGCTCGCGGCTGTTACACGGCCCGCCCGCCCGGTCAATTTCATGCGGCATCTGATGACGAATGACCGACATCAACGGGAACCGTCCCTGCTGCGGCGGGTTAAGTTGTTGAATATGGTCAGCTTTGATGAAAAATTTTATGGGGCCGTCCGGATGGATTTGCAGGGTTTTCCGGACAGCGGAGCCTTCTGTGCCGGGTCATCGCACGCTATCCACGCGTCTGAAACCGCCGGTTTTCGATGTGGGCACCTGTTTCCATGCCATTAACGATCCCTGACAATACCCTTATATTGTCCGCACACTGCCCCAGTGATGCCCGAATTGGCCGTGATATCGGAAACAACGCAAACAAAAGGGTGTCGCGCATGGACCGTCTGACTGAAATGGAGGCCTTTGCCACGGTTGTGGATCAAGGCGGGTTCACAGATGCCGCCAAGAAAATGGGCATTTCTAAATCCGCAGTATCCAAACACGTCTCCAGCCTCGAGGCCCGCTTGGGGGCGCGGCTTCTCAACCGCACAACCCGCCGCGTCAGCCCGACAGAGATCGGTCTGGCCTATTACGACCGTGCCCGCCGCGTGCTGAATGACGCAGGCGAGGCGGATGCGCTGGTGACATCGATGCAATCGGCCCCCTCCGGTCTGTTGCGGATATCCGTGGCCACCGATTTCGGGGTCAACCATCTGTCGCCTGTGCTGGGTGAGTTCCTGTCGGAATTCCCTGATATCACCGTCAACATGGTGCTGAACAATCGCTATGTCGAACTGATCAGCGAAGGTTTCGACATGGCCGTGCGGATCGGTGAGTTGGAGGACAGCACATTGCGTGCCCGCAAGCTGACCGAGACGACAAAGCGGATGATCGCCAGCCCCGGTTATTTCCAGAAATACGGTCGCCCGCAGAAGATCGACGATCTCAACGATCACAAACTGCTGCATTATTCCAACCAGTCGAACGGCAATGTCTGGAAGCTCACAGCCCCCTCGGGCGAGAAACGACAGGTGCGGACCGCTGGCTGGCTGAGCGTGAATGACGGGCAATCCCTGCTCAACGCCTGCGTGGCGGGGCTTGGCATCGCCTATCTGCCCAGCTTTCTCTATGCCGACGCACTGAACAAAGGCCTTGTCGAGGATGCGATCCCCGATCTGCCTGTCGAGACGCAGGGCATCTATGCGGTCTACCCGCCCGGTCGCTTCACCCAGCCCAAGGTGCGCGCCTTCATCGATTTTCTGGTCCATGCCTTTGCCGACAAAGGCCCGACCGAGTGGTAGGGGCCTCCCCGTCCTGACCGTGTCAAACCCGCCCGTGCCCTCGGTGCGGGTTTTTCATTTGTAGGGAGCAATGGCGGTGAAATAGGCCCTCAGAAGTGTCACCAGCCGCCGCTGCAACGGGCGGTGGCGCTGGCGTAGCGGTAGGGCAACAAAAACCGGCTGCGGGATGCGCGGCGCGCCCATCACCGGATGGGCTTGGCCTACGTCGATCAGCGCCCGCGCGGTATCTTCCAGCACGTAGCCAGCCCCTTCCAGCGACAGGATCAACCCCGATACGGTAGCGCTCTGACCGCTGGAGACAGGGGCCGCCGTCAGATGCGGCAAAAGACCTGTATGGGCGGCGCTGAAGGCGGGCGAGATATTGGCGCGGACATAGCGCTCCTGTTTCAGATCGGCCAGCGATGTGGGGAAGGTTGCGACCATTCTGTAACCAAGCTCTCCGATTGTTTCGAAATGCAGATCCGGTTGTGGCTTTGGTGTGAACAATAAGGCCAGATCAAGCGCGCCGCTGATCAGATCGGCACACATCTGCGCGGAAAAATCGGCCTCGATGTAAAAAGCGGCTTCCGGCAGCGCGATACGGAACTGGCGCATCCAGCCGCCGATATGGTGATCCGTCAGGTCGCGTTGCAACCCGATCCGCAGGGTCATGGCACGGCTGCCCGATCCGGCGGTATCGTGCAACGCCTCGGTCCAGCCTTGGCGCAGGGCGCGGGCATGCGGCTCGAAACGCAACCCCTCGGTGGTCAGGCCGGTGCCTGCGCGCGAGCGGTGGAACAGCCGGCAGCCCAGCGCCCGCTCAAGCGCGCGTACCCGGCTGGAGACGGTCGATTGCGTTACGCCCAGCCGGTCGGCGGTGCGATTGAAGCTGCGCGTCTCGCACAGATCAAGGAAGGTTTCCAGAAGCTCGGTCTGCATTGCGGCCCCTAATCGCTTTGTTCGATTAATAAACCCGATTTATGTGGATTGATAGAGCGTGCAGCCCGTCCGATAGTCGCAGGAACGGCGACGGACGGAAGGGATATGGCATGGCGGATTTTCCGACACAGGCGCGGGTGGTCATCATCGGTGGCGGCGTGGTGGGCGCATCGGCGCTCTATCATCTGGCATTGGCGGGCTGGTCCGATTGTCTGTTGTTGGAACGCAACGAGTTGACAGCGGGCTCCACGTGGCATGCAGCGGGCAATGTGCCCACGTTTTCGTCAAGCTGGTCGATCATGAACATGCAGCGCTATTCGGCGGATCTCTACCGGCGCTTGGGGGCCGAGGTGGATTATCCGATGAACTACCACGTCACCGGATCGCTGCGTCTGGGCCATAGCCGCGAACGGATGCAGGAATTTGCCCGTGTCGTCGGGATGGGCCGCTATCAGGGGATGGATCTGGATCTGCTCGGTCCTGACGAGATGCGCGAGCGCTATCCGTTTCTGGAAACGCATGATCTGCAAGGCGCGCTTTATGATCCCAATGATGGCGATATCGACCCCGCGCAGTTGACGCAGGCGCTGGCAAAAGGCGCACGTCAGATGGGCGCGCGGATCGAGCGGTTCTGCCCTGTCACGGCAGTGCGCCGCGAGGGGGATGAATGGGTTATCGTCACCCCCAAGGGCGAGGTGCGCTGCGAGAAGGTCGTGAATGCGGCGGGCTATTATGCGCGTGAGGTTGGCGCGATGTGCGGCCGCGAGGTGCCGATGATGGTGATGAGTCATCAGTATCTGCTGTTCGACGAGATCCTGGAACTGGCCGAATGGTCCAAGGCGAATGCCGCCAAACTGCCGCTGCTGCGCGATGTCGATAGCAGCTACTACCTGCGACAGGAAAAGAACGGCTTCAATCTTGGCCCCTATGAGGGGAATTGCCGCGCCCATTGGATCGCCCCCGATGATCCCATGCCCGAGGATTTCAGCTTCCAGCTTTTCCCCGATGATCTGGAGCGGCTGGAATGGCATATCGGCGATGCGATGGCGCGTGTGCCCCTGCTGGAACAGGCGAGGCTCAGCAAGGTCATCAATGGCCCGATCCCCTATACGCCCGATGGCAACCCGCTGATCGGCCCGATGCCCGGCCTGCCCAACGCGTTCGAGGCGTGTGTTTTCACCTTCGGCATCTGTCAGGGCGGCGGCGCGGGCAAGGTGCTGGCGGAATGGGTGATCGAAGGCGGCACCGAATGGGATATGTGGTCCTGCGATCCGCGCCGCTTCACCGGGTTCGAGGATCGTGATTACTGCATCGCCAAGGGGATGGAGGTTTACGGGCACGAATACGGGATGCATTTCCCGCATGCCCGCTGGCCTGCCGGAGCGGATCGCAAGCTGTCAGCGCTGCACGGGCGGTTGAAGGACGCCGGTGCGCAATTCGGGGCCTATAACGGGTGGGAGCGGGCCAACTGGTTCGCGCAGCCGGCCGACGATACCACGTGGGAAGGCAGTCAGACATGGGACCGCGCAGGCCCTTGGGCCGTGCGCGTGGCCCAGGAATGCGCGGCCGTGCGTGATAGCTGCGGGGTGATCGCGATATCGGGCTTCACCCGCCTGTCGGTGGAAGGGCCGGGGGCGGAGGCCTTTGTCGATAGCCTCACCGCATCGCGCATCCCGCGCGCAGGGCGGATCGGGCTGGCCTATTTTGCCGATACCAAGGGCCGGATCGTGACGGAAATGTCGGTGATCCCGCGCAGCCCTGATTGCACGTGGCTGATCACGGCAGGCGTGGCGCAACTGCACGATGGCGAGTTGCTGTCGCGGCAGGCTCCGGACGGCATCACCGTGCATGACCGCTCGGACAAATACGACTGTCTGCTCGTCACCGGACCGCAGGCGCGCAACATCCTGCAACCGCTGACCGATGCGGACCTGTCGTTGCCGTGGCTGTCGGTGCAAGAGGTGCAGGTTTGCGGGGTGGATTGCATCCTGATCCGCGTCTCCTTTGCGGGTGAGCTGGGGTGGGAGGTGCATTGCACCCCGCAAGATGCGCCTGCGATCTGGGATGCGATCACGGACGCGGGGGCGAAACCCTTTGGCATGTTCGCACTGAATGCGCTCAGGATCGAAAAAGGCTATCGCGCGTGGAAGGGGGACCTATCCACCGATTACACCCTGCTGCAAGGCGGGCTGGAACGCTTCATCGACTGGTCCAAGGACTTCCCCGGAAAAGCCGCCCTGATGGCCGAGAAACAGGCAGGTGTCACCAAACGCTTCGTCACTCTGACAGTGCAGGCAGGCGATCAGGACGCGCCCTACATGTCGACGCTCTGGCATGACGGGACAATCGTGGGCGAGACGACAAGCAGCACATGGGGCACCCGCGTGGGCGCATCTGTCGCCCTTGGCATGGTCCGTGCCGATCTGGCACAAGCCGGAACAACGCTGGAGGTCGAGATCTTCGGCCAGCGTTTTGCGGCAACAGTGCAGCCGGATGGCCCGCTCTGGGATCCGGCCAATGAAAGGATCAGGGCATGAGCAGGATTACTCTTCTGGACGGAGGAATGGGGCAGGAACTGGTGCATCGCGCTGGCGACAAGCCAACGCCCTTGTGGTCGACCCAAGTGATGGTGGACCATCCCGGCTTGGTGCGGGCGGTGCATGACGATTACTTTGCAGCCGGAGCCACCATCGCCACGACCAACAGCTACGCCCTGCACCATGACAGGCTGGCGGGCACACCGCTGGAGGGGCAACAATCATCGCTGCTCGATTTGTCTATGTCCGAGGCGCAGGCGGCACGGGAAGCGCATGGCGCAGGCCGGATTGCGGGCAGCATCGGCCCGCTGATCGCCAGCTACCGCCCCGATATCCACCCCGCCCATGATATTGCCGTGCCGCTTTATGCCGAATTGGCTATGGGCTTGGCCAAGCGCTGCGATCTGCTGATCTGCGAAACCGTTGCATCGCTTGCCCATGCACGCGCGGTGATGGAGGGGGCTTTGCAAGCGGGCTTGCCTGTCTGGCTGGCGCTGACCGTGGACGATGTAGACGGCACCCGCCTGCGCTCGGGCGAGGCTTTGGCCGATGTGTCGGAGGTCGCACAGGGGGCTGAGGCGCTTTTGATCAACTGCTCCACCCCCGAGGCGATTCCCGCCGCGATGGATATTCTGGCGCAGGGGGGCAAACCATTCGGTGCCTATGCCAACGGGTTTACGCGCATCGCGGAAGGGTTTCTCAAGGATAAACCCACGGTAGATGCCCTGTCAGCGCGGCAGGATCTGGGGCCGGAGGCCTATGCCACCCATGCGATGGGCTGGATCGCGCAAGGGGCCACGATCGTCGGCGGCTGTTGCGAGGTGGGGCCAGCCCATATCGCGGAAATCGCGCGGCAGTTGCGCGCCGCCGGACACGAGGTGGTCTGATGGTCGATCTTCCCGCCCGCGCGCAGGCTGTCATCATC